>CAJMNI010000005.1 GCA_905214735.1 uncultured bacterium | reverse complement strand
CTGCCTGAGCGACTTTAGCTGACCTCCGGCACCGCCATTAACTGAATATCCCTACTTACGGTTGTGGCAAATATGATTATAAGGATGGATCTCTTATTTGCGTCTCGCCGGGTCAGATCGGCGGCAAGGAAGAGAACGGCGACAAGGTTCCGATCGGTGGTTGGGCGTTGCTCTTCCATCCCGATCTTATTCATGGCACTCCGCTCGAAAAAGAGATCAGCAACTATTCATTCTTTAACTACAGTGTTAACGAAGCCCTTCACATGAATGAGAAGGAGCGTGAAATAGTTGTTTCTATCCTCAAAAGAATCAAGTCGGAAACAGAGAATACCGGGGATGAAGTTCAGAATGACATTTTAGTCAGTTATCTCTCGTTGCTTCTCAAGTATTGTCAGCGCTTCTACAACCGCCAATTCCTCACGAGAAAGATTTCCAACAACGACATACTCTCAAAATTCGACAGCTTCCTCAAAGAATATTTCGAGGAAGAACTCCAGATGTCAAACGGTCTGCCGACTGTGAGCGTATGTGCAGACCGTCTCTGCATGTCGGTCAATTATTTCAGCGACCTTATAAAAAAGATGACCGGTGAGAGCGCCGGCCGTCATATACGCGGGTTTATTATCCGCCTGATCAAAAACGAGCTTGCCTCGGGCCTGTCGGTTGCCGAGGCTGCCTATAAACTTGGTTTTGAATATCCCGCCCACCTGAGCAGGATGTTCAAAAAAGAAACCGGCATGACCCCAACCGAATACATCCGGTCTTTAAGTCATTAGTTCTATACAGATTCAAAGAAAACCCTTGTAGTGGCGCTTTTGCGGTAATATGCAGAGTTCACAAGTTTGTGGTCCACAAGTTTGTGAACTCTTGATTTTTTATTAATTTTGCCATTATAATTCATTAATTCAGGGCTGATTCTATGGAAAAACCTTTTGTCTACGGCATGTCGGTGGAGGGAGTAAACTTCACCGACCGCGTTAAAGAAACCCAAAGACTGAAAATCAATTTTGAGAACGGCATCAATGTCACATTGATTTCTCCGCGCCGCATGGGCAAAACCTCGCTGGTGAAAAAGGCTATCTCAGAAATTGACAACCCCAAGATTAAAATTGTCTATCTTGATATTTATGATTGCCGGAGCGAATATGACTTCTACAACCGCTTTGCTTCGGCAATTCTAAAAACGACATCGAACCATATTAGCATAGTGCTCGATAATGTCAGAAAATTTCTTGAGCGAATTTCACCAAAGGTCTCTTTTGGAAGTATCGACTCTGAATTTTCAATCTCTCTCGGAATTACGCCTCAACAATACAGTCCCGAAGAAATTCTGGCGCTGCCTGAAATCATCGCGAAGGAGAAAGATATCAACATAGTGGTCTGCATCGACGAATTCCAGCAAATAGGCGAGTTTCCCCATAGCCTCGACGTGCAGAAGAGATTGCGCGGCGTCTGGCAACATCAGACCCGTGTCTCCTACTGTCTGTTCGGCAGCAAGAAGCATCTTATGGAAACGATTTTCCAGAACAGGCGGATGCCGTTCTATATGTTTGGCGAGATGATGAATCTGGGATGCATTCCGACTGAATACTGGATATCCTACATCTGCGGAAGGTTTGAAAAATACGGCAAAAAGATTTCCGCCTATTATGCCCGCAGAATATGCGAATATGTGGGAAACTATTCATCATACGTTCAGCAACTTGCCTGGAATGTGCTCTCTGTGACTGAATCGGAAGTTGATGAAGAGACGTTCATCCGGGGTGTCGAAGCCATGATGGAACAATGCGAGAGTTTCTTCATACAGCAGACGGAAAATCTGACAAGCTATCAGCTTAACTTCCTCCGGAGGCTGGCCTCAGGCCAAAAGTCAGGCTTCACCGCCAACGAACCCGACTCCCGATATCCTCTCGGCTCGAAATCCAACGTGGCGAGACTTCGAAAATCACTTCTCGACAAAGAACTCATCAGCAAAGGCAAGGAAGGAACCCGGATTGCCGACACTGTTTTCCTCCACTGGTTTCGCAAAGAGATGATGTAGAAGCCGGCTTCGCCATATTGGCCGGAAAGAGTCTTATTTTTTCCAAAAGGAGGGGGTGAAGATGATTATCACGGTGAAGACTTCGAGACGCCCGGCGAGCATCAGAAACGACATAACCCATTTCCCGGCATCCGGCAGGAAATCATAGGAGCCGGAAATGCCGGTCATGCCGGCGCCCAGCCCATTGTTGGCCGCGCAGGAGAAGGCGGCGAAGAAGGAATCCCCAACAGGAAATTCCATGGCCGATAGCACCAGTCCGCCAAACACCGTCAGTGCGGTGAAGATCATGAGGAAGGCCACTATCTCGTGGCCCTTTTCCTCGGAGACATACTGGCCGTTGACGCTTACCGGCAGCACGGAGCGGGGACGTATGGCGCGTTTCACCTCCACGCGGAAACTCTTCAGCAGATAGAGTATGCGGTCTATTTTCGCGCCACCGGTAGTGGACCCCGCGCACGCGCCGACATACATCATGATGATTGTCAGCACCACCACCAGCGGGCCCCACGCTTCGAAATTCCCGGCGCCGAGCCCGGTCGATGTAATCGCAGAAACTATGTGAAACAACGGGTCGACCGTTATGCTCTGCCACCCGTCGTAATGCCCGCGAAGAAGTATCGTCGGCGCCACTACCAGGAAATTCAGAAGGATAAAGAGCAGATAGGCGCGAAACACGTCGTTGCGAGTAAGCGACCGCCAGTGGCCGCGGAATGTGGCATACAACAGCGAGAAATTCACGCCGGCGATAAACATGAAAATCGTCAGCACGATCTTCAGATAAGCCGAACCATATCCTGCGATTCCGTCGGAATGAGTGGAGTATCCGCCGGTAGAGATTGTGGAGAGAGCATGACAGACTGCGTCGAAAAGCGACATCGGTCCGGCCCAGAGAAGTCCGACAAGCACCATCGTCAATGCGAGATAGAGTCCCCAGAGAATCTTGGCCGTGTCGGCTATGCGCGATCCGAGTTTGTCGTGGGTGATTCCCGACACCTCGGCGTTGAACATCGACAGTCCGCCGGTGCTGTTGAGCGACGGAATGATGGCGATGGTGAAGAGCACTATCCCCAGGCCGCCAAGCCATTGTGTCAATCCGCGCCAGAGCAGGATGCCATGGCTGCACCGCTCCACGTCGCGTATCACGGTTGCACCCGTTGTGGTGAAGCCCGACATCGCCTCGAAGAATCCCTCGCTGACATTGAGCGGAGTGGCGCAGATCAGAAATGGTATCATTCCAAGCGCGGAAAAGGCCACCCACACCAGAGCGGTCAGCAGACAGCCGTCGCGGCGGCCGAAGCGGGGATTCCTCCCCTTGGTGAGAAACTTCAGAAGAAACGCGCAACAGGCAGTTACGCCGGCGCCGACCGCAAACGCTTTCCAGTCGCTCTCACCAAGAATGATACACACCGACAGCGGAATCAGCATAAAGAGCGACTCGACAAAAAGAAGAGATCCTAAGTTATAGAATACATTTGGGAGATTGATAGCCGGCATGGCAGCTCGCACCAGAAGTGAGTCGCTACCGGCAAAAAAATTCTTCTTCAGATAACTCTTCTTCATCTTCATCTTCACCTTCGCTCTTTATAATCGAATCCTTAACGATTGAACAGTTTCTCCACCTTGTGAAGCGCGCCCGAAAGGCAGAACACGAGCACCTGGTCGCCAGGCTCGAAACGCGTGCCGCCGACGACGAGAAACCCTTTGCCGCCGCGTATCATTCCTGCAAACGTCAGCTCCGGCGGCAAACGGAGATCTTTCACCGGCGCCGAGGTCAGAAAGGAGTCTTCGCGGACTGTCATCCGCGCCACGTCGGCATCCGGCAGAGCCAGACATTTCGACGAGGAGGAATCGGCGTCGATCATCAACTGGAAGATAGTGTTGGAGGCTATCAACTGCTTGTTGATTATCGTACCGATTCCGAAAGCTTCGGCCTTCGGGATATATTGCTCCCGCTCAATCTCGGCGATTGTCTTGGTAACACCACCCTCGGAGGCCGTGATGCAGGCGATTATGTTCCCCGCCGCACCGTCCGACAGAGCCACGAAAGCATCGGCCATCGCAAAACCGGCTTCGAGCAGCACGTCGTTGTCGCCGGCATCTCCGCAGACAACTGCGGCGTGAGGACAACTGCGGGCAAGTTGCCGGCAACGCTCCGGATCTTTCTCTATTATCGTGAAGCTGAACCGGGAGGCGCCGTGACGGGCCGTGAGCTCCGCCATCAGATTTCCACCGGCAATAATAACTTTTCTTACCGGATGGTCCACCTTTCCGGCTTCTTCCCTTACCTGCCCGATATTGCAGCGAGTGGTAGTGATGAAAAGCATATCGCCGGCTTCGGCGCGGAAATCGCCGCGCGGTATCAGCGAGGCGTGATTCCTTCTCACGGCCGATACATGAAATCCCTTCTCGCTGATATAATCCTTCAGTTCGTGACCGACTATCGGAGCGTCGGTGTCTACCCTGACTCCGACCATGATAATCTCGCCGCGATAAAACTCATACCATTCGGAGCTCCATGAATGCTCCAGGGCGCTCAGTATTCTCTTTCCGGCAAGAAATTCCGGGAAGACCGCCGTGTCGACACCCATGCGGCGCATCACTTCCGCATTCGCACGGTCGATATAATCGTAGCGGTCCACGCGCGCCACGGTGCGCTTTGCCCCCATCGAATGAGCTGTGGCGCAGGCGACGATATTCTCCGCCGACACGGGCGTGACGGCGATAAAGAGGTCGGCTTTGGCCGCGTTGGCCTCGCGGAGGGCAGAAAAGCTCATCGGATTCCCTTCGACTGTCAGGAGGTTGAAATCCGAATCGAGCGCAGCGAGCTTCGCGGGATCTTCATCCACGACTGTGATGTCCTGATGCTCACCGGAGAGATATTTGGCCAGATGGGTGCCAACGCGTCCGGCACCCGCGATAGTGATTCTCATATCTTTATGTTATACCAAAAGAGACAACGTCTTAAAGAGATAACGATTATCTCGGTCAGGATTCCTCCTCCGGCAACGGGATAATTTCGGCATCTGTGGTGGTGGCAGCAGATTCATCCTCTTCCGGGTCTGCAAATCCCAAAAGAGAATCAGGCACTTTTTTGCCCTTTTCCTGTCTTGCCCCCAATTTTATTAGTTTGTTGCATGTGCCGGGTATGCTCTGGCCGCCTTCGGAGAGTTTCTTCATTCCGGCATCATACTGCCTGGAAGCGTTTTCGATCGCGCTGCCGATGGCCACATATTTCTCCATAAACTGGCGGACGCGGCTAAGCATCTCGTTGGCCAATGCGTAAACTTTCTCATGGTTTTCGGCCTGCACGATCTGGCTCCATGTCATGTCGATAATCTTCAGGGCGGCATAGAGGGTCTGCTCGTCGGCGATATAGACGCGCTTCTCCATGGCGTTACGCCAGAGCGAAGGGTCACGGAGTGTGGCGGCGTATAGGGCATGCGTATTGGGCACGAACATTATCACGTATCCAACGCTCGTGCGGGGCGGCTGCACGTATGATGAGTAATCTTTCTTCGCGAGGATTTCCACCTGCTGGCGCAGGCTCTGCACATGCGCCTTAAGAGCTCGTTCGCGCTCTTCTTCGGAGGTGGCGTTGACATAATCGAGATAAGCGGCAAGCGAGACCTTGGCGTCGATGATCACGTCGCGGTGACGGTCGAGATGAAGGATCACGTCGGGTTTTAGCTTATGCCCTTCGTCTGAAATGACTCGCTGACCCTTCTCGTCGACAATCCAGCCCTGGGTGTCGAAATGCACTCCCTCCTGCAGTCCCTGCGACTCCAGAAGATTCGTGAGCACGGTCTCGCCCCACATTCCCTGCACGTTGTTGCTGCTCCGCAGGGCGTTCGAGAGACGTTCGGCGCTAAGCCGCGCGGCTTCGCTCTGCTTCAGCAGATGCTCGATGTTGGCCGAGAGCTGGCTCCCCAGTTCGGCATGGCGCACGGTGTTGTCGGCCACAGCCTTCTTCATGCCGTCGATGGTCTGCTCCAGAGGCTGCACTATCCGGCTGATGTCGGCTTTGCTCGACTCTTCGAATTCATGCTGACGCTGCTTGAGCAGGTCGGCAGTGCTGTTTTTTAGCTGCTCCTGCATTTTGGCCACAGTCTCGTCAAAACGTTTCTGCATCTCTTCAAGAGCATCCGCACTGTTTTTCCTTATCTGCGCGTCGTAGGCGCGATGGGCCTCCTCTTTCTCCGAGAGGATGCGACGGAAACTCTCATCTTTCTCCGCCATTCTGTTCGTGAAGTCAGCCTCCTTGTCGGCCAGCCGCGCCTCCAGAATTTTGCATCGCGTCTGCGCCTCGACGCTCTTGCGGCGCCCGGCAACAATTCCTATCGCCACGCCTGCGGCAATCCCCAAAATCCCGACCAGCAATATAACGATCAAATCCATTACTAATGAAAATCAAACAACCCGCAAATTTAATCAATCTTCCGCATTCTTGTCCCATTCATCCCGGTTAAAACGCAATTAATTTGTAAATTTGCACTCTGTTGGCAAACTATATCTCAGTTTTTCTGCCAAACTATTACGAATATTATGATTAAGATCAGGAAAGCTTCTTATATTATCTTTATTATTATTGGAATATTCTTCCTTTTCTCCTCATTGCAGTCGAATTCGATGTCTTTCAAAAGAGCATCCGAGTTCAATGTCACAATCAATACTCAACATAACACCCAACTTTTATCCGACTCGATTTCAGCTATTGCTGCCGGCGCTCCAGGAGAAGTCGGGGTTGCACTGATCGTTAACAATACAGATACGATCGTGGTCAACAACCGGAGCGTTTACCCGATGATGAGCGTGTTCAAACTTCATCAGGGGTTGGCCATTTGCGACGATTTTGACCGCAGAGGAATTTCTCTCGATTCTGTGGTCACAATTGACCGGACTGAGCTTGACCCGGATACATGGAGTCCGATGCTGAAAGATCATCCCGATTCTTCGATATCATTAACGGTAAGGGATTTGCTAAAATATACGCTTATCTCCAGCGACAACAACGCGAGCAATTTCATGTTCAAGAATTTGGTGAGCGTTGACCGGACAGATAAATTCATCGCCAAAATTATTCCACGAAACAGTTTTAAAATAGCATTTTCGGAAGAAGAGATGAAAGCCGACCATGACAAGGCTTACGAAAACTACACCTCTCCTCTCGGAGCGGCCTCGCTGATGAACAGACTGTTTGCCGACTCGCTGCTTAATTCCTCCAAGCAGTCATTCATCATCAAGACATTGAAACAATGTTCCACCGGCAAAGACCGCATCGCAGCCCCTTTGCTCGACCGACAGGGAATTGTTATCGCTCACAAGACAGGCTCAGGTTATAGAGATGCAAACGGCGTGCTTGCAGCCCACAACGATGTTGCCCATATCGTGACGCCAGAAGGCATAAGCTATACATTGGCCGTCTTCGTTAAAGATTTCAAAGGGAATGAAGAGGAGGCATCAAAAGTAATAGCGAAGATCTCGGCCACAGTCTATTCACTCTTGACAAAAAAACAAAATCACTGATTATTCTACACCTAACATTTCGGCCTTCAATTTTTCTACAGAATCAACTCTCTCGGAAAACATTTGTCCGTCGCGGACATACCATGGTAACGAAGGTTTGATTATTTTCGCAGGAACTCCGGCCACCATGCAATCACCCGGGAAATCTTTGTTGACTACAGAGTTAGCTCCAAAAGTAATGTTATCACCGGTTTTTATTGTAGATATAATTTTGGTTCCTGTGGAAATATACGCGGCATTCCCTATTCTGTGATTAGTCCCTGTAACGCATATTGACGTATGTAATACCGCATAATTGCCAATTTCACTGCTTCGTCCAACTACAATAGTGCCGTGGTGCGGAATTCCGACTCCATAGCCGAGCGATCTATAATCAATACAAAAACCAAGTTTAAATCCAAGTTTTCTATATCTGACACGATAATATAAGAACTGACAAAACCATAATGGCGAACTACTCCTGTTATCATTCAAATATTGTAAATACCTCATCGATCTGAGATACCTCATGATGTAAGGTGGAGCCACAATATTTTTAAGTCGGTCTTTCCAGGACCATTTAAACTTTCCCACGTTCATCATCATGTCGGCTGCTATATAGAATTTAAGTTCTCTTGCAGATTTTATCGTACTCATATCAATTTCTGGAATGTAATCTACGTGATTATTTCGCAAATTTAGACATTTTATACGTGACCTCAAAGAGCCACAAGAATAATCAATGCCACAACAGACTGCGAATTCCACATTTTCCACAAATATCAAACTCTATCTAAACAGATAGCGGCATGTTTTACGTTTTTAAGGCATGGATAACCTTCTCACGAAGGTATCCGACGGGATTGGAACGGAATTTGCTATGAATCAGGTAATGGATAAGGATAATAGGAAAACAAGCATAAATAATAGGAAAATCAGCATAAAAGGGGCAAGAGTCAACAATCTCAAGAATATCGACCTTGACCTGCCGCTCGACCGCTTCATCGTGATCACAGGTGTGAGCGGCTCGGGAAAATCTTCTCTCGCTTTCGACACACTCTATGCCGAAGGACAACGCCGCTATGTCGAGTCACTCTCCGCTTACGCCCGCCAGTTTCTCGGCAGAATGTCGAAACCGGAATGCGACTACATTAAAGGGCTTCCTCCCGCTATTGCCGTGGAGCAGAAAGTCAACACCCGCAATCCGCGAAGCACTGTCGGCACCGCCACCGAAATATATGATTATCTGCGCATGCTTTTTGCACGCGCAGGCCACACCTTTTCCCCGGTGTCGGGTCAGGAGGTGCGCAAACATGGCATCGAGGATATTGTGAAAAGCGTCCGCTCCTATCCCGAGGGAACGCGCCTCGCGGTGCTCATCGACATCCGCCTTCCCGAAGGTCGCGATTTCGCCCAGCAACTCGACATATATACCAAAGAGGGTTATTCCCGACTGGAAAAGGATGGCGAGTTCATCGAAATCGCCGACCTGGTTGCCTCGGGAGCACCGGCTGCCCCCGACGGTTACCGCCTGCTTATCGACCGTCTTGCCGTATCCTCCGACAAAGATGAAATCTCACGTCTCACCGATTCAATCGAAACCGCATATTTCGAAGGCCACGACGAGGCCATCGTAAAAGTATGGGGCGCCGACGGGGTGCATGAGCATCTGTTTTCGAAAAAATTCACCGCCGACGGAATAGAATTCCGCGAGCCCAGCGACCTGATGTTCAACTTCAACAATCCTTATGGCGCCTGCCCTCGCTGCGAAGGATTCGGGAAGGTGCTGGGCGTGAGCGAGGATCTGGTGGTGCCCAATAAATCGCTGTCGGTCTACCAGAACGCCGTGCGCTGCTGGAACGGCGAAAAAATGAGCGAATGGAAAAAACGTCTCATCCACCTCGCTCCCCGCTTCAATTTCCCCATCCACACTCCCTATAACAAACTCACACCCTCTCAGCTTGATTTCCTATGGCATGGCAACTCGATGTGGGAGGGGATCGACGGATTTTTCCGCTGGCTCGACATGCGGCTCGACAAGCTGCAATACAGAGTGATGAAGGCGCGCTACCGGGGAAAGACCACATGCCCGGAGTGCCACGGATCGAGGTTGCGCCCCGACGTGGAATATGTCAAAATCGGCGGCCACAGCATCACCCAGCTTGTGAAAATGCCGGTCACTAAACTGTCGGAATTTTTCAACGACCTCCGACTCGGCGACCACGACGCCCGGGTAGCCGAACGCCTTCTCACCGAGATAAGGCAGAGGCTCAGGTTTCTCATCGACGTCGGCCTCGGATATCTCACGCTCGACAGGCTTTCATCCACCCTTTCGGGAGGCGAGAGCCAGCGCATCAATCTGGCAACTTCGCTCGGAAGTTCGCTCGTCGGCTCATTATATATCCTCGACGAACCGAGCATCGGCCTTCATTCGCGCGACACGGAAAAGCTCATCGGAGTGCTACGCAATCTCCAGGAAATAGGGAACACGGTCGTGGTGGTGGAGCATGACGAGGAAATCATGCTCGCCGCCGACGAGATAGTCGACATCGGTCCCGACGCCGGCCGCCTCGGAGGAGAAGTAATGGAACACGGAAACCTCCGTCAACTACTCGAATCAGACAAACCCACGAAATCGTATACGCTCGACTATCTGCGCGGCCGACGCGAGATTGAAATCCCGAAGCGCCGTCGCCCCTGGAAGAAATTCGTGGAGGTGAAGGGTGCGTCGGAAAATAATCTCAAGGATATCGACGTGCGATTCCCGCTGGGCGTGATGACGGTGGTCAGCGGCGTCAGCGGTTCGGGAAAATCAACGCTCGTCAAGGAGATTCTCTACAAGGGACTCATGCGCAAGATAGGCGAAGGAGGGGATGCTCCCGGCGCCCATCTCGACATTCTCTTCGATAAAGATGCGGTGAAATCGGTGGAATTTGTCGACCAGAATCCTATCGGCACATCATCGAGAAGCAACCCCGCCACCTATCTGAAGGCCTACGACGAGATCCGCAAACTTTACGCCGAGCAGCAGCTTTCCAAGCAGATGGGATTCTCCCCATCCTATTTCTCTTTCAACACCGACGGTGGAAGGTGCGAGGAATGCAAGGGTGAAGGAAAAATCACAATCCCCATGCAGTTCATGGCCGACATAGAGGTGGAATGCGAAGCATGCCACGGCAAGAGGTTCAAACAGGAGGTGCTCGACGTGGAATATCGCGGCAAGAACATTTTCGATTTTCTCGACATGACCGTCGACCAGGCCATCGAGTTTCTTTCCGAAGGGAAACCGGGAGCCTCCGAACGACGCATCATATCCCGCCTGCATCCGCTTCACGACGTAGGCCTCGGATATATAAAGCTCGGACAGTCGTCGTCGACGCTTTCGGGCGGCGAGAACCAGCGCGTGAAACTTGCCTTCTATCTCTCGCAGGAGTCGCGCGAAGGAAAGATCTATATCTTCGACGAACCGACCACCGGTCTGCATTTCCATGACATCTCGGTGCTTCTCAAATCGCTCAACCGTCTGATTGACAACGGCAGTACGGTGATCATCATCGAGCATAACATGGATGTGATAAAGTCGGCCGACTGGGTGATCGATATCGGTCCGGAGGGTGGAGATGCCGGTGGCGAAGTTGTAGCTCAGGGCACGCCGGAAGAGGTAGCTGCCTGCGAGAAGTCGTACACCGGACATTTTCTCCGTCCGAAGCTAAAACTTTAGAAGCTATTCAACACAAGTTGCGGCAACCTTACATCATAGATTGCCGCAACTGCATACCTTAAGTTGTGCGATTAAACGTATTAAGTTGCCGCAACTGTATATAATAAGCTGATTCACACAACGCATCAACTACACAAACATGAAAATAAACGTATTGACCATACTGCCTGCCGGTCTGATAATGGCGATAGTTTTCTCGCTGACATCGTGCCGGAAGGACAACAGTCAGGATATCAGGGTTGAGAGCAGGGAGCTATATACCCGCAGTCTCACGCTGCTAAAGCATTACACCGACAGTCTCAAGCAAGCGCGCGATTCAGCAACGGTATTGAGACTCGACAAGGCGTTGGACAACGACATCACCAAAGTAAATGCTGAATACTCTCCGGAGGCGGCACTGAAAATCTCGGAAGGGGAAAACGACACGCTTACCATGATGACAATGAAATTCATCAATCTGCGTGACACCCTCCTTCGCAAGCTTTCCAAAACCCACCCCACCGACTCCATCCCCACCGACACCGCAGCCACCCAAACTCCCTAAACCCCGCCAGCATGACCGCTGCGACTCGCGCGTCCGTCCGTCTGGCCAGCAGAAGGGGCGCAATACATTGCGCCCAGACAGGCCGGTCATACATAAGTTGCATAAAATAAATAATTTAAATCCCCAACTCCAAAATAAAGGACGGCGCCGAGGCACCGTTCTTTACTTCTTTTTGATTGGGCTTGAATGTTTAGAAACAGTCCTTGATGATTTATTAGTCTTGCCGTTGTTTGCGCGAAGAAAAAAGAATAGAAGCGGAACAAGACAGAACGCATCAACCATCGCTAATCGACGATTGATGCGTTCCCTTTAAATCAAGTAACTTGAGGATGCAAGTTCTAAGCTAATGCTATGAATCAGTCTGTGTATTTAATAAGGAGCAATCCGCCGGGCGGCAGTGTTTCCTTTATTACCACATCTGTCCCGGAATTCGCCTCAAGACTTACCGGTCCTGTAAATTCCTTGCTATCATAGTAATATTCGGAGCCTTTCTGATACTTGAAGTCATACTTATAAATGACCGGATTGTAAGCGGACGGTATGGTAAGCTCGATATCCTGAGGATCTTCGTAATCATGGCTGACAATGGCAGCGTACTTTTCATTGTCTTTGGTAAGATATGTGATAACAAAGCCCTTTCCTTTTGCCGTGGCTTTAGTGATGCACTCGGCAGTGATGCAATCGCCTTCCGAATTGCCTTCCGAATTGCCCTCTTCTTTTTTCTCGAAATTTGTCGTTTCCGGGAATTCGGAGCCGTTTGTTTCGATTACATTGTCAACTGCTCCATATACATGTAGTGCCTTCTGAAATTTAGTTCCTAAGAAATAAGCTCCGAACTCTTTGATTTCAGTATTCACCGACTGGCAATAATACCATACTTTCGTTGGCTTGCCGGCTGCATCGAGGGGGGCGTCCAAATTGCCGTATAACTCTGAATAATTAGCAGGGCCTTTAGGCAAACCGTATGTCCAGAAAACAATGCCCTGAAAGCCGTAAGCCAATGCGGTCATGGCCTGAAACCTCAGCAATCCCTCGGTAATATAGGGATAAGTGGCTCTCAGAGATATCGCGGTTTCAGAGTTCTCATAAAAACTATGTTGGTTGCTCAAAATATACAGCCAGCAGGGAATGTCATGTTTACTCGAGAACTCTCCGATGACTTCCAGCAAACTGTAATAATCATATTTGATGTAAAATGTTGTCGATTTCGGCATCTTGGCAATAACAGGATAGATGTCCATCGACAGTGCCTTGGGAGACAACTTTTTCCGAATTGCCTCAAGGTAATTCTCATATCTTACCCTGTGAGTCGGTGACGCGTCGTGCATCTTCTGGCCTAAATAAGTTGCAGATGTTGCCACTACAAGAGTAACCATTGCAACGTGCCCGTTGGGATTCTTAAGATATGTGCGGTAGGCTTCAGGGAGATCGCATGTTCCTGGAGGTGCTACTATGTGAGCCCATGAATCAAATCCCGGCTCATCCATTATCTTGTATCCCCAGAGATTCTTTTCATCCGCATTCAGATTAAGAATTTTTGCATATTCTTCCATGTTTAGACCTTTTGGACTGCCAAAGGAGATCCCGTCTACAGGAATAGTCTTATTAGTTACCGGATCTACCACTTTAGTTTTCTGACATACTCTGGGCATACTGTTAGCAATATTCAGTGTGGTGCGTAATCCGAGGGCCGCTGAAGATTGATAATAATAGCTTATCAAATTTATATAATACTCTTCCGTAATGTTTGCCGGAGTCCAGATGGTTCCATTGAAACCACATTCCTTGATGTTGCTAAGAAACTCATCCACATCGGTTTTTGCCTCTGAAGATGGTTTCTTTGAATCCTCAGGGTCTCCTTTCTTCTTAAAGAGGTGAATGTTATATGCGATCACGGGGTATTCATTTCCTGTCGGGTTTGTGTAGGCAGGAAATCTTGGTATATTGAGATTGCTCATAATATATTCTTTTATTTTCGTTTGTTTTTATATATGTAATAGTGTCTTCTTTTAAAAAGCTTCACGTTTGAGTGCAATCTCCGATCAATTATATTTGATCAGAAGCATGCCGCCAGGTTTCAGCGTCGTCGTAATGGGTATACCTGAGGCGGTACTTGCCCCACCGCTATTAGGCAAGATACGTGTTTCTTTAAGAATTCCGTTATCCTTATCGTATTCTATAACGGTCATTCTCAAAGATGGCGAGAGTGTAAGACGGATTTTCTGCCCATTTTCGAAATCATGGCTGACAACCGCAACATAATGTTCTTCTGTATTCTCTCCGGTTTTTTTGCTTAGATCTGTAATTACAAACCCCTTCCCATTTTCTGCATCGGAAGAAGCACCAATTACACAGCCACACTTTCCGACAAATCTATTTGTTAGTTTAAAAAAAACGTTAACCACCTGCGCATTAGGATAGTAGATTTTGTTTAAGGCAGGCCCGTATACATGCATGGCTTTGTTGAAGTGGAAGCCGAGAAGCTTTTGTCCGAATGCCTTGATTTCCGGAATCACGGCCCTGCACCTTCTCCACACTATTGTGGTATGGCCGTTGCGGTCAACCGGTGCGATTCCAAATTCCTTTATCAATTCATTTGACTCGTTATACTCGTCAGTGAACGGGGCATAACTTCCGAACACAAGTCCCTGAATTCCGTGAGCGATGGCCGTCAGAGCCTGATAACGAAGCATCCCTTCAGTAACTACAGGATATTTCTCCTTAACTACGGGCGTCGAGCTGCTGTCATCTGTCCCATCCTGCTCAGTTACATCATAAACGGTATATTGGCTGCAAAGGATATTGAGCCAGAACGGCACTTTTGTAACCTTTGAAACGTTGCCGATGGCCTCAAGAGTAAAGTAATAATCCCATTTGATCCTATTTGTAGGGTCGTCGCCTGCTGCAATTATAGGACTCAGATCAACTGACATCAGCTGAGGAGTGAACTTTTCCTGTATCTCGCTCAGGTAGAGTTCATATCGTTCTCTATCGTTTTTTCCTAAATCGGGAGCAGTTAATTCATCTCCGATATTCTCTGCTGTTCTCTCCGCTGCAAGATTGAAGAAGGCCACATGCGCGTTATTGTTCTGCATGAATATCCTGTAGGCTTCCTGCAGATCTTGCATACCTGTGGGCATGGTGACAAAGTCATAGCCCCAGTTGGCAAACTTTGGCTTATTCTTAAGGAGATATCCCCATAGGTTGGCATTACCGGCGTCGCGGTTGAGAATCTCGGCATATTCTTCAGATGTCGGGTTGTCGTAATGCATGGGTTCAGGCCCGAACATAGGACCAGTAGGCCTGCCTCCAAGAGAGAGTGCCCCTCCACTGATCTGAACGAGCTTCTGGGTCACGACTGGCGCGATATCCGGGATCTCCAGAATTGTCGGCAGTTGATTACCGCTTGCCTTGTTGTAGTACTTCGTGATCAGGTTTTCCCAGTAAGTTCCGTTGATCTCCTCAGGGCTCCAAATGGTGGCATTGAAACCGCAGTTCTTAATTGTGGTCAAAATGTCGTCTACCTCGTCTCGACCCTCGTCAGCAGTCGTCCCTGAATTGCTGTCTTTGAAAAAGACAAAGTTGTTATAAGCAATAACTGGAAACGAGGATCCAGTCGGGTTAGCATTCCCTGGCAGGAAATAAGTGGTTGGTTTTAAATCTTCTTGCAAAATGATTAAATTTTAAGTTTGTTGAGTGTTCAATATTTTTTATTGACGATGCAAAGTTAACAGGAATGACTGCGGAATCCTTGCAGTGCTATGTTAAATATTATTAAATGTGCTAATTTCAATGCATTTTTTCACCTCTCACGTTGATTTTAGATCGATTAAACACTATTTTTGTGTAGATACATAAAACCAATGATTATGAAGAAACTGATCCTTATTGCTCTTGGGATGCTGATTGCAACAACCGGCACATCCCGCGACTTTACTGACTTTACTTATGAATATGAAGGCCAGACGGTGACGTATACCATCCTTGATGAAGATGCAAAAACTTGCAGAACAAAAGCATATGGCTATTCTGACGAAAGCCAAAATATCAGCGGGGAACTGATAATTCCCGAAAAAGCTAAAAATGGAGACACTGAATATACAGTCATTGCAATCGGCTACTGTTCATTTCGAAAAAGCGACCTTACGTCGGTTACCATACCTAATTCAGTTACAGCTATTGGCAAATATGCCTTTTATTACACCAAAAGTCTGAAATCGGTCATCATCCCAAGTTCAGTCCTGACTATCGATGAAGCCGCTTTTGAATTGAGTAATCTTGAATCGGTAACTATCGGCTCGGAAGATGTGTATGAAACTTTTCAAAAAATTGGAGAATCTGCATTTTGGCATTGTAGCAATCTCAGCACTGTTATAATCGGGAACTCAGTTCAGACTATCGGCAAAGAAGCTTTTTCGGGCTGCAGTGAATTGACATCTCTGACTCTTGGGAACTCTATTCAGGAGATTGGAGAAGGAGCTTTTTCAGACTGTAATAATTTGACATCTCTGACTCTTGGGAACTCTATTCAGACTATAGGCAAAGAAGCTTTTTCAGGCTGTAATAACTTGGCATCCCTAACGCTTGGCAATACTATTCATGAGATTGGCGAGAGCGCCTTTGAAAAATGCGTGAGCCTGACATCGGTTACTATTCCTGAATCTGTGGAAACATTCGGGAAATATATATTCCATGATTGCACAGGCCTTGAATCGGTTAAGATAGACAGTTCCACTATCGGTTACGGTGCATTCGAAGGATGTACAATGCTTTCAAACATTGACGCCAACGATTCGCTTCGTGTCATAGGTGGATGTGCATTCAGGGGGTGCACGAACATTGAACAGTTCAGATTTCCGGAAAGTCTCGATACTATACAGGGAGGTGCTTTCAGTGACTGCGTCAATCTGAAGTCAGTCACTTTTCCTGACAGACTTAAGGCAATATATATTAGCGCATTTATGAACTGCACAAGCCTGACATCGGTTGTTATTCCGAACTCAGTCGAAATTGTATGTGGATTCAACGATTGCAGAAATCTGGAATCGGTGACATTAGGCAGTTCGGTTCGTACTATAGGGTGGGGCTCTTTTCTTAACTGTGTAAAACTTAAGGAAGTTGTCCTGCCTCCGGCCGTGGAGGAAATTGGAGAGTTGGCATTTGCCAACAGTCACCCCATTGACGAGTCTTTATCGTGGGATATCGATAAGGTCATCATGGGTTCGAACGTAAAAAAAATTGAGAGTAGTGCGTTCGACGTAGACCGGCTACCAGAATATTATATCACCGCCCAAACCCCGCCTGATATGGATAAATGGGCGTTGGGAGACGTCGAACATTCAGACCTTTATCTCCAGGGACGGTCCACAATATCAGCTTATAAAAAATATTACAAAGACTGGGAATGTGGCAGAGAAGAACCGTGGCCTGATGACTGGTCTAATTTTGAGAATTACTTTAAAATGATCGAACCGACGGATATGGAGATCAACACAGAGGAGATTGAAGGGAACGCCGGTGACACGTTCCAGCTCGAAGCCAAACTGGTTCCGGAGTATGTCAGCCTGCCGTATATCTTCTGGCGGTCAACGAATCCGGATGTCGCCACGGTAGACCACAATGGCCTTGTGACCATCCACCGCGGCCCGGCTGACGTTGATCCTGAGGAAGAGGGTGGCTTGCAATACTCCTGCAACATCATCGCCGAAACTCTCTATTACGAAGGACCTGCGCACGAAGTAAAAGTCAACGGCGGCGAGTCAGCCGTGGAGTCGATCATAAGCGACAGCAAGAAAGATAATGGTAACGGCGAGATCGACTTCAACGCCCCTGTAGAAGTCTACAATATGCAGGGAATGTTGTTAGGCAGAGACGTCCGCAACCTCCCCTCCGGCCTCTACATCATCCGCCAGGGCAAGCTCGCCAAAAAGCTCGCAATTTAATTCACCCAAATCCTGGGCGGTCGGATAGCTCCTGCCGCCCAATCTATATGAAATAAAACAACGGCGCCTCGGCGCCGTTTTTTTATTTCATATAGGGATTAAGTTGTTTATTTTACGCGCGTTATGTTTGGATGGTCTGCCCAGGCGCAATGTATTGCGCCCCTTGCACCGCGGGCGCACGAGCCGTGCATCCATACAGCATATACGATCCATTCATACAGCGGACTTGATTTGCCGGTGCGCCCTGCAGGCGTACCGGCTATTTTGTTGGTTTTAGGACTCGCATTTCGCAACGGGCGCAATCAAAATCGAGCTGAAATCTATGTGGGCCTGTTGTTATGGTGAGCGGTTGGCTGTAACGTTTCCTACGCTCCTGACTGACTTTCGGATCTCGCAGACAAACGCCGAGTTCCCGGCGCATGCAATAGCGCGTTGTCATTACCTCTACAAACTCCGAATCTCGCTTATTAACCGCACGTTTATCCCCTACTCTCCCAGCGCCATCTCTTCTAATCTCCTCTTCATCAATACATTTACCTTCAACAACTTCTTCCCTGGTTCCTTCTTTCTTCACTCCGGAAACAGTTTTATCAGTTTCTCGTAGGGATTTGCCGGAGGGATCAACCTCCAATGCCTTCGGTATAGAAGTTACGCCGTGGTCGCGATAGAAACTCTCTGCCAATGAATTGGCGACATTGTCACGCTGGTCAAGCCTACTCTGAGGATATTTCGCATCGAGTTGTTCACTGCGACGGCGGTCGAACGGATACGTCGCCTCGTTCGCCTCGTCAAGTGCTTCAATAAGCCGGCGGCGGAGTGCCGTGAGTTGCGAGGCAGGGATAAACGTATCCACATTCAGATTATTTTCAAAACTGCGGAGACGATAAACTGTATTACCAAGTTTCGCAAATATCGGTTCGGGATTCAATCTCTTTTTAGCCTCCATCTTTTCGACATCAAGCGGCAAACGCACCTCCACATCCCGTTCATCGTGCGCCGTAACTCCCGTCTCATCGATCTCTATATCAACAGCTATGGTGCGGACGGCCGTGTCGCCGGCCATAAGCGTCTGCCAGCGGCGGTCGAACGTGCGGTGAATTGTCACTCCTTTGGGTAGCGAGAAACGGCGTGAGCTGATTATGCGACCGTTAGACACGCGATTCACCCCTACTCCCTCATACTCACCCCGATCGTTGAAGAAACTGATCCCGTCGCCATTGTTCAGTTCACCGACATTCTCAATCTCCTCACCCATCGACTTCGGTGTGAGAAGCGACGCCATGCTCACCGGCCGGCGCCCATGCAGGAAATAATCCGTAAAACCTCTGTTGAAACTTTTCGATAAGCAGGGGGTGAAACTGATCTCGCTCTCTCCGAAAGATGAACGGCGGTATTTGCCGGGATTCGCAGCGATCACCTCATCGATTCTCCTGCGATAGGCTGCCGTCACATTCTTAACATAGGCGGCATCCTTAAGGCGTCCCTCAATCTTGAACGATGACACACCCGCCTCGATCATCTCCTCGAGAAATGCTAAGGCTTTGAAATCGCGCAACGAAAGAAGGTATTTATCGCGTTCAATCACTTTCCCCTCGCCGTTAACAAGCGTATAGGGAAGACGGCACATCTGCGCACACTCGCCACGATTGGCCGAACGACCGAGTGACATCTGACTCGCCCCGCACCGGCCGGAATAGCTCACGCACAATGCTCCGTGGACAAAACATTCCACCGGTACGGTCACCGCCCCGCACACTTCCCTGATTTCATCAAGCGAAAGTTCTCGCGCAAGAACAATCTGCGAAAAACCGACATCCTCCAGAAAACGGGCCTTCTGCGGCGTGTGCGTGTCGCACTGCGTACTGGCATGCAGCGCTATCGGCGGAAGTTTCATGCGCAGAAGTGACATATCCTGCACAATCAACGCATCAACGCCAGCGCGATAAAGATCCCAGACGAGATTCTCCACATCCTTTAATTCATTCTCATAGACGAGAGTGTTTACCGTGACATATACCCGGGCGCGATAGCGATGCGCAAACTCCACAGTGGAGCGGATATCCTCGATTGAATTGGATGCCTTGCGGCGTGCACCGTGCGACGGGCCGCCCATATATACGGCATCGGCGCCATGAAGAATCGCCTCACGCGCCACATCCTTGTCGGCAGCAGGTGCCAACAGTTCCAGACTGCGGATCTTATCTTGCATCTCAGTCCCCGTTATTTCTTGAACATTCTGTCGATCGAGCGTTTATCCTCACGCTCACGGATCGACTGTCGCTTGTCATACTGTTTCTTTCCCCGACCCACACCTATCATCATCTTGGCAAGTCCGCGCTCGTTGATGAAGACCCTCATCGGCACGATCGTATAACCCGGATCTTCCGCAGCCTTGGCTATCTTCTGAATCTCCTTGCGGTTGAGAAGAAGCTTACGGTCGCGTCGCGCCACATGATTATTATATGAACCGTAGAAATATTCGGATATGTTCATTCCCTTCACCCATACCTCGCCGTTCTCGACGATGCAATAGGTATCGACGAGCGAAGCCTTTCCGTCGCGGATAGACTTGATCTCCGTACCGGTCAATACGATGCCGGCCACATAGGTATCGGTGATGTCATAGTCAAACCGAGCCCTTTTATTCTTTATATTTACCTGATCAGCTTTCATTTCTGCAAATTATGAGTTTTTCCGCCGTTGTCAATATCGCGGGGAAAGTGGGTTTCGCTCATTAGCGAATGCAAAATTAACGAAAAAGCGCGAAACCCGCATCTATAACCATAACAAAAACATCGCCGAATTTACACATGTTGGAAGGTAAGCGGCGATAAATTTGCTGGTGACGGGAGTTTTTGTTATATTTGCAGTTGAAATGAACAACCGGGCGCCCGGCGTCGTAATATAGATACGAAGCCTTAGGCAAAACGGAAATTCGCTCAGCCTATAAGGCCATAAAAACCATAAAAACACGAAAAAATCATCAAATCAAATTTGACAACCCAAATATTTTAGAAAAGCTATGAATTTCTTAACCGACGAAAAACTTCTTATTGTCGGAGCCGCCGGAATGATCGGTTCCAACATGGCTCAGACAGCCCTCATGCTCGGTCTTTCTTCCAACGTTTGCCTCTACGACGTGTTCAGCGCCGAAGGCGTGGCAAAGGAAATGCGCCAGTGCGGCTTCGACGAGGCTAAAATCACAAGCACTACAGATCCCGCCGAGGCTTTCAAAGATGCTAAATACATCATCTCTTCGGGCGGCGCTCCCCGCAAGGAAGGCATGACTCGCGAAGACCTCCTCGCTGGCAACTCCAAAGTGGCTGAGGAGCTCGGACAGAACATCAAGAAATACTGCCCCGACGCAAAATTCCTCATCGTCATCTTCAACCCCGCCGACATCACGGGTCTCGTTGCCCTGATCCACAGCGGTCTGAAGCCCAACCAGGTGGCCACACTCGCAGCCCTCGACTCCACTCGTCTGAAAGAAGCTCTCGCCCAGCACTTCGGCATCAGCCAGAGCCTCATCAAGAACGCCTACACTTATGGCGGTCACGGCGAGAAGATGGCTGTCTTCTCCACTCCGACCACTATCGACGGCATCAAGCTCACCGACATCATCGAAGGCAAAGCCTTATGCAACGGCAAAGGCCTTTCGATGGAGGAATGGCAGGCTATGCAGAAGGAAGTTACGCAGGGCGGTGCCAAGATCATCGAGCTCCGTCGCCGCAGCTCCTTCCAGAGCCCGGCTTACCTCTCTGTAAAAATGTGCGAGGCTGCCATGGGCGGCGAAGAATTCGACTATCCCGTTGGATGCTACGCTGATTCCGACCGCTTCAACCACGTGATGATGGCAATGCCTTCTCGCGTCACAAGCGACGGTGTTTACACAAAGCCCTTCACCGGCACAAAAGAGGAGCTCGCCGCCCTCGAGGCAAGCTACAAGCACCTCTGCAAGATGCGCGACGAAATCATCTCCATGGGCATCCTTCCCCCGGTAGAGAAATGGAACGAGCTCAACCCCAACCTGCATTGATCGGCAGGAGCAAAGCTCAAAGATATTCAGTAAAAAAAGATGGAGAGTGCCCTGCACTCTCCATTTTTTGGATTTTTTTATTACTTTTGCAGGGTATTATGATGAAAACAAGCAAGCTGATTCCGGCGCTTATTCTTTGCGCCTTCGCCATATTTCCCGTCTCCGGCACGGATCCGGCTCCCAAAGTGACCAAGCTCTCCGACGGCAGCCGCGTGGTCAACACCACAGGTCTCTGCCCGGTAAAAGGCTTCCGAGGCCCCGTGCCCCTCGAGGTGACCGTGAAGAAAGGGAAAATTGTGAAAGTCACCGCGCTTCCCAACAAGGAGTCGCCGACATATTTCAAGAAGGTGACCGACTCCGGTCTTCTGCGCCGCTGGAACGGCATGACCCTCAAGCAGGCATCAAAGGCTAAGGTCGACGCTGTGAGCGGAGCCACCTACTCGTCGCGAAGCGTGATAGCCAACGTGAAAGCAGCCGCCAATTATCTTATCAAAAACGGCAAATAAGCATGGCGAAAAGCGGCGGAAAAAGCGTGTTCTTCTGCAGCAGTTGCGGCTATGAGTCGCCGAAATGGCTTGGCCAGTGCCCCGGCTGTGGAGAATGGAACACGATGGTGGAAGAAAAAGTGGCTCCCAAAGCTAAGGGAGGACGACGCAGTCTGGTGAAAAGCTCCCGCCCGGTGAAGCTCTCGGAAATCGAAGTCTCCGATGAGCTGCGCATCCGCATGCCTTCCGGAGAACTCAACCGCGTGCTCGGCGGCGGTCTCGTGGCCGGAAGCCTTACGCTTATCGGCGGCGAACCCGGAATCGGGAAATCCACCCTGCTTCTGCAAAACATCCTCTCGATCAGGCAAAGGCGCATCCTATATATTTCAGGCGAGGAGAGCGCCTCGCAGCTCCGGCTCCGCGCCGACAGGCTCGGGAAAGTTTCCGACAACACTTATATCCTCACCGAAACCGATCTCGACGCAATATTCTCGCAGATTGAGAATGTGAAACCGGAGATTGTGGTTGTCGATTCTATACAAACAATCCAGTCTCCCGACATCGAGTCGGCCGCAGGAAGCGTTTCGCAGGTGCGCGAATGCGCTGCCTCACTGCTTCGCTACGCCAAGGAGAGCGGAGTGCCGGTGATCCTTGTCGGCCATATTAATAAGGAGGGTTCGATCGCCGGCCCGAAGGTGCTCGAGCATATCGTCGACACGGTGCTCCAGTTCGAAGGCGACCGCCAATATCTCTACCGGATTCTCCGCTCGATAAAAAACCGCTTCGGCTCGACCAGCGAGATCGGAATCTACGAAATGGTGCAGCACGGACTGCGCGAAGTGAAGAATCCGTCGGAAATGCTTCTCTCCGACAATCGGGAGGAGGAGATGAGCGGCATAGCCATCGGAGTCACAGTCGAAGGGCAGCGGCCTTTCCTGGTGGAAGTGCAGGCGCTTGTCTCGTCGGCGGCCTACGGCACTCCGCAGCGCGCCGTGACAGGCTTCGACCAGCGGCGGCTAAACATGCTCCTGGCCGTGCTTGAGAAAAGAGCCCGATTCAAACTCGGACAGAAGGATGTGTTTCTCAATATCGCCGGAGGGCTGAAAGTGGTCGACCCGGCAATCGACATGGCTGTCATTGTGGCCGTGATGTCGTCGAATTTCGACCTGACGATTCCGAAGCGGGTGGCTTTCGCCGGCGAAGTCGGACTCTCGGGCGAGATTCGCACCGTCACCAGAATGGAGCAGCGTGTGGCCGAGGCTGAAAAACTCGGCTTCACCACTATCTATATCCCGAAAGGAAACCTTAAGGGAGTGAAGGAAAAATATAAAATCGAGATAGTCGAAGTGGCCCGCGTGTCAGACCTCTTCGCAAAACTCTTTGAATAAATGGCAACAATCATAGACTACAGGGGAGTGCAGGTGGACCGCGCCGAACGCACGGTGCTCAAAGACGTGACCTTCAGCGTGGAGGAAGGCGAATTCAGATATCTTGTCGGAAGGGTCGGCAGCGGAAAGAGTTCGCTGATGAAGACGATGTATGCCGACGTGGCGATTCCGGCCGGAGAGAAAGCCGACGTGCTCGGCTTCGATCTTCTGACTCTCCGCAAGAAAGACGTGCCTTATCTGCGGCGCAAAATCGGCATAGTCTTTCAGGATTTCCAGCTGCTTTCCGAACGCTCTGCGGCCGCCAACCTACGATTTGTGCTCCAGGCCACAGGCTGGAAAAACAAATCGGAAATCGAAGACCGCATCCACGAAGTGCTCAAAGCCGTGGAGATGGAAAACAAAGCCTACAAGATGCCCCACGAGCTCAGCGGCGGCGAGCAGCAACGGGTGGTCATCGCCCGCGCGCTGCTCAACTCTCCCAAACTTATCCTCGCCGACGAACCGACGGGGAACCTCGATCCGCGCACCGGATATCACATCGTGTCGCTCCTTCATGAACTCGCCGAAAAAGGAACGGCCATCGTAATGGCCACCCACAATCTGCAGATGGTGGAGGATTTCCCCGCCAAAGTGATGAGATGCCGCGACAAGAGGCTCGAGATTTAGCCTTCTCTACCCTCGCAACATAGCGTCGCCGGCCTCAATTCCATATAAAAAAGCAGAAAGATTCCTCCGGAGCGTCCCGGAGAAATCTTTTATGCGAAGATTTTGGACTTAAAAGTTTTTTAATCCGAAAATATTAGATAACTTTGCAATAGCGATATGCCGGAGATCGGCGATTGATAACATCTCAGTTTCCAGATCTTCGGAGTTCATAATATCCCGACAGAATTGAAAGATTGACTCAACTTCATGCAACGACAAGTTGGCCTCTGAGCAATCTGATACCATAAACGAACAAAATCTAAACTACAAATCTGAATTAATAGCTAATACCAAAAATACGCTAAAATGGCAGAACAGAAAGAAAGATTGTTCGACATGTTCCCGCCCGTCTCCACAGAGGAATGGCGCGAAAAGATCAATGTCGACTTAAAAGGTGCTGATTTTGACCGCAAGTTAGTGTGGCGCACCAATGAAGGCTTCAACGTGCAGCCCTTCTATCGCAGAGAGGATCTGGCCGGACTCCCGGCGCTCGACACTCTTCCGGGCGAATTCCCCTATCTTCGCGGCACCCGCGACAACAATGACTGGCTCATCCGTCAGCAGGTGATCGGCGACACCCCCGAAGAGATGAACGACCACGCAAAGCATATCCTCAACCGCGGCGTTGAATCGCTCGGCATCAAGATGTGCAGGAAGATGGATCCGAAAGATCTCGCAGTCGTTCTCAAAGACATCGACCTCAAGAAAGTCGAAGTCAGCATCGAATGCTGCCCCGGCCACGCAGTGGAAGTAGCCAAAGAGCTCGTCGGCCTCATCAACGCAGCCGGCGCCGCAGCTGATTTCCGCGGTTCGATCGACTATAATCCGTTCAAGCGTCTGCTCCGTCACGGACTCCCCTTCCCCAAAGATGCCGCCGCAGAGGGCAAGGCTCTCTATGACGCTGTGAAGGAAGTGCCCGGACTCCGCTGCTTCGTTGTCGACAGCAAGATGTTCAACAACGCCGGCGCATATATCACTCAGGAACTCGGCTACGCTCTCGCATGGGGCGCAGAATGGCTCGACATGATGACCGAAGCCGGTCTGAAACCGGAAGAGGTGGCATGCCGCGTGAAATTCAACATGGGCATCAGCTCCAACTATTTCATGGAGCTCGCGAAATTCCGCGCCGCCCGCATGCTCTGGGCCGAAATCGTGAAAGCCTACAATCCCGCCTGCGACTGCGCCTGCAAGATGTGGGTTCACGCCGTGACAAGCCGTTTCAACCAGACGCTTTACGACTCTCACGTCAACCTGCTCCGCTCAATGACCGAAACCATGAGCGCCGCTCTCGCCGGAGTCAACTCCATCGAGACCCTCCCCTTCGACGAATGCTACAAGCGTCCCGACGAATTCAGCGAGAGAATCGCGCGCAACCAGCAGCTCCTTCTCCGCGACGAGTCTCACCTCAACAAGGTGGTTGACCCCGCCGGCGGTTCTTATTATATCGAGACCCTCACAGCTTCCATCGCCAAAGTGGCTTGGGGAATCTTCAACGAAATTGAGGAAAAAGGGGGATTCTATGCCATGCTCAAGAGCGGTGAGCTCCAGGGCAAGGTCAACGAAAGCGGCGTCAAGCGCCATCTCGACGTGGCCCGTCGCAAAGAGTCGCTCCTCGGCACCAACCAGTTCCCGAACTTCAACGAGATGGAGCTCGACAAGGTGAAAGACGCCTGCGGCTGCGGTTGCGGCTGCAAAGAGGAGGAAGTGGCCGACGGCGCAGTGGCAAGCCTCGACTTCGCCCGCGCTGCAAGCCAGTTCGAACAGCTCCGCCTCGACACCGAGCGCGCCGCCAACCGTCCGAAAGTGTTCATGCTCACGATCGGGAACCTCGCTATGCGCCTCGCCCGCGCCCAGTTCAGCGCAAACTTCTTCGGTTGCGCCGGATATGAGATTATCGACAATATCGGATTCGAGACCGTGAAAGAGGGCATCGACGCCGCCATGGAGAAAAAAGCCGACGTGGTGGTGCTCTGCTCGAGCGACGACGAATATGCCGACTTCGCTCCCGAAGCCTTCAAGGAACTCGCCGGACGCGCCCTCTTCGTTGTGGCCGGCGCTCCCAAATGCATGGACGACCTCAAGGCCCAGGGCATTGAGAGCTTCATCCACGTGAAATGCAACGTGCTCGACACTCTGGTTGATTTTAACGCTAAACTCCTCAAATAATCCCGTATCATGAGACCGAATTTTAAAGAAATCGATATTACAAAGATAGTGGCTCCCGAAGGCCACAAGCCGGTTGAGGGTGAGGAGTGGCTCACCGCCGAGCTCATCCCGGTGAAACCGATCTATACGAAAACCGACCTCGAAGGAATGGAACACCTCGACTATGTGGCAGGTCTTCCCCCGTTCCTCCGCGGCCCGTACAGCGCCATGTATCCTATGCGCCCCTGGACAATCCGCCAGTATGCCGGATTCTCCACGGCAGCAGAATCCAACGCTTTCTACCGCCGCAACCTCGCTTCCGGCCAGAAGGGTCTTTCGGTGGCGTTCGACCTTCCGACTCACCGCGGTTATGACGCCGACCACGAGCGCGTTGTCGGCGACGTCGGCAAAGCCGGCGTGTCGATCTGCTCGATCGAAGACATGAAGGTGCTTTTCGACGGAATTCCCCTCAACAAGATGTCGGTGTCGATGACGATGAACGGCGCTGTGCTCCCCGTGCTCGCTTTCTACATCAACGCCGGTCTGGAACAGGGCGCTTCTCTTGAAGAGATGGCCGGAACCATCCAGAACGATATCCTCAAGGAGTTCATGGTCCGCAACACGTATATCTACCCGCCGGCATTCTCCATGAAGATCATCGCCGACATCTTCGAATATACGTCGAAAAACATGCCCAAGTTCAACTCGATCTCCATCTCCGGCTATCACATGCAGGAGGCCGGCGCAACAGCCGACATCGAGCTGGCCTACACCCTGGCCGACGGTCTGGAATATCTCCGCGCCGGTGTCAACGCAGGCATGAACATCGACTCCTTCGCTCCGCGCCTCTCCTTCTTCTGGGGCATCTCCATGAACTATTTCATGGAAATCGCCAAGATGCGCGCCGCCCGTATGCTCTGGGCAAAGATCGTGAAGCAGTTCAACCCGAAAAATCCGAAATCGCTCGCACTGCGCACCCACTGCCAGACATCCGGCTGGTCGCTCACCGAGCAGGATCCTTTCAACAACGTGGGCCGCACCTGCGTTGAGGCCATGGGAGCAGTCCTCGGCCACACCCAGTCGCTCCACACCAACGCCCTCGACGAGGCAATCGCCCTGCCGACCGACTTCTCGGCCCGCATCGCCCGCAACACACAGATCTACATCCAGGAAGAGACCTACGTCTGCAAGCAGGTGGATCCCTGGGGCGGCAGCTACTATGTGGAATCGCTCACCAACGAGATCGCCCACCGCGCCTGGGAGCACATCCAGGAGATCGAGAAACTCGGCGGCATGGCCAAGGCCATAGAGACCGGACTTCCGAAACTCCGCATCGAGGAGGCCGCTGCCCGCACACAGGCCCACATCGACTCCGGCAAACAGACCATCGTCGGCATCAACAAGTTCCGCCTCGACCATGAGGATCCCATCGACATCCTCGAAGTCGACAACACCGAGGTGCGCAAAGAGCAGTGCGCCCGTCTGGAGGATCTCCGCAAGAACCGCGACGAGGCCGCAGTGAAGAAAGCTCTCGCCGACATCACCGAGGCTGTGAAAGATCCGTCGAAGGGCAACCTTCTCGACCTCGCTGTCAAAGCTGCGGGTCTCCGCGCTTCGCTCGGCGAAATTTCCGACGCCTGCGAGGCTGTGGTTGGCCGTTACAAAGCCGTCATCAAAACTATTTCAGGAGTGTATTCAAGTGAAGAAAAGGGTGATCCCGAGTTTGAGGAAGCCCGCCGCGCAGTGGCCGACTTCGCAAAACGCGAAGGCCGCCAGCCGCGTATCATGATTGCCAAGATGGGCCAGGACGGCCACGACCGCGGCGCCAAGGTTGTCGCCACCGGCTACGCCGACTGCGGTTTCGACGTCGACATGGGCCCGCTGTTCCAGACTCCGGCAGAAGCCGCCCGTCAGGCTGTGGAAAACGACGTCCATATCCTCGGCGTCTCCTCTCTGGCCGCCGGCCACAAGACTCTCATCCCTCAGGTGATCGCAGAGCTCAAGAAACTCGGCCGCGAGGACATCATGGTGACTGCAGGCGGCGTTATCCCCGCCCAGGACTATGACTTCCTCTACAAAGCCGGTGTCGCCGCCATCTTCGGCCCCGGCACACGCATCCCCAAGAGCGCGATCGAAATGATACGCCTGCTCAACGAGGACCGTGCGGAGTAATCTGAATCTGACAATATCCGGAATCCCTGCGGCAGTCACGCCGCAGGGATTTTTTTCTTCTCTTCGCTCCAACTCCCCGCAATAAGATGCCCGAAAATTGAGTTAACTAAAAGCAAGCGCTAATTTACTATCCTAAGACTATCCCTAAGTTCATTCGATGGAAAAATCTTTATATCAGCTGCCCGACGACGACAACGATTCACTCTATCGGCTTCCCGACGACAGCGATGACACCAACAATAACGATCCCTGCCGGCATGACAACCTCGAGGAGGAGGAGAACGACTCCGGCGATGAGGAGGAGGAGGACGACGACCCCTATAACGAGGGCGTCAACATGGCCGCCAGCACTGAAGTTCCCGCCAAAAAGCCTTGGGTCACGGGTTTCATGTTCCGCATCATGTTCAATCCCGTGGAGGGTTGGAAAGCGTTGAAACGCGCCCGTCTGGCTACTGAAACCGTGGCCTCGAAATGCTTCTACCCAATTCTCGCACTGACAGCCATTTCCGAATTCGCCATCCTTTGGAACGGTATCGACCCGACGCTCAACAATGCAGTGGTCCGAGCCGTCACCTGCTTCATCTCTTTCTTCTTCGGATATTTTGTCTCGATTCTCCTCTCGGAATTCATCCTCCCGAAACAATCGCGCGGAGTGCTTAAAACCAATTTCGGCAAAGAATTCGTGATGATCTGCATGTCGACTCTCGCCCTCTTCAAAATATTCCTCAACCTGCTCCCGATGATGAGCCCGGTGATAGTGTTCCTCCCCTTATGGACCATCTATCTCATTTTCAAGGCATCGAAAACTCTGAGAGTGCCGAAAGATTCGGAAAACTCCACCACCGTGATGCTTTGCGTGCTGATCATCGGCGCCCCGCTCCTGTTCAGCTGGATCATGGAAAAGCTGCTCCCCTCTTCGGCTTCATGACCCGGGGCGGATGCGGAACCATTTCAGAATATACTTATTAGTAATCAAAACTAAACATTATGAATGAATACGACTACAAAGGACTGACGATCAATGGATTTCTATTTTTGATCATATATATTGCAGTTTTGGGCTGTCTGATTTTCGGAGTCGCTTCGACGAGCACGGACAGTCCTGCCTTGGCGGCCGTTTTAGCTCTTGTCGGTGCTTTCTGGTTTGTCATCGGCTTGTGCGGCTTTTTCGTGCAGGAGCCGAACATGGCCCGCGTCATGATCTTCTTCGGCAAATATAAAGGCACCTGCAAGAAGGTCGGTTTCTACTGGGCCAATCCTTTCATCAGCCGCAAGAAGCTCTCGCTCCGAATCCGCAACATGGACATCGAGCCCATCAAGGTCAACGACAAGATCGGCAATCCGGTCCTGATCGGCATGGTGCTCGTGTGGAAAATCAAAGACACGTATAAAGTGGTGTTCGATCTCGACTCGCAGAGCCTCGGGGCCAACGGCGGAATCAACAACGCGGCGCTCTCCAACTTCGTGAGCATCCAGAGCGACGCGGCCCTTCGCGAAGTGACCGGCAATTTTGCCTACGACAGCACCGACGGAGGCGACGCCGACGAGCTGACGCTTCGCGACAGCGGTCCGGAGATCAGCGACCTTCTTGAAAAGAAAATCAACGAACGCCTGGCAATAGCCGGCATGGAAGTTGTGGAAGCACGCCTCAACTACCTCGCCTACGCTCCGGAAATCGCAGCCGTCATGCTCCGCCGCCAGCAGGCATCTGCCATCATCACCGCCCGCGAGAAAATCGTCGAAGGCGCCGTCTCCATGGTAGAAATGGCCCTCACCAACCTCGAAAGCCGCAACATCGTCAAACTCTCCAATGAGCAGCGTGCCTCGATGGTCGGCAATCTTCTGGCCGTGCTTTGCGCCGACGAACCCCTTACCCCCACTCTCAACGCCAACGTCTGACATCCACTCGGAAAGAATATTCAGATATAATTCAAGCCCTCTGAAAAGTTTTCATTTTCAGAGGGCTTGAATTCTTTGGGTTATATCTAATAATTTCCGGGGGTTAATGTGCCTTGGCCGAGAATCCGCCGGTAGTCCGGCGCTTTGATTTCGAGCTGTCTTTCACCAGATCATGAAACACGCTCTGGTCGGAGATCACATCCTTGCGCTCGTCGAGATCTTTGCGCAGTTCGGCCGCATCATCTTCATCGGCATCAAAATTTCCCGAAAAAAGATGATTGATCCCCAACAGGATGAGAATCATCACCCCGAGGATCACTATTATCAATACGGCTTTGAATACTGAAATAACCATAACTGCGCTAATATGCTTTAAAATTCAACAGAACTCTTCCCGACATGGGAATCGCCCTTTACCTTTTCAACAACGACACCGAGAAAAGGTTGATTGAAGTGTAGACTCAGGACTTCATTCTTGGCTCAAACCTATACTTTTTTGCCAATTATTGGCTGAAATAATATTTTTACAAACTTTCTTGCGTCTGGAATGTTAAAATATTGAAGCGAATGAGAAACGGATTCTCCACGAAGCGGTCTCAGAAAAGCTTCCAATAAAAATTAAGACATCAAAAACATTGTAAAACACACTAAACATTAAGAGTTATGAAAAGATTTGCATTATTAATGACGGCCGCGCTTTTGGGCATCTCCAGCACAATGGCCCAGTCGCTCAACAAGAGCGAGGCCAAGAACCTCGGAGCTTTCCTTCAGCAGACATCGCAAGACGGAAAGAGCAACGCCGCCGCCCTCGGCATCGTCGGCAACAATATCACAGCCGACCACGGCGTGAAGATTGAAAACGGCCGCATCGTCGAAATCGACTGGAGCGGAAAGAAGCTCGCCGGCACACTGAATCTCTCCGGATTCCCAGCGCTGACAAAGATCAACGTTTCCCACAATAAGATTTCGGCGCTGACCATCGCCAACAATCCTGCTCTTGTAGAGGTTGACGCAGGCCACAACGCCATCAACAGTTTCAATGTTTCGGCATGCCCGCAGCTTCAGGTGCTTCGCCTCGACCGCAACATGCTCAGTGACCTCAATGTCGGCGCTGTTCCATTCCTGAAGAAACTCGACATCTCGAGCAACTATTTCGAAGCTCTCGACGTGACCAACGCATTCAATCTTGAAACACTCAACGCCACCAACAACCGTCTTCAGGAACTCAATGTCGGCGGCTGCCAGAGCCTCAAGAACCTTTACGCCCAGTTCAACGAACTTTCAGGCATCATGCTCGAAGGTCTCGTAAAACTCCAGAACCTCAACGTAGGCAACAACCACATTCTCAACCTCTACGTGCAGAACCTCCCCTCTCTTACCACCCTCTTCTGCAGCGACAACCACATGCAGCAGCTCGCTATCAACAACTGCCCCGCCATCAACGAAGTCTGGGCTCCCTATAACGACCTGACGGCGTTCAACATCAGCGGCGCAGCCAACCAGCTCGCATTTGTCAACCTCGAATGGAACGACCTGACGACACTGACGCTCAGCAACCTCTCCTTCCTGCAGAGACTTAATGTGGCCAACAACCAGCTGTCGACTCTCGACGTCTCCAACGACCCGAACCTGCGCACAGTCATCGTAACCAACAACGATATGCTCGTAGACTTCCGCACGGAAATGTGCCCGATGCTTACCCACGTGGTCGGTGCTTACGGCTACAGATACTTCTAAACTTAACAGGCAGATATTCCAATCTTGCATTAAAACTATAATCTCATGTGATAAGGCGCGGATCCCACCCGGGATTCGCGCTCTTATTTTTTTCGCTTATTTTTTGCATAAATAATTATAATTCATTAAATTTGCAAAATGAAGCTATTGATAGCCGACGCCGGCAGCACAAAGACCGACTGGGCGTATGTCGACCGCACCGCGGAAGTCACGCTCCTGTTTCGCTCAGAGGGGATTAACGCCCTTCTGGCAAGCCGCGTTATGCTCGACAAAGTTATGGCCGACGTATTGAGCCATCTCCCCGCCGATGCAGACATCGACACCCTGTATTATTACGGTGCCGGTTGCGCCACCCAAAAGGCTTGCGACAATGTCCGGGAGTCGGCAGTCTCCGTCATAGGGCCGAAAAACGCGGAAGTCTGCAGCGACCTGCTCGGTGCGGCCCGCTCCCTCTGCGGCGACAGCCCCGGAATCGCATGCATTCTCGGCACAGGTTCCAACTCCTGCCTTTACGACGGCAAAAACATCACCGACAATATTCCTCCCCTCGGTTTTATCCTCGGCGATGAAGGAAGCGGCACAGCTTTCGGCAAACGCCTTCTCTCCGATGCCTTCAAAAGAGAAATGCCGGAAAATCTCCGCAGCAAATTTTTCGACAGATACTCCCTCTCGATGCCCGATGTGCTTGAAAACGTGTATCGCGGCAACCGCCCCGGGAAATATATCGCCCGCTTTGCCGAATTTATCGGCGAAAACCGCGAAGATGAATATATCGTCGGGATGGTTGAGGAAGAATTTTCAAAATTCTTCCGCCGCAACCTCGCCCCATATCGAGATGCTCACAAACTTCCCGTGAACTTCACAGGCAGCATCGCATTCCATCTTTCCGCCATGCTCAGGTCAGCGGCGGAAAAGGAGGGGTTCTGCGTAGGAAATATCACCAAATGCCCCATGGATGGCCTCCTTAAATATCATAAATCATGAATTTCGCAAAAGCTTTGAAATCTACAATATGCCGTCTCCCCTTTGCGGCGACATTAATCGGAACGGCGCTATCCCTGGTTGCTCTTCCGATAGATGCCGATGAATACTGGGACCGCAAAACGAGCCTATACAGCATTCTGCCGGTGAAATCCACCGACATCGTCTTCCTCGGCAACTCCATCACCGACGGAGGGGAATTCAACGAGCTCTTCGGAATGCCCAACATTCTCAACCGGGGAATCAGTTCCGACGTAATCACCGGAGTGGAAAAACGGCTCACTCAGGTGACAAAAGGGAAACCGGCCAAAATCTTCCTGCTCATAGGCATCAACGACGTGAGCCATCACATCTCGGTCGAACGCCTGGCCGAGCGCTACGAACGCCTCGTGAAGAAAATCAGGGAGCAGTCGCCCGAAACCCAACTCTACGTGCAGAGCATCATGCCGGTCAACAACACCTTCCGCCGCTATAAAAACCTTATCGGCAAGGAGAAGGATATTGTGGCGCTCAACAGCCGCATACGCACTATCGCTTTGGAAAACGGCGCCACCTACGTCGACCTCTGGCCATTTCTTGAAGACGGCACAGGAAAACTCAAAAAAGAATATACCAACGACGGCCTTCATCTCAACGGAGCCGGCTACAGGGCCTGGAGCCGTGGGATCGAACCTCTTGTAAAAGAATAAAATGAACAAAAGAACCAATTTGATCATATCGGCGGCTCTGCTGGCAACGGCTCCCGTTGCCATGGCTCAGGAAGCCGCTTCGCCTCAGCAGATTGTGATTCAGCCCCTTTTTGAATATCCGGTGGCGCCTGATTCAATCACTTCGTTTCAGGACAAATCGGATTATCTTGTGGAGCATTTCTGGGATCAGCTCGACTTCAAGACCAAGAAGACTTTCGACCAGAATGCGCTCAACCATGCCATGTCGGTCTATATCACTCCTCTGCAATTCTGCTCTCCGGAAGCGGCTGAAAAATCAATCAACAAACTGATTGCCGGTATTGCGGGCAATCAGGTGCTCTGCCTGCAGTTTGCCAAGGCCGCCGAAGAGAATCTCTATGGCCCGAGGTCAGAAATGTGGAGCGACGATCTCTATCTTAAATTTATCGACCCGCTCCTGAAAAATAAAAAAATCAAGAAGGAACGCAAAGCCCGCTATCAGCGTCAGGCCACTCTGCTTCAGAACACGAAAAACGGTGCCGTTCCGCCTGCTTTCGACTATCAGACTCCCGACGGCAAGACATCCCGATTCGTTCCCAACGGAGTGATTACCGTGATCGAATTCGGCGACCCCGATTGCGATGAATGCCGCTCTGCGAAGCTCCGCATGGACACCGACGTTAAGTTCAATTCGCTTATCGACCGCGGCCTCGTCAACGTGCTCTTCATCTATGTCGATCCCGAAGAGGGCTGGCAGACAAAACTTTCCGGTTATCCTTCGAAATGGCATGTCGGCGCCTCGGATGAGGTCGGCGACCTCTACGACCTGCGTTCCACCCCGAGCATTTACGTGATCGACCGCGAAGGGAAAGTGGCGCTCAAAAACATTTCTGTCGAAACGGCGATGAGCGCCGCCGGAATCATCGCCACCGGCCAACAGCAATAACTCTTTCTCCTTATCACCAAACCCGGATGCCATGTTAGGACTACTGAAAAAACTCTATATCTGGACCACCGGATATTCCTATACCAATCTCGGACGACTCTTTCTGCGGATGTTTGTCGGCGTGATGCTGATGCAATTCGGCGTGCGCCAGTGGATGACATTTCATGAAATAGTGCCGACATTCCCTTCGGTGCTTGAGATGAGCTCGCAGCTCACCCTGAGCCTGATGATTTTCATCGAGATATTCTGCTCGTTTTTCATCATGATCGGATTCTGCACCCGCTTCATGGCGGCGATTCCGATGATCGCCATGATGTTTGCCGAGCATTATCTCCTCTCCGTCTCGACTGAGGCTCCCTATATGATCAGCTGGGACGAAGTCGGCCATCTCCCGGTGATGTTCATCGGAATATACTTCTTCATTCTCCTCGTTGGTCCGGGCAAGATCTCATGCGACTATTTCCTGTCGCTCCATATTATCCACACCGACGACAAGAGCGAATCGGAGCTCGAGGAGGTGTAAAGAGAAAAAGAAAGAAAAAGGATATGAAGATTGCGGTTCTCGTGTCGGGCGGAGTTGACAGCGCCGTTGTGGTCGACCTGTTGAAAAAGCAGGGTCACGACCTGCATCTTTTCTACATAAGGATAGGCAACGACAACGGCGAGGGCGACTGCTCGGCCGACGAAGATATTGAAATGTGCACTCTGATAGCGCGCAAGTATGACCTGCCGCTCAAGGTGGTGTCGCTTCACGAGGAATACTGGGACTCGGTGATGGCCTATACGCTGTGCGCCGTGAAGGAGGGACTCACCCCCCATCCCGACATGATGTGCAACAAGCTGGTGAAATTCGGCTATTTCGAAGAGCGCTGGGGAAAGGATTTCGACAAGACGGCCACAGGCCATTACGCCTCGGTGATCGAACGCGACGGCAAATACTGGCTCGGCACCGCCGCCGACCCGGTGAAAGACCAGACCGATTTCCTCGCCCAGATTTCATACGCCCAGCTGAGCCATCTGATGTTCCCCCTCGGCGATCTTCCGAAGAGCGAGGTCAGAAGGATTGCGGCCGAAGCCGCACTTCCCAACGCCTCGCGCAAGGATTCCCAGGGAATTTGCTTCTTGGGAAAGATCAACTACGCCGATTTCATCGAGCGCCATCTCGGCACCCGCCCCGGACCGGTGATTGAAATCGAGACCGGTCGGAAAATCGGCGAGCACCGCGGCTATTGGTTCTATACAATCGGGCAGCGCAAGGGACTCGGTCTCAGCGGCGGCCCCTGGTTTGTGGTCAAAAAGAACACCCGCGACAATGTCGTCTACGTCTCCAACGGCTATGACACCCGCCGGCAGTATGGCCGCGACATAGCTGTGGAGGAAATCCACTGGATCACCGCCGACCCGTTCGAAAGCGGAGAAGATACAATAAAGATTGCGTTCAAAACGCGTCACACCCCCGAATTTTTCGACGGCGAAATCACTCGCTCCGGCAACGGATGCATGGTCCGCTCCGAAAAAGATGTGCAAGGTATTGCCCCGGGACAGTATGTGATCATATATACTCCCGACCGCAAGATTTGCCTCGGTTCGGGGATGATTTCCCTCCCCCATAAAAACCGCCGCAACCACAAGACAGAGCAAACAGACACTCACGACAAATAAAGATGGACAAGATAAGACTCGAACTCATAGGCATAACCTATAATCAGATTGAATCAGGCGTCTATGCCGTGATTCTGCAGCAGGCCGGAGGCACGCGTAGAATACCGATTATCATCGGCTATTCTGAAGCGCAGGCCATCGAATGCAAGCTTCAGGAAGTGAGGACGCCCAGGCCTCTCACCCACGACCTTATGGCCAGCATTCTCTCCGAGTTCGGAATCACACTGCGCGAAATCGTGATCTACCGTCTCGACTCCGGAGTGTTCGCCGCCGAACTGGTGCTCAGCGACGGCAGCCGGACGCATATCGTAGATTCCCGCTCATCCGACGCAATCGCACTCGCAATCCGCGTCGGCGCCCCGATTTATACCACTCCCAAGGTGCTCAGCGAAGCCGGCTTCGAGCCCGACGACTCAAAAGCTCCCGAAATTGGTATAAAAGCCACCAGGAAGGTTAAGAAAAATCGCCGGCCTGAACCGGAGGAAGACGACGAACTGAGTTTCCTCAGTCTCGACGACCTTTATGAGGAGATGGAAAAGGCTGCCGGAGAGGAAAACTATGAGAGAGCGGCCAAGATCAAGGCCGAGATCGACCGCCTTGAAAAAGCAGACGAAGAAAATCCCGGCGACACGGATCTCCCCTTCTGACTCTCTTCATCCCTGCTCAAATCAGGGAAACTGATAGCTAAAATTAACAAAGACTTATAAACGAAATCAAAATACCATCATGAAAAATAGGAAGCAAAGAGTTGAGCTGATGGTGGAACTCATCAAGAACAACTGCATCGGAAGCCAGGAAGAGCTGGCCGTCGAACTGAAGAAACATGGTTTCGACGTGACGCAGGCCACCCTGAGCCGCGACCTCAAAATGCTCAAGACAACAAAAGTGCCGACCGACCGGGGCACCTACATGTATATTCTGCCCGACGGCAATTCGCTTCGCGACAAACTTCTCGCCAGCGGCCAGGTCCAAGCCCATGCCAACTATGCCAGCGGTTTCATTTCTCTTGAATTCTCCGGCAACATCGCCGTGATCAAGACCCGCAACGGATATGCAGCCGGGATCGCTTACGATATCGACATGAGCAACTCGCCTGAAATTCTGGGAACCATTCCCGGTAGCAACACGATCCTTGCCGTGATCCGCGAGGGAGTTTCCCACAATCAGGCCCGTGCGGTGCTTGCCAAAGTGCTCCCGCTTGACAGAAAGATACCCGTTTACTGAGCATCTTGCAAAGATTCTGATTCTCTGTCGGAATCTGAATTGGCTGCTTCTTTAGGGGCAGTCGCAAGGGATTGTGAAATTATAAAAAACAGAAATGATTAAAACCATCATACTGGGAGCGCAGAGCGACGATGCCGGAGAACTTATCCGCATCCTCGCCATGCATCCCGACGTGGAGCTCATCGGCGCCCGTGCCGAAGGGCTCGACGGCCGCAAAGTCTGCCGCCACCATCACGGCCTGATCGGCGAGACTTCGCTGGCGTTCAGCAACGCCGTAGATTTCTCCCGGGCCGACGTGGTGTTCGTCTGCGACAACGCCATTTCGACGGCCGATTTCAACCGCCTGCGCCATATTCGCCCCGACCTCAGGATCATCTGCCTCGACCCGGTGAAGGATGTCGACATGGATGCGGCCGGAGTCGTCTACGGTCTTCCGGAAATCAACCGCAAGCTGCTCGTGCGCGGCGCTACGGCGGCATTCCTTCCCGCCCCGCTCGCCTCTATGGCGCTCGTGGCCCTCTTCCCCCTCGCCCTCAACCTTCTCCTCTCGGGCGACATCGACATCAGCGTCTCGGTGCCCGACGGCATCCTCGACAAGCATGGCATCGAGGAAACCGAGGCCGAAATCGAACGCGCCCTCCGCGAGGTGCAGAAAAGCTTCTCCGGTTCGGTCAGCATTACTCCGGCTAAATCGAATGCCCGAAGAAGCGCGCTGATGGAGATCTCGTTCGACTGCTCGGTCAACCGCGAGCATCTGATGGAAATCTACGACATCTACGACGACCACAATTTCTCTTTTGTAGTCCCCTACAAAGTCGGGGTTTCCGAAGTGGCCGGCACCGACAAGGTGGTGGTGACTGTGCCCGAGCCTTCCGACAGCCGGATCTCGCTCGGTGTGGCCGCCGACTGCCGCATGAGAGGCGGAGCCGGCGAGGCTGTCCACGTGATGAACCTTATGTTCGGCCTCCACGAACGCACCGGCCTCGCCCTCAAAGCCATCGATTTCAATCCGGTTGAAAACAATTCCGACGCCTGATTCCTTCTATATTAGAGAGACTCCCTTACAAGAGCTTCTCTCCCCTTTACGAGTCAACGTCGGCAAAAATAATTTCTCTTTAAACGCGATAATATGTCGGTCAACAAAGTCATATTGCTGGGATACGTCGGCAACGATCCCGAAATGCGTTATCCTGAAAAAGGTCGCTCCATAGCCTTCGTGTCGCTGGCCACCAACGAGCGTTACGCCGGATCGGAGGCCGAGATCACCGAATGGCACCGCCTCGTGATGGGGGGCCACAACGCTGAAATCGCCGAGCGCTATATCAGGAAAGGCTCGCGAATATATGTGGAAGGGAAACTCAAGACCCGCGAATATGACGACAAGTTCAAGATTCGCCGCCGCGTCACGGAAGTGATCGTGGAGAAACTCGAGCTCCTCGGCCGAAGCCGCGAGGAGTGACTTATCTCCCGCCGCCTGTTTTTTTAATATTTGAAAAACTTTAGAAATAAGATATACCCGAAATGAGAAAATGGAGAATTGAAGATTCAGCCGAGCTCTACAACGTGCCGGGCTGGGGCCTCAAATATTTTTCAATCAACGACCGCGGACACGTTCAGGTGACCCCGTCGCCCGGGAGCACCCCCATCGACCTCAAAGATGTGATGGACGTGCTTCAGTTGCGCGACGTGGAGGCGCCGGTGCTCCTGCGCTTTCCCGATATCCTCGACGACAGGATCCGCAAAATCTCGGAATGCTTCAAGAAAGCGGCCGCAGAATATGAATACAAGGCCAAAAACTTCATTGTCTATCCGATCAAGGTAAACCAGATGCGTCCCGTGGTGGAGGAGATCGTAAGCCACGGCAACAAATACAACATCGGCCTCGAGGCCGGCTCGAAGCCTGAGCTTCACGCCGTGCTCGCAGTGAGCAGCCACCAGAACTCGCTCATCATCTGCAACGGCTATAAAGATGAGAATTATGTGGAGCTCGCCCTCCTCGCCCAGAAGATGGGGCGCCGCATATATCTGGTGGTGGAGAAGATCAATGAGCTCAGGCTCATCCATCAGGTGGCGAAGCGCCTCGGCATAATGCCCAATATCGGAATCCGCATCAAGCTCACCTCTTCCGGATCGGGCAAATGGGAGGAATCGGGCGGCGACGTCAGCAAGTTCGGACTCAACTCCTCCGAACTCCTCGACGCCCTCGACTATCTCAACCGCAACAAGCTCACCGAAAGCCTGAAACTTATCCATTTCCACATCGGAAGCCAGATCACCAAGATCCGCCGCATCAAGAACGCCCTGCGCGAGGCGATGCAGTTCTATGTGCAGCTCTCGAAGATGGGCTTCTCCCTCGACTTCGTCGACATCGGCGGCGGTCTCGGCGTGGATTATGACGGCACCCGCTCCTCATCGGGCGAAAACTCGATGAACTATTCGATCCAGGAATATGTCAACGACTCCGTCTCGGCCCTCGTCGACGTCTGCGTGAAAAACGATCTTCCCCATCCCAACATCATCACCGAGAGCGGGCGCTCGCTTACAGCCCACCATTCGGTGCTCGTGATCCAGGTGCTCGAGACCACTCAGCTCCCCATCTGGAAAGACGACGAGGAACTCGGCGAAAATCCTCATGAACTGGCTGCCGAGCTCTATAATATCTGGGACAAGATCGACTCCGCGCGGGTGTTCGAAGACTGGCACGACGCTCTGCAGATCCGCGAAGAGGCCCTCGAACGTTTCAGCCTTGGGCTGCTCGACCTCAAGACCCGCGCCCAGATCGAGAAGCTCTTCTGGTCGGTGGCACGCGACGTGCGCGACATGACCCGCTCCATGAAGCATCCACCGGAAGAACTCCGCAAGGCGGCCCGGATGCTCCCTGAAAAATATTTCTGCAACTTCTCCCTCTTCCAGTCGCTCCCCGATTCATGGGCGATCGACCAGATGTTCCCGATCATCCCGCTCCAGCGGCTCGACGAGAAACCGACCCACGAATGCACCATCCAGGACGTCACCTGCGACTCCGACGGCAAGATCTCGCGTTTCGTGGCGCCGCAGGGTTGCTCCCACGCCCTCAATGTCCACGACATCCGCCCCAACGAGCCTTATTATCTCGGGGTCTTCCTTGTCGGGGCATATCAGGAGATTCTCGGCGACCTCCACAACCTCTTCGGCGACACCAACGCCGTGCATATCGCCACGAGCAATAACGAGGAGGGTTACGAAATCGCCCAGGTGATCGACGGCGAGGCCGTTGCCGACGTGCTCGACTATGTGGAGTATAATCCGAAGAAACTCGTGCGCAACCTCGAGACCTGGGTGACGGCGTCGATGAAACGCGGCGTGATCACTCCCGAAGAGGGACGCCAGTTCCTCAACAATTATCGCTCGGGCCTCTACGGCAGCACATATCTCGAACGCGACTGATGCGGAGATTTCTGAAACTCTCTTACGACGGAGCCCCCTTCCACGGATGGCAGCGGCAACCGGGCGATTCGAGCGTGCAACAGACGCTCGAAGAGGCCCTCTCCACAATCTGCCGCCGGCCCGTGGAGGTGGTCGGCGCCGGCCGCACCGACACCGGTGTCAACGCCCGCGTGATGTATGCCCACTTCGACTCCGATTACATCATACCCGACAAACGCCGTTTTCTGACCGGTCTCAACCGGCTTTGCGGCCATGCCATAGCGGTGGAGGATGTCTTCGAAGTCGACCCCGACAAGCATGCCCGTTTCGACGCCAGGCTGCGCACATATAAATATTTCGTCACCTTCGCGAAATGCCCCTTCCTGGAAAATATGTCGTGGCAGACGGTGACGAAGCTCGACCTCGATCTGATGAACGAAGCGGCCGCCCTGCTGCTCACCACCGACGACTTCACATCTTTTGCCAAGCTTCACTCCGACGCCCGCACTAATATCTGCCGCGTGTCGGAAGCCCGCTGGGAGACGTGGCGCAATTCTTTCGGTGTGCCTGGAGCGGTGTTCACCATCTCGGCCGACCGCTTTCTGCGCAACATGGTCCGCGCCGTGGTCGGTACGCTCGTCGACGTGGGACGCGGCAAGATTTCAGTCGCTGAGTTTGCCGAAATCATCAGACGAAAAGACCGTTGCGCCGCCGGAACGTCGATGCCCCCGCAGGCTCTCTTCCTCTGGGATATCGAATATTGACCCGGCCTCCGCATAATTCTCTGTAATATCACAACAAGTCAATTCATCATCTTAGCATGGACCCCATAAAGAGAATCGAAGAGCTCCGCAGAGAGCTCAACCGTCACAACCACAATTATTATGTGCTGAACGCCCCCGAAATCAGCGACAAGGATTTCGACATGCTTCTCAAGGAACTCGAGCGTCTGGAGGCGGAGCATCCCGAAATGGCCGATCCCCTCTCGCCTACGCAGCGCGTCGGGTCTGACCTCTCCAAGGGGTTCGAGCATGTGGTCCATGCCCGCCCCATGATGTCGCTCTCCAACACCTATTCAGTCGAAGATGTCGACGACTGGTTCGACCGCGTGAGCCGCGCTCTCGACGGCGAGGAGTTCGACATTGTCGGAGAGATGAAATTCGACGGCACCTCCATCTCCATCACCTACCGCAACGGCCGCATGGTGCGGGCCGTGACGCGCGGCGACGGCACGCAGGGCGACGACGTGACGGCCAACGTGAAAACCATCCGCAGCATTCCGCTCGAACTCCTTCCCGGCGACTGGCCCGAGGAGTTCGAAATCCGAGGCGAGATCCTGATGCCATGGAAGGTGTTTGAAAAGCTCAACGAGGAGAGGGCCTATAACGAGGAACCCCTCTTCGCCAATCCGCGCAATGCCGCCTCGGGCACCCTCAAGACGCAGGATCCCCGCGAAGTGGCCCGTCGCCATCTCGACGCCCGCTTCTACTATCTGCTCAGCGACAACCTCCCCTCAGAAAGCCATTACGAAAACATGCTCGCCGCCGAGCACTGGGGTTTCAAGGTGTCAAAAGCGATGACCCGCCTGAAGACTCTGGAAGATGTCGACAAGTTCATCGCTTATTGGGACGAGCACCGCAAGGAGCTCCCCGTGGCCACCGACGGCCTCGTCTTCAAGGTCGACTCCCTGCGCCAGCAGCTCAACCTCGGCTTCACCGCCAAATCGCCGCGATGGGCCGTGGCCTTCAAATTCAATCCCGAGAGAGCGTGCACTCCCCTGCGGTTCGTATCTTTCGAAACCGGACGAATGGGAATCGTCACCCCGGTGGCGAATCTGGAACCGGTGCTCCTGTCGGGAACCATCGTGAAACGCGCCTCGCTCCATAACGACGACATCATGCGCGAGCTCGATATCCACGAGGGAGACCATCTCTATGTGGAGAAGGCAGGCGAAATTATTCCGCAGATCACCGGCGTAGACCTCGGCCAGCGCCTTCCCGACGCACCGGCCGTGGAGTTTGTGACCAAATGTCCGGTCTGCGGCACTCCCCTCCGCCGCATTTTCGGAGAAGCAGCATGGTGCTGCCCCAACAAATATGGCTGCCGGCCGCAAATCACCGGCCGCATCGAGCATTTCTGCGCGCGCCGCATGATGAACATCGACGGCATCGGCGAGGAAACCGCCGAACTCCTCTATTCATGCGGTCTTGTGGAAAACATCGGCCAGATCTATGATCTCACCGAGGAGAAACTCTCCCGCCTCGAACGCATCGGCGAGAAAACCGCCGCCCGCATCATGGCCGGAATAGAGCAGTCGAAGAGCGTTCCTTTCGAGCGCCTGCTCTATGCCCTCTCGATTCCGAACGTGGGGGAAACCACGGCCAAACGCCTCGCCATGTCGGTGAAGTCGATGGAAAATCTTCAGCAGATGACCCTCGAACAGCTCACCGCCACTCCCGACATAGGCCCCGTCATAGCCCAGAATATCGTCGACTTCCTCAACGAGCCGGTCAACGCCGCCAACATCGAGGCTCTCAAGAAAGCGGGAGTGCAGATGGAGCTTTCCCCCGACAAACTCGCTCCGGCAGGAACTGCCCTCGAAGGCAAGACCATCGTGATTTCCGGAACTTTCGCCCGCCACAGCCGCGACGAATACAAGGAGATCATCACCCGCGAAGGGGGTAAAAACGCTGGAAGCATTTCCAAGAAGACTTCGTTCGTGCTCGCAGGCGAGAATATGGGTCCGGCAAAACGGGAAAAATGCGCGCAGCTCGGCATTCCCATGATTTCGGAAGAGGAGTTCCTCGCCATGCTCGACAAGGTAAAAATGCCGACGACGAAATAACTGAATAACCACCTTAAATCATATCATCATGCAAGTATCACCATCTCTCCTCTCCGCAAATTTCGCCAATCTCGAACCGGATCTCGAAATGATCAATGCTTCCGAGGCCGACTATCTCCATCTCGACGTGATGGATGGCGTGTTCGTGCCCAACATCTCGTTCGGTTTTCCGGTAATGAAGGCTGTGGCAAAGAAATGCAGCAAGCCTCTCGACGTCCATCTGATGATTGTCGAGCCGCAGAACTGGGTATCGCAGGTGCGCGACCTCGGAGCAGAGATCATGAATATCCATCAGGAGGCGTGCGTGCATCTTCATCGTGCCGTGCAGGCAATCCACGACGCCGGAATGAAGGCCGGCGTGACCATCTGCCCGGCGACTCCCGTGAGCACCCTCGTTGACATTGTGGAAGACCTCGACCTGGTTTTGATAATGTCAGTCAATCCCGGTTTCGGAGGCCAGCCTTTCATCAGGCATTCGGTCGACAAAGTCCGCGAACTCCGCGCTCTCATCGACCGCACGGGTTCGAAAGCAATGATCGAAGTCGACGGCGGCGTCAACGCCGAGACCGGCAAACTCCTCGCCGATGCCGGAGCCGACATCCTCGTGGCCGGAAGTTATGTCTTCAAGGCCCCGAAACCGGCCGAAGCAATCTCTCTGCTGAAGGCTCTCTGAAACCTGCGGCATCCCTCTCCCCCATCTCATTCTGAATAACTATTCTATAAATCCGGCATATCATCTGAATATTGCCGGATTTTTTTCTGTTTCTTAGGTTTCTTTAAATAATTTATTTATCTTTGTCAAATTAGATCCATATTGAGCAGTATTCAAATTTAAACTTATGAAGAAACCTTTACTTTATCTCTCGCTCGGCCTTTTGGGCACAGCGGCCGTCATCCCGGCCCTGGCGCAAAAGAAGGGGATTTTTTCTCCCGGAGGCCCGCGCATTGAGAGAATTTCGACTGAAACGCAGACGCGACAGGCGCAGCCGCGCGTCGTCAACGGCGTCTATCCCCTGACCATGCACAGGTCGGGGCTGCTCGCCGACGGCGACCGAACGTTTGCCGGCCCGGCCATGAAGGCCGGCCTCAAGAAAGTGCTCGGCGACGGCACCACCCTCTTCGGAATGCTCCTCGACTCCTCCGACTGGCCCGAGGGGCAGGCCGGATATGGCGTCTACTCTTTCAGCAATGCGGCCTATGCAGCCCCGGAGCTCGTCTACAGCTCATATCCCTACGAGGCCAACGGAGGTGGATGCTACAACAACGGCAAAATCTATTGGTATCAGTATATCTATACCGACGAGATGGGATACTCTTTCGCCACCTACTGCACCTATGATTTCGCCACCAAGGAGCTGACCAAAAACATCCAGAGCTTCATACAGGAGACTTTCGACCTCTCGCAGATCACCAACGGCATGGCTTTCGATCCCACCACCGGAAAGATCTACGCCCTCGCCGCCATTAAGGTGGCCGACACCGAAGGCTACACCGCCAAGTTCTATCCCTCGCTTTCAGAAGTCGACGTCTATTCCGGATTCGTCACCCCGATCGCGCAGATTCCGGCTATGGTGGCGATAGCCTGCACACCCTCGGGCGACATCTACACCATTTCCAAGGGCCAGGACGCGAAGCTCTATCGGGTGAACAAGTCAACCGGCGACTGCACTCTGATAGGATCGACAGGCACCTCGGCCAACTATACCCAGGGCCTCGGCTTCGATCCCGTCACGGGAAAGCTTTACTGGTCGCAGATCAGCATGGGAGGCAAATCGGCCCTCTATGAGGTTGATCCCGCTACCGGACACGCCGACAAGATTTTCGATTTCGGCAAGAACGAGGTTTACACATCGCTCTATGTCCCGGAGCCTGTGGTGGCCGAAGATGCCCCCGCCGCCGTGGAGAGCGTTGCCGCCGAATTCAAGGGGGCAAGCCATTCGGGCCGCGCCCTCGTGAAAGTTCCGGCCAAGACCTATTCCGGCCGGGATCTCGTCGGGAAAGTCTCCCTCACCATCCTTGCCGACGGCTCGGAGGTCTACTCTCAGTCTGTCGACGCGGGGTCTTCGGTCTCTGTCGACCTGACCCTCGAAGAAGGAATACACTCCGTGACGGCCTTCGCTTCTAACGCCGCCGGAGCCGGCCCGCGAAAGGCTGTCTCGGTCTATGTAGGCGAAGATGCCCCGGCGGCTGTGACCGATCTGAAGCTCGAGACTACGGCCGACAACAAGGCCCGCATCTCCTGGACCGCTCCCAACATCGGACGCAACGACGGCTATGTCGATCCCGCCGCACTCACCTACACCGTGACCCGCTATCCCGACGAGGTGGTGGTGGCCGACAAGATTTCAGAAACCTCATTCACCGATCCCGTCGAGGCCCCGGCCGACAATTATTATTACGGAGTCACCGCCTGGAATGGTCTTCGCGAAGGCCAGCAGGCACTCACCGAAACAGGCATCTTCGGCTACGGCACTTCGCTCCCATGCAAGTTCTCGCTTTCCAGCCAGGAGGAATTCGATCTTTTCACAGTGATCGATGCCAACAATGACTGGGAAGAAGATTACAAATGGGGCGGATGGATGCTCGGCAAAAACTTCAAATACGCCGAAGACGACGGCGACTGCGCCGTCTATGGCTACCATCCGGAGCACGATGCCGACGACTGGCTGATCACTCCCCCCGTGGGCGTGGAAAAGGGAAAGAGATACCGTCTGACCTTTACTCTCTGGACACGCGGCAACGAGGAGATGATCGAAGTCACAGCCGGTCCCCGCAACACGATCGAGGCCCAGAAGAGCATCATCCCCGCGAAAGGATACAAGCATACAGAGCATATCGTCTATACTCAGGACTTCACCGCCGAGGAAAACGGAAGCTACTTCATCGGCTTCCACATCACTTCGCCCAAGAAGCGCTGGTATGCTTTTGTAAGCGACATCATGGTTGACGCCGTTCCCGACGACGACGCTCCCGCAGCCGTGACCGACCTCGCGGCCACAGCCGCAGCCGACGGCGCCGAAGCCGCCACCATCAGCTTCACGGCTCCTTCGGCTACAGTAGGCGGAGAAACTCTCGCCTCGCTCGACAAGATCGAAATCTTCCACGGCAACGCCACCGATCCCGTGAAAACATTTGAGGCTCCGGCTCCGGCTCCGGGCGAGGCTCTCTCCTGGACCGAGAAGGGAGTCTCGGGATGGATGGAATATCGCGTCGTGGCCACGGCCGGCGGCAAAGCCGGCCATAAGGCCGAGGCCCGCGTTTATGTCGGCTGGGACGTTCCCGGCCCCGTGACCGACGCTTCCGTTTCCGACGCCTCGGGACAGCCTGTCGTGACTTGGACAGCCCCCTCGAAGGGTGTCAACGGCGGATATATCAACTCCGATGACCTGACATATTCCATCTACCGCTATGAAGATGACCTCCAGCTCATCGGAAATGCTGTCAAAGGGACATCTTTCACCGACACCCAGCTCGACGGTCATATCAACCAGCATCTCGTTGCATATGTTGTCGTGCCCTCCAGCCCTGCCGGCAGCGGCGAAGCTGTGGCAACGGAAAATATCGTGTTTGGCGATCCTTATCAGGGCGAGTTCAGCGAAGACTTCGCCGACGTTTCGGTTCATTCCACTCCCTGGGTGCTCTATAAACTGAAAGGGAAAACGCAGTGCTGGGGAGTTGCCGCGTCAGGATCTGCTCCGCAATGCGTTCCGGTCGACGACGACGGCGGAATGGCTGTCTACAGCACTGACGGCTACAATGGCGACGAAGGCCTGCTCCAGTCGCCCAAACTCGATATCTCATCGATCAAGTCTCCGGCTCTGACTTTCTATTTCTATCACAACTATACTCAGGAACACGATGCGTGGGGAGAACCTTTCCTCGACCGCATGATTCCGGAAGTCGTGCTCCCCGACGGGACGCGCGAGGCTCTCGGCGACGCCATTTATGTTGACGATCTCGGCACCGGATGGCTGAAATACACCTACCGCCTCGACGACTACAAGTCGCAGCCCTGGATCATGATCGCCCTCCACGGAATCACCGCCTGCGAGCAGAACATCTATGTAGACCATCTTGCCGTGACCAACGTCATCTCCAACGATCTCGCGATCTATTCCTTCAGCGGCAACGGTCGTGTTGAAGCAGGCAAAAACGGCTCCTACAAGGCTACCGTAGCCAATCGCGGCGCTGAAAAGGCTGCCGGATCGGCCTATACGGTGAGCCTGTTGGACAACGGCCAAGTGGTCGAAAGCCTCCAGGGTGTCGACATCGAGCCCAACGACTTCGCCACCTTCCGCTTCAGCCTGGAATATCCCGCCGACCAGGGCGGAAAGACCCACTCCATCACCGCCCGCATCGACTGGGCCGACGACGAAGTGGCCGCCAACAATATCTCCGACCCCGTCAGCACCGTGGTCGAGCTTCCGTCGCTCTCGGAAGTGAAGGAACTCCGCGGCCAGGCCGACGAAAACAATGTGACTCTCTTCTGGGACAAGCCCGACGCCCTGCGCGTCGACGACTCCTTCGAAGAGCATGTCTGCTACGAAATCGAAAACTTCGGCGACTATACCCTCGTCGACGGCGACCAGAACAACACCTGGGGGTTCCAGGGCGTTTATTTCGACAACGCCAACGATCCGCAGGCATTCATGGTGTTCAATCCTGTTGAACTCGGAGTCACCGACTATGCCTCCTCGCTCTTCCCCTACGATTCGTTCGATCCCCGCACCGGAAATAAAGTGCTCGTCTGCTTCCAGGGCTACAAGCTCACCGAAGATGGCACGGAAGCCGTCTCCGCCACCAACGACGACTGGTTTATCTCGCCCGAAGTGTTCGGCGGCCAGACTATCTCCTTCTGGGCAAAGTCGGGCGACTACATGCAGGGGCTCGACAAGTTTGAGGTGATGTATTCGGAAGGCGGCAAAGACGTGGTCGACTTCAAGGCGATCGGTTCGGCAGTGACCACCGACCAGAACTGGACTCTGCATGAGATTCAGCTTCCGGCCAACGCGAAATATTTCGCCATCCACTGCATTTCCGAAGATGGATTTGTCCTTATGATCGACGACCTCCGGTTTATCTCCCGACGCAGCGAATGTCCGGTCGAACTCGATGGCTACGAGATCTTCCGCGACGGCACAAGCATCGCGCTGCTCCCGGCCTCTGCCACAAGCTTCACCGACAACGCCCTTGCCGAAGGCTCCTACAACTATCAGATCGCAGCCCGCTATGCCGACGGACGCAGCTCAGGCCTGAGCAATATCTTCAGCATCAGGATCGGAGAGAGCGGACTCGACAGCATGGTTGAAGCCGACGAAGTGGCCGATGTGTTCAACCTCCAGGGAATATGCGTGAAGAAGGATGCCACGACAGCCGATGTCCGCGAGCTCCCCGCAGGAGTCTACATCCGCGCCGGACGAAAGATTGTAGTGACCCGCTAAGCGATCCGGATTTCCCGAATCCGACATAATAAGAGGGCGTATCATAATCGATTATGATACGCCCTCTTTCTGTAGGCTTCCTCCTAACTTTTTTGTCTCAGGTTACTTCTCGGCGGAACGGCGGCGGAAGGCATTGTAGAGTATAAACGCCACGCAGATCAGCAGGATGCCGAAGCCGATCCATGTGAGATAACCGTTGTATTTCTCGATGGTGTCGAAAAGGTCGGCCGGTTTCACGAAGGTGGAAAGCCAGTAGCCGAGTCCGGCGAGGACGCTGTTCCATACGAGCGCGCCGAGGAATGTGAATATCGCGAACTGGCCGACGTTCATCCGCGCCAGTCCGGCCGGGATGGAAATCAGCTGACGGATGGCCGGGATCAATCGACCGACAAACGTGGAGATGGCGCCATGCTTGTCGAAGTAAGCTTCGGCTTTGTCAACCTTTGCCCTGTCGATCAGGCAGGCATGCCCGATCTTGCTGTCGGCGAAACGATAGACTACGGGACGTCCCACCCACACCGAAAGATAATAGTTAATGAAAGCTCCGGCCAAGGCTCCGAGGGTCGCGACCAAGATCACGACATAGATGTTCATGTCGGCGCCCACTCCGGTGTTGGTGCAGGCGAGGTAGGCGGCCGGGGGAACCACTACTTCAGACGGAAACGGAATAAACGAACTTTCGATGGTCATGAAGAGAAACACGAAAATATAGCTCGCGTTGTTGATAAACCAATCGAAAAATGCCTGGGCGTCAAAGATCGCCAGCGGGATTAAATCGAGCATTGTCTTGTTTAAATGTGTGCGGTTAAAAAAATCATGGAGACTCCGAGGCATTAAGACCACGGAATCTCCACTATAGGGTAATTCTTATTTTAGCGTGAGGGCGGCGGCTATGGCATGGCCGAGTTCGCGGGCCTGACGGCGGCTATCGTCGTCGAGACTCTGCTTCACCGCTACTGATCCGACAACGGGAAGCTTAAGCTTCTCGGCAAATGCCTCCATGGCCGGGCCGACAACTTTCGGAGCCCATGTGAAATTGCCGAACCATGCGAACTGCTTGTTGCGGATCTCACGCGTCTCCATCGCCTGCATCAGCTGGGCCACGGGCGGGAAGATAGTCATCGAATATGTGGCGCTTCCGATCACGAGACCCTCATAGCGGAAAGCGTCGCTGATCATGTCGCTCATCGTGCTGTGAGAAGCGTCGTGGATGCGGATGTTGCGCACTCCGGCCTCGGCAAGGCCGCAGGCAATCTCCTCGGCCGCCTCGGCCGTGTTGCCATACATCGATCCGTAGATGATGGTGACTCCCGCTTCCGGTTCATATTTCGACAGGCGGTCGTAGACGGCCACGACTTCGGCGATACGGTCGTGCCACACCGGGCCGTGGGTCGAGCAGATATAATCGAATTCCACGCCGGCAAGCTTCTTGAGGGCTCGCTGCACGTGCATGCCATATTTCCCGACGATGTTGGCGTAATAACGGTGCATCTCGGGGAAATAGAGGTCGGTTGTCATCTCCGTATCGACCACTGCCCCGCTGAGGGCGCCGAAGCATCCGAAGGCGTCGCCTGAGAAAAGAGTTTTCCGCTCCGGCACGTAGGTCATCATCGTTTCAGGCCAATGCACCATCGGCGTCAGATAGAAACGGAGGGTCATGTCGCCGAGCGACACCTCTTCCCCATCTTTGATTGTGAGGAAACGGTCGGGGTCGTCGATATGATAGAAACCCTTGATCATGCCGACAGTCTGGGCATTGCCGATAATCTTCAGCTCCGGATATGCGCGGACAATCTCGGGAATCGAACCGCTGTGGTCGGGCTCCATGTGGTTGACGACCAGATAGTCGATCTTGCGGTCGCCTATCAGTCCCTTGATATTGTTGAAAAAGTCGCGCACCGTGTCGATGCGCACCGTATCGATCAGAGCTGTTTTCTCGCTTCCTGCGACAATATAAGAGTTATAGCTCACTCCTTTGGGAATCGGCCAGAGGCCTTCGAAAAGCGAAGTCACCCGGTCGTTGACGCCGGCGTAATATATCCCGGCAACAATCTGCTTGATGTTCATGGCATCCGTTTAGATGATATGATATGTTAGAAATCCTTGGCGCCCCGGCATTCCCGGCCGCAGCTAGCAGCAGTTCCGCATAAAGCGGAGCAAAGTCGGAGATCGAAGCGCTCAAATCTTAGACCCCGTGACACAAAAAATGTTAACGCTGGGGCGGCCGCATTTCGAGCGATTTTCGCGAGCTGAGGAGGGCGCAGACTAATGTCTGTGACCGACGAACCCCGAAGGGCTCGCGAGTTCCTCTGAAAACAACTCGCATCGCAACTCTCGGCGAAAAGCGCCGGAATGCGGCCGAGGCCAGAAATTTGATTTAGCAATAATTTGCATAAATCTCAACATTCTGTGAATCAATTAAAATTAATATTTACAATTTATAAAGGCCTTCTTACACAACACCGAGGCTGACGAAGCAAGAATTTTGCTTTGCTTCGCATCCTTGGGCGCCTTTGGCCCCTTGCTTACAGTCACATACGTAAGTATGCTCCTTTCAGCAAGTGACCAAATCCGCTCCAAGGATGCGACCCCAGCGTTAACATTTTTTGTGTCACGGGGTCTTACCCTGCAAAATTAATAAATAACAGCAAACCGCGCAAATATTTAGCCCCATTACAGCCCCATTACAATCCGGCATCATAACCTTCCGGTTGAACTATTAAGTTTTTCTTAATAGTTGAATCTTCTGTCAATTCACAGGTGGAGCATATTGCTTTCAGATGATTCCAACATGTATAACTCTTGATATACTTGTCTGCTTCATATTATTTGGCTAAAGAGAATATTTCGTAAACCAATTATGAGCCGTAGTGAGCCGCAAGAGTTCATTGATAGCAATCATCAATTAACCGAATAGCAATGAATTGCAATAAATTAATGCATTTCAAGCTATATAATTTGAGCCGTTAGTGAGCCGCAAGAATATCATAGACCACAAGTTCATAGTAAGAATATTTCCCTAAAGGGACCAATCTTAACCATGTGTCAACTAAGCTTTGAAGTATCCTTTTGGCAGTTGGCTTGCTGACTCCAAGCAAATTCTGCACGTCGCTGCTGGTGATACGGTCATTCTTGGCAGTGAAATCAATTACGGCAATTTCTCTCTCGCTTAATTTCTCTGCATTTAATTGGATTGCAGGATCAGTGTAATAAGTCACCATCAACCCTGAAACCGACTCCAATTTTGGAGGGAGTAACTTCTGTTCCTTCACGGCTTTGAGGATTCTCTTATAACCGCGCCCCCAATTCTCAATGTCGCCACAACGGAACATGGTATTGGCGATAGATGGATTGAAGGGAATTGACGGATGTTTCTCCCAGAGTCGATCCATAGTCCATGACTCAGGAAGATGCCCAGGATTCCAGAATACGATATGGTCCCGGTAAACACTGATCTGAATGGGTGATGCCACTGCGTAATTTTTATGCGCCACGGCGTTCATGAGCGACTCGCGTAGTGCTGCAACTGGGAATTGTGGAGTTTCTTCGCGTGAAAATTCTTGTTCATAAGAGATTATGTAGGTCAGATACTTCGTTTTGATGAGATCAAGAGCCTTTTCAATCTGCAGCATCAGCGGACCGTGTATCTCATCTTGGAAAAGGAGATCGTCATCATCACCGTTGAATCAGGGGCGCCGGCGTTTTCATATTTATCGAAATCAACCCACATATCGTGAACTGCTTCGCCGTTGTATATATCTAAATCGTCGTAATCGTTCATGCTGTCGATGTTGAACAGTAAAGCACAGGCTCAGCTCAAATAATTTCCACTACGATGTTTAGACCAAGTTCCTTGGCGATTTTGTCGAGCTGTTTCTTCTTGTCGGCGGTCGAACTGTGAGTGAGAATAAGCCAGCCGTCTCCGACATCAATCTGCGCTTTACCGTATTTGTCATCGCGGGTATTTGATATAATTGGTACTCTACAGAACTTCAAACCGAGCTGACGCACTCTTTTGACACCTATAAGTTTAATAACATCAACAAAAGTCGCTTTGGCGGATTTTCGCTCAATGACACTGCCGTCGGGCATTGTTACGCGTAGAACTGTTTTCGGAGCGATATCTTGCTTCGTCGCCTTCTGAGGGCCAAAACTCTTATGCGGAACTTGAGGATCCGGTTTAATTTCGATGGCGTCATCAAACAACTCGGTAACCTTTCTCTTGCGCGACAGGCTCACTTTCAGAGGTTCGCCGGGGACATAGTCCACTACAAGCACAAGTTCGCGCTGCACCTCATGAAGCGCCGGTGCTATCTTCTCAGTCAACACCGGAAGAATTTCCTTGCGTATCAGATCCTCCTCCAGTTTGGCTGCTTCCTTTTTCAAGCGGTCGTCGATTGGAAGATTCAGCTTCCGCAAATTCTCCATTGTTATATAAAGTTCTTTCAACGTCGACATAGCGTGTATATATTTGTGTAAAATTACAAAATTTAAACGAAAGAATCAAATGACATACGGTTATATTAGAGTTAGTTCCGACAAGCAGACTGTTGAGAACCAGCGCTTCGAGATAAACAACTTCTGCAAGCGTGAGAATCTGACCATCGACGGTTGGATTGAAGAAACCATATCTGGCACAAAATCCTATAATAAACGTCAACTTGGAGTCCTGCTCCAAAGCATAAAAAAAGATGATCTTATCATCTGCGCTGAGCTTTCCCGCCTCGGACGAAATCTCTTTATGATAATGGAGATACTCAATATCTGCATGACTAAAGAGGCTAAAGTCTGGACCATTAAAGATAATTATCGCCTCGGAGATGACATTCAATCGAAGGTTCTCGCATTTGCCTTCGGCCTGTCCGCAGAAATTGAGCGAAATCTCATATCCCAGCGAACAAAAGAGGCCCTCGCCCGGAAAAAGGCGGAAGGTATCAAACTCGGGAGACCAAAAGGTCGTCGCAGTGCGCCAGAAAAATACAAGCTCAACGGCAAAGAAACACTTATCACGGAATTAATGAAAGCCGGAGTTTCGAAACGACAGGTTGCAAAAATCTGTAAGGTCGATCGAAATACACTCGATCGATATCTTAAAATGATTGCCGAAAAATGAGCGATTTCGTGCGGCAAAATGGAGTTTTGTGCTCTTTTGATAGTTCAGACTCATGGGTGATATTATCACCAATAGAGATGAGCATAAAAAGAAAGATTGAGGCCGTTGGTACCCCCTTAAAAGACTGGAATATTCAAATCAACTACGGTATCAAGACTGGTTGTAATGATGCGTTTATCATCGATGAAGCAAAGCGCAACGAAATACTCGGTAAGTGTGCTGATGAAGAAGAACGCACCAGAACAGCTGAATTAATCCGACCCATTCTCCGCGGCCGTGATATAAAACGTTATGACTACGACTGGGCAGGATTGTATCTAATAGCTACATTTCCATCCCGAAACTATGATATTGAGCTCTATCCTGCCGTGAAAAATTATCTTCTCTCCTTCGGAAAAGAGCGTTTAGAGCAGACCGGTAAAGAATATATTGTGAATGGCGAAAAAGTTAAGGCGAGGAAAAAGACTAACAATAAATGGTTCGAAACTCAGGATAGTATCAGTTATTGGGTCGGATAAGCTCAGCAGTTCTCTCACGCTCATCATCAGTTTGACAATTACCTAAGATTTCGTTTCTCTTTTCTTCGGAAATTATAAATGCATCGTTACATCCAGTAAGAACCCCTCGATAAATATTGATATTCCAATCTTTGAGAGGCTTACCCACGGCTTCGATTTTACGTTTTATGCTTAATTCGATTGGGGACAAAATAACCCAACTATCCGATGACGAGAAGTCGCAGACACGCCCATTTTGCCGCACGAAATCGCTCAAATTGTTGAGGACATTCTTATTGTCTTTAGTGCCGCAAACTGCCAGTGTTGAATGACTGTTTTTTTCTTTTGCATAAAGCAGTATATTAGTATCCACTGTAGCATTTTCAAATATTTGAATACCACCACAGTCAAAAAGCACCAAGGGATTAGTGTGATTGGCGAAAAACTTGCGCATACTAGCGCCATACCCTGCACGCATCCATTTGTTGGATGTGATATAACAAAGATGACCGCCGGGTTTGATCATACGGTAACCGAGTTCATAGAATAGGCAATATATATCACCGGTTTTCTCAAATGATTCAAATTTAGCATCAACATACAGGTCCCCTAGTTTTTGGTCATACTCACGGCCCCTTTTATCAATAGCTTTTCGCCCTGTTGCTTTCTGCAACTGAATATACGGAGGATTGCCTATAACAATGTCGAATCCACCGTTGTCAAAAACATCGGCAAACCACGTATGCCAGAGGAAGAAATCAGAATTTTCGGATGGATCAAAATCCTTAGGAAGCTCTACCGTCTTATCATTTAACTGTCGGCGTACATTATAAATAATGTCAGTAAAGAGTTTGTTGCGTTTGGTGTGGTTAGAAGTGCCGTAATACCTCTTGAGATCCGCGGCAAGGTCCTCTCTGTCAAAGTCGGTGGAATCGAAAAGACTTCCAATTTTTCGAGTCGTTGTAGTAAGGTCACTGAGATCTATTCCATTGTATGATTCCAGCAAAGAGTTGCCTTGCATAATTTTAAAATGAAGGTTAGGCAAAGGCATCGGCTCAATTTCTTCAACAATCATGGCAAGCCAAAATCGCAGACGCGCAATATCAACGGCACCTTTTTCGATATCAACGCCATATATATTATTTTCCATAATATGTCGTTTCATCTTAGAGGTGTCTGTGTCTCGCTTCATCGCAACGTATAGTTTTGATAAAAGATTGACAAGCCCCATGGGGAACGCTCCTGAACCTATGGCCGGATCACATATTTTCACTGAATACAGCTTTTTACGAATAGCTTTCTTCTCACTTTCATTGAGGTCCGCGCAATCAAGCTTCTCTATTAACAGACGCAGTCGGTCTACACCAATCTCAGGTAATTCTTTATTAAGATAAGCGATTAAGGACTCACAACACATATAGCTTACTATTTCCTTGGGTGTATAGAAAGCTCCTTTATCATTATTATCTTCGAGAAGGTTCTCAAAGATCCTACCAAGCATTTCAGGATCTATACCAATTTCTGCATCGTCAGTGTCGTTCTCATCTATTGTAAAATTGTAGCTGTCGAGGAACTTAAAAAGTTTCTCAAAATATTCCTGAGGGAACTTGCAATCAAGTTCATCTATGTCATCCTGAGCAAAAAGACCACCATTGAGATATGGGATGTTTTCATAACCCGGAAGCGACTTTGCTGCTTCGGATCGATCGGAGATATCGGTGTTTAAGACCTCAAAAAACAAAGGCTCAAGAACTCCATCAAGGAAATTGTCTTTTTTATCTGAATTGGAAAATAGATCCCCCATGTAGTTTAGATTTCCTGCCATCCATCCTTTGCGCTGGAGGAAATACAAGAATACAACTCGCCCGAACATCTTCTTAACATAGTCGCGTACGAGCTTGTCATCCTTATCGAATGTACTTTCATATTGAGGATTTGGATTCCCGAAATCCTTTTCCACCCATTTGCTTCCGGACTTGATATAACGTTTACCATTAATAAATTGTACAAAATCAGCATACAATTCTCGATACTCATCAAAAAATGCGTCACTGAGAGCATCCACAGAAAAGGCGTTGCGGATGTTCTCAAATGTTGCCTGATGACTTTGGAGAAGCTGAAAACGCTCAATGGCTGTTCGGTAATGACTTTCCGGTTCACCGAAAGCGAATGTAAAACGTTTGGGAGCTGTTGCTTCTTCTTTAATGTCGCATACGAAAGAAAGTCGCCATTCCTTTCCGTCATCGAAAACCACGATAGCTGCCTCAAATTCTCCCCATGTCGGATTGATGAATTTTCTAACAAGATTTCGTAACCCAACTTTCTTATGAGCAACTGAGCCACTACTTAGTTTATAATAGAACAAACCGATACGGTATGAGTCGGAGGTATCGATTGCCCCCATATAGTACCCTTGTTCGGCGTCAGCCGGATCTGTGAAATGTTCGGGAGTGCTCCGTAGCTTGTCTGCATGGAAAAGATTTAACAAAATAGCTTTCCATGTATCTCGATTGAAGGGATTTTGAAATATGTGGCGGAGTTCGGTATCAGTATATGATTTCATATCAGATGAATGTTTCAGAGATTATAATTGAGGGAGAGCCAAAATCGACGGCTGCAACAGCTGTCTGAGAGTCCTCCTGATGGTATTCCTGCACTAAATCGCCAATGCGTTTAGCGATAATCCTGCCATCGGACAATATCTTGGAGCGATTATTCTTATACTCTTGCGAGATTGTTTTTAATGTCTTCGGAAGCCGAGAATATGTTCCGGCTTCAAGATAGTTCTGCAGTATGGAGCAGTCGCGTTTCAGAGCATCATCACCACATACCTGCGATATTGTGCGAAGAAATTTCGCGGCCGCTTGAGTAGTCTTATCAAGGTTGACATTCTTTATAGAACCCGTATCGGTCTGCGATTGCAATTCATTGCTGAATTCGGCAACGGCTTTGTTGACGTGTGAATAGTGCGGTTCATCCTTTATAAATGGGGCTGCCTTTTCCTCCGGTTTGGCTTTGAGGAAATCAACCGCCTTAATAAAATCAACCGCTTGAGGCGTCTTGTCTCCGACTACAAGATAAAATTCTGTTTTAAGTCGGGTCGATACAAACACTATGCTTGTGCCGCTATGCTTGCCTGTATTTCGCATCACACGACTTTTTAATGGCAACGCTTTTATGCGATGATACCAATCGCGATTGGTGTTATATAGATTGCGAAGCTCTCGGAGCAGCGCAATTTTCTTATCTACGACATCTCGCACATTGGAATCAAAGAGCTTAAACGCTTTAACTATTTCTTCCTTGGAATAAATCTGAGCGTCTTCACCAAAAGCAGAATGGAAGCCTTGAAGTTTAATCAAAGCGTTTTTATATAATTTAATAATCTTATCACCGTCATCGGAAGGATAAAACATATAGTTATAGATATTATCCGCAACCGAGCCGATTCGGTTCACTCGTCCGATACGCTGCATCAGACGCGAAGCATTCCATGGTGAGTCATAGTTCACAATTACGTTGGAACGGTGAAGATTGACACCTTCGGCGAGAACATCAGACGTGATAATGATTTTATAGTCATCTTTTTGTTTTTCGACCGGGACGTTTGCATCGAAGTTTGCCTTAACTGTATTAAATAGTTGGTTTCGGTTTGCAGCTGAAATTTTAAGCACATCCTTTCGTCCGAGTTTGTCTGTAAGAAATTCATGCAGATAATTGACGGTGTCAACGCTTTCAGAAAATATAACAAGTTTCCCTGTCGGGTTTATTTCCGGAGAAACAAACTCTGGCAACCTATTTACAAATTTATCAAGTTTAGGATCTTCAGTAACATCCGCCCATTGGTCGTTCAAAGTCTGAAGAACGTCATGGTCGTTGTGAAGCATCTCTATAAATGTATCTTTAAAATCATCAGCATGATAAAGGAAATCTTCTTTCTTATAGCCTCTGTTGAGAATATATTCGGTGATTTCGTCAAGGTCCATTCCCTTGAACATCATATCTTTGATATTCAATTCAGGAGCAATAATCACCTTATCTTCATCAAACATTCGTATCATATCATTTGTGATACGTAGCAACGTTGCCAAAGATTTCTTGAAAGCATAGAAACTGCTTTCGAGTCGTTTCACCATGTGGACGCGATATATACCGGCAAGGCTCTGACCAATCTGAGTTGCGTTAGGGTATCGATCCTTGAACTCAGGTTTGAGGAACTCTACAGCTCGGTAACGGGCGTATGTGATGTGATTCATAGCATTTTCATCAGTAAGAGCAGTGAGTGTATTTCCGAAGTTTTCACTTAGAGATTTGCTTAACTGATATACCAACTCTTGCGGTGGCAAGATATTGGGGAATATAATGCCTTGCAACTGTAAATCCTTGCGATAATCAGGATCATTGGTAATATTCGTTCTTGTGCGTCGAATCGTTACCTTATCAATAACTTTATCTCGGATTTGAGCATACATTATATCTACTTCATGGCTGACATCGCGAATGTCACGCTCTCGCATCAGTTTTTTGTAACCAGCAATAAGCGGCGTAAAGAATGCTTTAAGATTGGTTATTCCGTCGATCGTTGCGCGCTGTGCATCCTGAAATAATAGTAACTGATTCAATAAGTCCTCCGGTCGGTTGTTAAGCGGCGTTGCAGAAAGAAGCATCACTTTTTTACGGTAAGACTTCAGTAAGCCGGGATTAGTACACGGTGATTTACAAATTTTCTGTAATTCATCATAACGAGTAGCAGTATCCGATCTGAATTGGTGGGCCTCATCCACTATGATCAGGTCGAAATCTTCTTTATCAAAATATTGGTCGCGGCCTTCAAGAACTTTTGAAAGACTTCCGTTAGTGATAAATTGAGCTTTGCGGTAGATACCAAACAATTTGAATGTTGAACGCCAGTTATCTTCCAGCGCCGGCGGAAATATCACCAAAATTTTAGTATTCTTGCCATTAGCTTCAATAAAGCGCTTGGCTATCATGGTAGCGATCATAGTCTTTCCTAAACCTACCACATCAGACAGGAAAAGGCCGTTATGTTGCATGAGCATTTGATAGCCCTGAATAACAGCGTCTTTCTGATACTTTAGCTCCTTAACACCGTCTGGCAGCTGTATACTAAAATCATCTTCTACCTGGTCTCCAAATGCCTCTATCAAAACCTTGATGTAGATTTCGTATGGTGTTGGCTGATAACCAAGATATGTTTCGCCTTTATACTTCTCGATATCATCAAGTTTCAAAGGCACGGCCTCATTCCATAACGTCTCAAACTCACCATGGCAATAATGCACATCATCATAATCTCGCATTGCCACGTTTAACTCATATCGTGGGGACTTTGCCGTTCCTAATCCAAAATCAGAGATATTCGACGAACCCATTATAACCCATCCGTCTGAATGTTCTGTGTGATTCTCGGGGAGGCAGAGATAGAATTTGGCGTGTAAATTCTTGGTCGGATGAATACGAAGCTGCAACCGCCCATCGGCTAAATCTTGGCAGAGTTGTAAAATGCCTTCTTCCACATCTTTTGAGTAGTTCGCATCTATAATATCCTGACGAAATTGCTCATTATAAAGCTGCTTAGCCTTTTCAGGAGCTTCAAGCATCTCCCACCCAAGATTGTGCTTTCTGAAAATATCATCTGCATTGATACCGATTAAAATGCGAATATCCGAAATATCGCCAAGTTCTTTTCGGAGTTTAAAGTAACCCGATGAACGGAAATATCCGACGACTGCGAGAAAACGGTAAAATCCGTTCATATCAGCAGCAATTCCTTTGAATTTTTCAAAGAGGGTATTTGATGCAGTGTTATTAAAGAACTTAGTGCTCATCTATCAATCAATGATAAAACTCTCTCGTAGCATCTGATGGCCGACCAAAGCCTGTAACGACTACTTGTGAGTTTCAAAAAGGTGGTCAGCTAACGCTGTGATTCTTTCTTGTTAGGTCTTTTCAGATTTCGATGTCAGGTAATTGCAAAGTTACTAAATTATTCTGAAAGAGCCGTTAACCGAGCGAAAGAATTTATCGACAAATCTTTTACCCCTTACCCAATAAAATTTTGAGCATACAATATACGCAACCGATATCGGTTGCATGTGTTCCGTAAAGAGCTGTGTGCTGATGATTCAATTAATGACGATTGCAGGACTTAAAAACAAATTTGCATTCGATGTCGGGCATAATAATTTGGGAAACAAAAATGGCACTTCTTTGAAGTTGTTTCCGGCTTTTCATGTTTGATTGGCCGCACTTTTACTCAGTTTTTTGTAATTTTGCAGATTATTGATGATTTATCTCCGGGCAGGCTCTTATTGATAGCTTCTTATATTGAAAGCTTCATATAGTGATAGCCTCATATAGTGATAGCCTCATATATTGATAGCTTCGTAAGCAGCCTCTGACCTTATCGATATCCTTTTATGAAATCTGTTATTATTACGGTGATCCTTCTTGTGATCTCCAACACGTTCATGACCCTCGCATGGTATGGACACCTTAAGCTCCAAAGCGCCGGCGTTTCGAAAAACTGGCCCCTTTTCTGCGTGATCCTTTTCTCCTGGGCTATCGCTTTCCTCGAATACTGCTTTATGGTGCCGGCTAACCGAATCGGCTTCAAGGAAAACGGCGGCCCTTTCTCCCTCTTCGAACTCAAGATCCTCCAGGAAGTGGTGACCCTCACGGTTTTCACATGCATCGCGATGTTTATGTTTCAGGGCGAGAAACTCCATTGGAACCATGTGGCCGCGTTCTTATGTCTCCTCGGGGCAGTATGCTTCACTTTTCTACCGTCTAAATAGCTACTTCTATGGACAAGAAGATTATGATAGCCCCGGTGCAGGGGCACACCGATGCCGCCTGGCGCCATTTTCATCATGAGGTCTATGGCGGCGAGAATCTTTATTTCACCCCGTTCATCCGTTGCGAACGCGGCGATTTCCGACAGCACGACCTTAAGGATTTCACTTCGCCGCTCAACGATGGCCTCCTCGTCGAACCGCAGGTGATTTTCCGCGACATCGACGAACTCGATATCCTCGTCGGCGGACTCGCAGCGAGAGGCGCACGCCAGATCAACCTCAACATGGGCTGCCCGTTCCCGCTGCAGACCGGAAAAGGACGCGGTGCAGGATTTCTTGCCCATCCCGACGAGGCGGCAAAAATTCCTTCGCTGCTGTTGCAAAAATATCCGGAAATCTCTTTTTCGGTGAAAATGAGACTCGGCTACGACGATGCCACGCAATGGAAGAGTATTATCGGCTCGCTCAACGAGATGCCGCTCCGTTTCGTGGCGGTGCATCCGAGAATAGCCCGTCAGCAATATGGCGGAGATCTGGATTTTGAACAGTTCGGCGAATTGCTCGCCGCCTGCAAAGCGCCCGTGATATTCAACGGCGAACTGAAAACTCCGGCCGACGTCGATGCAGTTGTCGCCCGCTTCCCCGAGATAGAAGGTGTGATGCTCGGGCGCGGTCTGCTCGGAAGACCTTCGCTTGCCGCCGAAATCTCCGAAGGAAAGGAGTGGACTCCCGAAGAGAGAATTGCAAAGATGAAAGAGATGCACACCCGTCTTCTCCGCCACTATAGCGACACCCTCTGCGGAGAAACCCAACTGCTCGGCAAGATAAAGCCCTTCTGGGAATATGCAGAGGAAGAGATCGGCCGCAAAGCCTGGAAAACGATCAAAAAATCGACCTCCCTCCCCAAATACCGAACCGCCCTCACCCTCATCTGAGCCGACTCAGGCTGACGCAGTCATAAATCTTATAAGACTTATAAATCATATAAAAAGAAGGCGATCTGCTGCTTGCGGATCGCCTTCTTTTTTATTGATTTCCCTTGGGAAAAATTTCCTCTTATCAGCGGATGAAGAGGAGCTCGCGATATTTCGGGAGCGGCCAGATCTCGTTGTCGACCATCAGCTCGAGGCTGTCGATATGCTCGCGGATCTTCTCCATCAGAGGGAACACCTTGTCATGATATGCGATGGCCTTCTCGCGCTCGTTGGGCTTGCGGTTGGCGATATGGCGCTCTTTCACCATCTCTTCCACTCCGCTCTTGATGGCGGCCATGTTGTCGCTGATCTGCTCGATGTTCGAGAGATCCTGAGCAGCGATACGGTTGGCTTTGTCCCCTTTGAAGAGCTGCGAAATCTTATAGACGTTGTCGAGCAGCGTCGACTGATATCTTACAGCAGCCGGGATGATATGGTTGATTGCAAGGTCGCCGAGCACGCGGCTCTCGATCTGAAGTTTCTTGCTATACATCTCCCACTTCACCTCGTTGCGGGCCTCGATCTCCTTGAGCGAAAGCACGCCGGTGCGCTCGAACATGCCGACGCTCGAGGGGAGCATGTAGCGGTCGTACATCAGAGGGGCGCTTGTCTCCACGTCGAGACCGCGGCGCGCTGCCTCCTGCTTCCACTCCTCGCTATAGCCGTTGCCGTCGAAGTGAATGGCTTCCGACTCCTTGATAAGTTTCTTCACCTCGGCGAGGATGGCCTGCTCGCGGGGCTCACCCTTCTTTTCGCGGGCCTCCACGGCGTCGGCAAACATGTTGAGCTGGTCGGCCACGGCGGCATTGAGCGCAATGAGGGCCGATGCATTGTTGGCCGACGAACCGACGGCGCGATATTCGAAGCGGTTGCCGGTGAAGGCGAAAGGCGACGTGCGGTTGCGGTCGGTGTTGTCGAGCATCAGGTCGGGGATCTGGGCCACGTCGAGAGTGAGCTGCGACTTGCCGTCGACCGTGATGGCGTCGGCGTCGCTGGCCTTCAGCACCTTGTCGAGCACGTCGCTCACCTGAGTGCCGAGGAACATAGAGATGATTGCCGGGGGCGCCTCGTTGGCTCCCAGGCGGTGGGCGTTGGTGGCGTTCATGATCGAAGCCTTAAGCAGACCGTTGTGCTTGAAGACGGCGGCCATTACGTTTGCGACAAACGTGATGAAGCGGAAGTTGTCGGCCGGTGTCTTGCCGGGGGAGAAAAGGAGGATGCCGGTGTCGGTGCCGAGGCTCCAGTTGTTGTGCTTTCCGCTGCCGTTGATGCCTGCGAAGGGTTTCTCGTGGAGAAGCACGCGGAAGTTGTGGCGGCGGGCCACCTCCTCCATGATCGACATCAGCAGAAGGTTATGGTCGTTGGCGAGATTCGCCTCCTCAAACACCGGAGCGAGCTCGAATTGGTTTGGGGCAACCTCGTTATGGCGTGTCTTGGCGGGAATTCCGAGCTTGTGGGCCTCGAGCTCGAGATCGAGCATGAAAGCCTCCACGCGCTTGGGGATTGAGCCGAAGTAATGGTCTTCAAGCTGCTGGTTCTTAGCCGACTCGTGGCCCATCAGGGTGCGGCCGGTCATCACCAGGTCGGGACGGGCGGCATAGAGCGCCTCGTCGACGAGGAAATATTCCTGCTCCCAGCCGAGATAGGTCTCGACATGGTTCACGTCGGGATAGAACATGCGGGCAACGCGCGTGGCGGCCTTGTCGGCCGAGTTGATGGCGCGAAGAAGCGGCGTCTTGTAGTCGAGGCTCTCTCCCGTATAGGAGATGAACACCGTCGGAATGCAGAGAGTGTTGTCTACGATAAAGGCGGGCGACGAGATGTCCCATGCCGAATATCCGCGGGCCTCAAAGGTGTTGCGGATGCCGCCGTTGGGGAAAGAGGATGCGTCAGGCTCCTGCTGCACGAGGAGTTTTCCCGAGAATTTCTCCACCACTCCCCCTTTGCCGTCGTGCTCGATGAAAGCGTCGTGCTTCTCGGCCGTCGAGCCGGTGAGAGGATGAAACCAGTGGGTGTAATGGCGGGCGCCGTTGTCAATGGCCCAGCGCTTCATGCCTTCGGCGATGCTGTCGGCAAGCTCGCGGCTTATTGACTTGCGATTGTCGATGGCGTCGACCAGCGCGTCGTAGGTCTCTTTGGGAAGATATTCGAACATGCTCTGGCGGTTGAACACCTTGCAGCCGTAATATTTCTCAACTCGCTCTTTGGGAAGCTCCACTTTCACGGCCTTGCGGGCCGAGGCTTCCTCTACACTTTTGAACCTTAAGTCTGACATAATTATAAATTTATGTTGCTGTGATCAGTTTTGAAGTTTCGCGTTTCCCAGGGTAAGGATTATCAGGTAGTAAAGCGGTGTCGGCTTTCCGCCCGGGGGCGGAAAGCCGACATCTGCATATCATTCTTTGAGCCGGGCTATGCGTCGCATCGCCTCCTCGGTGTTCTCGCGGGTGTTGAAACCGGTCAGCCGGATGTAGCCCTCGCCGGCACTGCCGAAGCCCACGCCCGGCGTGCACGATATGTTGGCCTCCTTGAGGCATTTCTCGAAGAGTTCCCAGCTTCCTTCGCCTCCCGGCGATTTCACCCATATATATGGGGAATTGACGCCGCCATAGACGGCAAAACCGGCCTCGGCCATCTTTTCGCGGATAATCTTCGCGTTGGCGAGATAATAATCCACATTGGCTGCCACCTCGGCCTTTCCCGCCGGGGAGTAAAGCGCCTCGGCGCCGCGCTGGATTATATAGGAAGCGCCGTTGAACTTCGTGCACTGGCGGCGGAGCCAGAGCTTGCGAAGCGACACTGCCTTGCCGGCCTCGTCGTAACCGACCAGCGATTCAGGCACCACGGTATATCCGCAGCGCAATCCGGTGAAGCCTGCGGTCTTCGAGAAACTGCGGACCTCGATAGCGCATTCGCGCGCTCCCTCGATCTCATAGATCGAATGGGGAACGTCATCCTCTTTTATATAGGCAACGTAGGCTGAATCATAGATGATCAGAGCCTTGTTGGCGAGGGCATATTTCACCCATGCCTCCAGTTCCGGGCGGTTGTAGGCCACGCCCGTCGGGTTGGCCGGCGAGCAGAGGAAAATCACGTCGGCATGCTCTGCTGGAGGGGTGCATTTGAAACCGTTGGCCGGATTGCACTCCAGATAGACCACGCGGCTCCAGCGGCCATCCTTGAGTTCGCCGCCGCGACCGTCGATCACCGTCGAGTCGAGATAGACCGGATAACCGGGATCGGCCACAGCCACAATCGAATCGCGGGAATAAATGTCGCCGAGATTGCCGAGGTCGCTCTTGGCGCCGTCGCTGATGAAGACTTCCGAAGCCTTGATATCGACGCCGCGCGCCTTGTAATCGTTTTCAGCCACTGCCTCGCGCAGGAAGTCGTAGCCCTGCTCCGGACCGTAGCCATGGAAAGTCGTCTTCTCCGCCATATCGTCGACCGCACCGTGCATAGCCTTCAGCGCCGAGGCGGGAATCGGAAGCGTCACGTCGCCGATATCCATGCGGATGACTTCAACGCCGGGATTCGCCTCCTTGAACTCGCGAAGCTTGCGGGCCACGGTGGAGAAAAGATATGATTCGGGAAGTTTTTCGAAATTTTCGTTTATCTTCATTATGATGATCTTGCTTTTGGATTCAATATCTGTAGAACACTCCGTCGCAGACGAATTTTGCGGGCCCGGTCATGAAGACATGGTCTTCGGGATCGCCGCTCCATTCAATGCGCAGGTCTCCGCCGCGAAGATGAAGTGTAACCGATTCGTCGACAAGCCCCTCTTCGCGCGCCGCCACCGCCGTGGCGCAGGCGCCGGTGCCGCAGGCGAAGGTCTCGCCCGTGCCCCGTTCCCACACGCGCATCTCGATGTTCTGCCGGTCGGCCACGCGGGCAAATTCCACGTTGGTCTTCTTCGGGAAAATATCCGTGCTCTTTTCGATCACGGGTCCGTGGCCGAGCACCTGACAGTCGGTGACTTCATCCACAAAGATCACGCAATGCGGATTTCCCATGCCGACTGCAGTGACATTATATTGCATGTCGCCGAAATCGCACTCTTCGTGGATCATCTTTTCCCCATTGCGGGAGATAGCCGGAACGTCGGCGGCTTTCAGCACCGGGCGACCCATGTCGACAGTCACCGATTCGACGCTCCCGTCGACCACATGCAGATGAAGCACTTTTATGCCGGCAAGCGTCTCGAGCGTCACCTCTTTCTTCTCTGTGAGCCCGCGGTCGAAGACATATTTCCCTACGCAACGGCTCGCGTTGCCGCACATCTCCGCCTCGCTCCCGTCGCTGTTGAACATCCGCATACGAAAATCGGCCACGTCGGAGCGGGTGATTACCACCAGTCCGTCGCTGCCGATGCCAAAATGATAGTCGCTCATCTTGCGGGCGAGGTCGGATAGATCTTCGGGGATTCGATGCATGCCGTCAATATAGATGTAATCATTGCCGGCACCATGCATCTTGGTGAAACTTATTTTCTCTTTACACTTCACGTGGTGATCCATAAGCGTAAGTGATTTCTTTGTGATGCTGCGAAATTAGTAAAAATTTTCAAAATCTCAACGAATTTACGCCAAAATGTTTTTAAAAAATGTTTTTTAGCAGATTTAGACATTCTAATTCGATGTCCGCACTCTCAAAAAAGGAGGGTCATGACTTCATCCGAAACCATTATCCCCTCCCGCGTGAGACTCAGACTTTCTCCATCGGACAGCTTCAACAATCCCGCGCTCACCGGCTGACCGGCGGCTTTAAGCAGCTTCCCGAGTTCCACGTTTCCGAATCGGCTTTCAAACTCGGGCAAAGAGATTCCCTCTCGCGTGCGCAACCGCGTCATTATCATCTCTTCCATCAGTTCGTCGTCGCCGAGCGTTTCGGTCTCATACCATGCCGTAGTTTTCCCTTCATCTGCTTTTTCTCCATCACCGTTTTCTCCATCACTGTTTTCTCCTTTCAGGGCCTTGAGATATAGCCTGACGTCGGGAAGATTCGCCCGGCGCAGACGATGGCCGTCATAACTGTGGGCGCCCGGGCCGAGACCTATATACGGACTCCCCTGCCAATAGCTCGAATTGTGGCGCGACCGCCGCCCCGGCAGTGAATAGTTGGAAATCTCATACTGCCCGTAGCCTGCGCCGGCAAGGGCGTCGCCGACCATTCGAAACATCTCCACGCTGATGTCCTCGGGCGCCTCCTCGATGCTTCCTTTGTCGCGCATTCTTGTCAGGGCCGTCCGCTCTTCATACATCAGCGAATAGGCCGAGACATGCTCCGGCCGCATCTCGAGAAAACCCCGCAAAGTGGTCTGCAATGATTCCAAAGTCTGATAAGGAAGCCCGAACATCAGATCGAGGCTGATGTTGCTGAAATGCCGCCGGAGTGTTTCGAACGCTTTCCGCGCACCGGCGGCGTCGTGACGGCGCCCTATGAAACGGAGCTCGCTGTCGACGAGCGACTGCACCCCCATGCTCACGCGGTTGATTCCACAGTCGGCCCACGCGGCGGCCATATCCTCGGTGACATCGTCGGGATTCACCTCGATCGTGAACTCGCCGGGTTCTTTTCCTGCTATCCCGATCACCGACCGGACAATTCGCCTCAGCTCTCCGGCCGGCATGAGCGAGGGAGTGCCTCCCCCTATATATAATGTGTAACTCCCGTCGGGTCTCACCGCCTCCACCCTTTCACGCGCCTCCGCTATGACAGCATCGGCAAAACGCCCCCAGTCGGCGCAGCGCTCCCCCACCGAATAAAAGTCGCAATATATGCATTTCCGGCGGCAAAACGGGATGTGGATATAGATTCCGGAACTGGATGTGTCAGACATTTGGTATTGATTTTTCGCAAATTTACAAAAATATGTTACACAACATACCATCGGACATCCTTTTTTTCTGCAATTTTTGCTAAATTGCATTCGGTTTTGCAAAGAAGCCCTGTCACGCCGGTCGCTCTCTCCGCCGAATAATGTCAAAGCAAACGGCAAAATCCAAAAGAGAGAATCTAACATCTTAAAATCTTATATCCTATGAAGATTTACAAAACCAACGAAATCAAGAACATAGCTCTTCTCGGATCGAAGGGCTCGGGGAAAACCACACTCGCTGAATCGATGATCTACGAGTGTGGAGTAATAAAACGCCGCGGCACAGTAGATGCCGGCAACACTGTCTCTGACTATTTCCCCGTTGAGAAGGAGTATGGCTATTCCGTATTCTCCACTGTCTTCAACGCAGAATTCAACAATAAGAAACTCAATATTATCGACTGCCCGGGAGCCGACGACTTCGTGGGCAATGCCTATACGGCGCTCGGCGTCTGCGACATGGGCCTTATCCTTGTCGATGCCGAATATGGCGTGGAAGTCGGAACGCAAAACATATTCCGCACCACCGAACAGCTCAAAAAGCCGGTGATCTTCGCCCTCAACCAGATGGACGGCGAGAAAGCCGATTTCGACAACGTGATGGAGCAGATGCGCGAGACTTTCGGTCCGCGCGTGGTTCAGATCCAGTATCCTCTGGAATCGGGTCCCGGCTTCCACTCGATGATCGATGTCCTCCTTATGAAAAAATATGAGTGGGGTCCCGACGGCGGCGTTCCCACCATTTCAGATATACCGGCCGACCAGCTTGACAAAGCCCGCGAGCTCAACCAGGCTCTCGTGGAGGCCGCAGCCGAAAACGACGAGACTCTGATGGAGAAATTCTTCGATCAGGGAAGCCTCACGGAAGACGAGATGCGCGAAGGCATCCGCAAAGGTCTCGTCGACCGCTCGATTTATCCTGTGGTTGTGCTCAGCGCCGCCAAGGATATGGGCGTGCGCCGTCTGATGGAGTTCCTCGGCAACGTCTGCCCCTTCGTGAGCGACATGCCGGCTCCCGTGACCACCGCCGGCGAAGAGGTGAAACCCGACGCCAACGGCCCGCTCTCAGTCTTCTTCTTCAAGACTTCGGTCGAACCCCACATCGGCGAGGTTTCCTATTTCAAGGTGATGAGCGGCACGCTCAAAGCCGGCGCCGACCTTGAGAACGTGTCGCGCGGAGGCAAGGAACGTCTCGCACAGATCTTCACTGTCTGCGGCCAGCTCCGCAACCCGATCGACGAGCTGCAGGCCGGCGATATCGGTGCGGCTGTGAAGCTCAAGGACGTGCGCACAGGCAATACCCTCGACGAGAAGGGTTGCGACTATCAGTTCGACTTCATCAAATATCCCGCGCCCAAATATGTCCGCGCAATCCGTCCGCTCACCGAAAGCGACGCCGAGAAGCTCTCCGGAATCCTCACCCGCATGCACGAGGAGGATCCCACATGGATCATCGAGCAGTCGAAGGAACTCAAGCAGACCCTCGTGAAAGGTCAGGGAGAATTCCATCTCCGCACCCTCAAATGGCGTATCGAGAACAACGAGAAGCTCCCCGTGGAATTCATCGAGCAGAAGATTCCTTATCGCGAGACCATCACAAAGGCCGCACGCGCCGACTATCGCCACAAGAAGCAGTCGGGAGGCTCCGGCCAGTTTGGCGAGGTCCATCTGATCATCGAACCTTACACGGAGGGAATGCCCGAGCCCGACACTTATAAGTTCGGCAGCCAGGAATTCAAGCTCAATGTCCGCGACAAGCAGGAAATTCCTCTCGAATGGGGCGGCAAGCTCGTGGTCTACAACTGCATCGTCGGCGGCGCCATCGACGCCCGCTTCATCCCCGCAATCGTGAAAGGCCTTATGGACCGCATGGAGCAGGGCCCGCTCACCGGCTCCTACGCCCGCGACGTCCGCGTGATGATCTACGACGGAAAGATGCACCCCGTTGACTCCAACGAAATCTCCTTCCGCCTCGCAGGCCGAAACGCCTTCTCGCAGGCTTTCCGCCAGGCCAACCCGAAGATCCTCGAACCGATCTACGATGTCGAGGTGCTTACCCCGGCCGACACAATGGGCGACGTGATGAGCGACCTCCAGGGACGCCGCGGCATCATCATGGGCATGAGCTCCGAAAACGGCATCGAAAAACTCAACGCCAAGGTGCCTCTCAAGGAGATGGCCTCCTACTCCACTTCCCTGAGCTCAATCACCGGCGGCCGAAGCTCTTTCTCGATGAACTTCTCCGCCTACGAACTCGTGCCAGGCGACGTTCAGGAGAAACTCCTCAAGGAATATGCCGAAACAATGACCGAGGAATAACCGAGTCATTAACCTTCCCCATTGCGGGCGTGACGAAATGCATTGCATTTCGCCGCGCCTGCACTTTTTTCTCCCCTTTCCTCCCGAACTTTGGCCGCAACGATTTGTTTTTTTAATATAATCACCAAGGGGAATCCCCCTTTGCCAACATACTCACTATGAAACACACCTCAATAATCCTTATTGCCGGTCTTGCCGCCATCGGAACTTCCGGAGTTTCTGCTCAGTCAAGTCCCGATGTCAGGAAAATGCAGGCCGATACCACCAATTCCGGGACGACAAAGATTGTATTCGTCAAGACCGAAGCATCTCCCGATGTCACCACGATCCTGGAAAAAGACCATCCGAAGGAACCGTCGGAAGTCCCCGTGCCCCATTTTGCGGTTAAAACCTACGACAACAAGTTCATCCTCACCATCGGCGGAAAGATCAACCCCATTGTCGGCGTCGACATGGGCAACGACCTCTATTATTCCATGGGGAAATCGCCCGATTTCGTAGGTAGCCAGATTCCCGTGCCGCCGCAGAAGCATAAGAAATCCGACTTCTTCATCAATCCCCTTAACGCCGACATCTCTCTGCAGATCGTAGGCTTCGGAGGGACGGAGAACCAGATCACAGGCTACATGCGTCTCGGCACCAACGATGCCGACGCAACGATCACACTCAAGAGAGCCTATCTGACTTGGCGCGGTATCACGGCCGGTAAGAAGACCTCGATGTTCGCCGATGCCAACGCCGGGCAGCCGCCGACAATCGACCCGCAGGGCCCCGGCGGAGAGGTTATGACAGTCGTCTATGAGGTAAGCTATACTTCGAAATCCTACAACGGCTTCAGGTTCGCGGGAGGTCTCAGCATGCCCACATTCTATTCTGCGTCAGGAAGATATTACGGCGAGGATTTCACCAAATGGAACGGCGTCGACATAGCCGGAGAGCCGGTGTGCGACCCGCTCGCATCGCCGCAGTCGATTCCCGATATCCCGGTCTGGGTGGAATGGTCAAAATCCGAATGGAACCGCATCCGGATCTCAGCTATCGCCAGAATGTTCCGTTATCGCGACATGCTTGCCGACAAGATGGAGGTCACTGCAGGCTGGGGAGCCATGGTGAGCGGCAATCTCAATCCGGTCCGTCCGCTGATACTCTACGGTCAGGCGGTTTACGGCCAAGGAATCGGCGCCTATATCCAGGATCTGCAGGGCATGCCCCTCTCCTTCGTTCCCTCCAACAACCATCCCGGAAAGATGAAGGCCTCCCCGATGATGGGCCTCTCCTTCGGAGCCACCTATAATTTCTCTCCGAAATGGCAGGTCAACGCCATGGGATCGTACGCCCGCGTCTGGAACGTCTCCCCCTATGCAATCCGCGCCGTGGCTACAGATGAAGATGGGGAGCAGATCCCCGGAAACATCAACAATTTCAAACACTCCGTCTACGCCGCAGCCAACGTCTTCTACAACATCTCATCCTATCTCCAGGTCGGCCTGGAATATATCTACGGCCGCCGCACCACCTACAACGCCGGCGGAGCCAACGACCACCGTCTCCAGCTGCAGTTCAAATTCACCATCTGATTTCCCCTCCCTCCGATAACTCCGATAATTCCTATAACTCCGATTAAAGATAAGCCGGCCCCGCAAAATTGCGGAGCCGGCTTATTATTTAAACAAACAACAGAATCTATCAGAACCAGCGAACGTAAGCGAAATCCTGACGGTGAGGAAGTTCGGGGTTGTTCGGGTACATGCGCAGAGCGTAGCGGTAGCTTCCGGCCTCGCGCATCTGGTCTTTGAGTTCGTAGGTGTAGATGTCGCCCTCTTTCTTAACGACCTTGAGCTGCTTGCGGCCTTCATATTTGCTCTCGCCGTCTTCATCTTTGTAGACCACGAGTTCAACGCCGATGGCATCGCAGAGGCCCTTGGTGTCGATCACGGCGCGGACGTCGAAGCGGTCGCCTGTGCGTGTGCCTCCGTGAGTATCCTCATGGAAGTCGCTGGAGAGGATCTGAACGCTATCCCATTTGGAAGCGACATTCTCTTTCCAGTCCACAATCTCGCGGGCAACCTTGCAGTTGTCGGCGGAAAGCTTGGCGAAACGTTTTGCCTCGGGCTCGTAGAAACGCGAGATGTAGTCGTCGAGCTGGCGCTTCATTGTGAAGATCGGGGCGATATGGCCGATGGAGCGCTTGATATACTGGATCCATTCGGGGGAATAACCCTTATAGTTCTTGTTGAAATAGAGGGGCACGATCTCGTTCTCGAGCATCGAATAGATTGTGGCAGCGTCGAGCTTGTCCTGCTGAGCCTGGTCGGTGTAGGTGCGCTTGTCGGTAAGAGCCCAGCCTGCCTTCTCGTCGAGACGGTAGCCTTCATACCACCATCCGTCGAGCACGGAGAAGTTGAGCACGCCGTTCATCTCTGCCTTCTCGCCCGATGTTCCGGAAGCCTCGAGAGGACGGGTCGGGGTGTTGAGCCAGATGTCGACGCCGGTAACCAGACGTTTTGCGACGATCATGTTGTAGTCCTCGAGGAAGATGATCTTGCCGAGGAACTGCGGCATGCGGCTGATCTCCATGATGCGCTTGATGAGGCCCTGACCTGCGCCGTCGGCGGGGTGAGCCTTGCCGGAGAAGACGAACTGTACGGGATATTTCTCATTGTTGACGATCTTGGCCAGACGGTCGAGGTCGGTGAAGAGAAGGTGGGCGCGTTTGTAGGTGGCGAAGCGGCGGGCGAAACCGATGATCAGCGCGTCGGGGTTGATCTTGTCGACCACGCGGATAACCTCCGTGGGATCTCCCTGATTCTTAAGCCATTTCTCCTTGAAGTCTTTCTTCACGAAGTTGATGAACTTGTTTTTCATCGTCATGCGCATGCGCCAGATCTCCTCGTCGGGCACGTCGAAGATGCCTTTCCACATCTCGGGATTGCTCTGGTCGTAGAAGAGGTCGGGGTTGAGGTTGTCGCCGTAGAACTCCTTCCATTCGGAAGCTGCCCATGTCGGCATGTGGACGCCGTTGGTGACATAACCCACGTGCGACTCTTCGGGGCTGTAGCCCTTCCATACGCCGGCAAACATCTTCTTCGACACTTCGCCGTGGAGCCAGCTTACGCCGTTGGCCTCCTGGCAGGTGTTGAGCGCGAACACGCTCATCGAGAAGCGCTCGTTGGTGTCGGGGTTCTCGCGGCCCATGTTCATGAGGTCGCTCCAGGAGATGCCGAGCTTCACAGGGAATTCGCCCATATATTTTCCGAAGAGCGACTCCTCGAAGTAGTCGTGGCCTGCGGGCACCGGAGTGTGGACCGTATAGAGCGAGCTGGCGCGAACGAGCTCGAGGGCAACGTTGAAGGGAAGGTGGTCGTTGTTGACATAGTCAACGAGACGCTGCAGGTTGAGAAGCGCCGCGTGGCCTTCGTTGCAGTGATAGAGGTCGGTCTTGATGCCGAGCTTGTTGAGCATCATTATACCGCCGATGCCGAGCATATACTCCTGCTTGATGCGGTTTTCCCAGTCGCCGCCGTAGAGCTTGTGGGTGATCTCGCGGTCCCACTGGGAGTTCTGGTCGAGGTCGGTGTCGAGCAGATAGAGCTTCATGCGGCCCACGTTGACGCGCCAGATGCGGGCGTAAACTATGCGGCCGGGATAAGGCACTTCCAGAATCATCGGCTGGTCGTTGGAATCGAGCACCGGATCAATCGGAAGCTGGTCGAAGTTCTGCGACTCGTAGTTGGCGATCTGCTGGCCGTCGATCGAAAGCGACTGCGAGAAATAGCCGTATTTGTAAAGGAAACCGACTGCTGTCATGTTGATGCGGCTGTCGGAAGCCTGCTTGATATAGTCGCCGGCCAGAACGCCGAGACCACCGGAATATATTTTCAGACAGTTGCAGAGACCATACTCCATCGAGAAGTAAGACACCGAAGGCACCTTGTCGTTCATCGGCTCTTTCATGTAGGCCTTGAACTCGGCATAGGTGCTGAGGATGCGGTCTCTCATCACCTTGTCGGCGAGGATCTCCTGATAGCGCTCGTAGCTGAGCTGCTGGAGAAGCATCACGGGGTTTTCACCCACTTTGCGCCAGAGGTCATGGTCGAGATCGCGGAAGAGGCTCTTGCCCGAGCTGTTCCAGACCCACCAGAGGTTTTTCGACATTTCCTCAAGGGGCTTGAGTTCCTTGGGTATCTCGGCGCTGACGGTGATGTTGCGCCAAGTAGGATTGTTGGTATGGCTAACTTGAAGTTTCATAAATAATTAAAGCTATTTATTGTTTGATAATATTCTTGTTTGCGTTGCGCTGCCGGCCCGAGGGTCAGCGGCGGGTGTTGCGGGAGAGGGCGATTTCGTAAGCTTTGTCGTAGTGAACAATGAAATATTTCCAGTCGGTCTTGGCCGATGTGAGGAAGGCCATGTTGCGGGCGTGCAGGCGCTGGTTGGCCGGCGACTCCTCATATATTAGAGCGGCGCCGACGATCTCGTCGCAGGCCTGCTGGTAGTTGCCGTCGTTGCGCTCCACCACCTTCACTCCGCAGGCGTCGATGCCGTTGGTGAAGTTGTCGAGCACCCACTGTCCGAAACCTGCCTTGTCGTCGGTGATCGTCGGAACTCCGAAGGCCACGCTTTCGAGCGGCGTGTAGCCCCAGGGCTCGTAATACGACGGGAAGATCGTCAGGTCGAAAGCCGGAAGCAGGTCGTAATATGACATCTCCACGATTCCGTCGTGGCCGTCGAGATAGCAGGGAACGTAGATCACCTTGATATCCGAGAGGGCTCCGGCCGATTCGAGCTGGCCGATTCTCACGCTGACTTCGTCGCTCTGCTCGTTGTAGAGCCTGTGGGTGAGGAAGTCGGGATTGATCGGGCCTTCGAATTCTCCATCGAGCGCCTTGCGGAGCGTTTCCGAGGGACATTTTGTCCAGCCGGGAACGAGTACGAAAGCCAGCGCTTTCTGACCCGGTTTCATCTCGTTGCCGAGACGCGCCACTGAGTCGAGGTAAAGGTCGAGGCCTTTGTTGCGGTATTCGTGGCGCCCCGATGTGGCTATCAGGAAAGTGTCTTCAGGATATTCGACGCCTGTCAGCGACTGCGCTATTTTCAGCAGACGCTCGCGTCCTTCGCGGCGCAGACGGTTGTATTTCACCGTCTTGGGCACAAAGTCGGGCTCGAACCCGTTGGGAGTGACCACATCCGGTTTGCGGCGCAGGAGCTGCACGCATTCGCGGGCCGTCACTTCGCTCACTGTCGTGAAGCAGTCGGCTGCGTGGGCGGCCGCCTTCTCGAGAGAGTGCTTCGACTCCATGTTGAGCTCGCGGGCCATCTGGTCGCCGTCGTAGAAGTTGAAATATTCGTAAAGGGGCTTGCCGTTGCCGCAGATGCTCCGGCCGATGCTCGTGGCGTGGGTGGTGAACACCGATGAGATCTTCGGACAATTGTCGCGCAGATAAAGCAGTCCCATGCCGGTGGTCCATTCGATGAAATGGGCTATCACTGTGGCAGGATCGACGCCGAGGAATTTCACCATCTCCATCATCACGATTGCCGTGGCCACCGAGAAGGCGCACGATTCGCCGTAATCGCCATAGCTATGGAGCGAGTCTACCTTATAATTCTCCCAGGCCTTGGCATAAATGCCGTCGAGATGGGCTGATGTCTCGCCCGGCTCCACAAGTATAACCTGCGGACTTCCCGGAATATCCCATTTTCCGCAGCGGATCTTTATCCCCCACGGAAGTTTCAGTCTTGAAGATGCAGATTTGAACGCTGTCTTGCGCTCTTTAAAATAGGGAGAGGGATTGCTCTCCGACCAGATGTCGGGACCGATAAATGCAAGCTTGTCGCCAAACTGCTCTGCGAGCACCCTGGCTTTTGTGGAAAGAACGGCATAGATGCCACCCACTTTATTGCAAACTTCCCAGCTCGTTTCAAAGAGAAATCCGATCTGTCGGGCAATTTCCGGCACAGATGTGTCTGCCGGAACTCCTTTTTTATTCATAGTTTTTTAAATCTTTCAATTGCTCACCGCTTTTGCGGCTTCGGCTGCGGGCAATCAAAACTCAAGTAAATACCTTTTTAACCTTGTCAGATTCAATATGCGCTATTTATTTGGGTTAGATGCTTGCAGTCTGACTGATTTTTCGGATGAATACGGCAGCAAAATTAATAAAAAATCGCCCACTTCCAAAATTTTGGAGGATTAATTAGCTATTTTCGGAAATTTATTAACATAAATAATGCTTTATATTGCACATTAGGGCAACATAAAGCACACTCGAACTAAAATTGCACAAAAACCGATGTCAATAGACACAAAAAGCGCGCAAACATGTTGCTGTTCGCGCGCTTTTTGAAATATTTTCTATTCCCGAAGTCTCCCGAAAGGCGTTTTATTTCACAATCGGGGTCTGATCCGGTCGGTTTTTCTGTCAGAAAGTTCTCTTGTCAGAAAGGAAGGTCGTCGGTGTCGCTTGCTGCCGGTGCGAAGGGATCGGCGGCAGGCTGCTGCGGCATGCCGGGTGCGGGCTGGAATCCCTGCTGGGGAGCGGGGGCGGGAGCCTGATAGGCCTGGGCGTCGGCCGGACGGGCGGCGTATGCACGCGCCTCGGTAAACCAGCGGCCGTTATATTCGCGGCTCGTCACGTCGAAAGAGACGATGTAACGTTTGCCGACTTCGAATGTGAGCGTCGTAGCTCGGTCGCCAAACACTGTGAAACAGAGACGGTTGGTGTAATTTCCGCTCGGATATTCCATCAGATACTCTTTTTTCTTCCAGGCATTGCCGGCTTTCGACACACCCTCTACCATGGGAAACTCCTGTACGATAGTTCCTTCTAAATCCATTATTCTATATGTGTTAAAAATTTTTCCGTTTTTGATGCGCGTTCATCCCAGCGCAATCGCGCTCACGACGCTTTTTTTCGCAAGCGGCTTGAATGCAAAGTTACGATTTTTTAGGTTTACCTCAAAACTTTTTCCTATTTTTGTATAAAATTATCTGAATCGCTCCTATGGCAGAAATAATCGAAAAATATTTTCCCTCTCTCACGCAGCTGCAGCGCGAGCAGTTTGACACGATGCTCCGTCTTTATCCTGAATGGAATGCAAAAATAAACGTGATTTCGCGCAAGGACATTGAGAATCTTGAGATCAACCATTTGCTTCATTCTCTGGCAATTGCAAAATATATCACATTCGTTCCCGGCACGCGTGTGCTCGATTTCGGCACAGGCGGAGGTCTTCCGGGCATTCCGCTCGCCGCAATGATGCCCGATGTCGATTTCCTGCTCGTCGACCGCACGGGGAAGAAACTCAAGGTGGCGCAGGCCGTGGCCGATGCGTGCGGCCTCCGCAACGTGCGCATGATGCATGGCGACGTGGCCGAATGCAAGGAGAAATTCGACTTTGTGGTGAGCCGCGCGGTGATGCCTCAGGGCGACCTGCTGAAAATATGCCGCCGCAACATCTCGGCCGACCAGCATAACGCCCTTCCCAACGGACTTATCACTCTCAAAGGCGGAGAGCTGGGCGCCGAACTCGGCCGTCTTGCCTCAGTCAGCGAGACAACCGACATCTCTTCCTATTTCAGCGAACCATTTTTCGCCACCAAGAAAATTATCTACACGCCGGTCTGAACGCTCCCCCTCTCAGCAGCGTTATCACTATGGGCGCACAGCGATCTGTTGCCGTCGCATCTCATCTGATAAAAAGCTGTGGCTTAGCCCGTTTAAACGATAGAAATTATGAAAGTAGCCAAGTTCGAATTCTTCCTTTTCGGCATAAACACTTATGTGGTGTCCGATCCTGCTACAGGAAAATGCGCCGTGATCGACCCCGGCATGATCGATGCCGAGGAGGAGGAGGCGCTCTCCAATTATATCAGCCGCATGGGGCTGACCGTGGAACATGTGATCAACACCCATCTCCATATCGACCATGCAATCGGCGTGAAATATGCCAGGGATCTTTTCAAAGCTCCCGTTTCCGCCCATCGTGCCGACACGGCTCTCGGCGAACGGATGCAGCAGCAGGCCGACATGTTCGGCCTTGCAGCCCGCGTTGACAGCGTCGCTGTCAACAGCTATGTTGAAGATGGCGACACAATCAGCATCGGCGAAGGAAAGCTCCATGTGCTCCATGTGCCGGGACATTCACCGGGCAGCATCGCCCTCTACGACAAGGAGGATGGCTTCGTCATCACCGGGGACGCACTCTTTTCAGGCTCAATCGGCCGCACCGATCTCCCGGGAGGCGACATGCAGACTCTCCTTAAAGCAATCAGGGAGAAGCTGTTGCCTCTCCCCGATTCGACTGTGGTTTATCCCGGCCACGGACCCGCCACCACTATCGGCCGCGAGCGCCATGGAAATCCGTTTCTAAGATAATATCTCTCAGATAATATCAGATAATTATTTTGCTGCCTCGACTGCGGCGAGCACTACTTCCGCGAGCGTCGGATGACCGAAGACCGTCTCGCGGATCTGTTCGCGCGTGCGCCGGGCCGTGATGAAGTCAGAGCATATCTGGGCGATGAGCGATGCTTCGGCTCCCATGATATGCGCGCCTATCAGTTCGCCGCTCTCTTTGCAGAAGATCAGCTTGCAGAGGCCGTCGGGTTCTCCGGCGGAAAGTGCCTTGCCGTTGGCGCGGAAGAAGCTCTTTCCGACCATGATGTCGATCCCTTTCGCCTTGCACTCCTCTTCGGTCATACCGGCCATGCCGCATTCCGGATTGATGAACACTGCCGAGGGAACGACGTCGAGGCGTATGCCGTCGCTCTTCCCGTCGATGGCGTTGAGCGCGCGAAGTCCCTGATATGAAGCCACATGGGCAAGCATCATCCGGGCGTTGACGTCGCCGACTGCGTAGATATGGGGCACGTTGGTACGCATCGAGTCGTCAACGGGTATCCCCTTGGGAGAATATTCCACTCCGGCGGCTTCGAGATCGAGTCCGTCGACATTCGCGCCGCGGCCCACGGCCATAAGCACGTTGGTCGAAACGACGCTCTCCTCTTTCCCTTTCATCTCGTAGGTGGTGGTGATGCTGTAGTCGGGATTCTGCTCGAGTTTCTTGACTGCCGCGGAGGTGACGATATTGATTCCGCGTTTGGAAAGCGACTGTTTCAGGCGCTTGGCGATATCGGAGTCAAACGGGGGGAGTATCTGCTTCATAAACTCGATCACGGTCACTTTCGAACCCATCGAGGCGAAGACTGAGGCGAACTCCAGACCAATCACGCCGCCGCCGACAACTACGAGGCTCTCAGGGATATACTCGAGATTGAGGATGCCCGTCGAATCGAGCACCCACTCCTTGTCGGCGCCCGGGATGGGAAGCGAACGCGAATGGCTGCCGGTGGCGATGATGATGTCGTCGGCGTCATATTCCTCCTCCCCAACAATCACTGTCGTGGCGTTTTTAAACCGGGCGTGACCCTCCACGATGTTCACTTTAGCTTTGCGGAGCATTCCGTCGACACCTTCGCGGAGAGTGTCGACCACTTTCTTGCGGCGCTCGATCACCTTGTTGAAATCGATCTGGAAAGCAACCTCTTTAACGCCGAATTCATCGGCGGAGTTGCGGCAGATGTCGATTACTGCGGCATCTTTCACCATGCATTTCGTCGGGATGCACCCTTCGTTGAGGCACGTTCCGCCGAGGCGGCCGCCGTTGACCAGCGTCACCCTCTTTCCTCGCGATGCGGCCTCCAGGGCGGTTTCATATCCCCCGGGGCCGGCTCCTATGATAATTAGATCTGTATGCATAAGGTTTTTTAGGTTTAAGGTTTAAGGTTTAAGGTTTAAGGTTTAAGGTTTAAAGTTTAAAGTTTAAAGTTTAAGGCTTTTACTTCTGCCTTCTGCCTTCTGCCTTCTGACTTCTGACTTCTGACCTCTGACCTCTGACTTAAATAACGTAATCACCCCGGGCCTCGTTCGGGAGCTCGGGGTGATTTCTATAACTTTTTCGCGCTCCGCTCTGATCAGGCGTTTTTGAGAGCGCGGTAAGATAGGATCGGGTTCTTGGCGGCTCCTGTCTCGTCGGGGTGCGAGATGCGGGTGGTGACAGGGGCTGCTTTCACTGTCTCGGGATCTTCTGCGGCCTCCTTGGCCACGCGGCGCATCACGTCGATAAACTCGTCGAGCGTCTCTTTCGATTCTGTCTCGGTCGGCTCGATCATCATCGATTCGTGGAAGAGCAGCGGGAAATAGATCGTCGGTGCGTGGAAACCGAAGTCGAGCAGACGTTTGGCAACGTTGAGTGTGGTGACGCCGGTCGATTTGTCGGCCAGACCGTCAAACACGAACTCATGCTTGCAGGCTCCCTCGATCGGAAGCTTGTAGAGATCCTTGAGGCTTTCCTTGATATAGTTGGCATTGAGCGTGGCCATCGGGCCGACGTTGCGGATGCCGTCGCGGCCGAGCGAAAGAATGTAGGCGTAAGCCTTCATCATCACGCCGAAGTTGCCGAAGAAAGCCGAAATCGAACCGAGGCTCTGCTCGTCGGCTGTTACGCCAAACGTTCCGTCTTCCTTCTTGTAGACACGCGGATTGGGGAGCAGATGGGTGAGGTGCTTTGCCACGCCCACCGGACCCGAGCCGGGGCCTCCGCCGCCGTGAGGCGTGGAGAATGTCTTGTGAAGGTTGATGTGCATGATGTCGAAGCCCATGTCGCCGGGACGCACCTTGCCGAGAAGCGGGTTGAAGTTGGCTCCGTCGTAATAGAGGAGTCCGCCGGCGTCGTGCACGAGCTTGGCGATCTCGATAATCTCGGTCTCGAACATGCCGACCGTGTTGGGGTTGGTCATCATGATGCCGGCCACGGTGTCGTCGAGCAGAGGCTTGAGATCTTCGACGTCGATCGACCCATTGGGACGCGACTTGACTTCCACAACCTCCAGACCGCTCACCATTGCGGAGGCGGGGTTCGTGCCATGGGCCGTGTCGGGAACGATCACTTTCGTGCGCTTAAGGTCGCCGCGCGAGATGTGATACTGGCGCATCACCATCAGGCCCGTGAGCTCTCCGTGGGCGCCGGCGAAGGGATTGAGCGTGAATTCCTCCAGGCCTGCAAGGTTGGCAAGTGCCTGCTGGAGATTATAATAAAGCTCGAGCGCTCCCTGGGCCGATTCGGGATCCTGAAGAGGATGCAGCCCGGCAAACTCGGGCATGGAGGCGACCTCTTCGTTGATCTTCGGATTATATTTCATCGTGCAGCTTCCCAAAGGATAGAAGCCGGTGTCGACTCCGAAGTTTTTCGTCGAAAGATTGGTGAAATGGCGCACTGCGTCGAGCTCCGACACTTCCGGAAGCTCCGGTTTCTCTTTGCGGAGAAGGTCGGCGGGGATGGCTGCGAAACCATCTGTCTCAAACTTGTCGGCGGGGAGCTGATACCCCTTGCGGCCGGGGCGCGAAATCTCAAATATCAGTTTGTCGTATTCTTTCATTTCTTATTCCTCCACCATTAGTTTAACAAGTTTGTCAATTTCTTCGCGTGTGCGTTTCTCTGTCACGGCGAAACTTACGAGGCCGTCGCCCATCGGCAGGCCGCCCATGATTCCCTCGGCGAGCAGACGCTTGTTGACTTTCTCGATGTCGAGGTCGGTCTTGACGGTGAACTCTTTGAGGAAGGGACGCTGGAACGGATCGGAGAAGTGGCCCGTGGCCATGAGTTTGTTGTAGAGATAATGGGCGCCGTCGCAGGACATTCTGTTGACCTCTTCGAGACCTTTCTCGCCGAGCAGCGAGAGATAGATCGTGGCGTAGAGGCACATCAGGCTCTGGTTGGAGCAGATGTTGCTCGTGGCTTTCTGGCGGCGGATATGCTGTTCGCGGGCCTGGAGGGTCAGCACGAAGCAGCGGTTGCCCTTGGCGTCGGTTGTGGCGCCCACCACGCGGCCCGGCATCTTGCGGAGCAGGTCTTTGGTGCACGACATATAGCCCAGATATGGACCGCCGAACTGCAGGGGCATACCGAGCGACTGGCCGTCGCCGCAGGCGATGTCGGCGCCCCATTCGGCCGGCGAGCGGAGCACTCCGAGCGCCGACGGGTCGGCGTTCATGGCAAGAAGGCTCTTCCGGGCGTGAAGCTCATCGGCCACTCCCGTGAAGTCTTCGATAAAGCCATATTTGTTGGGCTGCGGAAGAATGGCGCCGGCAAGATCGTTCTTGACGATCTCGGCCTTGAGAGCCTCGAGGTCGGTAACGCCCTCTTTCTCGGGGATCACGGTCAGCTCCACGCCGTGGAATTTGGCGTAGGTCTTCACCACGTTGAGCACGCGCTCGCTGAAGGTGGCGGAAATGGCCACGCGATTGCGCTTGCGGCTCGAGGCCACCATCATGAACATCGCCTCGGCTGTGGCCGTGGCGCCGTCATACATGGAGGCGTTGGTGTAGGGAAGCCCGGTCAGCTCGCTTATCATGCTCTGATATTCGAAGATATATTGCAGGGTGCCCTGCGAGATCTCCGGCTGATAGGGAGTGTAAGCCGTATAGAATTCGCTGCGCTCCAGAAGGTGGGGAATCACCGAAGGAGCATAGTGATCGTAAGCGCCGCCGCCGGCGAAAACCGTCAGTACGCGGTTCTTGCGGCCGAGCTCTCCGAAAAATTTGCGGAGTTCCACCTCCGACATACCCTCCGGCAGCGCATATTCGCCGCGGAAGATCACCTCGGAGGGAACGTCGGCGTAGAGGTCGTCGAGGCTTTTGACCCCGACGCGCTCCAGCATCGCCGCAATATCCTCCTCGGTGTGAGGAATATAGCGATTACTCATTTTCGCAAAGTTTTGCATAGGCGGCTGCGTCGAGAAGTGCGTCGATCTCTCCGGCGTCGCTTACCTTTACTTTCATGATCCAGTTTTCAAAGGCATCGGCGTTGATGCTCTCGGGGGCGTCCTCGAGGTTTTCGTTGACCTCGACAACTTCGCCGCTTACGGGGGAAATGAGGTCGGAAGCTGCCTTCACCGACTCAACGGCACCGAAAACTTCGCCTGCCTCAACTTCGTCGCCTACTTCGGGCATGTCGACATATACGATGTCGCCAAGCGCATGCTGGGCGTAATCGGTGATTCCTACTGTGGCGATGTCACCATCAAGTTTTACCCACTCGTGTGATTCGGCATAACGCCTGTCTTCTTTTACTGTAGCCATAGCTCTTTGTTTTAGCTGTATTTTTGATTTAAGATTATTTTTATCGTTGTCCCGACTGCTTCGGCCGAGGGTTATTTTTTGTAGCTCTTGTCGTAGAAACGTTTTTTCACCACCTTGGCGGGGAATGTCTTCTTGCGGATGCGGACTTCCACTTCGGTGCCGAGTTTGTCGTAGGGCTTGTTGATCATTGCCATTGCCACGCTCTTCCCTGTGGAGATGGAGCGGTAGCCGGTCGTGATCTCGCCGACCTGCTCTCCGTTGACCTCAACGGGATATCCGTGACGCGGAATTGCGTTTCCTTCGAGTTCGAGACCGACGATGCGGCGTTTCACTCCGGCTGCCTTCTGGGCGGCGAGGGCCTCTTTGCCGATGAATTCCGGTTTGTCGAGCTTGACAAACATGCTCAGGCTTGCCTCGATCGGGGTGATGTCGGCGGAAAGTTCGTCGCCATATAAGGGAAGGCCGACTTCGAAACGGAGCGTGTCGCGGCATCCGAGTCCGCAGGGAACGACTCCGGCTTTCATCAGTTTGTCCCAGACTTTGCAGGTGAACTCATGGCTGCCGTAGATCTCGAAACCATCCTCGCCGGTGTAGCCGGTGCGGCTCACGATCACGTTCTCGCCGTCGATGGGCAGAGTCATGAAGTTGTAGAATTTGATCTCTTCGCCCTGGGGGATGCCGAGCACTTCCTTGAGCGTCTTCTCGGCCTCGGGACCCTGAACGGCGACTTCGCCGTAGTAGAGGCTCTCGTCGGCGATCTCTACGTCAAAACCTTCGGCGTTGCGCATGATCCAGTCGACGTCCTTGTCGATGTTGGCTGCATTGATCACGAGGAAGAACTCGTTGTCGTTGACTTTATACACGAGAAGGTCGTCGACCGTACCGCCGTTCTCATAGCACATCATGCCGTAGAAGATCTGGCCGTCGGGGGCGCCTGTCACGTCGTTTACGAAAATATGGTTCACGTATTTCTCGGCTTCGGGGCCTTTGACCCTTACCTCTCCCATGTGGCTGACGTCGAACACGCCCACATGGTTGCGCACTGCATTGTGCTCGTCGGTGATATTGGTATACTGGATCGGCATGTCATAGCCGGCGAAGGGCGACATGAGCGCGCCCAGCTCCACGTGTCGGTCATGCAGACAAGTGGTCTTGATTTCTTCTGCCATTTTATTTAGCGTTAGATTAGTGATTTCTAAGGTTAGATTTAAGGCCTTGTGTCACAAAAAATGTTAACGCTGGGGCGGTCGCATTTCGAGCGATTTTCGCGAGTTGAGGAGGGCGCATAGCGGGCTATGCAACCGACGAGATCTCGGCGAAAATCGCCGGAATGCGGCCGAGGCCAGCAAATTGATTTAGCAAATGTTAGCATAAATCTCAACTTTCTGTGAAACAAGTGAAATTATTATTTTAAGGTTTATAAAGGCCTTCTGACACGACACTGAGGCTGTAGCTGCGAAGATTTTGCTTTGCTTCGCATCCTTGGGCGCCTTTGGCCCCTTGCTTACAGTCACATACGAAAGGTATGCTCCTTTCAGCAAGTGACCAAATCCGCTCCAAGGATGCGACCCCAGCGTCAACATTTTTTGTGACACAAGGTCTTAAGTCGGCATTGTCTGGGCAATGCTTTTCAATACCGCCGTCACATATTTTTCCCAAAATTAATATTTGCAAAAAATTATTCCAAATTTATTTAAGGAAATTTTTCCAAAAAGGCTCTACAACATCTTTTCCCCTCCCCTCCCGGCCATCCCTTCGATTTCGGGTCGGCCAGTTAATAGAGGAAGCCGAAGAGATATAGCGGGATGCGACTGCCGTAACCGACCTCTATGCCGTCAACGGCAAGATAACTGTCGGGAATATCCGCTATCTGCGTGAATTTTTTGTTGGGACCTCCAACTTCAAACAGGTACTTGCCATCAGCTATAAAATCCCCTTTGCGTGCCAAAGCAATACTCCCCGCGGCTGAAACCTGATTCGCGAAAAAGGTCTCGCGCATCGTCCCTGTGTCGACGTTGTCCGACAGCGATGCGAGAATGTTGGTGTCTCCACCCAAAATCTTTTTCACTCCCGAAATCTGCTTATATGTGGCAGCTTCAAAATTCAGCTTCCTGATGAGCTGCGCGCTGTCAAGCAGATCTATCATTTTCATGCAAAGCTCGCGCCCGCAGTCAAGTTTTTCAGAAAGCTTGGATATGTTGGGTTCGAACGGCGTGTTCTGTGCCATTATCATCAGCAACGTTTTCAGCTTGCCAACAGTCGACACCGACACTCCCTCCACAGCCGGAATGTCCGTCTCAATCACCAGCTTCACCACTTCCGCCACTCGAATGGGGAAATCAGTGAGATTTTCGCGATAATATGGATAATAACCATGCCTGAGATAATCGCTGAAATGTTTTAGCACCTTCGTTTTAGTGCTTACTTCGGAGGCAATCGACACATGATTCGCCAACAATTCCTTCAAAGTGAAAGCCTTAATATCGGCTAAACCCTCTATCTTCAGATATTCCCGAAACGACATGCCCCGGAGCGTGTAAAGAGTCTGTCTCCTCGACAGATCCGCCTTCGAATGATTTATCGCAAGTATCGCCGAACCGGTGTAAACCACCGATATGTCGGGATAGAAATCATAGACGTTTTTCAGCACTCTCGACCAACCTTCATATTTATGAACCTCATCCACATAAAGATGGGTTATTCCGTGTCGCGAAGCATACCTCACAAGATCTTCAAAAGTGTGGGTGGCAAACCAAAGGTCGTCGAGCGACACATACAGAGCCTCCTCCGGTGATTTATGATGCTCCTTTAAGCGCTGCAAAAGCAGAGTGGTCTTCCCTACCCCTCGTGCTCCGCGAATCCCGATAATTCGCGCATCCCAATTTATTTCATTATAAAGATATCTCTTGAAATCAAGAGGCGTCGACCGCAATTTGAGATAATAATGCTCAATCAATATCTGAATGTCGAGTTCTTCCATATCAATACCCCTTTATTGCCGGATGAATCCGACAGTTTTCAACTGAAATTGTCGTATCAATCCGACAATTTAACTTCATTTTTGTCGTATGAATCCGACAATATGCCGTAAAATTAAGAAAAATTTCTTTAATTACAAAGCTTACTGCCCGATAAAATATGGAAGATAAGGATTTAAAAATGAAATTAGGCGGGGAGGATGCCGCAGGCTTGGAAGAGACGGCTGTAGTAGGCGGCTTTCTGTTCGAGCGGGAGCGGATAGGCACGGCTCGTGGAGGGCATGCGCCATAAGCGCAGTCCGGATTCGGTCTCGGCATACTCTCCCATCTTGGGGATTGCCGTGCCCGTTAGCTCCGCCACTACCCCGGCGGCCTTCTCGCCGGTGGTGGCCACGTCATGGCAATCTGGCATTTCGGCAAGCAATTCGGCAAGCGGCACCGGTCTGACTATCTCCAGATACTTGTCGGACGCATTTCCGCGCAAACGCCTCACCTCGCGAGCCGTGTCGTTCAGAGCAATCCGTTTCTCGGTCATCAGCCTCTTCACCGCCTCTATGTCAAACCCCTTTCCGCCGGGAAGATAAAGCCCCTTCTCGTCGCCGAGAAAAAGCAGTCCGCACACCTTCCAGAAATCATTCGTGCGGTTGGGATAATAGAAATCCATGCTCCAGCGCTTCGGCTGGGGCGGGAACGTACCCATGATCAGAACCTTCGCCCCCGGGGGCACAAACGGCGGCCAGGGATGCCGCTCCGGTTCCGGAAGCAGCGACTCCCCCTCATTCATCTTATCAGTATCTTTATCGCTCATGACTGCAAAAATAAAAAAATTTGGATATATCGGCAAATCTTGGTAATTTCGCGAGATATGAACACGCGAGACAAGAACAAAGGAGATTATATCTACGGCATAAGAGCCGTGATAGAAGCGATAGAATCCGGCAAGAGCATCGACAAAGTGCTCGTGCGCCGCAATCTCGAAGGAGAGCTCTCCGCAGAGCTGATGCAGAAGATCCGCGAATATGGCGTGCTCATGCAGCGCGTTCCCCAGGAAAGGCTCAACCGCATCACGATGAAAAACCATCAGGGCGTGATAGCCATCACCTCTCCCGTGGCCTACCATCATCTCGACAATCTACTTCCTTCGCTATATGAAGAGGGACGCAACCCCTTCATGCTGCTGCTCGACGGACTCACCGACACGCGCAATTTCGGAGCCATCAGCCGCACGGCCGACTGCTCGGGCGTCGACGGCATAGTTATTCCCGAACGCAACAGCGTCAGCGTCACCTCCGACGCCGTCAAGACATCAGCCGGAGCATTGTTCTATCTTCCCGTCTGCCGCGAGCACGACATCCTTTCCGCCATCAAGCTCCTGAAACAGAGCGGAGTGATGGTGGTAGGAGCCACTGAGAAAGGTGCCGTGGATTATACCGAAATCGACTATACCGTCCCCGTGGCCATAGTGATGGGGAGCGAAGACACCGGCATGACGCCCGAAGTGATCCGCGCCTGCGACCGACTCGCCGCCATCCCGATGCTCGGCAACATCGGAAGCCTCAACGTCTCCGTGGCAGCCGGCGTGATGATGTATGAAGTGGTGCGCCAGCGTCGCCTCGCCGACGGCAAATAACGGCAAATACCGACAAATAACGGCGTCCTGCCATGCCGATTTCACACGCGAGGAATGAAAAATTTGTGTATTTCCCGCGAATAGTGTAATTTTGCACTGAATTTTAGAGATCTCAAACACGATGATAAACCGAGTATTGATTCGGATGAAGGTTATACAGATACTGTATTCCTTCCTTTTGGTAGAAAAACAATTCACGCTTGAAAGCAATCCTTCGGCTCCGACCAAAGAGAAAAGATTCGCCTATTCCCTTTATCTCGATCTTCTTGTCCTGATCATCAGGATAGCCGAGAGAGTGGAGCGCCGCCGGGGAGAGCATCCGCTCGACGAGACCCGGTTTGTCAGCCGCCTGAAAATTGATGACCAGATCAAGAGCCTGCTTCGCCAGTCGCAGGCCGACTTCTGCTTCAACAGTCTCGTGGAAACGCTTGCCGACCGCGTGAAGGAATCGGGCGTCTACAAGAATTTCCTCAAGGATGTTGACCGCGACAACCCCACGGCCGATGAGAACGTATGGCGCGACCTGCTCAAGTTCGTGATTCTTCCCGACCCGCAGCTCAACGCCTTGATCGAGACCCGCCAGAACTACACGCTCAAAGGCGTCGAGCGCATGCACGACATGCTCCAGCGCACCCTCGTCAACTTCCTCGCCTCGCAAGACAATGTCAACGAAGTGCTGAAAGCCCTCGAAAAAGGACTCGACAAATCTCGCGAGCTCTACTTCCGCCTGCTCTGGCTTCCGGTCGAGCTCACCGACATGCAAGACCGCATCATCGACGACAACCGTCACAAATTCATCAAGAGCGAGGAAGACCTCAATCCCAACATGAAGTTTGTCGACAACGAAGTGGTGCGCGCAATCCGCGAAAACCCCGCCATCCACAAATATATCTCCGACAACAAGATCTCCTGGGAGCAGGAAGACCCCGTGATGATGCGCCATCTGCTGCGCGAAATCACCTCGTCCGACATCTACACCGACTATATGATGGATCCCGTGGAGTCTCCTTGCGCCGACGGCGATCTCTGGCGCGCCCTTTTCAAACATCTGATTCTCGACAATCCGGAATTTCTCGAGTCGATGGAGGAACGCTCCGTGTTCTGGAACGACGACCTGGAGATTATCTCCACTTTCGTGCTCAAGACGCTGCGCCGCCTCGAAGAAGGACACACTGCCGGCGCCGTGCTCGACAAATATAAGGATGAGGAAGACGCCCGCTTCGGCGAGCATCTCATGCGCGCCGTCTACAAGAACAAGGAGACCTACCGCCTCTATATCGACGAAGCCCTCCGCGGCGGAAACTGGGAAAGCGAACGCCTCGCCTTCATGGACATGGTGGTGCTCGAAGCCGCACTCGCCGAGATCATGAACTTCCCCAAAATCCCGCTCACGGCAAGCATCAACGAATATATCGAGATCGCCAAGAGCTACAGCACTTCGCGAAGCGGCGCTTTCGTCAACGGCATCCTCGGAGCCGTAGTCGCCTCGCTCCGCAAGCAGGGAATCCTCCGTAAATAAGGGCGCCGCCGGCAAACCGCCGCAGCAGCTGCTGAAATAAAAAGTGGCTCGCGGCGTTATTTAGCTGAGGGCAATTCCCTCGAAAACCCAAAACAATCCCAATCCGCCTCTCCGGCGGTTTTAAAACAGAATACTAAATTACAACATGAACCAGTTCAGTCTTTTACTCCAGTCTCAGAGCGGCGGCGGAATGAGCGGTATGCTCATGATCATTGCCATGATCGCAATCTTCTATTTCGTGATGATCCGCCCCCAGAGCAAAAAACAGAAAGAACTCAAGCGCCAGCGCGAGGCCATGAAAAATGGCGACAAGGTAGTGACCGCCGGCGGCATCCACGGCAAAATCAAAGATATGACCGACGCCACAATCATCCTCGAAGTGGCTCCCGGAATGTGCATCAAAGTTGACCGCGCTTCGGTTTATCCCCTTGTAGAGGAGGCTAAAACTGCAAAGCCCCAGAAATCGAAAAAAGAGGAGAAAGCCGAGAAAGCTGAGAAAGCCGAGAAAGCTGATAAAACAGAAGATTAATCCGATGACGTTCCTGCCGGGCCGATTCCTTACGGACGTCCCGGCTGCCATCGTTCCGATATGGGAAAGGAGAAGGATAAACTCGACAAGATGTGGCGGAGTCTGAGGACTTCGTCGCGTTTTCACAGCCTTATTTCTTTCCTGATCTTTGTGGCGATAGCCGCAATTTTCTGGCTCATCATGACCCTGAACGACTCCGTAACGGAGACTTTCAGGGTCAAACTGCGTATAGAGAACGTTCCCGACACGGTGACGTTTATCTCCGATCCACCGGCCGATCTTCACGTCACGATCCGCGACAAGGGCACCAATCTGCTCCGTGGCGGAGTGATCAAGGGGCCGGAAATCGCGGTCAACTTCCGCGACTATGCCGACAACGGAGTGTTCCGCCTCTCCCGCTCCGACATCAATTCGCAGCTGAAGACCGTTTTCGGCAACACCGCCCAGATATCTGCCTCATCGCTCGATTCGCTGCTCGTCTATTACACCACCAAAAAGGGGAAGCGAGTGCCGATCGTGGTGGATGTCGACGCTTCGGCGGCCTCCGGATATATCATCTCCGGCAAACCGCGTCCCGAGGAGTCGGGAGTGCTCATCTATTCCCGGGGCAACGAGACCGACACCATCACCCACGTGGTGACCGAGCATCTCGTGCGCCGCAACCTCTCGGAATCAACCTCTTTCTCCGTCGGATTCCTGCCGATCCGCAACGTCAAGATCGTGCCCGCGTCGGTAAAAGTTTCGGTGCCGGTGCAGCCGCTCGTGCGCAAGGAGACCTTCGCAACGGTCGAGGCCATAAACATCCCCGACGGTATTTCGCTGCTCCTCTTCCCCAACCGCGTGCCCGTATCCTGCTTCGTGCCGATGAACATGTTTGGCGACGACCAGATCCCCGTGAAAGTCTATGTAGACTATGCGGAGACGACTCTCGAGCACAGCAACAAGCTCCCCGTCAGAATCCGGAATTACCCGCAGTATGTGGTCAACGTGGAGCTTGTCACCGACAGCGTTGAATATACAATCGTAAAGCATTGACAACAGAGGCGAATACAACCGGGGTCTCCGGCAGCAACAGAACTTGCGGCATCAGATGCACCCTGATCTGCGGCGGAATTGGGAGCGGCAAAAGCGTCGTGGCGCGCACGCTCAGGCTGAAGGGTTACGATGTCTACGACTGCGATCTCGAAGCACGCCGCATCATGGACGGCAGTCCGCTGATCCGCAGTGCCATAGCGGAAAAGCTCGGAGCCGAATGCCTCAATGCCGACGGCACGCTCTGCCGCCCCGCGATCGCCGCAAAAGTCTTCGCTTCCGACGAGCAGAGATTGTGGCTCAATTCGCTGGTCCACCACCATGTGGCCGACGACATCCGCTGCTGGCTCCACGACGCTGCGTCAGGCAAACGCCGGTTTGTGGAAACAGCCATCCCTGTCACGAGCGGCCTGACAGACATCTGCAACGACATCTGGCTCGTGACCTGTCCCGACTCCGTCAGAGTCGAAAGGATCATTGGCCGCGACAACTGCTCTCCCGCTCAGGCGCAAAGCCGCATCGACGCCCAGCGCCATGAATTCGACTCCCTTCCGCCGGAAACGACCGAACTGATCGAAAACGATCCGGCGACCCCCATCCTCCTGAGAATAGATTCCCTCCTAAAAAAATAACCCTCCCCCCTCTCCCCTCAAAATTCAAAATTAAAAATTAAAAATTCATAGAGCTATGTTAAAAACAATATTAGCCATCACCGGCCGTCCCGGCCTTTTCAAACTTCTTTCCCGCGGCAACGGAACCCTCATCGTTGAAGAACTCGGAACAGGCAAACGCCTCCCCGTGCACGCACGCGACAAGGTCGTTTCGCTCGGCGACATTGCAATGTACACCGAATCGGGCGACACCCCCCTCGGCGACATCCTCGACAAGGTTTACGCCGCCCACGAGGGCAAGAAGATCGACGTCAAGGCTCTGGCTGCCGCCAAAGGTCTCAAAGAGGAGTTCGCCAAGATAGTGGAAGATTTCGACCGTGACCGCGTTCACGACAACGATGTAAAGAAGCTCTTCACATGGTATAATATCCTAGTCGACAACGGTTTCACTAAATTCGCCGAGATAGAGGAGGAGAAAGAGGCCGAAAAATCCGACGCTCCCGCAGAAGAGGAGTAAAAAGAGGAAAAATGACCTGCAATAACGCCGGCATGGATATTGAAGACCGCATAGAGGAGATTCTCGGCCGCATGACAGTGGAGGAGATGACCCGCCTCTGCCACGCGCAGGGGAAGTTCTCCTCTGCCGGAGTGCCGCGCCTCGGCGTTCCCGAGCTCTGGATGAGCGACGGCCCCCACGGCATCCGCGCGGAAATCAACTGGAACGACTGGGGATATGCCAACTGGACATCCGACGCCGTAACCGCCTTCCCGGCGCTGACGGCCCTCGCCGCCACCTGGAATCCCGACCTCGCCGCCGTCTATGGGAAGGCGCTCGGCGAGGAGGCCCGTTACCGCAAGAAGGATGTGGTGCTCGGCCCGGGGCTCAACATCTACCGCACTCCCCTCAACGGCCGCAACTTCGAATATATGGGCGAGGATCCGCTGCTTGCCGGCCGGCTCGCCGTCAGATATATCCGCGCCCCTCAGGAAAACGGCGTGGCTGCCTGCGTGAAACATTTCGCCCTCAACAACCAGGAGAAATGGCGCGGCAATATCGAGGTCGAAGTCTCCGAACGCGCACTTTACGAAATCTATCTTCCGGCTTTCAAGATGGCCGTGACCGAGGGAAAGGCATGGAGCGTGATGGGAGTCTACAACAGGATCTGGGGCGAACATTGCTGTCATAATTCCCGTCTGCCCAACGATATCCTGCGCCGCGAATGGAAGTTCGACGGCGTGGTGATAAGCGACTGGGGAGGCACACATTCAACCGACGAGGCCGCACTCAACGGTCTCGACATCGAGATGGGTTCCTTTACCAACGGCCTTACTTCGGAAGCGGGTTGCGGTTTCGACGATTATTATCTCGCCGACCCCTATCTGAAAAAGATCCGCGAAGGAAAGCTTCCTGAATCGGGTCTTAGGGAAAAGGCGCGCAGAATATTGCGCCTCATCCTTCGCACGGCCATGAAACCGGGCCGTCCGTTCGGCTCAATCGCCTCCGAGGAGCATTATGCCGCCGCGCTGAAGATCGCAGAGGAGTCGATCGTGCTCCTTAAAAACGACGGGATTCTCCCACTACGTCCCTGCGACGGAAAGCGCATTCTCGTGGTGGGTGAAAACGCCGTGCGCCGCCTCAACGAAGGGGGCGGTTCGTCGGAGCTCAAGGTGAAGGATATGTTCTCCCCACTCGACGCTCTCCGCGAGATTTACGGCCCGGACGTGATGTATGCCCCCGGCTACAAGTCGGGGCGTCCGATGCTCGACGCCGAGGATATCATTCCGGAAGAGGAACTTGAGGCGTTCCGCCGCGAGGCTGTGGATATGGCCGCCGACGCCGACGTGGTGATCTATATCGGAGGTCTGAACAAGAATTCATATCAGGACTGCGAATCGACCGACCGCCGCGAATATAACCTTCCATGGGGTCAGGATCTTCTCATCGAACAACTTGCCGAGGCGAATCCCAACCTGATCGTGGCCAATCTCTCGGGCAACGCCTACGCCATGCCCTGGGTTGGCAAACCGCGCGCCATCCTGCAGAGCTGGTATCTCGGCACGATGACCGGTCCGGCCATGGCCAACGTGATCTCGGGCAAGGTCAATCCGAGCGGCAAACTCCCCTTCTCTTTCCCCCGGAAACTCGAGGATTGCGGAGCACATCATTTCGGAGAAATCTCTTATCCGGGCGTGGAGTCGGAAACTGCCGGACAGGCCGCCGCCGACCTCAAGGGCGCCGACGTCAGCGCCGGTAACGATCCCCGACAGAAGTATCTGGAGGATATCCTTGTGGGCTACCGCTGGCACGACACCAAAGGAATCCCGGCGCTCTTCCCCTTCGGCCACGGACTCAGCTACACCGAATTCAGCTACGGACGTCCACAGCTGAGCGCATCGGCTATAGGCGAGGGTGAGTCGCTGGAGATCACAATTCCCGTAGCCAACTGCGGCACTACTCCGGGCAAGGAGACCCTGCAACTTTACGTAGCCGCTCCCGGCAAAGAGGTCACCCGCGCTGCCAAGGAACTGAAAGACTTCGCTAAAATAGACCTCCTCCCCGGAGAGAAAAAAGAGGTCACACTCCGCGTCAACGCCGACGATCTGCGTTATTACGACGAGGCGTCGCGCGATTGGAAACTCGAGCAGGGCGATTACCGGATTCTTGTCGGAGCCTCTTCAGCCGACATCAGGGCCACTGCCGATTTCTCGGTCAAAATTTAATCTCTTTGAGACACCGATTTCTGACATAATTGTCACCCATATTTGTCACCGCTTTGCGGGAGTCGTATCGCCGAAGATATGGCTCCCGCAACTTTTTTGAACCGCAATGGCACGCTTTTTGTATTAATGAATAAGGGGCGTCTTTTCATGCAATTGTATGATTTCGACGCCCGGTCCTAACAAAACAGAGACCCAAAAAGAACAGACAAAGACTAAAAACATATAATTATGGCAAAAGGTAAAATCGGCGTAACAACCGAAAACATTTTCCCTGTTATCAAGAAATTTCTCTATAGCGACCACGAGATTTTCCTCCGCGAACTCGTGTCGAACGCCATCGACGCAACCCAGAAACTCAAGACTCTCGCCAGCTTCGGCGAGTTCAAGGGCGAGATAGGCAAGGCCAACGTGAGTGTCACAATTGACAAAGAGGCCGGCACTCTCACCGTTTCCGACCATGGCATCGGAATGGATGCCGACGACATCGAGAAATATATCAACCAGATCGCTTTCTCGGGAGCCGAGGAGTTTCTCGAGAAATATAAGGACAACGCCAACTCGATCATCGGCCATTTCGGACTTGGCTTCTATTCGGCCTTCATGGTTTCGAAGAAGGTGGTGATCCGCTCTCTCTCCTATAAGGAGAGCGCCAAAGCTGTGGAATGGAGCTGCGACGGCAGTCCCGAATTCGAGATGGGCGAGACCGAAAAAGCGGAACGGGGCACCGACATCATCCTCTATATCGACGACGACAACAAGGAATTTCTAGAGCAGAGCCGCATCGACGCTCTGCTGAAGAAATATTGCCGTTTCCTCCCCGTGCCCGTGATCAGCGGCAAGGTGAAGGAATGGAAAGATGGGAAATATGTCGACACCGACAAAGACAACGTGGTCAACGCCACCGAACCTCTCTGGACCAAGAAGCCGACCGAGCTCACCGACAAGGATTATCTCGAGTTCTACCATGAGCTCCGCCCCGGCGAGGAAGACCCGATGTTCTGGATCCACCTCAACGTGGACTATCCTTTCAACCTCACCGGCATCCTCTATTTCCCGAAGGTCAACACCAACATCGACATCCGCAAGAACAGGATTCAGCTTTACTGCAACCAGGTTTATGTCACCGACCAGGTAGAGGGAGTGGTTCCGGAGTTCATGATGCTGATGCAGGGTGTGATCGATTCACCCGATATCCCGCTCAACGTAAGCCGAAGCTATCTGCAGGCCGACCAGCAGGTGAAGAAGATATCTTCATATATCTCGAAGAAGGTTGCCGAGAAGCTCGACCGGATGTTCCGCGACGACCGCAAGGAGTTTGAGAAGAAATGGCCCGACATCGATATATTCATCAAATATGGCATGCTGACCGACGAGAAGTTCTACGACCAATCGAACAAGTTCTTCTTGCTCCGCGACGTCAACGACAATTATTACACACTCGAGGAATACAAGAAGCTCGTCGAGGCTTCGCAGACCGACAAGGAGGGAGACGTGATCTATCTTTACGCCACCGACAAGACCACCCAGTTCGCCTACGTGAAGGGGGCCGAGGAGAAGGGTTACAATGTCCTTCTGCTCGATGGCCAGCTCGATCAGCATGTGGTTTCGCTGCTCGAGAGCAAGCTTCAGAAGACCCGTTTCGTCCGCGTCGACTCCGACACTCCCGAACGCCTCATCCGCAAGGAGGAGAGCCACGACGCCAACCTCACCCCGCTGCAGGCCGACATGCTCACGGGCGTGTTCCGCGCCGGTATGCCGCAGATGAAAGACACCAACTTCATCGTGGAATACAACGCCATGTCGCCCTCCGACCTTCCCGCCGTGATCACCCAGAACGAGATGATGCGCCGAATGAAGGAGATGGCTGCCCTCCAGCCGGGCATGAACTTCTATGGCCAGATGCCCGACATGTATGCCCTTGTTGTCAACACCGAGCAGCCGGCCGTGAAGAGGGTGATCGAGGATGCAGAGAAGGAGATCGGCGGCAAGCTGACTCCGATCCGCGCCGAAATCGAGGAGGCCAACAAGAAGATCGAGGAGCTCCGCAAGGAGATGGACGGGAAGAAGGAGGATGCCGAGAAGGAGCCGCTCCGCAAGGAGATCTCCGACAAGGAGACGGCCGTCGGCAATCTGCGCAACCGCGAGGAGGAGGCCATGAAGGAGTATGCTTCGAAGCAGCCGCTCGTTAAGCAGATCATCGACCTTGCCCTCCTGCAGAGCAACCTGCTCAAAGGGGAAGCGCTCTCGGAGTTCATCCGCCGTTCGGTAACCCTGCTCTAATTGATCTCTTAAGAAAACAGAATCAGTAAATACGTAAACAAGCCGGCCGCAGATTCAGATCTGCGGCCGGCTCTTTTATTTCCGGGAATTCTTTTCAAGGATTAGAGGGTGGCGAGGCAGGAGGACACGTTGGCGTTGATGCGCGCCGGCAGGTCGGTCGTGTCGCCGGGCTCGAACTTGCGGCCTGTGATGTGCTCGTAAAGTTCGATATAGCGCTGGCTCACCTCGTTGCAATATTCGGGTGTCATCTCGGGAACCTTCTGGCCGGCTTTGCCCATGAAACCGTTGGCAATGAGCCACTGGCGCACGAACTCTTTAGAGAGCTGGCGCTGGGCCTCCCCTTTCTCGAAACGCTCTTCATAGCCGTCGGCATAGAAATAGCGCGATGAGTCGGGAGTGTGGATCTCATCGATGAGGATCACCTTGCCGTCGAGAAGTCCGAATTCATATTTGGTGTCGACGAGGATCAGTCCGCGCTCGGCGGCCATCTCCTGGCCTCTCTTGAAGAGGGCGAGGGCATATTTCTCAACCTGCTCGTAGACATCTTCAGCCACGATGCCCTGACGGATGATCTCGTCGCGCGAGATGTTCATGTCGTGGCCTTCGTCGGCCTTGGTGGTCGGAGTGATGATAGGTTCGGGGAAGCGCTGGTTTTCGCGCATGCCTTCGGGAAGCTTCACGCCGCAGATCTCGCGGGCTCCGGCCTCATAGTCGCGCCATGCGCTGCCGGCGAGATAACCGCGCACGATCATCTCCAGCTTGAGAGGCTCGCATTTGAGACCTACTGTCACCATCGGATCGGGAACGGCCACTTTCCAGTTGGGCACGATGTCGCGGGTGGCGTCAAGGAAATACGCCGCGATCTGGTTGAGCACCTGTCCTTTGTAAGGGATGCCTTCGGGGAGAATCACATCAAACGCGGAGATGCGGTCCGTAGCCACCATCACGAGATACTTGTCGTTGATGTCATAGACATCGCGAACCTTACCGTGATACACTGATTTCTGACCTTTGAACTCGAAATCCGTTTTTGTCAGTGTTGCCATAATAATATGAATATAAGTCGATTGTTGTTCAGATCTTGTCTAACTCAGAACCAAGTCTATTTTCCACCTGCAAATTTACAACAAATTTCCGAAACTTTCACCCCCCGCCCCCACAATCCCCCAACAAAAGTGCAGACTTATGGACGTTCTAATCTCCTTGTGGACTTTGGATTGTTTACGTTTATCCAATCAGAATTATTTTTTACGACGATACTTTTGATTGGGGTCATTGGGCTTTTCGGGGATTGTACGTTCAAGAACCCCTATTTCTATTAATGAATTAATATACTTCTGCCGATTTTTGGATTGATTGGTAATTTTTAGCCTATCCATAATCTCTTGCGCTGTTCTCGGTACTGAACAGAAGTTTCTAATATCCTCTTCTCTCTTGGTTAGTTTACGAGTAACCAAGTTTATGCGAGGTTGGTTACTTTTTTCATTAGCTTGGATACTTTCCTCATTGTTTGTATCTATAGCTTGATTACCGCCTTTGGTAACTAAGTTATTTTCGGGATGAGCTTGGTTACTATTACGGGGTAAGGTTATAACAAATTCGTTTGCGGAATGTGTAATGTCTTTGTCCTGAACGCCATTGAAGAAAACAGCATTTGGATTGAATTCAAGCGCTCGGCGCACACCACTCCCCGCACCTGTATAGGGCAATAAGTAATTGGCATTTATGAACAAGAACATATTACGAGGCATTGATGTTCCATTTTTAATATCTTCAACAGTCAATCCATTAGGTAGGGCTCCCGGGCTGTGAATTTCTACACGATTATCAAATATGAAAATCCGAATCGGAGACTTAATGTTAAGCGATCGGTGTACTAAAGCGTTAACAATATATTCGATAAGACTTTCATATGGTATTTCCAGTCCACCGATAGAATTAAAATCCTTTTCTATCTGCACCTTGCGCAAGTTCCGAGTAAAGAAGTTCATGATACTACGGAACTGATGGAGCAGATTGCCCTCAATCTCCATATCATGCATTTTATCTCGGAATTGTGTCCCACCTATCGAATTGCCGATATAGCTGATACACTTTGCTGTCATGACAGGCAACCAACGCTGAGTGTATTTGCCAAATAACAGCATGGCTGCAACGGTTATTTTCCCATCTGGACGAATAAAACGGAGGTTTCTAAGCAATTTTTCGATATTCGTTCCTTGTATAACAGACTCAGCCATTGCGTCAAGTGAATATTCTTTCATATTCAATTCATCAATATTCTTCCCTTTGAACACCGGCGCAAAGCGACTTATTAAGTAAAGCTTGATGGTATCTGCATCAAGGTCATCAATTGTGGCATTAGGTACAGCAGCCTCATCGGGAGCAAAAGTGCCACATTCGCTCATCATTTCGGCAAGTTCCGAGTTGTCAAACACTTTACGTTTGTCAGCACCATTCTTCACCCATATAATCCCCTTGTTGTCATGATATGGTTTATTCTTTCCTTCGGGAATCGTGGCAACAACAACTGCTCCTCCGGAAGTAGGAACATTATCCACATCTATTAGAATATTAGGAATTACATTCTCTGATGCAACACTTGCAAGCAGATTGGTAGTTTCCTGCAATTCCCTATATGAAAGAGCATTAATAGCACCCGACTTATCATTAATTCCGATAACAAGCCTTCCTCCACGAGTGTTGCTGAACGCCACCATCTCACAGCCGATATCATAGCGGTCATTCGCTCGCTCCTTAAATTGCACCTGTCCGACCTCAGCCAAGCCACGCATCTGAAGTAATTCTTGCTCCTTCATATATCCTTACTATATCTTTCGTCCATTGTTTTTAAAAGTTCTCTCGCAAGCGACCTATTTCCTGCGGGGAAGCAGAGCATTGCTTTTTTCTATTGCAAATTTATAGATTATTCTAACCTTAGCAAAAAAAGGACTATAAAAAATAAAAAAATTAGGGATTATGGTTAATGCCTGCGCAAACTGAGTGCGAAATACTGAAAATACAATTCGATGTTATTTGAACACCTTATGAACGCCTAATTTTGAATCAATAGTAAACACCCCTTCATTATACTTTACTGAAAGTTGAGACGAATGAAGGGATGTTTACATATTTATTGACTTATTAGTTTTACAATACTTCGTTAAAAAATTATTCATAGGCTAAGCGGCATCTACCGCTAAG
>CAJMNI010000004.1 GCA_905214735.1 uncultured bacterium | reverse complement strand
AAATTACATATCAGTCACAACCTCCAAAAGGTGCAGTTGAATTAATGCTTACGATCATGCTACATCTCGCCGCTCTCTCCGTAGCCGGAACCATCCATCGGTTCCATCTCGGCGTTGCGGTTTTTCTTCGCCTTCATGTTGCCGAAGGAGTATTTGATTGTGAGGCGCAGAGTGCGTCCGCCGCGCCAGCGTTCGTTATGCTGCGTATAGTCGATTCCGTTGGTGGTGTTTTTCCAACGGCGCGAGTCGAAGAGGTCGCGGCAGTTGAGCGAAACAGACCAGTCGCCGAATGTTTTGCGCAGGCCGAGATCCACGCTCCATCCGCCGTCGTGAGAGCCCTGCGCCTCCTTATGGCGCGAGCTGTAGCGGCCCGTGGCCTGGAAGGCCATCTGCCAGGGAAGTTTGACGTTGGCCATCATGCGGGCGTCCCATGCGAAACTGTTCTGCTTTTCTCCGGTGAGGGTGATCTCCCTGCCGCTGTCACCGAGGAGGGAATAGCGCCAGGCGGAGATATGGTTGTTGTAGAGATTGACGGTGGTGGTCAGGTCGAGCCAGCCGGCAAAAAGCTGGTTTTTCGACACGATCTCCACACCGGAGTTCGTTCGGTTGGAAACATTGGCCCAGGTGCTGTACATCACGTCGGCGTCGATATAGCTCAGGCGGTTCATCACGTCGGAAGCCTGACGCAGATATGCCGACACGCTGATCATGTGGAAAGTCCAGCTTTTCAGATAATTTAGTTCGAAGGAATTGGAATATTCCGGTTCGAGATATGGGTTACCGAATGAAATCGAGGTCGGGTCGGAGATATTGCGGAAGGAGTTGAGCTGACCGCCCCATGGCCGGCGGATTCGCCGCGTATAGTTGAGCTGGAGCTCGTTGTCGCGGGGAAGGGCGAGCGAGAGATAGACCGATGGGAAGAGGGCGAACTTGTTGCGCTTGTATTCAGGAACGTCGCCCGGCTTCTGGCCGTCGGCGAGCGAGCGGGTGCGCACCTGCCATGACTCCGACCTCAGGCCTGCAGAATAGCTGAAGATACCGACCTTGCCGCCGAGAGTGGCGTAAAGGGCCGATATGTTGTTGGTGTAGATGAATCTGTTGAAGAGCTCGGGGATATATTCCATAGTGGCTTTGTCAACGCCCCTCCATGTGGTGTTGGGAGTGTTCTCATGCGAATAATTCCCGTTGAATCCGGCTTCGAGTTTCAGATATTGGTTGAAGGTGTTGGTATAGTCGAGTTTTGCCTCGTAGGAGTTTACGTTGACAGGCATCTCCTGCTCGCGATATTGGGTTTCAAGTCGCATAGCGTCGGGATCGACGGGATCTTCTGCATCCCATTCCTCCTGCTCGGAATATGAGTCCCACGTCGGACCGCCCCAGTGGTTATAGCTCACGGAGGCGTCGAGCGTATGATTTTCGCTGAAACGGTGGGTATATCCGAATTCACCGTGGGCGCCTCGGTTGTCACCCCGGTTGCGCGACTCCTGGAGGTCTGTGAGCCATTGGCCTGGCTGGTTGCTCCAATAGTCGGTGGTGGTGTGTCCCCAGCGGTGGCCGAACATTCCGAATCCGTTGAGATAAAATTCGTCGTTGTCAGTGAGATGATATGTGGCTCCGAGGCGGAAGAAGATGTTGTTGCCATGGTTGCGGCTTTTGCCGCGCGACTTGGTGAAGAGTCCGTTGTCGAAATCGCGGTCCATCAGGCTGCCGCCGCTGTTATGGCGCATGCGGAAACCGACGCTTGCGAATGTGTCCCATTTTCCGGTGTTGTAATTGATGTTGGCCGAAACGTTGCCTCCGCCTCTGGAATTGGCGGAAATGTCGGCCGAGCCGAAATAGCCGCCCCGGCGGTCGCGCTTGAGGATGATGTTGATGATACCCGCTGTGCCTTCAGGCGAGAATTTTGCGGAAGGGTTGGTGATCACCTCGATGCGGTCGATGCTTTCGGCCGGAATTTGTTCGAGGATCTGTGCTCGGTTATCGGCGGTCATTCCCGATTCCTTGCCGTTGATCCATACGGTCACCGAAGAGTTGCCGCGAAGCGAAACCTCTCCGTCCTGGTCAACTTCCACTGAAGGGATCGACTCGAGGAGCTCGCTTGCCGACTGTCCGGCAGAGGCGATGTTGGAATCGACCTGAAAAACTTTCTTGTCGAGTTCGAAGCGCATCTGTGAGCGCACGCCTTCGACCACTACTTCCTTCAGCAGTTTGGCGTCGTCGTTAAGCCGGATGTCACCGAGATTGACATCGCCGCCTGATATAGTAACCTTGCGCTCCTGGTCGACACTGCCGACATTGCTGATTTTGACTATGTAATCACCGTCGGGAACGTCTGCGAGCGTGAATTTGCCCTGCTCGTCGGTAGAGGCCGCTATCTGCAGCGGCTTTCCCGTCTTGGCGTTGACAATCGTGACGTTGACGAAGTCCATCGGAGAAAATGTATCGCCGTTGAGCACCGTACCGCTCACCGATCCTTTGGCCATAGCAACAGCAGGCAGCGCGAGCATGCCTGCGAAAAGAACCTGTTTTATATTCATAATGCGGATACCGTTTCTTGCCCGGCGCATATTGTGAAACGCCACAAGCGAAACGGAAAGATATTTCAATTGATAAGGAGACTCATCATAGCCCCGGCTATACAAATATTGATAGCGGGTTATTAACCGGAGTCCAAATAGAAAGACAATCAAAACCCGATTCGGATTAATAGCAAGTCAGTAAAATTAATAAAGAAGCAGGTTAAAACCCTATCAATTAACAAAATCCCCCGCCAATTAACAGCATTTAACGTCTTACTCCAGTCAGCGGATTTTTTTCAGGCGGAGGGTGGCGGCGAGGTAGGGGAACTGGATTGAGAGGAGGCCCGGGCTTTCGAGCTGTGCTTTTCCTGTGTCGGGAAGCGGGCGGAAATCGGCGCCGAGCCATTCCACATCATAAACGCCGGGGATTTTAGATTCCCGCAAAGTGCCTCGGAGCATCCCGGGCTTCCACGCAGCGCCGTTGCGCACGGCCCCTTCAAGATAAATGATCTCATAACCGCCATCGGGTGCGGCAATCAAAGCAAGTCGGTAATCGCCTCCCGGACGAAGCCTGCTCTCGTCGAAGGAACGGTCAAAAAGTATCCATATCCCCTCCATCGCATCACGCGACCGCCGGAGATACGACTCGATCATATCCTCGTTGCCATAGCTGCTGAAACTTCCACGCGCCGGTTCACCTGCGCTTTCTATTGCCACATTGTCAATCCGCAGCCTTCCTCCGGGAGATACGAAAAAACCGATGCTGTCGGCATCGGCGCAATCCTCAATCTCGGCAAGCTGCCTGTATTCCCTGCTTCCACCTTTCACCAAAAGAGTGGCGCCCGACCGACTTAGTAGAAATGCGTTCTCGCCCGTATAAGGATCCAATACTCCGCTGAGATCCTGTTTTTCCGTCATCTCGCCCGGAGAATTCACTTTCATGCGAATCGAAGGGGTATAGATGTCATCGGAATTATCTCCGGAAGTCTGAAATTCTATCACCGCATTGTCACGGCCATCCGACCCATGGCAGCAATCAATCATTATTCCCCAGGAAGGATGACTTTGCCTGTGCTTGCGTCCGTCGGTCCCGGCGTAGGAATAGCTCTTTCTCCGGGCGTTGTTGAGGTTAGACACCCTTGCGGTCAACCGGAAATCGCCGCGCCCCACCGGAAAATTCACCCTCATAGTGTCGGGGCCGGGATTATCTATCACGCATTCAGAGCCACGGCTTTCATTGTAGAAACGCCATTCTATCCGGCCTGCAGGAGTGGCGGCGGAAGCGTATGCTGTGAGCGCAGTGACAATGCCCACAACGGCAAAAATCAGGATGATGCCTCCCGTGATCTTATTGATCAGCCACATCGACCGGAGGTTGAAATGAGCCCTGACCTTGTCGACAAAAAGCGTCACCACCCACCACCAGAGCAGCGCACCGGCAAAAATGAACACATAGCCGATCAGATACTGATAAAGGCTGATCTCCGGCAGCAAGAAATTGAACCGGGCGAACAGACCGATTATCAGAAAGACAATCAACGGGTTGGAGAATGTAAAAAGGAAACCGCTGAGGATATTCTTGCGTTTCGACACCCTGTTGACGTCAGGTTTCCTAAGCGAACGCGCCGGATTCGAGCGGAAGAGATATATGCCGAAGGCCACGAGCACAATACTGCCGATTATCTGGATCAGATTCTGGTTGGCCTTGAGGAAATCCTCTATGAAAGATAGACAGAAACCGGTGAGCAGGCAATAGAAAAGGTCGGAAATGGCGGCGCCCACGCCGGTGAAGAATCCGGTGGCACGTCCTTTCTCGAGGGTGCGCTGGATGCAAAGGATACCCACAGGCCCCATCGGAGCCGAAATGATGACGCCGATAGCGATTCCGCGCCACATCATATAGAGTATACCTTCGAGGATTCCCATTAAAAAATAGTGTCAGTTAATCACCACATAACCGCCATATTGCGATCTGACGCATTCATAGCGGGTCATGCCGAGTTTTTCATCGCGGGCCGGCCCGGAAGTCGCCGATCCTCCCGCCTCCATCACATTATAGTGCGAGCCGCATTTGGGGCACACCGCTTCAAGAAGCACTCCGTCACCCTCCATCCTGACGCGGATATCAGGTTTGCGTTCGTAAGGACAGGAGAGATCGTAGGCCAACGGCACTCCGGCTTCCGACGTATAGGGATTAACACCGTTGATCAGAAGCACACCGCCGAAGCCTGTGGCGGTGCGGTCGGTATAAGGATACCCCTGCGGCTGACGTTCCGACTTTATAAAATAGCGGAAATCTCCGTAAGAGGGTACACCATAGCTTATCCACATCGCATCGGGCGAGAGGGATATGTTGACCGGCATCGTCGGGAGGCGGTCGTCGTCGACCGTGTTGCAAGCCGGCGATATAAGAAGAAGCGCGACCGCAGCCACGCTTATAAGTTTGTTCAAATTATCAGTTTTTATTAAACGGAACTTTGCAGAGCATCTGCGCGAACTGGTCGACCATCTTCTGAAGCGGACCGTTGACCATCGGCTTGAGCATCATCGGGATCTGGATATCTATCTCCACACGGGCAGAACAGGTTTCGGCGCTTGTGGGGGCGATCTTCAGCGACAGCGAGAGAGGCACGGGGGTGCCCTCCCCTTCCAGACGGATCAGCGACGGAGCCAGCGACTCCACTTTCCTGAGAGTAAGCTCTCCCACAGGGCCGCCGGGGAAAGAGATGGTGTCGGATGTAACCTTCACCTGCTCCAGCATCTGGCGCTGGTCGGCAGGAATCTGATCTTCGGGCACGTTCTTAATCATTTCTCCCAGACCCTCGAGATTGTCGAGACGCGAGAAAACCGCATCGGCAGGTGCAAGCAGGTCTGTGTCCTGACTTTTATATGTAGCCATTTCTAATTCTTTTTGGTGTATTTATACATCAGTCGATAGATCCGGGCACCCAGTTGGCCGGATCCTTGCGCCATTCCTTAAGAGTGGCCTCTTCCGAAGGATAGATATATTCGATGTTGATCGCGGTCTCGACAAGAGTATTGTAGTCGCAGAGCGAAAACATCTCTATATTATTGTCGTTGAGACGTTTCACCGACATCGGGAACTCATAGTTGAATACGCAGATTCCGCCGAGCACCTCTCCTCCCGACATCCGGATGGCTTCGGCAGCCTTGATCGATCCGCCTCCGGTGGAAACGATATCCTCGATCATCACCACGCGCTGGCCGGTGCGGAGGTTCCCCTCGATCATATTCTCGAGACCATGGTCTTTGGGTGTAGACCTCACATAGATAAACGGCAGCCCGAGCACGTCGGCCACGAGCATGCCAAACGAAATCGCCGGAGTGGAAACGGCAGCCACCACGTTGGCCTCGGGATAATGCTCGAGGACGTTGCGGGCCAGTTCGACCTTGATATAGTTGCGCACGTCGGGATACGACAGCACCCGGCGATTGTCGTTGTAAATAGGCGAGTTCCATCCGGAGCCCCATACAAAGGGCATATCGGGCTGAAGCTTCACCGCACTGATCTGCAGCAGCTTTTCAGCCAGTATTCGATTCGGTTTTTTCATATTCATCTTATTAAAGCTGTCACGAGATTCCGGGCAGGGCCGTTTGCAGGCCAACGACTGCGAAAAAATTCCCGTAACAAAATGCAAAATTACATTTCACAGGGCAAAAATGCAAACTATCTTTCCAAAAACCGCTGAAAATAAAATCTCAACCAAATTTCAGAGTCGGGGCATCATTTGCCGGAATCCGCGCTGTCGGGCGCCGGAAGCTGAGGTTCGCGGCCGGTGAGGATATACTCACCCTCCTTGCTCAGGAGGCCGGCCTCCATGAGATCTCCGGCGGTCACTTCAACCGTAACCACACCCTCAGAGTAGGGTGCAATTTCGTAGGGATCCCAGCTAAACGTAATGCCCGAGGAACTGATGGCGAACTGGTCGGGGATTCCCACCTCGGAGAGATCGCAAGAAAGAGATATGCCTGCCTCCTTCACCTTCTCTCTCACTATTTTAGCGAGAGCTTCCTGATAATTTGCCTTCATCAGGTCGCGAAGATGTATTATCCGCCCTTCAGGCACAAAATAATTCAGATAAGACACCGCCGAGTTGCCATGGGCAGCCATGCAGGCGTAGGCTTCGCGTTCGTTCTGAAACACTATCACCCTCGGATTGACCAGCGAGGCCGAAAGAGTGTTGGAAATATATCCGCAGGCATCGGTCGAAGCGGGCGGCAGATCAGTGATCTTCATTCCGAGAGTCGGGACGGGAACCGGCATATCCTCCTCCGAAAATTGCATCCCTGCCAGGCTCATCAGTGAGTCGCGGAGCATCCTGATGTCGGCCTCTCCAAGATCGGCGGGAAGCACTCCTTCCCCCTGAATGCGGACATATCTCGAATTATCCACGCCCTCGATACCGAGCGAATCGGGGAGTTCGCCGATCATATCGAAAGTGTAGGACTCGAATTTGATATTGCGGTTCACCTCCTGCACCGGCGCCTCGGTGGCGTCGGAAGCGGGTTTCTTCTCTTTCCCGCCACAGGCCGACAGAGATAAAACGCACGCTGCCAAGGAGCAGGCGGCGAAAAATCCATATTTCATTTTCATAGCTTTACAAACAGCTTTATAAAAGGTATAAAGAAAACGTAAAAGAGCGGCAATCTGTTTTAGCCGGTTAAGCTATTTTAGCGATCTTAGTTATATCAGCTATTTTATCACCATCCTCCGGAGGCTCCTCCTCCACCGGTGGAACCTCCGCCGAAGCCCCCGCCGAAACCGCCGCCTCCGCCGCCTCCGCGGCCAAGCGCCGAGCCTATCACAGCGCCGGCGATAAGAGCGCCGGAGTCGTCGCTCTTCTTCGGGATGCGATATGGTTTGCGATGCTGGTGATGGCAGAACTTGCATTCGTAGAGCCGTTCGCCATGTCCTTCGCGCCGAGTGGTGGGCGGCACGAGAACAGTGTCGCATTCCAGGCACATCGCCACTGTGTGGCAGGCGGGGCATTCGGTATATTTCTTCTGGTTGGACTTGTAGGGATAGCGCTGCACAGTGCCGCAATGCGGGCATTCCCACACATCATAGTCGACCGTCTTGAGCTTCTCCTCGAAGTCCTGGGAATCAGTGAGGAGCTCGTTGTCCTGCTCTTCGGAGAGGCGTTTCATCCGCTTGCCGCAGGTCGGACAGCGGTGGGGACGCGTGCGGTAGACGCGGTAAAGGAAGAGCGCCAGTAGGAAAAAGATAAGGCCGGTGCCTGCGGAGATTACGCCGCCGATCAGATATGACACAAGATGCTTTCTCCACATCATCGACTTCTGATATGAATCGAAGCGGCCGCGAGAGATCGAGAAAAGATCGTAGCAGAAGAGCGTCAGGTTGAACATGAAGGCAATTCCCATCACAAGGAGGAGAAATTCCCAGATCACCTCCTTCGAGAGGACGTCGTTCTCCCCCTGCGGTCCCTCCTGCTCCGAACGCAATTCGTCGGCAACGGCAGGATCGGTGAGGGCGTCGAAAATCAGCGCCGTCGATTCATTGACAGCATCGTCGATCTTCCCTTCGCGCATATTGGGGACGATAGTCTGCCTGATTATATTGGCGCAGGCCACATCGGTCAGCACACCTTCGACACCGTAACCGGTCTGGATTCTGACCTTGCGGTTGTCGACGGCGATGACCAGGAGTACACCGTTGTCTTTATCCGCCTTACCGATTCCCCACTTGGTGAAGAGTTCCTCGCTCCAGTCTTCGATCGGAGTGTCGCCGATAGATGGAACCACCACCACGGCCATCTCGCATGTGGACCGGGCAAGAAGAGTCTGAAGACGTTCGTTGACCGCGGTCTTTACGGAGGGGGAGAGCAATCCGGCGGGATCTGCCACAAACTCGCGCCGGTCGCGCAAGTTGACGTTCTCCACGTCGGCCGGAGAATAATCCTTGGCCTTGACAACCGCCGCCAGAGAGGCGAACAGCATCAGGCATATAATTTTCAATGATTTCATCATATTGTATATACGTTTCAGGGGCATTTTTGATCACACGGCGGGGAGTGAATGCCCGTTGAGCTTTCGATAGAGGTCGAGCGCGTAGACGTCGGTCATTCCCGACACATGGTCGAGCACGCTCTGGAGCTTGCCGTAGTCGTCGAGGGCGCGGGTGTCATATTGCTTCGGGATGATATTGAGCAGCAGCCGGGAATAATTTTTCTCCGGATTCATCACGGCGTCGGTCAGAACCTCCATCAGGAAAGTGAGGATCCGGTTGCCGGCGAGTTCGATGTCGACCACCTCGCGGGCGCAATAGATTTTGCTCCATGCGGTTCGCGAGCACTCCTCGTAAGCGTCGCGCAGCCGGCTCTCCATCTTCTCCACCAACGGACCGGGATGGTGTCCCCGGAGGATTTCCTGTTCATGGTCGATGAAGGCGTCGGCGCAGCTTTCCACCATCGCCCCTATCACGCTGCTCCGGAGATAAGCCACCTTCTCGTTGGGATCGTCAAGGCGCGACATGGTCTTCTCCATGCGGCTCTTGCGCTCGTCGGGGAAAAAGCCGAGGAAGAGCTCAAGCACGCGGTCGGTCGGAAGTATCCTCAGCTTGTGGCTGTCTTCGATATCCATGATCTGATAGCAGATGTCGTCGGCGGCCTCCATGATATAGACGAGCGGATGACGCGCGAAGCGTCCCGGCTCAAGTTCCGGAATTGCAAGCTGGGCGGCCACTCTTCTATAGATCTCCTCCTCGCTCGCGAAAAAGCCGAACTTACCCTTCTCCCCGGCATGAAGCGAAGTGTGGGGATATTTCACGATGCTGGCCAGGGTGGAATATGTCATCGCCATCCCTCCGTTGCGGCGGCCGTGAAACTGATGGGCGAGCAGCCGGAAAGAGTTGGCGTTCCCCTCGAAATTGATGAAGTCGGCCCATTGCTGTTCTGAAAGAAGATCTCTGAAACAGCCCCCCTTCCCTTCGCTGAAAAATGTGGAGATGGTCTTCTCTCCGGAATGGCCGAAGGGGGGATTGCCGAGATCATGACAGAGGCAGGCGGCCGAGACGATGTCGCGGATATCGTCGAAACGCGAATGAAGCTCCGCTCCGGGATATCGCTCCTTGAGGCGGATTGCCACCTCGTGACCGAGCGAACGTCCCACCGACGACACCTCCAGACTGTGGGTCAGACGGTTATGCACAAAGATGCTTCCCGGCAGCGGGAAGACCTGCGTCTTGTTCTGTAGCCGCCTGAAGGGGGAAGAGAAAATCAGGCGGTCGTAATCGCGCTGGAAATCGGAGCGCGTGTGATGCCGGAGGTCGTGAAACTCCTCCATGCCGAGGCGGCGGTCGCAGATGAGGCGTTGCCATTCCATGACGGCAGGAGCGCTGCGGGGCGTCTCTTCGTCAGCTTTTCTGAATGTCTCTTCTTGTGCCATTGTGATGCAAAAATAGCAAATCGCAACGAATGCCACAAAAATAATAGACAAAATTGAGGGGGCTGTCGACAAAAACAATAATAGCGGGGAGAGGCGCGTTTAGATATTGATGAATTTCAGAAGCTCACTTACAGCTGTTCCGGCTCGCCTTGCGGTCGTCGTTCTCCTGCTGCTGACAGCGGCCGGAGCTGCATTCGCGCGGCCAAAAGACAAGGTCGAAAACAGGCCTTACGCCGACATGAAGCGCTGGCACTTAGGCTTTTCGGTCGGAATGTCGTTTCAGGACTTCAAGTTCACCCACAATGGTTTTGTCACCTCCGACGGCCAGCAATGGTATTGCGATGTGCCCGACATTTCGCCCGGCATCAACGTGACCGTGCTCGGCGACCTGCGCCTCCATCAATATTTCAACCTGCGCTTCTCTCCGGGGATGTCGTTCGGTTTCAAGACGGTTGAGATGCGCGACCATGTGTCGGGAGCCACTCGCCGCCAGGAGGTGAAGAACGCCTATGTCATCCTGCCGCTCGACCTCAAGATTTCGGGCAACAGATGGCACAACGCCCGCCCCTACGTCACGGCCGGAGTGATGGGCGCCTTCGATGTGGGCAAAAAGAAAAACGACTATCTGAAGTTCAACACAGCCGACTGCTACCTCACCGTCGGTCTCGGCTGCGATTTCTACCTCCCCTTCTTCAAGCTAAACCCTGAAATAAAGTTCTGTTTCGGACTGACCGACGTGCTTCGGCACGACCGCCCGGATCTGGAAGATGATCCGGAGGCGATAAAAATCACCCAGTCGCTCTCAAAAGTGAAGTCGAACATGGTGATGATCACTTTCTATTTCGAATAATCCCTGATGAAATCACTTAGAATATTCCGACAGATAGCGGGGGGCATAGCGCTCCTTGTAGCAATTCTCGCACCCGGGAACGTCCTGGCGCAGAACGACGTGCAGCTCACCCAATACTGGGCCGCGCCGACCTATTACAACCCCGCCTATACCGGACTGAGCGATTTCATCAACATCCGCCTCGGCGCCCGCCTGCAATGGGTCGGCATCGACAATGCCCCGCGAAGCTTCCTCGGCGCCGCCGACATGGCGGTGAAGCTCGGCAAGAAGCAGCGCATGGGAGTCGGCGTCACAGCAATGCAGGAATCGCTCGGACTCTTCTCCAACCTCTTCATCAACGCCCAGGCAAGCTATAAATTCCGCTTCCTCAAAGGAGTCTGGAGCGTCGGAATCCAGCCCGCCTACTACAACACCAAATTCAAAGGATCGGACGTGGAGCTCCCCGATGACGACGATTATCACGAAGGCACTGACCAGGCCATACCGACCACCGACGTGACCGGAAGCGCCTTCGACCTCTCGGCCGGCATAATGTACAGCCACAAATATTTCAACGTCGGCGTCTCATGCCTCCACATCCTCGAACCGGAGATAGAATTCAGCAGCGACGGAGCCGAATCGGCCTCTGAAGGAGCCTCCTACAAGACCGTCCTCCCCCGCCAGATGTATTTTACCGCCGACGGCAATATTCCCATCAAAAACTCGTTATTTTCTTTGCAACCCTCTATGCTGGTGCGCACTGACTTCTCCAACTTCTCCGCCGAGGTCACCATGAGAGCCACCTACAACAAATTCATCTCCTTCGGAGTGGGTTACAGATATAAAGATGCGGTGAGCGCGATGATCGCGGCGGAATTCAAGAACTTTTTTCTCGGATATGCCTACGACTATCCAACCTCGGCAATCTCCAAAGCCTCCACAGGAAGCCACGAGATTGTGGCCGGTTACAGAATAAAGCTCAACTACGGCGAGAAAAACAAGAACAAACAACGCAGCATTAGGATAATGTAGCGACAACGATATGATGATAAAGATGAACAAGTCAATTTCCAAATATTCCTCCATCGGGCGCAAGGCGAGACTGGCGTTCGCATGGTCGATGGCAATCGGCAGCATGGCTCTTCTCACATCCTGCTTCGGCGGCCGCCGGAGCATCGGCGCGGGAGGCGAAGTAACCGGAGTGGGAGGCACCTCGTTTGCCGAGCCCACCCCCTATGGCATGGTGCTCATAGACCGCGGCTCGATCGACATGGGTCCGAATGCCGACGACTCGATCGCCGGCATCAGGAAAAGCCACAAGCCGGTGTCGATCGACTCCTTCTGGATGGATGAGACCGAAGTCACCAACTCGAAATATAAGCAGTTCGTGTTCTGGGTGCGCGATTCTATCATCCGCGAGCGTCTGGCCGACCCCGCTTTCGGCGGCAACGAGGAGTTCAAGATCGAGGAAGACAAGGAGGGGAACCCCATCAAGCCTTACCTCAACTGGAACAAGCCCATTCCCTGGCGCAACCCCAACGAAGACGAGCTCCGCGCCCTGGAGAGCGTCTACCGCACCAATCCCATCACCGGTCACCGCGAGCTCGATCCCACGCAGCTCAACTACCGCTATGAGATCTACAACCACACGGCGGCCGCAAAGCGCAAGAACCGCACCGACGCAACGATGCGCGAATACAACACTGACCTCCCCGTGCCGACCGACCTACCGGTGATTTCCAAAGACACCGCATATCTAACCGAGGAAGGCACCATCGTGCGCGAGACCGTGACCCGTCCGCTCACCGGCGACTACGATTTCCTCAACACATATATCGTCAACGTCTATCCCGACACCACAGCCTGGATCAACGACTTCGACAACGCCTACATGGAGCCCTACACCCGAATGTATTTCTCCCATGCCGGCTATAATGAATATCCGGTGGTCGGAGTGAGCTGGGACCAGGCCAACGCCTTCTCCAACTGGCGCACCGACTATCTGCGGCGCTCGCTCGGCAAAGACGGCATCTATGTTGAGCCTTATCGTCTGCCGACCGAGGCCGAATGGGAATACGCCGCCCGCGCCGGCAACTCCGAAAGCCAGTTCCCCTGGGAAGAGACCCTTCCGATGGACGAGAGAGGCTGCTTCTACGCCAACTTCAAGCCGCGTGAGGGAGACTTCGTGCGCGACGGCCACGTGATCACCTCGCAGGTGGGAACCTTCCAGCCCAACGACTTCGGACTCTACGACATGGCCGGAAACGTGTCGGAATGGACATCGACGGCCTATGCCGAGAGCATCGACAAGCTGACGGCCGACATCAATCCGGAATACAGATATGACGCCGCCAAGGAGGATCCCTACAAGATGAAGCGCAAGATTGTGCGCGGAGGCTCCTGGAAAGATGCCTCGCAAAACATCCGCGCCGACCTCCGCACATGGGAATACCAGAACGAGCAGAGATCCTACATCGGCTTCCGCAACGTCCGCTCCCAGATCGGGTTCGCCCGCGGCACAAAGAAGAAAAACAAATAAGGGCCCGTCCCCTTGATTTTCCAAATCAGATAAAGCAGTAACAGCATAATGGTAAAGATTCGCAAATACGCCAACGGAATCGAGCGCTTTCTCCACGGCGAGAAAGGCCAGCGGTTTTTCAATTTCGCATATTCGATCGGTGCGGCAATCGTGATCTGGGGAGCGCTCTTCAAGATTCTCCACCTGCCGGGAGGAAGCACCCTTCTCTGCATCGGCATGGGCACCGAGATCGCAATGTTTATCCTTACGGCCTTCGACCGTCCGCCGCGCGAGTATGCGTGGGAGGATGTTTTCCCTGTGCTCGACACAAAAGCGCCTGAAGACCGTCCCGGCTTCGGCGGCGGAGGCGGCGGAGTGATCATCAACGGCGGCGTACCGGCCGACGGTCAGGAGATCCATATCGACGCTTCGGGAGCGACAGGCGGCGTAGTGGCCCAGCCCGGAGTTTCCGGCGTGGTGGCTGCGGAAGCGGTGGCCTCGCAGCTCGAGACCGCCGGAGACATGGCCGACGCCTCACGCGATTTCCTCGAGCAGATGCAGGGTATCGCCGAGCAGATGGCCCGCCTCAACGAAACCACAGAGGCCCTCAATGAAGTGAGCCGCACGCTGCTCGGGTCGTATCAGGCGATCACCGAAAATTCCGAGTCGGTGTCGAGCAATTCCAAAGGCTACGTCAGCCAGATGGAAGACCTCAACCGCAACATCGCCGGCCTCAACACCATCTACGAGATTCAGCTCAAGAGCATCAGTTCGCAGCTCGAAAGCATCGACCGCGTGAACCGCGGCCTGAAGGATATCCGCGACATGTATGACAAAGCCGCCAACGAGTCGAGCCGCTATTGCGAGGAGACCGAGAAGATGGCCCGCTACATGAAACAGCTCAATTCCGTCTACGAGAAGATGATCACCGCCATGACCATCAACATGCAGAACCCGATGATGGGAGCCGGAATGAGCAGCGGCAATCCTTTCGACGAATCTATCAACAACCATAAATCCTGATAGCTAATGGCAGGTGGCAGCAACAATGTGGCGCGCATGTCGCCCCGTCAGCGCATGATCAACCTCATGTATATCGTGCTGACGGCGATGCTCGCGCTCAACGTCTCGAGCGACGTGCTCAACGGTTTTGCCCAGGTGCAGGACGGCATCCAGCGCACCAACCTCAACATGACCGCTCGCAACGAGATCCAGTTCCAATATCTCGAGGGTCTCTACAAGCAGAACCCCGAGAAGGCCGGCGTATGGTATACGAAAGGCGCCGACCTGCATAAGAAATCTACCGAGCTCTACAACCGCATAGAAGTCCTCAAGACCGAGATAGCAAAAAAAGCCGACGGTCCCGAGGGCGACTACCACAATATCAAGAACAACGACGACCTCGACGCTTCGGGCGTGACGATGCTCAACCCGGCCACCAACAAGGGAGCCCAGCTCCGCAAGGCGGTCGACGACTACCGCACTCTCGTGACCTCGCTGATCTCCGACACGGCCAAGCGCAAGAACGTGAGCGAGATGCTCTCCACCCAGGTGAAGAACACTCCGGGAACAGTCGGCCCCACGAGCTGGGAGCAGAAAATGTTTGACAATATGCCGGCTGTGGCAGCCGTGACCCTCCTCACCAAGCTGCAGAACGACATCCGTCAGGCCGAGTCGGAAGCGCTGAGCAATCTGATTACCAACGTCGACATTGGCGACGTGAGGGTCAACGAGCTGAACGCCTACGTGATTCCGAACTCCAACATGATCATCCGCGGCGGGAAATACTCCGCCAACATCGTTCTCGCGGCGATCGACACCACGCAGCGGCCCACGATTTATGTCAACGGCTCGCGGCTCTCGAATCCCAACGGTCTCTATGAATTCGTGCCCGGCTCGGTCGGCACCCACGAATACTCGGGATATATCGAAGTGGCGCGCGGCGACGGCTCCCTCTATAAGCGCCCGTTCAAGTCCTCTTACACCGTGATCGAGCCCATGGCCACGATCTCGCCGACGATGATGAACGTGCTTTACGCCGGCATCGCCAACCCGATCAGCATCTCCGTGCCCGGTATCCCGATGAGCGCCGTGCAGGCCACGATGACCAACGGCACCCTCACCCGCAGCGGCGACGGCTGGGTGGCACATCCCGGCAAGGTCGGCTCGGAGGCAGTGATCTCGGTTTCCGCCCAGCTCGAGGGAAGAACCCAGTCGGTCGGCTCGATGACTTTCCGCGTGCGCAAGCTCCCCGACCCCACGGTCTATCTCCCCGTGAAAGACGGCTCGGGCAACACAGTGCATTACAAAGGCTCTCCTAAGCGCATTTCCAAGGCGGCCCTCATGAGCGCCGACGGACTCGGAGCAGCCATCGACGACGATATCCTCAACGTCACCTATCAGGTCGTGTCGTTCTCCACGGTCTTCTTCGACCAGATGGGCAACGCCATCCCCGAGGTCAGCAACGGAGCCCACTTCTCGCAGAGGCAGAAAGACCAGTTCCGCCGTCTGAAGGCGGGCAAGAGCTTCTTCATCTCCAACGTGAAGGCCAAAGGCCCCGACGGCATCACCCGCGACATCTCCCCGATGGAGGTGGCGCTCAATTAACCAGAAGCTTCAGAAGCAACTGAAGCCTTAACCAGAATAGCAAATAACATCAGACAGCGATGAAATTATATCGGAAACTTCTAATCCTCGCAGCGGCAGCCGCCGTGACCGGAGCCGGAATGGCCCAGGTGGAATCAAGTGGCGGCGTGCGCAAGCGCACCGAGCGCGACCGCAAGCAGAACACCGACAAACCGGGTGTCACCGACCGCATGCAGGGTTTCTTCGAGCAGAATCCAACCCACGAGGCCGACCTTCAGTATATGCGCGAGATCTATCGCTCGCTCGACCTCAACAAGGCCCAGAACACTCCCCTCTATTATCCCGAGGATGTGATCGACGGCCAGAAAAACCTCTTCCGCATGATTCTCGATCTTGTGGTGGAGGGGAAGGTGCCCGCTTACGAATATCTTGACGGCCGCGAGGTCTTCACCGACCAGTATAAGGTCAAGGTGGCCGACATGCTCGACCGTTTCGGCATCTACTACACTCCCGGCAAAGGAAGCACGGAGAAAAATCCGAAATTTGTGATCGAGGAGGCCGACGTGCCCACCACTCAGGTGCTCAATTATTACATCCTTGAGAAATGGGAGTTCGACCGTCGCACCAACCGGATGAAGACCCGCGTCGAGGCGATATGCCCCGTCATCACCCGCGTGGGGGATTTCGGCGGCGAGGCCCGCTACCCGATGTTCTGGGTGAAATACGACCAGCTGCGTCCCTGGCTCGCCCAGCAGTATGTCTTCCTTTCCGACGACAACAACCTGCCGCAATATAGCATCGACGATTATTTCAATCTCGGAATGTATGACGGCGAGATCTACAAGACCCGCAATCTCCGCAATCTCTCAATGATGCAGATGTATCCCGATCCCGAGGAGCTGAAGCAGGCTCAGGACAGCATCGACAACCGTCTGCGCACCTACGGTTCGGGCATGTGGGTTCCGACCCGCGAGGAATATCTCGCGCAGCGCGAGGCCGCCGAGGAGCGTGAACGCGCTCTGGCAGCGGGCGACACTATTCCCGGACGCACTGTCGTTTCCGACGACGAAGGGGTGACCACCACCAAGAAGTCGACCCGCAAACGCACCACCACCCGCAAACGCTCCAAAGCCAAACCGAAAGTTTCTTCGGGAGGCTCGAGCAACAATGGACCCAACTCGTCGGCCACGAAGTCTGTGCGCCGCCGCAAGAAGTAAGTTTACAAACTAATGCTGTATTTGCTATATCTTCAGCGCCCGAAACTTCCGCAAGGAGTCCGGGCGCTAACTTTTTTATTAAATTTTTTACGCTAATTTTTTTACGCTGACTTTTGAAATAACGTCAGAGGATGGGAGAAACGAGTCTCAGCACCGACTCGACCATGCGCTGGAGCAGCGGCCGCTTGCGCCAGGTTGTGATCGACACTTTCGTGCATAGCGCCATGTCGCTGAAGAAGATCTCGCGCATCCGGCGGTTGACTTCGGAGTCGTAGATGAAGAGATTGCTCTCGAAGTTGTTTTCGAAGCTGCGGAAATCGAAGTTGGTCGACCCGGCCGTGACGAGATTGTCATCGATGATCATCGCCTTTGCATGAAGCATTCCGGGATTGTAGAAATAGACCTTGATGCCTGCCTTCAGACATTGGGTCACATAGGAATAGGATGCATACTGAAGCATTTTCGAATCGCTTCGCCGAGGAATCATTATCCTGACGTCGATCTTTGAGAGAGCGGCTGCCTCCAGCGCGTGCTTAAGCGCGTCGGTCGGCAGGAAATACGGGGTCTGGATATAGATTGAGCGGGTGGCCATGGAGATCGCCTTCTGAAAACTGAGAGTAAGGTTGTCCCATTGCGAGAGGGGACCGCTCGTGACGAGCTGCATCCCGACATCGTTGTGGAACCCGACCGGAGCCGCTTTCGTATATTCCATCGGGCGCTCGTTTTTCTTGAAATTCCAGTCTACCACGAAGCTGAACATCAGCGACTCCACGATATCCCCCTCGACGCGGAAATGAGTGTCGCGCCACACCTCTCCCCCTTTGCCGGGATCGTAACGGTCGGCGATGTTCATTCCCCCGATATAGCCGATGGCGTTGTCGATCACCACGATCTTCCGGTGGTTGCGCCAGTTGATACGGTTGGCGAGCTGAGGGAAGGTCACTTTGAAGAAGGGATGGGTGTCGACTCCCGCCTCACGCATCTTTTTGAAGAAACGGTTGCGGGCCGAGAAACTTCCGACATGGTCGTAGATCACCTTCACGTCGACCCCTTCGCGTGCTTTCTGCATGAGTATGTCGGCGATCTCGCTGCCGAGATTGTCGTCAAGGAAAATGTAATACTGCAGATAGATGCTGCTTCGGGCCGCGCGCAAGTCGCGTTTCAGCGATTCGAACTTGTCATGGCCGTTGGTGAAGATCTCTATCCGGTTGTTGATCGTATAGAACGAAGAGGCGACATTGCGCGCGAGTTTCACCAGGGTCCGTTCCGACCGGCTGAGAGGCTGCGAGTTGAGGTTGACATGCCTGGGAGCCATCGTGGTGATGATCTTGCGCTTGTTATGGCGCGAGATCATGTGCTGCCCGCGCAGCGACCTCCCGAAGAAGAGATAGAAGATAAGTCCGACCCAGGGGAGAAAAATCAGCGCGAGCACCCAGGCGAGGGCCCTGATAGGATTGCGGTTCTCCTTAAGCACCACAACCACACAAGTAATCACAATCACCGCATAAACGATGAAGATCACAATTCCCGTGAATGTAGTAAAATAAAAGCTCATGGTCAGATTCAAAATTATCCCGGATGCTGGCGGAGATACTCCTTCGCGGTGCGGTCGAGCTCCTCATACCATTCCTCGCCGAAGCGGGCCGTGAGCGGGCCTTTCAGAAATTCGTATGCCCTCACGCCGAGTTTGCAGCCGTTGATCTCTGCGCTGCGGCAGATTTTCCAGCGGTGGAAATTGACCGCCGTGAAACCGTCGTATTCCTTGAGTCTCACCGGATAGAGGCGGCATGAGATCGGCTTGACGTCGGGGATGCGACCCTCGCGGTAAGCCTTTTCGAGCGCGCAGAGGCATTTTCCTCCCGGCGCATAGCAGGTATAGACGCAATCGCGGCCGTCGACAATCTGGGTGACAAGGTCGCCGTCGGGGTCGACATAGGCCGAGCCCTCCTCCCTGATCGCCTGCAGCGCGCGAGGCAGAAGATCCCCCTCCACCTCGGGAAGCACAGCCTCGATCTTTTCCCGTTCGCCCGGAGCAAGCGGCGCGCCGGCGTCACCCTCCACGCAGCATTCTCCCAAGCATTGGTCGAGATCGCAAACGAAATATCGCTCCACGAGGTCGAGACTGACGAGTGTATCCTTTATCTGTAACATCCTTTTTTCGATTTCTTATACTCGTTATGCGGCCGGTATACGCTTAATGCGGCAGTTCCGGTTCAGATCGCCTCAATCACTCCGAAACCGATAAGACGGTCGGCCCGGGCGCCGGGGGGACAATAATAGACCGCGACGGAATATTCGTTGTCGGTCTCATATTTGTTTCCCTCCACGAGGGCAGGCGTCGGAGCGGCATCGGAATTGCGTTTTCGGGCAACATACTGGTAATTATATTGTCCCTGCTTGAGAGGCATCTGAAGTTCGTAGACATGGCGGTCGCGGTTGTAGGTCATCCGGTTGCGCTCGTCGAAAATGCCGTGGGTCATCTCGCCGTCGACATATATGTCGCCGTCGATGAGCTCCGGGAAGTCGAGCGTGAAATAGACCGTGATATAGTCGGCGCCGATGTTGGAGTCGGTGGCGTTGTATTCGCGCACGATATAGCGGCCATGCTGCGTGCGGTCGTACTGATATTCGCGCTGCGCCTTCTCCTCGTCGGGCTTGAGCCAGACATGATAGTTGCTCCCCATATAGCGCAGCGAATCGACGTTCATCCCCGGAAAACCGTTGCTCGTCGATTCGAAGCGGCGGTATTCGTTGCCGCCGGGGAATATCAGCGAGGGATTGTGCTGATAGTAAAATCTGTTCCCCTCCACTCGTTGCGGAGCCTCCAGACGCCGTTGGGTCGACTCCCGGTTGTTCTGCTCCACGAGCACCTTGAGGTCGGAATATGGATTCTGAATCGGGAATCCTTCGGCGTCGATCGCGAAATCGAGCTGCTGCCATTCGGTGTTGTGGCCGAAGTCGGTGCGGGTGGTGTAATAGCCGCTGACGTCGGCGCCCGGCTCCACTACCCTGAACCGCGTCTGGAGCACCACGTCGTCGGGATCCTCCTGACGGTAAACCTGGAAGAGATAATTCCCGGAATGGATCACCCGGAGATCGTCGTTGGGAAACGCCACCTGATAATTGACATAATGCACGAAGACGTTCGACGAATAGGCCCAGTCGTCGATTTTCACGCCGTTGAATCCGTCGAGATATTCCGACTCCACGAGCCGCGACGGCTGCCAGTCGGCGTTGCAATGGATCAGCCGGTATTCGAGATCGGAGTAATCATCGCCGAGTTCGTCGAAGTTGATTATGATGCGGTCTTGGGTGTCGAGTCTTATCACGTTGGGTCCCATGAAGTTATCTTCGACCTGCGTTTTCAACGTGCGGAAATGCCGGTCGAAGATCTGCTCGCGGGTGTCGGTGGCCGCAAAAGCAGCCGACAGCACTGCGGCGAGCAGGATGGAGAATATGTTGATTCGCAGGCGGTTCATAATTTCGCTTGTTACCATTCTATGGGCGTTTTCCCTTTTGACAGTAGATATTCGTTGGCGCGACTGAAGTGACGGCAACCGAAGAAACCTCTGTAAGCCGAGAGGGGCGACGGATGAGGGGCGGTGAGCACGCAATGTCGACCCCGGTCGATAAAGTTTCCTTTGCGGATGGCGTCGGACCCCCAGAGCATGAATACGATTCCGTCTCTCTCCGTGGCGAGATGGCGAACGGCTGCGTCGGTGAGTCGCTCCCACCCCAGACCGGAATGCGATTTGGGGGCATGTTCCCTCACCGTGAGCGAAGAGTTGAGCAGAAGCACCCCCTGACGCGCCCAGCGGGTGAGGTCGCCGTCGGCGGGTATCGGGGCGCCCGTGTCGCTGCTCACCTCCTTGAAGATGTTGACGAGCGACGGCGGCATCCCTACCCCAGGATTGACAGAAAAGCTCAGTCCGTTGGCCTGCCCCGGCCCGTGATACGGATCCTGACCTATTATCACAACCTTCACATCCTCAAACGGACAGGCGTCGAACGCGGCGAAGATCTTTCCCGCAGGAGGATAGACGCAAAATGCCGGATCGGCATATTCTCCCCTCACCCGCGCGGTGAGTTCCCTGAACCAGAGCTGCGCGAATTCCGGAGAAAGCACTTCCTTCCAGCCCGGCTCTATCCTTACATCTACTGCCTCTTTTTTATCCATTCTACAAATTTAGCTAATTATTCGCAAAAAGCCGCTTTCACTCCTGTTAAAATGCATCCGACCCGGTTCCGGAATCGGAATAATGCTCAGAATTTCACGAAAAATGCGAGAAGGATGAGGAATATGAGCAGCGGCGCCAGATATTTCACCACGAAGATCACCGTGCCGGCCATAGGCTGACGCAGTTTCCCGCCGTTGGTGAGCTGAGCGCGGAAGAATCCTTTTTTGGCCGCCCAGCTCATGAATAGGCAGGTGATGATCGACACTAACGGAAGCAGGATGTTGGTGGCGAAGGTGTCGAGGGCGTCGAAGATGGTGAGACCGGCAATCTGGATGTTGCTGAGGCGCCCGAGCGAGAGCGAGCATATCGACGAGAAGAGAAAGAGCGGGAGAATCACGATAAGGCAGGCCGTGACGCGGCTCTTCTTGAAGAAGTCCTGTATCCACGCCACCGAGACTTCGGCAATCGATATGGTCGAGGTGAGCGCAGCCACAAGAAGGAGCAGGAAGAAGAGCTCCGACCAGAGCTGAGTCGCCCCCATCTGGCAGAAGATCTGCGGCAGGGTGACGAAAACGAGCGTCGAACCTTCGAGCAGGGAGTCCTGCATCCCGAAACTCGCCACGGCCGGGAAGATGATCATTCCCATCATCACGGCGGCGAGAAGGTCGAGCAGGGAGACGGTGACTGCTGTTTTGGTCAGATTAGTCTTCTTGGGGAAATATGAGGCGTAGGTCACGAGGATTCCCATGCCGAGGCTCAGCGAGAAAAATGCCTGGCCGAGGGCGTTGACCACCACGGCGGGCGTTATCTTCGAGAAGTCGGGCGAGAGGAAGAATTTCACGCCCTCTCCCGCTCCGGGCAGCGACAATGCCACTCCGGCAAACATCAGCAACAGGATGAAGAGCAGCGGCATCAGGATGTTGGAGAGCCGCTCTATCCCTTTCTGCACTCCCCCGAGGAGCACCAGCAGGTTGATCACTATCATGACGAAGGTGTTGATCAGCGGTCCGCTGTCGCCGCAGATATAGTCTTGCATCTTGGAACTGAAAAACGCCTCTCCCCCTCCGGCTGCCGCGCCGGAATAGAGATCGCCGGTGATCGACTGCCAGAGATATTCGAATGTCCAGCCGGCCACCACCATGTAGAAGCAGAGGATCAGATAGGAGGCAAGCACAGCCAGCGCCCCGCCGATCCACCATTTGCTCCCGGGCCGAAGCTTGCGGAATGCCGACACGGCGTCGGTTTTCGAACCCCGGCCGAGCGAAAATTCGGCAAGCATCACCGGAATGCCCAGCAGGAGCAGGCAGATCACGTAAACTATCAGGAAGGCGGCTCCGCCGTTGGCTTGCGTCTCCGCCGGAAAACGCCAGATATTGCCCAGCCCGACCGCCGAACCGACAGTGGCGGCGATCAGCCCGATCTTCGTTGTAAAAGTTGTCTTTGCCATAGGCTCATTGCATTTAGTGCGACCTCGACCTTGTTAAGCAAGGTCTGAATCTAAAGGATTACAGGGTAACGATAACCTTTTTTCAAATTATAGCGGCAAATTTACTGAATTATTTTGAAAAAAGCATTATCTTTGCAGTCGGAATGGAAAATCCCTACAGGCTCGGCCTTAAGGCGATTTGAGAATGTCTCCATAGTTCAATGGATAGAATATCGGATTCCGGTTCCGACGATTAGGGTTCGACTCCCTATGGAGATACCGCGGAGTGGCTTGCAAGTTGATTCCCAACTGTGAGCCGCTCTTTTTCATTAACCCGGTCTAAACCCGGTCTAAACCCGGTCTAAAGAAAGAAACATGGATATTCTTTGGCTCATCCTGGGGCTCGTGCTGATACTGGCGGGGGCCAATTTTCTCACCGACGGAGCCGCTTCAGTGGCGCGCCGGCTCGGCATTTCCGACCTTGTGGTCGGTCTGACGGTTGTGGCGTTCGGCACTTCGACGCCTGAACTTGTGATCTCGATAATGGCCGCGATCAGCGGCAACGCACCGCTGGCCGTCGGCAATGTGGTCGGAAGCAACATCTTCAACATCCTGGCGATCATCGGCCTGACCTCGCTTGTGCGTCCGATTGTGATCGAGCGTTCGGTGATGACCCGGCAGATGCCGCTGATGCTTCTCTCGTCGCTTCTGCTTCTGATGCTCGGCAATTCGGGCTGGATCGACGGCACGGGAGTCAACGAGATTTCGAGAGTGAGCGGAATTTTCCTCGACCTTCTCTTCATCCTCTTCATGATCTATACAGTGGTCGTGGCGCGTCATGAGTCGGAGCTTCACCCGGAAACCCAACAGAACGAGAATAAGAAAAAAGAGGAACGCAACGTGCTCCTCTCCACAGTCTATATCCTCGGGGGGCTGGCCGCTCTCGTCTGGGGCGGTGACCGTTTCGTTGACGGTGCGTCGGGAATCGCCCGTTCGCTCGGCATGAGCGACGCAATGATCGGCCTTACGATTGTGGCGGCCGGCACTTCGCTTCCCGAACTCGCCGCTTCAGTGGCCGCAGCCGTCAAAGGGCATCCCGGCCTCGCTGTCGGAAACGTGATCGGCAGCAATATCTTCAACACAACCCTCGTGCTCGGCGGAGGCGCCACCATCCTTCCCCTCCCCTTCAACGGTGTCACCAACGTAGACCTCTTCACCCTCGTCGGCGCCTCTCTGCTCTTCATTATCTTCGGATGGTGGATCAAGGAGCGGACAATCACCCGCCTCGAAGGCGGAATAATGTTCGCCTGCTATATCCTCTACACCCTCTATCTCATCTCGACTATCTGATTCTTTTGCAAGAGCTGCCTGCGGCATGACTCGCCGTTATTCTCCAGTGAGATAATTTTTTAGAAAGCGTCGAGTATCGTCTCGAGATTGTCGCCCTGCGCAAGTCCCATCTTTTTGCGGATGCGATAGCGCGAGGTGTTGACCGTCTCCGGCAACACCGACATGGTGTTGGCCATCTCTTTGGCGCTCATCCCTACCCTTATGTATGCGCAGATCCGGAGGTCGGTCTTCGACAAGCCGGGATAGGCTCGCTTCAGTCCGTCGAAAAATTCGGGATGGACCTCTTCGAATTTCAGCTTGAAATATTGCCAGTCGTCATCGGCGCTCAGCTGCCGGCTGATTTCCCGCTTCAGCGATCTTCCGTTGTCGGCCGCGATCGCCCCTTTTTTCTCGAGGGCCTCGATCTGGTCGGCCAATTGTTTAAGCTTGTTGTTTTTCTGCGCCAACAGCAGCGTGTTGCTTGCTATCTGTTTCTCCTTGGCTTCTATTTCTCTGAAATATTGGGCGTTCTGCAGTTCAAGCTTGTCGCTTTTCTCTTTTTCGAGCTGCAGGTCGAGTTGGCGTTTGCGGCGCGCCACCTGCTGCAGCCGCAGCGTGAGAAGCAACACCACGATGATGAAGACCGACAGCGAACAGATGATAATGAGCCGCCATCTGCTCTTGATCTTTTGCTCGTTAAGAGCCTGCTCGTAGCTATGGATTGTGCTCAGATGCTCCGCTCTCCGGAGGCTCTGCACCTTCTCGTCGTCAAAAATCGAGTCGTTGAGAGCCATGAGTCGGCCGCTGTAGTAAGCCACGCTATCGGTCTGCCCCATGGCGATGTAGCAATCGGTGATTCCTTTCAACGGCTCTTTCTCATGGGCTCGCTCGTTGAGCCTCCGAGCATACTGAAGGCCCTCTTTGAAATGGCGGAGAGCAAGTTTGTAATCCCCTTCGGCATAGGCGATTTTGGCCAGTTGCGGCAGAGAGAGCATGAGCAGCCGGGAATTGCCGAGACGGCGCGCTATAGAGTATGCTTTCCTCGCGGAATTTTTGTCGGTTTGATCGGATATCGCGTAGCGCGAAACGAGCACGTTGGCCAGATAGATGGAGTCACCCGTAACGTATGGGTCGGCCAATATGTCGTCGATTACTCCGAGGGCTTTCTTTTTGTTGCCGGCGATATATTCGCAATTGGCGATGTTGATCGAATTCTTCATTGCGCACACATCGCTCCCACTTCCGAGCAGCAGGTCGCGGCCCCGATAAAAATGTCGCAGGGCGTCGACATTTTCATCGAGATCATGCATCAGGGCTCCAAGCACAATAGTATAGCGCCCCTCCCAGTAATCGTCGCCGATTTCGTGAAGGCGGTCAAGATTCTTGCGCAACAGGAAATATGCCTTGTCAAACTCTCCTTTGCGCTGAAGTATATGTCCGCGCAGAAGCTGAAGCCGGATATTGTCATAGGGATAGGCTGCGGTGTCGGTAAGCGCCTCCGCTTTCAGCAGGAGAGGGAGGGCCGATTCGCCGCTCTCCTTCAGCACCACCCAGGCGCGCCAGTAATAAAGTCGCGCCGCGGCCTGACGGCCGAATTTTACAGGGTCGGCCGCGGGGAAACTTTTCACCACGTTCATCAGTTCGCCATAGGGCATATCGACAAACGCCGCCTTCTCCATCATCTCCACAATGCCGTCGCTGCTGTTGCCCAGCGGCTGCCATTTGGCTCCGGGTGTTTTATCGGCGCGAGCTTGGAGGAATGCCGTCATGGCAAGCACCAGTATCGACAAAAGTCTGACCATCGGTTTCATATCCGGCTATAGTTGTTTTCTTCCGGCAAAGATATACAAATTAAAATTGTCTATTACCGAAAATTGCCGCAAAATAGCCAATAACACCTACAACCGCACGCCAAAACGCGCCTTTGTCTATATTTTGTCTATACACTCCTTCCACAAACCCTCCATTCCAAATGCCTACGCTACGCTTCGCAAAGGTTATCCCGACTATGACTGGAAAACCGTCAATTCGACAATTCGCCAACTTTCACCCATATCATGCGTAGTTTACTTCGGCATTCTCAATCTAATATTCGCTGATTTTAACTCAATTTAACAAAGTGAAATGCATCAAAAACATAAAGTGAAATCGCTCAAAAAGGCAAAATAATTTGGCTAATATAAATAATATCACTACCTTAGCATCCAATTATGAAAGAGATAAAATATCTAAACAGAATTGCTGACAAGATCCTTGATTTAAGACTTGAAGCTTTTGGTGCAGTACAAGTTGCCGGTCCTAAATGGTGTGGCAAAACCACTACAGCAGAACGTCGAGCTGCGAGCGTCATTAAAATGCAGGATCCTGACAGACGAGAAGGCTATATGGCTACTGCAAGGACAAAGCCTTCACTATTCTCAAAGGCGCGACGCCTCGCCTCATCGATGAGTGGCAGGTAGCCCCGGTAATATGGGACGCAGTGCGTCATGCCGTTGGCGAACGGAGAGAAAAAGGTCAATTCATCCTAACAGGCTCCACAGTAATCGATGATGACGAAATAATGCATACTGGAACCGGGCGTATTTCAAAAATGGAAATGTATCCTATGAGCCTCTTTGAATCTTTGGAATCAAACGGCTCTGTTTCATTACGCAGACCTTTTGATGAACCTGGTTATACCATCGATGGTGAAATGTCGCAGCTTTCTGTCGAGCAATTGATTTTCGCCGCGTGCCGTGGAGGGTGGCCTGCGTCTCTTGATGAGATGAGCGTAAAAGCGAAATTGCTCATTGCAAAGGATTATGTGAATGAAATCTGCGACAAGGACATTTCAAGAGTGGACAAGACTCGTAGAAATCCGACACTTGCCCGGTTAATTCTACGTTCCTATGCTCGCAATGTCTGCACTTTAGCAAAAAAACATCAATGGTTGCCGATGTTGCAAAGGAGATGGAAGGAATCTCAATGCCAACGTTTGATGAATATGTAGAAGCACTGGAGAAACTTTTTGTCATAGATGATATCGAAGCCTGGTCACCGGCAATACGATCAAAAACCGTTATACGCACTGGAATGAAACGCTGTTTCGTGGATCCCTCTATTGCCGTAGCTTCGTTGGGCGCATCTCCCGAGAATCTTGAACTTGACCTCAAAACATTCGGATTCATTTTCGAATGCCTCTGTTTCCGCGACCTGAGGGTTTATTCTCAGGCGTCAGGAGGTCGCTTATCTTACTATCACGACCGTTTTGGTTTAGAAGCCGACGCTGTATTACATCTGGATGATGGGCGATATGCTCTTATTGAATGCAAACTCGGAAGCAGGGAGATTGAGGAAGGAGCTCTACACCTCCTTGAGATCAAACGCCTTATAGCAGAAAAGAACAAGACGGAGAAACAAATCAAACTTCGTGAACCGGATTTACTGATTGTCCTAACAGGAGGAGAAATGGCATATACTCGCAATGACGGAGTAAAAATAATCCCAATCGGATGCTTGAGAGACTAACTGGCACGACTAATTTTCCTTTATTTCTTTGTCTATTACCAAAAATCGCTTTAAATCGGGGCGAATTCTGTACAATTTGTGGCGGTTTTCGGATTTTGTCCATATTTTGTCTATATATGCTCTTGCATTTTTGCCCTTTTTACGCTTAACTTTGCACCGATATCTTTATCCCGATCCACCCATAACAACTGTAATAAAAAAGAATGCGTATGAAAAGAAGAGACTACTTGAGCCTTGCATCGGGAGCGCTGATCGCTCTGGCGGGCAGTCAGGTTTCCGCTTCGGCCGCTACGGCGCCTCCCCCGGCCCGGGTCGACGCGGGAACGTGCGAAGTCACAGTCGAAGTGCACGATCCATGGGGCACCGGCGACAAAGGGATACAACTGCTCCTCGACAGCAGCCACTCCTCATGTGGCGAATTTTACAACCCGAATCAGACTTTCTACTTCGGCGACTATTCCCCCTTCGACCTGAAGCTCCCGGAAAATGCCGAAAAGTCGTATTCGCTCGACAATATGGTGGTCGACGGCTCAGCCACGATAACAATCCCGGCCGGAACCTACGACTACCTCATCCTCTCTCAGCAGCCGGGAATGAGCTATTTCGTCCCCTCAGGAGCATTCTCCACAGGTGACGATTTTGAATTTGTGGCCGGGAATAGCTACAAGTTCACTTTCGAGAAAGACAGCTCCAACGCCGGTGTCCGCACTCTGCTCATAACCGAGAAGGATATCGCAGCCACAGCTCTTACTCTTCCTGAGGGAAGCATCGACCTCGGAGAAGCCGAGATCGGCATGACCATAACTAACCTCGGCACTATCCCCGCCTCCGGAATCAAGGCCTTCTATTCGGCCGACGGCGGCAAGGAGGTCGAGGAATCGGTCAGCGGCGAGATAGCTCCCGGCGAATCGCTCGATTTCACATTCGCCGCCAAAGCCGACTTCTCGGCCGCAGGCGTCCACTCGGTGACCGCCCGCGTCGAAATGGAGGGCGACATGCTCCCCGCCAACAACTCGGCCAGCGGAAAAACACGCCGCCTCAGCGTGCGCGAGCTTCCATTCTCCTACGTCTTCGCCGACCATGGTCCCGACGGCTTCGAAGCCGACTGGATTGTGGTCAACGCCAACAACGACGACGCCACATGGGGATACAACGAATGGCAGATGAACCCCGACGGCAACATGGGAGCCGCCGGATGCACAGTAGGCTGGACAGTGGGCGGCTGCGACGACTGGCTCGTGACCATGCCCATCGCCATGAAAGCCGGCAAGCACCATGTATCCTTCTCCACGCGCTCAATCACCGCCGAGAACAACGAAGTGATGGAGGTCTGCGTGGGAACATCTCCCAAACCGGCCGACATGCAGGTGGCCGGGACATTCAACATCAAGTCGGAGGAATGGCTCAGTCGCGCCGCCAACTTCGAAGTGCCTGAAGACGGCAACTATTACGTTGCGTTCCACGACATCGGCGGCGCCGACGCACTCAATCTTCTGCTCGACAAAATCAGCGTGGAAGCAGGAGAATTTGTCGGCACGCCCAAAGTGGTGATCGAGAAGATGCATCTTCCGGTCAGCAACTGCGACCTCCCCGCCGACGCCAAGGTCGGCGTGACGATCAAAAACAACGGTTCGGCGCCGCTCACCGACTTCACCGTTTCGGCAATCGTCGACGAAAAGCAGACGGTGACCTCGACATTCGCAGGTCCGCTCGACATGGGAGCCGAAGACACTTTCTATATCGAAGACACTGTGGATCTCTCGACGATCGGCACCCACAGCGTGATCATGCAGGTGGGCTATGGCGAACAGAGCGAAGATGCCTTCACCATGATCGAATGCTTCGAACCTTACGCCGAAATTCCGGCATATACCAACTTCTCGAAAGGCGTCAACCATGACTTCTGGACGAAGATGGATGAGGAGGCCTGGGAATATGAGCCTATGTTCGAAAGCTTCGCAGCAACCGGCCATGGCATAGAGAAGGGTATTATCTCCCGCGGCGCACACTTCGACGGCGACGCCCGGCTGAAGCTGATGTTTGCCGGAACCGGCATGTGGGGCACGACAGGAATCACCGTGCTCTTCGGAAAGGCCGGAGCCGACCTCTCCACTTATGAGAAAGTCTACGAACTCGCCGACCTCGACCAGCAGATCCATCAAGAGGAGATCACGGGCCACGTCAGCGAACCGGGCAACTACAGCTTCGTGATCGCCGATTCGGGCGACGAGTCGGCATCACTCCATCTCTGCCTCAACGACGCTACGGTCAGCGCAGTCTTCCCCCACGACATCCGCATCACCTCGATCTCGGGCCCCGTGAGCAACTATACCCCCGCCGCCCAGCTCAAAGGCACCGGCGAATACTACGTCACGGTTGAAAACCGCGGCACCATGGATGCTACAGGAGTGCAGGTTTACCCGATGGTCGACGGCACACGCACCGGCAACCCGTCGGAAGCCGTAGCCATCCCGGCCGGAGAGTCGAAAATGATCAAGGCGCTCCTTACGCTTCCGCAGTTTGAGGAGGGCGACAAGTTTACAGTAGCTTTCGAAGCCGTTTCGGCCGACGCCGACGGTTACGAGGGCGACAACACCAAGGCGATGCCCGAGGTTACCGTCACCCATGATTGCCGCGCTCTCGAAAACATGAGCGAAGTCTCCACGGCCATCGGCACCTGGGGCGCACCGCTCGCCATCGGCAACATCTACTCCTTCTCGACTCCCTCCGACCTCACGGGAGTGACGTTCGGCCTGGCCGCCACAGAAGCTTCAGCAATCGCCACTTCGGATATCCGGCTCAACATCTATAAGGTCAATCCCGACATGAGCCTCGACCGCTGCATCTATTCCGAGACAATGCAGCGTGGCGTCGGAGGAGACTTCCGCACCGTCGACGTGCCCGACATGCGCCTCAATCCCGGAAGCTACTATTTCGAGATCGCACAGCTCTCTTCAAGCAACATGGGCCTCGCCTACCTGGTCGACATGGAGTCGGTTTGCTACAACCGCGTCGACGACGAACTGTCGCTGACCACGGCCTATGCCCTCTGCATCCGCGCGGAGTTCAAGGACGACGCCGCTGTCTATGCCAAGGATGCCGCCGCCGTGAAGTTCACAAGCCCGGTGCTCGACAAGTCGCTCTTCGGATCGGACGAGACGGTTTCGGCTCAGGTGCGCAACAACGGTTATGAAGACGGCTCCATCGAGGCCACCCTCTATCTTGACGGCGTGCGTCTCGGTTCCCGCTCGCTCGACCTTCTCTCTTACGAATCGGCCGACCTCGATTTCGAGAACGTCGACCTCTCCGTTCCCGGTGACCGCGCACTCGAAATACGCGTCAGCATGAGCGGCGACGAGAACGCCGCCAACGACGTCTGCGCCAAGACTGTGGTTTCCGACAAGGAACTCGATCCCTACACTCTCGACTTCGAGGGCTGCAACGACTTCGCCGGCATGGGCGACCGCTTCAATCCCTCGTGGAAGACGATCGACCGCAGCGGAAGCGATGACTTCGACAATTTCTGGCGCTATTCATATCCCGGCAAGGGCGAGCGCGTAGGTTTCCAGGCGTTCAATCCTTCGCTCACGGTTCCCTCCATGATCGACGACGGTTTCGAGGGTATGTTCCCGCATTCCGGTTCGCGCATGGGCGTGGCCTTCATGTTCAGCCGCTGGAGCGACTCTTACGATGGCGTTTCCACCGAAAACGACACATGGCTCATCTCCCCCAAGCTGAAGCTCGGCGACAATTCGAGCATTGAAGTCTGGGTGAAGACCCGTTGCCTCGAAACTCTTGACGCCAAACTGGAGCCTTACCGCATCCTCGTGTCGGAAACCGACGACGAGCCTGAAAGCTTCAAGGTGGTCGGCTCCGAATCGCGCACCGCACCGACCGACTGGACTCTCGACGAAGCTGACCTCAGCGCTTACGACAACAAGGATGTCTACGTGGCAATCCAGTATGTCGGCACGAGCGGCAACGTATGCCTCCTCGTCGACGACATCAAGGTTAAGACGCAGATCTCGGGCGTGGGCTCGTTCACCGACGAGACGCTCTCGATCGCTTACGACGGCAGCATCGACTCGCTGATCGTAAACAGCGCCCTCGACGCTGAAATCGGCGTCGTGTCGGCAGCAGGAATAGCCTACGGCTTCTCCGCCGAAGCCGGGACAAGCGCCCTCAGCATGGCTTCGCTCCCCGCAGGCGTCTACATGGTGAAAGCCACGACAGCCGCCGGCACCGCGAAAGCCAAGTTCGTAAAGAGATAATTCCCTGATTAACCCGGCAATAAAAATGGCCGCCCCGTCTGTCGGAGCGGCCATTTTTATTGCCGGTTCTGATAACCTGATATCGATATTATTCCTGGGCGAGGATCAGGGCGCTATAGGGGGCGAGGGTGATCTTGCCTCCTTCTGTGGCACCGAGGTCGGCTGCGTGGGAAATCTTGCCATCCTGAGCCACGATCTTCCAGTTGCCCTTCTTCACGTTGACCGTCTGAGGTTCGGAAGCGCCGTTAAACACCACCTTGATCTCTTTCCAGCTGTCGCCGTTGGCATGGTTGAGCAGCGAATAGCTGATCAGGTTGGGCGTCTTCTTGGAGTCGATCTTGTCGAAGCGGAGATTCTTGGCTATGTCGGCCGCCGTGGTCATGCGGAAAGCGGGATGCGCCTTGCGCAGGGCAATAAGCTCGCGGTAATAATCGAACTGGTCGCGATATTTCGACTTGTTGGTCCAGTCGATGGCGTTGATGTCATCGGGACTCTTGAAGGAATTGTGGACACCCTTCTTGTCGCGCCACACCTCCTCGCCGGCAAACATGAAAGGAGTGCCCTGCGAGGTGAAGACGATGGTCTGCGCCAGCTTGGCGGCGGCGAGCTGATTCGCCTCGCTCTCCCCTGCCATGGATTTCTTGAGCTTGTCGGTCAGCGTCAGGTCGTCGTGGCAGCTGACGTAGTTCACGATCATCTCCGGACTCTTGGCGTAGGGGAACTTGGAGTTGTTGCCCTTCTTGAAATCAACCTGGGGATGGTTGGTGGCGGCGACGATGCCGATCTTCACCGTCTCTTCAAGACCCGGTTTGCCGGTGGCAAAGCCGCGGTCGGCCGCATCGGTGTAGTGACCCTTGATGGCGTCGCGGATATCGTCGGAGAAGACGGCTATGTTTTCCATTTTGCTCACGTTCTCCTTCAGGGCGCGGCGTTCGGGCTGCAGCGGGGAATCGCCTGCCGTCCAACCTTCGCCGTAGACAAAGATCGACGGATTGATTTTCTTCAGCTCGGCGGCGACCTTGCTCATCGTCTCGGTGTCGTGGATGGCCATGAGGTCGAAGCGGAAACCGTCGACATGATATTCGTCGGCCCAATATTTGGTGGAATTGATGATGAAGTTGCGCATCTGCTCGAGGTCGGAGGCCGTCTCGTTGCCGCATCCGGAGGCGTCGGAATATTTGCCGTCGTTCCAGTGGCGGTGGTAATAGCCGGGAGCGGTGAGCTCGAAGTTGGAGCCGTCGTTTTCAGCCGTGTGATTGTAGACCACGTCCATAATCACGCCGATTCCGGCCTCGTGGAGAGCCTTGATCATCTCCTTCATCTCGCGGACGCGGGTGGCGGGGTCGGAAGGGTTGGTGGAATAGCTTCCTTCGGGAGCGTTGTAGTTCTGCGGATCATAACCCCAGTTGTAGGTGTTGAGCTGGAGGTTGGTCTCGTCGACTGAGTTGTAGTCGTAGGAGGGGAGGATATGCACGTGGGTCACGCCGAGCTCCTTGAGATGGTCGATGCCGGTTTTCTCTCCGAGAGGGGTAACGGTCCCTTCCTCAGTGAGGGCGAGGAATTTACCTTTGTTGGCGATGCCCGACGAGGGATGCATCGACATGTCGCGATGGTGCATCTCGTAGACGATCACGTCGGAGAAATTCTTCACTTCGGGGCCTTTGTCGGAAGCCCAGCCCTCGGGATCGGTCTGCGCGAAGTCGATGATGGCGGCGCGCTTGCCGTTGACGCCCACGGCCTTGGCCCAGACGCCCGGAGTCTCGGCTTTCCATTTGCCGTCGACCTTCACCTGGAAGGTATAGAATTTGCCGTAGAGCTGCTCGGGAACGGATGCACGCCACACGCCGTTGGCAGCATCCCCCTTCATTTCGAGAGTCTTGAAGGGCTTGCCGGTGTGACCGTCGGCATAAAGGTTGACTTTCACTTCCTGGGCCTTGGGGCTCCAGAGGCAGAAATGGGTGCCGCTCTTGTCGACGGTCAGCTCGAGATCGTCGCCGTTATAGACCGGCCAGGAGATAAACTGCGCGTCGTAGGTGCTGTTGGTCTGCGCCTCGGCAGCGCCTCCGGCCAGCATTGTGGCAGCCATAAAGATCGGTAAGGTTAGTTTATTCATTTTCTATCGTTATAAGTAATATATGTCTTAGTCTTCTATCTAATACGCTGAATTTGAGTTTTTCGTATTCATGGTCATGGCCGGGGAATGCCCGACATGCCCGATTTTTTTATTTTTAACATCGGTTGTGATTTATTCGATGCGCCGGAGCACGCGGGGCACGAGATCGCGTTCGGAAGAGCCGAATCGCACGCGGTAGCTCTGCGCCGCCGGATCGAAGCTGACGACCTCTCCGCGCCCGAACACACGGTGCTCCACCTTGGTGCCCGGCTGCCAAACATCCTCACCTCCCTGCCCCAGCTCCTGATTGAGCATACGGACCAGATTGTGGGTTCCTTCAAGCAACTGCGGATCGGGGTTTCCTTCGACAGTCAGCAATCCTTCCGGCACTTCGGCGATGAAGCGCGACGGATATTTCAGGGCGCCGTTGTCGTTCATATACCCCTCCGACTCGAGAAGATAGAGCATGTCGCGGGCTCGGGTCACGGCAACATACATCAGCCGCCGCTCCTCCTCCTCGCCATCCTTGCGGCGTTCGCGGATCGACCGGTGGTTGGGAAACATCCCCTCGGTCAATCCGGGAACGAACACTGTGCTGAATTCCAACCCTTTGCTCTGATGGATGGTCATCAGCTTCACTTTCTCGGAGTCGATCGCTGCGTCGGCGGTGGTGTATAGAGCTATCTCCTGCAGATAGGCGGCGAGGGTCATGTCGCTGTCGTCGATCTGCGAGAGCTCGAATTCTTTCATGGAATTGATCAGCTCGGCGATGTTCTCGAGCCTCTCCTCCTTCTCGTCGAGACGGATCAGATCCGACAGCCCGCTCTGGATGAGCACCCGGTCGGTCAGCTCCGACACCGGCATGTCGGCGGCAAGGAGCCGCCAGCTGTCGATCTGCGCCACGAATTGCCGCAGCGGCCCTCTGGCGAATCTCGGCTCCCCTTCCTCTATCTTACGGCGCAGCGCCGTCATGAGCGACGTGCCGGCGGAATCGGCAGCCTCGCGGAGATGCTTCATCGACACGGCGCCGAATTTGCGGGCCGGCAGATTGATGATGCGCCTGAACGCCATGTCGTCGGAATCGGAGGCTATCAGTCGAAGATAGCATATCACGTCCTTGATCTCCTTGCGCTCGAAAAAGCGCACTCCGCCCCACACGCTGTAGGGTATCTTCTGCTTCAGAAGCTGCTGCTCAACCTGCCGCGACAGGAAGGAGGACCGATAGAGCACGGCGAAATCCGACGCCTTGTCACCCTCCTTTATCCCTTTGGCAATCGTTTCGGCGATAAACATCGCCTCCTCGCGCTCGCTCTTCGAATGGCGGTAGACCACGCGACGCTCGTTGAGCCTAAGGGTGAAAAGCTCCTTGGGAACGCGGTTTTCATTGTTGACGATTATGCTGTTGGCCACGTCGAGAATATCGGGCGTGGAGCGGTAGTTCTGGTTGAGGGTGATGTCGGTGGCGGCCTTGAAATCGACGAATATCTTCGGATTAGCCCCGCGCCAGGCATAAATGGCCTGGTCGGGATCCCCCACCACGAAGAGATTGCCGTGATGCTCGGCGAGTATGTGCAGAAGCTTCCAGTCGTCGCCCGAACAGTCCTGCACTTCATCGACCATGATATAGTTGAGCTTGTCGGTCCAGTATTGACGCGCATCCTTGAAATGGTCGAGGATATAGATGGTGAAATAGATCAGGTCGTCGTAGTCGAGGGCGTATTGCTTGAGCTGCAGCCGCATATACCTCACCTGCGCGTCGGGGCAGTCGGCCGGACTGGCCGGAAGAAGATGTCCCTGGATATAGGCGTTGATGTCATACCCTTTCAGAAAGGCCACTTTCTTCAGGAATCTCTCGGCCGTGAGCTTGCGGCGGTCGATTCCGAACTCGTCCATGGCCTGCTTGGCCAGTGTCTTGGCATCCTCCTCATCTATCACGGTGAAGCTTTTCGGATAACCGATGCGGTAAATCTCGCGCCGCAGGAATTTCACGCAGAAGCTATGGATTGTGCAGATGAAGTCGTTGACCGATCCGCGGTCGACCATGCGCGAGATGCGCCGCTTCATCTCCTGAGCGGCCTTGTTGGTGAAGGTGAGGCAGAGGATATTGCCGGGGGATATGCCGAGTTCGTTGACAAGGAAAGCGTAGCGGTGTGCGAGCACGCGCGTCTTGCCCGAACCGGCTCCGGCCACTACACGCACCCTCCCTTCCGATGCCTCCACGGCCTTCTGCTGACGCTCGTTGAGCTTCACCCTCTCGGTTTTTCCGCTTTTATCCTCTCTCTCCGCCATCTGATTATATTATTCTCGTCTTCTATGCCTTCAGTCGTAGTCGGCCTCCGGCTGATATCGCCCGGTTTCGTTGTTGTGAAGCATGTCGACCGGCACCGTGAGCATATATGAAGCGCCATTCCTGAAGTTGCTATCCGATTTCAGGTCGCAATGGAGCAGGAACGACAGCAGACGACAGATGAACAGTCCCGGCTGGCCGGAGTCGAGCACATCTCCAATCTTGATGAAATGCTGGAAAAACATCTGCTCCTCCTGCCCTTTGATGGGTATGCCGGTGTCGGAGAGGAAAAACCTCACCACACTCCTTTCCGTATCTATTCTGACGCTGAATTTAATCTCTCCCCTGTCGGTGAATTCCGCCGAGTTCTTCAGAAGATGGATGAGCACATAGTCGAGGCATTCCCTGTCGACATAGATCTTCATGTCATTTTCGGGATATACCACGTCAAACTGCACTCCGACCTTCAGGGCGCTCCTGCATTTCTCGACCGCGCGACGCATCACCCTGTCGACCGAAACGCGATTCATGAATTTCATGCTGTTGCCCCTGCCGATCGACGAGATATAAGCTATGTCGTTGAGAAGAAATTCAACCATTTCCACCGAGTTGAGCTTCTTCTTCCGGGGTTCGAAACGATCCGGCTCCTTCACATCGGAGGATCCGGGAACCTGTCTTACCGACTTCACCTCCCTTTCGTTGTCGATATAGAGGGAGTCGCGCAGGCTGTTGCGCTCTTTGGTAAAGACGTCGACGAGAGATGAGAGCCTGCTCTGGTTGGCTCGGTACCGCGTCCAGAAATAGAGCATGACTCCCAGGAGCAATGCAACAAGAACCCAACCCACTGCGACCAATGTCATTGACCGGCGCGTCTCGGCGATCTTCTGGTCGCGGCGGTCGATCTCGAGCTGATTGTTTCGCGATTTCAGGTTGTCGACGTCGTAACGGATCTGCAGCAGCTTATAAAGCACGTTGGCGTTGAGGTCGGTATATTCAAGCAGGAGCTTGTTGTAGCCTTTCAGGGCCTCTATCAGAGTCGCGGTGTCGCCAGTAGCCTCGGCCGATTTCTGAAGCATGGCGTAGAGCTGCCTGTTGACGGCATTCCCCTGCTTCGGGTCTATCAGCCGCTTGATATAGGGAATCGCCTTGCCATAGTCGCCGGTGGCGTAATAGTAATAGGCGTAATAGCGAGGACTGCTCGACATGTCGCCTTTCACGTCGCTGTTGTTGGCGGCAAGGGCAAGAACCTTCGAGTGAATGTCCCGAATCTCCTCCGGCGTGAGCGCGCCGGCATTGCGGAGCATACGCCGGTATATCACATATTTAGTCACCTCATAGTTGCGATATTTCCTTCCGAGCCGTTCATATTTCTTTTCGAGTCCTTCGGTGACGGCAAGCAACTTTTCATCCGCCTTGATTCCGTGGTCGTATTCCTGAACGTCGGTATAGATGTTGGCGGCCTCCGAATAGACCTGATTATATATGGCGTAAAGTTCGAAGGGGCGCTTGTCGAGAAGCTGCATCAGCTCCTGAAGATACTGATGGAGCATGGGGGTATGGACGTCGTTGCGCAGGTATTCGACCAGAGTATACAGATTATAGATTTTGGCTGTCACATCCTTTTTGGGCGAAATCTCTTCCTCGGCGATGATCCTCGCTATGTCTTTCTGCCGCTGCTCTTCGCTGACATACTTGGAGGCATAGCTCATCCTCTTCATCTTGAGGAAAAGGATCGACTCGTCGCGTTCGCGCGTGCGGGGCATTTTCTGAAGGGCTTCCTGAATTTTGGCGAAGCCTTCATCTTTTTTCAGCGGGGCCGTCAGCTGACGGCAAATGTCGTAGACCACGCTGTCAACTCCATTGCGCATGGCGACCTCGTAGATCTCTTTCCCCACGGCTTTACTCTCCGCTCGCGTCGACAGGTCGAGGATGTCATATAGCACGGCTATAGAGTCTTTGGCCGTGCGAACCCCTGCGAGCCGCTGGCGCAGCTTCACGATCTTCGCCTCTTTCTGAGCGGGATTCAGTGCGAACGCCTGCAGCGGCAACATGGCTATGATTAAGATAAGGATTTTTTTCATGATGATGGTGCGTGTGTTTTGATAGTTCGCTTTGCAGTTATTTCGGATGGAAGACTTCTGTGCAGAGGTTTTTATAAATTTTTCTGTTAGATATTATTGGTCTATCTTACAAAATTAATCAAATATCATGACTTTAGCAAACGTTATATTAGATATTCGGCTGAAAGCCGCAATTGTAATTGAAAACAGCAATCCATAGATATCTCCTATTCGATGAAACAAAATCCAACATATAGCCTGCTGAAGAAGATGGCCGTGGCGTTTCTTTTTTTATTGATGCTCCCGGCGTTGGCGGTTTATGCCGAACAGACCTTTACCCCTTCGATCGTGAAATTTAACTCCGAAGCCGACCTCGACGAACTTGAGGCGCAGGGAGTCAGGATCCTGCGCCATCGCGGCAATCTTGCCCTCGCGCTTTTTCCTGATCAATCAGGCAGCACCGTGTCGGCTAAGCGCCGCGTCAGGACGCGCTCCGGAAGTGTTTTAGTAGAAGCCCCGCGATTTGCCGTGCCGGCCATGGACGAGGCCCGCAAGCATTTCGGCGCCGACCGGATCGCCGCCGGCGAAATTCTCCCGATGCCCTATACGGGCAAAGGGGTCGTTACCGGCTTCTGCGACATCTATTTCGACCCGACGCATATCAATTTCTTCGACGCCGAGGGAAACTCGCGCGTCAAGAAGGTGGTGCGCTACAACGAACTGCTCGGAGAGCGCACGGAAATGACTACCTTGGAGGAGTATAAGAAATGGCAGACCGACAACTCCGACGGCTTCCACGCCACCCATGTGGCCGGTATCATGGCCGGTTCATGCTTCAACGGCTATCAGGGCGCCGCTCCCGATTCGGAGATCGTGGGCACCGTCTCGATTCTTTCCGATGTCGGACTTCTCGCCGGAGCCGAGGACATTATCGATTACGCCAAAAGCGTCGGCAAACCGGCCGTGATCAACATGTCGGTAAGCTCCTACACCGGCCCCCACGACGGCACTTCGCTCTTCAGCCAGTATGTGTCGATGCTCGGTGAGGATGCCATCATCTGCATGGCTGCCGGCAACGAGGGCGACAGCCCGGTGTCTATACCCTTCACTTTCTCAGATGAGAAAAAGAGAGTCCTGACTTTCGTGCATTCGGCCGACTGGGCGCAGTTTGACATGGTGGGCTACTGCGATGTCTGGAGCGCCGACGACCGCCCCTTCAAGGCCCGGCTTCTTTTATACGACGAAGTGACGCGCAGCATCGTCCACGAGTGCAAACAGGTGGACGTCTCTTCCGATTTCTCCTACCGCATCGACGCGCAGACCGAACCGGAATTCGGCAAGTATTTCACCGGTTACGCCCAGTTATTCGGCGAACTCAACCCCGACAACAACCGCCGAAACATCACTCTGGCTCTCGACGCGCATACCACCGAACTCAGCGGCACCAACACCTGGGCCCGCTATACACTCGTTCTCGAGGTGGAGGGTGAACCCGGCACCCACGTCGACATGTTCGCCGATATATCTGGCACGCGCTTCGTGAGATTCTCCAGCCTGGAACCGATGCCCGGCGGAGAGTTCTCCGTGAGCGACATCTGCACCGGAGACAACGTAATCTGCGTGGGAATGTACGTTAACCGCGCCGGCGCCACCAACATCGACGGAGAGGTTCAGGACTGGGGACTTAAACTCGACCACATACAGGTCGATTCCAGCTATGGCACCCTGCTCGACGGAACCGTTCTGCCGCATACCGCCGCTCCCGGCGCCGCACTCATATCAAGCTACAGCAGCCCGTTTGTGGCCGCCCATCCCGAGCGCCGCAAAAACATCTTCGCCTCGCTCGAGAAGGATGGCAAGACCTATTACTGGGGACGCGAGGGGGGCACGTCGATGGCCACACCCTACGTGGCCGGCTACATCGCCTGCTGGCTTGAGGCGAATCCGCGTCTCTCGGTCAGCGACGTGCTCCGCATCATTTCCGACACCAATACCGAGGCTCCTTGCGAACCGGAGGATCCGCGCAACGGTCAGGGATGGTTCCACCCCTACGAAGGACTTCTCGCCGCGATCGAGGCCGCCGGAGTGTCGCAGATTGCTGGCGACGTTTCCGAGTCGTCGGCGCCCCGCCTCGCCATGAATTCAGGCAATCTGGAGATCTTCAACCCCGCAGCTCTGCAGGCCACTTTGACAATCTGCGAGCCCTCAGGCAAGGTGGTGATGAAGCAGCAGGTTTCCGGTTCCCATCAGACCATCTCGCTCTCCGCGCTCGGCAAAGGCATATTCATCGCCACGGTGCAGACCGACAGCCACTATCCCGCAACGCTTAAGATAATGCTCCGCTGACCGTAATGCTCCGCTGACCGGCTTAAAACCGGCATAAAATAAATGAAGGCAGACGAACCGAATCGTCTGCCTTCATTTTTATGCGGGTCAAAGCAACCGCAAGAGATTTACTGATTACTCTGCCTTGGGAGCTTCCTCTGCTGCGGGAGCTTCTGCTGCGGGAGCCTCCTCTGCTTTGGGAGCCTCTGCTGCGGGAGCGGCTGCTTTCTTCGAACGGCTGCGGCGAGTGCGCGAGCTCTTCTTTGCGGAAGCGCTCTCGAGTGCCGTCTCGTTGAAGTCTACAAACTCGATCATTGCCATCTCGGCATTGTCGCCAAGACGGTTGCCCGTTTTCAGGATACGGAGGTATCCGCCCGGACGGTCGGCCACTTTCTCTGCGATCACGCCGAAGAGCTCTTTGATGGCCTCTTTGTTCTGAAGATAGCTGAACACTACGCGACGGTTGAGCATGTCGTCGGTCTTGCAGCGTGTGATCAGAGGCTCGGCATAAACGCGGAGAGCTTTTGCCTTGGCCTTAGTCGTGAAGATTCTCTTATGCATGATAAGAGAGATAGCCAGATTCGAAAGCAGCGCCTCGCGGTGGCCTTTCTTGCGGCTAAGGTGGTTGAATTTCTTATTGTGTCTCATTGCGGTTTAGTCTTTGTCTAATTTATATTTCGAAATATCCATTCCAAAGGAAAGATTCAGTTTCTCAAGAAGCTCGTCGAGCTCCGAGAGCGACTTCTTTCCGAAGTTCCTGAATTTGAGCAGATCGTTTTTGTTGAAAACGACCAGTTCGCCAAGCGTTTCCACTTCAGCGCTCTTCAGGCAGTTGAGGGCGCGGACCGAAAGATCCATGTCGACGAGCTTGCTCTTCAGCAGCTGGCGCATGTGAAGCACTTCCTCGTCAAATTCCTCGGGAGTGTCCTGCTTCGGTGCCTCCAGCGTGATCTTCTCGTCCGAGAACATCATGAAGTGCTGGATAAGGATCTTGGCAGCCTCCTTGAGGGCGTCTTTCGGCATGATCGACCCGTCGGTGGTGACTTCGATGATCAGCTTCTCATAGTCGGTTTTCTGCTCGACACGATAATTCTCCACCGAATACTTCACGTTTTTGATAGGAGTATAAATCGAGTCGATGGCAATCACGTTGGGGTCGGTGGCGCCGAGCATCTCGCGATTCTCATCGGCGGGAACCCAACCGCGACCCTTGTTGATTGTATATTCAATTTCAAAACCCTGTTTCGGGTCGAGATGACAGATCACCAGTTCGGGGTTGAGGACCTCGAACCCAGAGAGAACTTTACCCAAGTCGCCGGCAGTAAACACATCTGTGCCCGATACTTTGACTGTGGCTTTCTCGGCCACGCGGTCCTCGACGATCTGCTTGAATCTGATCTGCTTGAGATTGAGGATGATGTTGGTGACATCTTCCTTCACGCCGGGGATAGTGTCCAGCTCGTGGGCTACGCCGCTGATGCGGATCGAGTTGATAGCGAAACCGCCCAGCGAGGAGAGAAGGATTCTCCTCAGAGCGTTACCGATGGTCTGGCCATATCCCGGCTCAAGCGGACGAAACTCAAACTTGCCAAACTTGTTGTCGGCCTCGAGCATCACCACTTTATCGGGTTTCTGAAATGCTAAAATTGGCATGGGTATCTTATTGTTTATTATTTAGAATAGAGCTCGACGATGAGCTGCTCCTTGATCGTCTCGGGGATGTCTTCGCGCTGCGGCAGGTGAAGGAACTTGCCGCCCTTGATGCTCTCGTCCCATTCGATCCAGGGATATTTGCTGTGGTTGAATCCGGCCACGCAGTCGGCGATAACCTCGAGCGATTTCGATTTCTCGCGAACTGTCACAACATCGCCCGGCATCACGCGGTAAGACGGAATGTTGACTGTCTTGCCGTTGACGCAGATGTGCTTGTGAAGCACGAGCTGACGGGCTGCCGGACGGCTTGCTGCCAGACCCAGACGGTAAACCACATTGTCGAGACGGCTCTCCAGAAGCTGGAGGAGCACCTCGCCGGTAATACCTTTTGTGCGCGCTGCTTTCTCGAAGAGATTGCGGAACTGACGCTCGAGCACGCCGTAGGTGTATTTTGCTTTCTGTTTTTCACGAAGCTGGCTGCCATACTCCGACGTTTTGCGGCGACGGTTCTGACCGTGCTGTCCCGGCGGGTAGTTCTTTTTTGCCAATACTTTGTCGTCGCCAAAAATTGGCTCGCCAAACTTTCGTGCGATTTTTGTTTTTGGTCCTGTGTATCTTGCCATTATTTTATTCTTTTTGCTCCATGAGTCCGCCCCTTAGCGCAGCCGCGACCGTCGAAAGGAAGGATAATGACGGTCTATTCGCATTCAGGACGTGACTGGCCGGACTTTTCTGCAGAATGTTTATTCCTATCTTGTTTTTCCGATTAGACTCTTCTTCTCTTCGGAGGACGGCATCCATTGTGGGGAAGCGGAGTCACGTCGATGATCTCTGTCACCTCGATGCCGCTCTGGTGAACGAAACGGATGGCGGCCTCGCGACCGTTGCCCGGACCCTTCACGTATGCCTTTACTTTGCGAAGTCCAAGGTCGTAGGCTACCTTCGCACAATCCTGAGCTGCCATCTGGGCAGCATAGGGCGTGTTCTTCTTGGAGCCTCTGAAGCCCATCTTGCCGGCCGACGACCAGGAGATTACCTGACCCTGGCTGTTGGCAAGACACACAATGATGTTGTTGAAAGAGCTATGCACATGAAGCTGACCTGTTCCGTCAACCTTGACATTCCTCTTTTTTGCTGCGACTGTCTTTTTTGCCATATTGTTATTACGATATTATTTTGTAGCTTTCTTCTTGTTGGCGACTGTTTTCTTGCGTCCCTTGCGCGTGCGGGCATTGTTCTTTGTGCTCTGGCCGCGCACGGGAAGGCCGATACGGTGACGGATGCCGCGATAGCAGCCGATATCCATCAGTCGCTTGATGTTGAGCTGAATCTCCGTGCGGAGGTCGCCCTCTACCTTATAGTCACGCTGGATCACCTCACGCACGGCTGCTGCCTGCGCATCGGTCCAGTCTTTCACTTTGATGTCTCGATCCACGCCGGCCTTCTCAAGGATGCTGTTGGCTGCGCTGCGGCCAATCCCATAGATATAGGTCAACGCTATCTCTCCTCTTTTATTCTGCGGCAAATCTACGCCGACAATTCTTACTGCCATATTGTATTGTTACAATTTTTGTGCAACGATAACCGGATTCCGCCCGGGATGCCTGTCGCCAGACCTTCACCCCCGTTGCGGTGAACCCTTTTTTATCCCTGACGAAGTTTAAATTTCGGATTCTTTTTGTTGATCACATACAGTCTCCCTTTGCGGCGTACGATCTTGCTGTCGGGAGTGCGCTTCTTTACAGATGCTCTTACTTTCATATCTGGGTTTGTTTTTATTTGTAACGGAATGAGATTCTTCCTTTGCTCAGATCGTAGGGACTCATCTCCACTTTGACCTTGTCGCCGGGAAGGATCTTGATATAGTGCATCCTCATCTTTCCCGAGATATGGGCCGTGATTTCATGCCCGTTCTCAAGCTGAACCTTGAACATCGCATTGCTCAGGGCCTCGAGGATCACACCGTCTATTTCGATTGCAGCTTGTTTTGCCATTTCTAATATCAGCTTTGTTCTCTACAACTTTATGTTTATTCTTCTCATCAGAATTCGAAGCCTGCGGCTTTTCTGACCTCTTCCACATATTTGAATGTGGTCAGGATCTCCGGAGCCTCCTCGGTGATCGCTATCGTGTGCTCGAAATGAGCCGACGGCTTGCGGTCGCGAGTGCGGCATTCCCAGCCGTTGCGCTCGATCACTATGTTCTTGCTTCCAAGATTGATCATCGGTTCGATGGCGATGCACATGCCCGGTTTCATGATCGGGCCGATGCCCCGGCGCCCGTAGTTGGGCACCTCGGGATCCTCGTGCATGTCGCGGCCTATGCCGTGTCCACACATCTCGCGGACCACGCTGTAGCCGCGATGCTCGCAATATGTCTGCACCGCATTCGAGATGTCGCCGATGCGCTTGCCGGCCTGTGCTGCCTCGATTCCCTTGTAGAGCGATTCCTTGGTGGTCTGCAGAAGAGCAAACCATTTCGGGTCGATCTCACCTACCTGGAATGTATAGCAGCTGTCGCCGTTGTAGCCGTTGAGCTCCGCCACGCAGTCGGTGCCGATGATGTCGCCTTCGCGCAGCGTATAGTTCGACGGAAAACCGTGAACCACCGTCTCGTTGACTTCTATGCAAAGCGTGCCGGGAAATCCCTGATAACCGAGGCAAGCGGGTTTACCCCCGTTGTCGAGGATAAACTCCCTTGCTATGGTGTCAAGCCGATGAGTGGTGACTCCGGGGGCCACCCATTTGGCGACCTCTCCGAGCGTGCGGCTCACGAGATCGCATGCCGCCCGCATTTTCTCCAGCTCTTCAGGTGTCTTGATGAAAATCATTTCAGTTGCTTTTCAATCCTTTTATTAGAAAGCGCCGCTGCCCGAACGTCCTTTGATTCGTCCGCCCTTCATCAGACCGTCGTAACGGTGCATGATCAGGTGGCCCTCAACGATGCGCAGAGTGTCGAGCACTACGCCCACGATAATCAGCAGCGATGTGCCGCCGAAGAACTGAGCGAAGTTGCGGTTCAGTCCGCACACATGGGCAATTGCCGGAAGGATGGCCACGATGCCCAGGAAGATTGATCCCGGAAGCGTGATCCTCGACATGATCGAGTCGAGGTAATCCACCGTCGGCTTGCCGGGCTTGATGCCGGGAATGAAGCCGTTGTTGCGCTTCATGTCTTCAGCCATCTGAGCCGGACGAACCGTGATTGCCGTGTAGAAATATGTGAAGGCTACGATCATCAGGAAGTAGACGAAGTTATACCAGAAGCCGTACATATCGGTGAAAGCGCCGAAGAAGCCCGTCTGCTCGGTCGAGAATCCCATCAGTGTGATAGGGATAAACATGATGGCCTGGGCGAAGATGATAGGCATCACGCCGGCTGCATTGACCTTCAGAGGGATGAACTGGCGCGCACCGCCATACTGCTTGTTGCCGACAACCTTCTTGGCATACTGCACCGGAACGTTGCGCGTGCCCTGCACGAGCAGCACGGCGCCGGCGATAACTGCCAGAAGGATGATGATCTCAACGAGGAAGAGCACGAGGCCGCCCCCCTGAGAGTTCATCAGTCGTCCGGTGAATTCCTGGATGAATGCTTCCGGCAGACGGGCGATGATACCGATCAGAATGATAAACGAGATGCCGTTGCCGACTCCCTTCTGGTCGATGCGCTCGCCGAGCCACATGATGAACATGGAGCCGGCTGCAAGGACGATCGTCATGAACACAATAGTCCAGAAACCAAATTCTACGTGGCCTCCGGCTGCCTGAACCTGATATTTGAGATTCATCAAATAAGCCGGACCCTGGAGCACGAGGATAAGCACTGTCAAGTAGCGGGTGTACTGGTTGAGCTTCATACGTCCGCTCTCACCCTCACGCTGCATCTTCTGGAAAGCAGGAAGAACCATGCCGAGAAGCTGGATCACAATCGATGCCGTGATATAGGGCATGATTCCGAGCGCGAAGATCGAGGCCTGCGAGAATGCGCCTCCCGAGAACATGTCGAGGAGCTGCATCAGGCCGTCGGAAGTGAAATTCTTCAATGCCATCAGGTCGTCGGGGTTAATTCCCGGCAAGACCACATAACATCCGAAGCGATAGATGATCACAAGCAGAAGCGTGATGCCGATGCGCTTGCGAAGATCCTCGACACTCCAGATATTTTTTATCGTTTTTGTAAATCCCATTGTGTCTTTTTATTATTTTTTTACTACAGCGGAGCCGCCGGCTGCCTTGATGGCCTCTTCCGCCTTCTTCGAGAAAGCGTCGGCCTCGACCTCTACGGCGTGGGTGATGGCGCCGTTGCCGAGAACCTTCACAAGGGCCTTCTTCGGAACGAGTCCGTTGGCGCGAAGATCCTCTACCGTGACCTTCGTCAGTCCCTGTGCTGCCACAAGAGCCTCGATGGCATCAAGATTGATGGCCTTATACTCCACGCGGTTGATGTTCTTGAAACCGAACTTCGGAACACGGCGCTGGAGCGGCATCTGACCGCCTTCGAAACCGATCTTGTGCGAATAGCCCGAACGTGACTTCGCGCCCTTGTGTCCGCGTGTCGAAGTGCCGCCGAAGCCGGAGCCCGGTCCACGGCCTACTCTCTTGTTCTTCTTGTTGCTGCCTACTGCAGGATGAATATTATGTAATTCCATTTTTTAGTTCGCTGTTTAGAGTTTTGTCACTTCCACTAAATGATGAACCCTCTTGACCATTCCGAGAATGTCGGGGGTGTCTTCCTTGATCACAGAGTGATGCATTTTATGGAGGCCGAGCGCGTCAAGTGTCAGTTTCTGCACCTTGGGCGCGTTGATGCGGCTCTTTATCTGAGTGATTTTAATCTTTGCCATCAGTTCCGATTATTTGCCGTTAAACACTTTTTCAACAGCCACGCCGCGGTTCTGGGCCACCTGGGCCGGAGAACGAAGCTCGCCGAGGGCGGCGATTGTGGCCTTAACAAGGTTGTGGGGGTTGGACGAACCTTTCGACTTTGCAAGCACGTCGGTAACGCCAACACTCTCAAGAACTGCACGCATGGCACCACCGGCCTTTACTCCCGTACCTTCAGATGCGGGCTTGAGGAAGATGCGCGAACCGCCAAACTTGGCTGCCACCTCGTGGGGAATCGTGCCCTTGTGAACAGGAACCTTGATAAGATTCTTCTTTGCGGCCTCTACGCCCTTCGCGATGGCGGCCGTAACCTCGTTGGCTTTGCCAAGGCCCCAGCCGATCACGCCGTTGCCGTCGCCAACTACGACGATGGCGGCAAAACTGAACGCGCGACCACCTTTCGTCACCTTGGTTACGCGGTTGATTGCCACAAGATGGTCCTGAAGCTCAAGATCGTTTGTGGATTTTACCTTATTAGTCTTATTTGCCATGATTCTTTTTAAAATTTAAGACCTCCCTCGCGGGCTGCATCTGCAAGTGATTTAACTCTCCCGTGATAGAGATATCCGTTGCGGTCGAACACAACTTCCGTGATTCCCTTCTCCTGGGCTTTCTTCGCGATCTCTTTGCCTACCTTGGCTGCGACCTCTGTCTTGGTGCCCCCCTCGAGTCCTTTCGAGCTGGCTGCTGCAAGCGTCACGCCTGCCAGATCGTCGATAACCTGAACGTAGATGCCCTTGTTCGAGCGGAACACGCTCATGCGGGGACGTTCTGCCGTGCCGGAAATTTTCCCGCGGATGCGGGTCTTGATCTTATTTCTTCTTGCTATCTTAGTTACCATAATTCCTTAAGTTTTTATTTTGCGTTAGCCGACTTGCCACTCTTGCGACGGATAACCTCGCCGACAAACTTGATACCTTTACCCTTGTAGGGCTCGGGCTTGCGGAGCGAACGGATCTTCGCGCACACCTGGCCGAGAAGCTGCTTGTCGCTGCTCTCGATCGTGATGAGCGGGTTCTTGTTGCGCTCTGTCTTGGCTTCTACCTTGATCTCTTTCGGAAGCTTGATATAGATAGCATGCGAATATCCGAGGGCAAGCTCGAGAACCTGGCCTGTCGATGTGGCACGATAACCGACACCTACAAGCTCCATCTCTTTCTTATAACCTTCGGAAACGCCGTGAACCATGTTCGCGATCAGAGCGCGATAAAGTCCGTGCATGGCGCGGTGCTCACGCTCGTCGTCGGGACGCGTAACTACTACATGGCCGTCTTCTACGGCAACCTTGATATCGGGATTGACCTCCTGTACGAGCTCCCCTTTCGGACCTTTTACAGTCACTTCATTTCCTTTAACCTGTACGGTTACGCCGGCAGGTATCGTAATCGGTGCTTTACCTATTCTTGACATATATACCTCCCTCTTTTAATATACGTAACACAATACTTCGCCGCCGATCTTGCGCTCTTTGGCCTCTTTGTTGGTCATCACGCCCTGCGATGTCGACAGGATGGCGATGCCCAGACCGTTAAGAACTCGGGGCATGTCTTTGTAACCGGTGTACTGGCGCAGACCCGGACGCGAAATCCTGTGAAGGTTCTTGATGGCGCTCACTTTGTCGACCGGATCATACTTGAGGGCGATCTTGATTACTCCTTTGGGCGCGTTGGTATCGTCGAACTTATAGTTCAAGATATAGCCCTGATCAAAAAGGATTTTGGTGATCTCCCTTTTCATTTTTGACGTTGGAATCTCAACCACGCGGTGGCCTGCCATGATGGCGTTCCGAAGTCTCGTCAGATAATCTGCTATTGGATCAGTCATTGTTTTGATTTTTAAATTGATTCAGATGGTCTGAACAATATTTAATAACTCACTAATATGTCTTTTTGTATCTTGAAACAGTGGCGGTTAGCCTATCCCAACAGCGGTAAAGGTGTCAGCTCCTCCCATTGCTTATCGTCACGCTTTCACATGCCGACGCCGCGGCGGTCCCGGTCGCCCGGCCCATACCTCAGCCAAAAATACTCGCAAAGATACAAAGAATTTCATCCCCTTGACATCATTTCCGAGTTAATATCGCAATATTTAATTATTTTTAACATTTATTTGCAATGTGATTCTCTCAGATTGTGTCGGAATTTCTCTTGCTCCGGTTGTGAAAATTTAAAGCCGCCCGGTTGCCCGGACGGCTTTTTTATTTAAATCCGGCGATGCGGATCTTTTCAGAGTTTACACGGACCCGAAGGCCGGACAGACAGCATCGGCTCTTCCCCGAAGGGAAGTCTCGCGATTACCAGCTTGCTTTCTTCACGCCCGGAATCAGACCGGCGGAAGCCATCTCGCGGAACTGGATACGGCTGATGCCGAACTGACGCATATATCCTTTCGGACGGCCTGTGATTTCGCAGCGGTTGTGCAGACGCACGCGCGATGCGTTGCGCGGAAGCTTCTGAAGCTTCGTCAGCGCTTCGTAATCTATATTGCCTTCAGCGTCGGCCAGCGATGCCTTTTTCAGCGCAGCTTTCTTGGCGGCATATTTGGCCACCATCTTCTGACGCTTCACCTCGCGGGCTTTCATTGATTCTTTTGCCATAATCTGTCTTAGTTTTCGTGTTTAAAGGGAAGTCCGAATTTCTTCAGAAGAGCAAAACCCTCCTCGTCGGTGGGAGCCGATGTCACGAAGGTGATGTTCATACCCTGAAGCTTGGGAACGTTATCGATGTTGATCTCGGGGAAGATGATCTGCTCCGTGATGCCGAGCGTATAGTTGCCGCGGCCGTCAAGCTTGGAGTTGATGCCCTTAAAGTCGCGGATACGGGGCAGAGCCACGCGCACCAGACGCTCCAGGAACTCATACATCTTCTCGCGACGGAGCGTTACCATCGCGCCGATCGGCATCTTCTTACGAAGCTTGAAGTTGGAGATATCCTTCTTCGAAAGCGTCGCAACGGCCTTCTGGCCTGTGATGGCGGTCATCTCATTCAAAGCGGTCTCGATGATCTTCTTGTCTTGAGTGGCGCCGCCAAGGCCCTGGTTGATAACGATCTTCACCAGGCGGGGAACCTGCATGGGAGTTGTATATTTGAACTCTTCGGTGAGTTCAGGAACAATTCTCTCTTTATAAAGCTTGCTAAGTGTTGTCTCGGCCATTATTTAATCTCCTCTCCTGATTTTTTAGCGTAACGCACGAGCTTGCCGTCTTCGTTGCGGCGACGCCCGATGCGGGTGGGCTTCCCGCTCTTGGGATCCACCACATTAAGATTCGAAATATGAACCGGAGCCTCAATCTTCACGATTCCACCCTGAGGATACTTGGCTGTCGGCTTGGTGCTCTTGGAGACGATGTTGATGCCCTCCACCACGGCGCGGTTTTTCTTAACCAGCACCTCGAGGACGCGTCCTGTCTTGCCTTTGTCGTCGCCGGCGTTGACATAGACGATGTCGCCTTTCTTTATATGCAATTTTGCCATTGTTTCTAATTTGTATAAGACTTGTTAAACCTTGATAGGATTTTAAAGCACCTCGGGCGCGAGCGAAACGATCTTCATGTTGGTGGCACGAAGCTCGCGGGCTACCGGGCCAAAGATACGGGTTCCGCGGAGCTCGCCGGCGTTGTTGAGCAGCACGCAGGCATTGTCGTCGAAGCGGATATAGCTGCCGTCTGCACGGCGGATCTCCTTCTTTGTGCGGACCACTACGGCCTTCGACACTGTGCCTTTCTTAACCTCGGATGAAGGAATGGTGCTCTTCACGGTCACTACGATAATGTCGCCCACACCTGCGTAACGACGTCCGGTGCCTCCAAGAACATGGATGCACAGAACTTCCTTTGCGCCACTGTTGTCGGCTACTGTCAAACGTGATTCTGTCTGTATCATGATTACTTAACTTTTTCAATGATTTCTACCAATCTCCATCTCTTAGTCTTGCTCAGAGGGCGAGTTTCCATCAGACGAACCGTATCACCGACTGAACATTCGTTCTTCTCGTCGTGGGCGTGATACTTCTTGGTCTTGTTTACAAATTTGCCATAAATCGGGTGTTTCTCTTTCCATTTGATCTCTACCGTGATCGTCTTGTCGCATTTGTTGCTGGAAACAACGCCGATTCTTTCCTTTCTCAAATTTCTTTTATTCTCTTCCATTTTTTGAAAAGTTTTCATCGGGGTTTATTACTTGGAAGCTGCCTCGGCAATTTCCTTCTGGCGCAGCACTGTCTTCAGACGAGCAATCTCACGGCGATCTTTGGTGATCTTGGCGGGGTTGTCGGAAGGAGATATCGCGTGCGCTACTTTCAATTCACGATAAGCTTTCTCTGAAGCCTCTATCTGGGCTTTCAATTCCTGAATGCTTAATTCCTTGATTTCTTCCTTTTTCATTTTCGTTGTAATGTGTTATACGTTCTGTGACGGGTCGTAATCGCGGCGCACCACGAACTTCGTGATAACCGGCAGTTTCTGGGCGGCGAGACGGAGTGCCTCTTTCGCTACATCGTAGGGAACGCCCTCAACCTCGATCAGGATGCGGCCCGGAGTGACGGGGGCCACGAATCCCTCGGGATTACCTTTACCTTTACCCATACGCACCTCAGCAGGCTTCTTGGTGATCGGCTTGTCGGGGAAGATGCGGATCCAGATCTGACCCTGACGCTGCATGTAACGCGTCACGGCTACACGGGCTGCCTCTATCTGGCGACCCGTGATCCATTTAGCGTCCAATGTCTTGATGCCGAAAGATCCGAATGCCAGCTGATTGCCTCTCTGGGCCTCACCTTTCATGCGGCCCTTCTGCGAACGGCGGAATTTGGTTTTCTTTGGTTGTAACATTATCGTAGTTTAATTAACGGTTGTTGTTCTTCTTGTTGCGGAATCCACCCTTGCGTTCGCCGCGCGGACGGCCGCCGGGCTCCTTCTGGCCTGCCTGGTAAACCGGAGCAAGCTCTTTCTTGCCGTAAACCTCGCCGCGGCAGATCCACACCTTGATGCCGATGATGCCCACCTTCGTGAGAGCCTCTACGAGAGCGTAGTCGATGTCGGCGCGAAGTGTGTGGAGAGGCGTGCGGCCCTCCTTGAACATCTCCGAACGAGCCATCTCGGCGCCGTTAAGACGACCGCTGACCTGAACCTTGATACCCTCTGCGCCCATGCGCATTGTCGATGCGATTGCCATCTTCACCGCGCGACGGTAAGCCACCTTGTTTTCGATCTGGCGAGCGATGTTGGCCGCTACGATCTCAGCGTCGAGTTCCGGACGCTTGATCTCGTGGATGTTGATCTGAACCTCCTTGTCGGTGAGCTTCTTGAGCTCCTCCTTAAGAGCGTCGACATCCTTGCCGCCCTTGCCGATGATAAGGCCCGGACGCGAGGTGGCGATCGTTACGGTTGCCATCTTGAGCGTGCGCTCAATGATGATTCTCGACACGCTTGCCTTCGCAAGACGAGTGCGGAGATACTTACGGATTTTCGAATCTTCGAGAAGAGTCTCACCGTATTTCTTTCCGCCATACCAGTTGGAGTCCCAGCCGCGGATCACGCCGAGGCGGTTGCTGATTGGATTAACTTTCTGTCCCATCTTGCTGATTAATCGTTAGTGTTATTTTTGGTGTCGACAAACAAAGTGACGTGGTTCGAGCGCTTGCGGATGCGGTAGCCGCGGCCCTGAGGAGCCGGACGCATGCGTTTCAGCATCGGAGCTGCATCGACAAACACTGTTTTCACGTAGAGCTCACCGGCCTCGGCCTTGCGCTCGTTTTTCTGTTCCCAGTTGGCGATCGCCGACCGGAGAAGCTTCTCTACCTTGCGGGAAGCCTCTTTATTCGAGAATTTCAATATTCCGAGAGCCTTGAAAGCTTCCTGGCCGCGAATCATGTCGACGACGAGGCGCATCTTGCGGGGGCTGGAGGGAACGTTGCGCAGGCGTGCGCCATATTCGCTCTTCTTAGCCTCCTTGATTGCTTCGGCTGATTTTCTTTTTCTTAAACCCATTGTATTTGATTCTTATTTTATCATTAATAAATGAACGGGGCCATTATTTCTTCTTGTTGCCGGCGTGGCCGCGGAAGGTGCGTGTCGGAGCGAACTCTCCAAGCTTATGGCCGACCATGTTCTCTGTCACGTAGACAGGGATGAACTTGTTGCCGTTGTGAACGGCAAACGTATGGCCGACGAAGTCAGGCGAAATCATCGAGGCGCGGCTCCATGTCTTGATCACGTTTTTCTTACCGCTTGCCTCCATGGCTGCCACCTTCTTCTCAAGCTTTACGCTGATAAATGGTCCTTTTTTTAGCGAACGACTCATATCTGTCTCAATTAATCAAATTATTTTTTCCTTCTTTCAATTATATACTTCGAAGAATGCTTCTTCGGCGAACGGGTCTTGAGGCCCTTGGCGTAGAGACCTGTGCGCGAACGGGGATGACCACCAGACTGACGGCCTTCACCACCACCCATCGGGTGGTCAACCGGGTTCATGACGACACCACGGTTGTGGGGACGGCGGCCGAGCCAGCGGGAGCGTCCTGCCTTACCGCTGCTTTCAAGAGCGTGGTCGGAGTTGCCGACTACGCCCACTGTGGCGCGGCAGGTCAGAAGCACCTTGCGGGTCTCACCTGAAGGCAATTTGATAATTGCATATTCACCCTCGCGCGACGTGAGCTGCGCGAAAGTGCCGGCGCTGCGTGCCATGCTGGCACCCTGGCCGGGACGAAGTTCGATACAATGGATCAGAGTTCCGACGGGGATATTCGCAAGAGGAAGGCAGTTGCCGACCTCGGGGGCGATGTCATTGCCGCTCATCACTTCCTGTCCGACCTCAAGGCCGTTGGGAGCGATGATATAAGCTTTCGAACCGTCTTTGTAGTACAAGAGCGCGATGCGGGCCGAGCGGTTGGGATCATACTCGATGCTCTTTACCGTTGCCGGAACACCGTCGTTGTTTCTCTTGAAGTCAATCAGACGCAATTTTCTCTTATGCCCTCCTCCGCGATAACGCGTCGAAAGATGGCCCGACGAGTTGCGTCCGCCTGTCGAACGCTTCCCGACTGTAAGAGATTTTTCTGGTGCGTTAGCAGTCGATGTGCGAACTTCTGCCTTGCCGTTGACTTTGACAGATTCCTCGCGTTTAAACACACCAATAACCTTGTGTCTCTGCCCAGGAGTTGTGGGCTTGAATTTTCTTACTGCCATTTCTTTTAAATGTTGCTATAATAGTCAATCTTCTGTCCTTCGGCCACGATCACGTAAGCCTTCTTGAAAGCGTCGCGCTGGCCGCGGATGATCCCGGCCTTCGTGTAACGCTGTTTGCGCTTGCCTGCGTAATTGGCGATGTTCACCTTCTCCACGCGAACATTGTAGAGCTTCTCCACGATGTCCTTGATCTGGAATTTGTTGGCGTCCGGAGATACGGCAAAGGTGTAGCAATTGTGCTTCTCGCTGCAGGCCGTAGCCTTCTCAGTTACGAGCGGTTTGATCTGAATGTCCATCTCTTTTTATCTCCTTATTTTAAATCGTTAATGATTCCAACGCTTTCCTCTGTCATAAGGATTGCATCGTTGTTAAGAACTGTGTAGGCGTTCAGATCGACTGCCTGAGCCATGAGGGCGTTGGGGACGTTGCGCACCGAGAGGAGCACGTTGTCGTCGGTCTTGCCAAACACGAGGAGCACTTTCTTGTCGGCGAGCTTGAAGCTCTTGGCCAGCTCCATGTAGCTCTTTGTGCGCGGGGCGTCGAACGTGAAGTTCTCAACCACGATGAGCTTCTGGTCGTTGACTCTCGAAGTGAGGGCGATCTTGCGGGCAAGGACCTTCATCTTCTTGTTGAGCTTTGTGCGATAGTCGCGCGGACGGGGTCCGAACACGCGACCGCCATGATAGAGCACCGGCGAGTTGAGGTCACCGCGGCGTGCGCCGCCGCCACCCTTCTGCCGGCCCATCTTGCGCGTCGAATATGACACTTCGCTGCGCTCCTTGCTCTTGTGAGTTCCCTGGCGCTGGTTGCCCAAATACTGTTTGATGTCGAGATAAAGGGTATGCTCAGCATTTCCTTCGCTCAAATCGCGTGCGAACACGTCATCATTAAGAGTGATTTTGCGTCCTGTATCTTCGCCTTTGATGTTATAAACTGCTAATTCCATTATTTCTCAACTAAAACGATTGAACCTTTGGGGCCGGGGACGGAACCCTTAATCATTAATAAATTGTGCTCGGGAAGCACTTTGATCACCTGGAGATTCTGCACCGTAACGCGTTCGTTGCCCATCTGGCCGGCCATGCGCAGGCCTTTGAACACCTTGGCGGGATACGAGCAGGCACCGATCGAACCGGGGGCACGAAGACGGTTGTGCTGACCGTGAGTCGACTGGCCGACTCCTCCGAATCCATGGCGCTTTACTACGCCCTGGAATCCTTTTCCTTTCGAGGTGCCGACTACGTCGACAAAGCCTCCCTCCTGGAAAAGCTCCACAGTCAGCGTGTCGCCGAGAGCCGGAAGCGTCTCAAACGACTTGAACTCGGCCAAGTGGCGCTTCGGGGTTACTCCGGCCTTCTTGAAGTGTCCGGCCATCGGCTTGGTGGTATGCTTCTCTTTTGCTTCCTGGAAGCCTACCTGCACTGCCTCATAGCCATCTTTCTCTACTGTCTTGACCTGAGTCACCACGCAAGGACCTACTTCGATAACAGTGCACGGAATATTTTTTCCGTCGGCACTGAAAACGGATGTCATTCCGATTTTCTTTCCTAATAATCCTGGCATTTCTTTGTTTGTTTGTGGTATTGTTCGTAACAAGCAGTCAGCCCTTCAGGATAACGGGCCGTCGCTGCCTTTTTTATTTTTTATTTTTGCGATCTTTCTTCATGCGGGCGCCGCCTGAGCGACGCCCCCCGAAGATTTATCTTTTATCAGACTTTGATCGACACGTCAACTCCGCTGGGAAGTTCGAGTTTCATCAGGGCGTCGACTGTCTTGGCTGTGCTGCTGTAGATGTCGATCAGACGCTGATAGCTCGAAAGCTGGAACTGCTCGCGGCTCTTCTTGTTGACAAATGTGGAACGGTTCACAGTGAAGATACGCTTGTGGGTCGGAAGGGGAATCGGTCCGCTTACCACTGCGCCTGTCGACTTGACCGTCTTCACGATCTTCTCTGCCGACTTGTCGACCAGATTGTGATCGTAAGATTTAAGTTTGATTCTGATTTTTTGGCTCATATTTGTTGTTTGGCTTAATTATTTCAACAGATCAACTCGGCCCTGCACTTCTGTCAGCACGTTCTTTGCAATCGAATTGCTGACCTCGGCGTAGTGGCTGAACGTCATTGTGGATGTGGCGCGGCCCGATGTGATCGTGCGGAGTGCAGTCACATATCCGAACATTTCGGCCAGAGGCGCTTTCGCTTTCACGATGCGCGCGCCGCTGCGGCTCGTTTCCATGCCTTCTACCTGACCGCGACGCTTGTTGAGGTCGCCGATCACGTCGCCCATCGACTCTTCGGGAGTTACCACCTCGATCTTCATGATAGGCTCCATCAGAACCGGTCCGGCCTTCTCGCTGGCATGCTTGAACGCCTGGATGGCGCAAAGCTCAAACGAGAGCTGGTCGGAGTCGACCGGGTGGAAGCTACCGTCGAGAAGAGTAACCTTGAGATGCTCTACGGGATAGCCGGCGAGTACGCCATTCTTCATTGCGGTCTGGAAACCCTTCTGAACAGAGGGGATATACTCCTTGGGCACGTTACCGCCCTTGACCTCGTCGACAAACTGGAGGTTGCCCTCGAAGCCCTCGTCGACGGGCTCGACGCGAACGATGATGTCGGCATATTTACCGCGACCACCGGTCTGCTTCTTGAATGTCTCGCGGAGCTCTACGGGCTTGGTGATTGCCTCTTTGTAGGTTACCTGCGGACGGCCCTGGTTGCACTCAACCTTGAATTCGCGGCGCAGACGATCGATGATGATGTCGAGGTGAAGCTCGCCCATACCGCTGATCACGGTCTGGCCTGTCTCCTCGTTGGTCTCCACGCGGAAAGTCGGGTCTTCCTCTGCAAGCTTCTGCAGACCGACGCCGAGCTTGTCGAGGTCTTTCTGAGTCTTAGGCTCTACGGCGATACCGATCACAGGATCGGGGAACTCCATAGCCTCAAGCACGATGGGATGGGTCTCGTCGCAGAGCGTGTCGCCCGTGCGGATATCCTTGAAGCCGACGCCGGCGCCGATGTCGCCGCAGCCGATCTTCTCCATCGGGTTCTGCTTGTTGGAGTGCATCTGGAACAGACGCGACACGCGCTCTTTCTTGCCCGAACGGCTGTTGAGCACGTAGCTTCCCGAAACGACGTCGCCCGAGTAAACGCGGAAGAACACCAGACGGCCCACATAGGGGTCGGTGGCAATCTTGAACGCCAGAGCGCACATCGGAGCCTCGGGTGAGGGCTCGCGGGTCTCGATCTCGTCGGGGTTGCCTACTGCATGACCCTCGATGCTGCCTGCATCCTCCGGAGAGGGAAGATATGCGCAGACGCAGTCGAGAAGCAGCTGCACGCCTTTGTTCTTGAACGAAGAGCCGCAGATCATCGGGTTGATGGCCATCGAAAGTGTGCCTTTGCGGATGGCTGCCTTGACCTCGTCTTCAGTGATAGTCGAGGGATCGTCGAAATATTTCTCCATCAGGGCGTCGTCGCACTCGGCGAGAACCTCGAGCATCTTGTCGCGATACTCCTCGGCTTCGGCCTGGAGGCTGGCGGGGATTTCCTCCTCGCTGTATTCGGCGCCCATCGTCTCGTCGTGCCAGAAGATAGCCTTCATCTTCACGAGGTCCACGCAACCCTTGAAGCTCTCCTCGGCCCCGATGGGGATCTGGATTGCCACAGGATTTGCACCGAGCACCTCGCGCACCTGGCGGACAACCTCAAAGAAGTTGGCGCCGGAACGGTCCATCTTGTTGACATAACCGATGCGGGGAACATTATATTTATCGGCCTGGCGCCATACTGTCTCGCTCTGGGGCTCAACGCCGCCGACTGCGCAGAATGTGGCGACAGCGCCGTCGAGAACACGCAGCGAACGTTCCACCTCTACGGTGAAGTCCACGTGTCCCGGGGTGTCGATCAGATTGATCTTGTATTTGTCTCCGTTGTATTTCCAGAATGCTGTCGTGGCAGCGGAGGTGATTGTGATACCGCGCTCCTGCTCCTGCTCCATCCAGTCCATGGTGGCTGCGCCGTCGTGAACCTCACCGATCTTGTGGGTCAGACCGGTGTAGAAGAGAATTCGCTCGGATGTAGTCGTCTTGCCGGCATCAATATGAGCCATGATGCCGATGTTGCGGGTATACTGAAGTTCGTCGTTTTTTGCCATTTTGCTTTTTACCGGTTAGAATCTGAAATGTGCAAATGCGCGGTTAGCCTCTGCCATGCGGTGCATATCCTCTTTTCTCTTGAATGCACCACCCTGATCGTTGAATGCGTCGACGATCTCGGCTGCGAGCTTGTCGGCCATCGTCTTGCCGCCGCGTTTGCGCGCGAAGATGATGAGATTTTTCATTGATATAGATTCCTTGCGGTCTGCGCGGATCTCTGTCGGCACCTGGAATGTGGCGCCTCCGATGCGGCGGCTCTTAACCTCCACCTGCGGAGTTACGTTCTCAAGAGCTTTCTTCCAGATTTCGAGCGCGCTCTTCTCCTCATTGGGCATCTTGGCCTTCACGGTCTCCAATGCTTTGTAGAAGATGGTGTATGCCGTCGATTTCTTGCCGTCATACATGAGATGGTTCACAAACTTGGTAACCTTCACGTCATGGAAAACGGGATCGGGCAGAATAGTCCTTTTCTTAGGCTTTGCTTTTCTCATTGCTTTGTGTTTAATGTTTTGATTTTGGCTGCTTTTGCAATCTTCATCACGGCTCTCTTGCCGAGATTACTCAACCATTAGCCATCCAATAAATCAAAAACTCTTGTTTGGAATTTGATTGTTTGTGTAAGCGCAGCTTTTATTTCTTTGCTGCTTTAGGACGCTTCGCACCATATTTGGAACGACGCTGCGTGCGGCCCTGAACTCCGGCTGTATCAAGAGTACCGCGAACGATATGATAACGCACACCGGGAAGGTCTTTCACACGGCCGCCGCGAACCATAACGATAGAGTGCTCCTGAAGGTTGTGGCCCTCTCCGGGAATGTAGCTGTTCACCTCTTTGCCATTGGTGAGACGCACACGCGCAACCTTACGCATTGCAGAGTTAGGTTTCTTAGGAGTGGTGGTGTAGACACGAACGCAAACGCCACGACGCTGAGGACACGAGTCCAGAGCCGGCGACTTGCTCTTGTCTTTCAGAACCGTACGCCCTTTTCTTACTAATTGCTGAATTGTAGGCATTCTTTTGTTAAGTTTTAAATTTATTTGATGTTCTCTTTTTCCTCTTTTCAAGGCTATTTCACACCATGCCACATTTCGCACCAAACAATTGAGCACCAACTGTTTAGGCGAACTTGCAGGGGCGTTTAGCCTCTAAATCGGTGCAAAGATAATGAAAATTAGCCGATTACGCAAGCAATCGGCCAATTATTTTATCTTTGTTATGATTTGTTATCTTTTGATCTTCTTCCCGCCGTCTCCGGTCCCGGCGACGTTCCGGCTCCGGACAATCTCCGGATCCGGATCACTTGAACCGCGAGGCCGATTCGTAGATCTTTTCGAAGATCCGCCGGTCGACATCGGTCAGTTCGAGCCCGCGGCGCCCCATCACCCGCGACGCTATCTGCATGAACACCGGTATGGCAACGTCGCTGAAACCGGATTCCGGGCTACCGTTCGAAAAACTCGGTATGAAGGTGCGCGGGAATCCGGCTCCATGGAAGTTAACGCCGACGCCGACGACTGTGGCTGTGTTGAACATGCAGTTGATGCCTGCTTTGGAATGATCTCCCATTATCAGACCGCAGAACTGCAGGTCGGTCCGCATGAACCGCCGGGCGGCGTAGTTCCAGATCCGGATCTTGGAATAGTCGTTCTTCAGATTGGAGGAGTTGGTGCCGGCTCCGATGTTGCACCATTCGCCGAGCACTGCGTTACCCAGGTAGCCGTCGTGAGCCTTGTTGCTGTAACCGAAAATTACAGTGTTGTCGACTTCGCCTCCCACCTTGCAGAAGGGGCCAAAGGTGGTGCCTCCGTAGATTTTCGCACCCATCCTTATCTTCGAATCCTGGCATACGGCCAGAGGTCCGCGGAGAGTCGCCCCTTCCATCACGTGGACATCGCGCCCGATATAGATCGGTCCATCCTTAACATTGAGAGTGGCGGCTTCGACCACCGCCCCCTCCTCTATGAAGAGCGACGGCAGACCGTTGTCGAGCCTCGGATCGCCGATTACACAGGTGGTCGGAGAAGGCGCCATGCTCTTGCGGTAGCGCGTGATCCAGGAGAAGTCTTTCTCGATTTCGGTGTAGTTATGCGCGAATATGTCGAACACATAGCGTATCCTGTCGGTGGCATTGCCGCTCTCGCGGCCGAAGCCGTCGGGAAGATCCAGGAAGTCGCTCAGGCTGCCGCAATATGCCCATAATCCCTCGCTGTCGCGAAGCCCATCGCCTTTGCGCAGCGATTTGACTTCAAATGCAGATGCCGGCTCCGGCAATTTGTTGCCGGCGATGAAGAGAGCCTCCTCATCACCTTCTACGCCACACGGAAATTTCTCGCTGAGATAATCTATCGTCAGCCATGAGCATCCGACCCCGAGATAATGTTCCCATTTCTCGCGGATCGTGACTATGCCGATGCGGAATTCGGCAACGGGCCGGGTGTAAGACAGCGGCAACAGGTTCTCATGAATATCGGGAGTGTCAAAAAGCACTACTTTCATAGCGTGATTCCATTTATAAAGCATTAAAGCCGCATTTTCGCCGGGCCAAAATGCTCCGTTTTATTTCGAAGAGCAAATTTAATCTTTTTCAATCTTTTTTGCAAATTTTCACCGCGCATGAGCACGCATGAGCACGCATGAGCACGAATAATCGTGCATGAACCAATGAGCGAAGCAATATAGAAGACAGGAGGGTATAAAAATCATAACGGCAAACATTTTCACAAATGCCCGCCGTCTTGTGATTTTTTAGAGTCGCACGCTTTCACAAGCCCGCGGGGGTCTAACTCAACCACTAACTTACAATTTTATATCACTATTACTAAAAGATTTTGACTTGCCATCTTAGCGCCGGCAATTATCCGGGCTAAAACGGGAACAAAATTAGTCAAATATTTTGATTCGCACGCAAATTTTCAGCAAAACGGCGTCCAATCGCTCAAAAACACCAATTTTACACCAAAACAACCAAATCATTACACGTTTTATACCGGCGGCGTCATATCTAATATTGGCGTCGCAGCCACAAACCGAGCAATTTGTCATCGACAGAGTAAACGCCGCCTGTCTCGACAATAAGATTGCGGTCAATCAGACGGCGGATGGAATTCTGCACCGAACTGGCCGTAGGGAGATGCCATCTTTTCAAGAACTCACCCGACATCACCCTGCGCGCCTTCCCTTCTTTGGCGATAGCAATCAGCACCTCTTTCTGATTAATCGGTATGGAGGAAAGAATTTCACGGTAAAGCATATCGCCGGTTTCCATGATATAATCCACAGCGGCCGACACGGTCTGACCGTCACACACCCCGCCATCGGGTGTGTTGGCAAACGCTTCGTTCATCGCCCGCTGCAAAAAATATGTCACGCCGTCAAATTGCTCATAGACATCGTCGACTGCCTCTCTGCCCACCGATTTCCCGAAACGGCGAAAATTCTCGACCGCAAATTCGACATAGACTTCCGATGGAATCGGTTGCAGCGACATCATGTCAGCGCTATTGTAGAAGGGGCGCGAATTACTGAGAAACATTTCCTGCATCATGCGCCGTTCGCTGCCGGCAAAGATAAAATTCCCCTTAGCCGATTTCTGGATATAACTCCTCAGCAAAGCTTCTACATTCGCCTCCTTATACTTCCCGATCTGCTGAAATTCATCAATCGCCACGATGCAATTTCTGTCAGCTTTTTCCAGAAATTCAAAAATCTCATCGAGCGTAAATTCAGGATTTTTCACTTCTCCGATTTGAAGATTGAAAGTAGGACTTCCAGTTATGGCATCGATACCGAAGCTTCCTCCAACCGACTTGAGTGTCTGCATGAATTTCATCAGCAACTTGCTCCCCGAACTTTTCAGCGCCGAAAAAATCTCCATCCCGAGGAGTTGCACGAACTCCTTCAGACTCGTGGTCTGAAGTATGTCGACGAATATGGTGTAAAAATTATTCCGAATCTCCTGTTGAGCAAACACGTGGCGGATCAGACCCGTCTTGCCCATTCTTCGCGGCGATATAAGCACAACATTATTTCCATTCACCAGTGACTTGACAAGTCTTTCCGTCTCCATTTTTCTATCACAGAAATATTCGTCGGGAATAGCTCCCGCCACAACAAAAGGATTGTTCAGCATAGCCATATAGAAATCATTTATCAGTTTTGCATCTCGCATACCGGCCACAATATAAAGTTATAAATTGCCGCGCATGGCGATATATTATTCGTTATGCAAATTTAATTATTTATTTCCAATAATTCAAGTCGCATAATCTATTCTTCCCAAAATTTCAGACATTGCGGTGCGTACGTTAATGACGGCAGATGGTTTCTTTTGCACATTTAAATAATTAAGGTTATATTTGCTGTTGAATTGGCGGGAAGCCGCCATAAACCCAACTACAGAATAAAATAAATCCACATACAGATGAAGAAAAACTTCGAATATCTCACCAGCCTGCGCAAAGTAATGGCCGAGAAAGGAATCGACGCCTGCATAATATCCGGCACCGATCCTCATCAGAGCGAGCTGCCGCCCCTCCATTGGCGAGGCCGCGAATGGCTCACCGGCTTCTGGTCGGGCAACGGCACCAACGGCACGGCAGTAGTGCTCCCCGACGTGGCCCTCTGCTGGACCGACTCCCGCTATTTCATCCAGGCCGCCAACCAGCTGCGCGACACCGGTTTCGAAATGATGAAAGAAGACGGCCCTGAAGCCGTAGACCTCATCGACTGGATCACCGAGCACACCAAAGCAGGACAGACCGTCGGCATCGACGGCATGACATTCTCCGTAAGCTACGCCCAGCGCCTCGAGCAGGAGCTCAACGACAACGGAGTGAAACTCGTCACAGACTTCGCCCAGTTCGATTACATCTACCCCGACCGACCCGGCCGACCCGTCAACAAGCTCTTCATCCACGATGAAAATATCGTCGGTGAGAGCGTCGGCAGCAAATGCTCACGCATAATGGAGAAGGTGAAGGAGGAACTTGCCAACGCCGTGCTCCTCTCCGCACTCGACGACATTGCATGGGCCACAAACCTGCGCACGGCCAACGACATCTGCTTCTCCCCGATGTTCGTCTCCTATCTATATCTCGACGACAAACGCCGCGTGCTCTTTGTCGACGCCGAAAAACTCACGCCCGAAGTTGAGGAACATCTCCGCAAATACAACTTCGAAACCCGGGGCTACGATGACGTCACCGGTTTTGTCGCACAGCTTCCCAAAGAGACGCGCCTGCTGATCGACCCCAACAAGACAGCCCGTGGAATCTACGACCACATCGGCTGCACCCCCGTTTTTGGCGGCGAAGAGCTCGCCAAGCTCAAGAGCGTGAAAAACAGCACCATGATCGCCAACCTCGACATAGCCATGGAGAAAGACGGAGTGGCCCTCACCCGCTTCTTCATGATGATCGAAAAGGAATATCCGAAAGGGAAACTCACAGAAGTAGGCCTTGGCGAGGAGCTGCGCAGACTGCGTCTCGCCGATCCGGCATGTGTTGACGAAAGTTTCGCGGCAATCGTCGGCTGGAACGCCCACGGAGCAATCGTGCATTATGAAGCCACGCCCGAAACCGACGTCCCCATCAAAGGCGACGGACTCCTTCTCATAGACTCGGGCGGCCAATACATCTACGGCACCACCGACATCACCCGCACAATCGCTCTCGGCACTCCCACCAAAGAGGAGATCCACGACTTCACCCTCGTGATGAAAGGACATATCGCCCTCGGAAGCGCCGTATTCCCCGAAGGAACCACCGGCCACCAGCTCGACGTTCTCGCACGCCAGTTCCTCTGGAAAGAGGGGAAAGCTTATTATCACGGCACAGGCCACGGCGTCGGGTTCTTCATCAACTGCCATGAGGGTCCGCAGAGCATCCGCCTCAACCAGAACCCCACTCCGCTCATGACCGGCATGATCACGAGCAACGAACCCGGCCTTTACCTCGAAGGGAAATATGGAATCCGCTGCGAGAACCTCATAGTCACCGAGCCATACGAGACAACGGAGTTCGGCCGCTTCCTCCACTTCGTGCCGGCAACACTCTTCCCCTTCGACCGTTCCCTCTTCGAGCTCGACATCATGACCGAAGAGGAAATCAGATGGGTCGATGACTATCACAAGAGAGTGCGCGAACGCCTCACCCCCCTCCTCTCCCCCGAAGAGGCGGCATGGATGGCCGAAAAGACAAAACCCCTCCGAGAAAAATAACCTCACGCAGCCCCGTCGGCGACATCATTGCCGGCGAGGTTGCATAAATTTTGCCTCAAACAAGTCAATAAAAATCTAATCTAACGAAATGCTTATCAAGAAAGTAAGAGGATTCACTCCGAAAATGGGCCGCGACTGCTTCATCGCCGATAACGCCGCGATTATCGGCGACGTCACAATGGGCGACGATTGCAGCGTATGGTTCGGCACAGTGCTTCGCGGAGACGTGAACACAATCACCATCGGCGACCGTGTAAACATCCAGGACGGCTCGGTGCTCCACACACTTTATCAGAAATCGACCATCGAAATCGGCAACGACGTCTCGATCGGCCATAATGTAGTGATCCACGGCGCCAAGATCCACGACTATGCCCTCATCGGCATGGGCGCCATCGTGATGGACGACGCCGAAGTCGGCGAAGGCGCTCTCGTGGCAGCCGGTTCGGTGGTGCTCAGCCGCACAAAGATCGGAGCTCACGAGATGTGGGCCGGTGCCCCCGCCAAATTCATCAAGATGGTCGAGCCCGAAAAAGCCAAGGAGATGAACGTGAAGATAGCCAAAAACTATCTCATGTATAGCAAATGGTTCACCGAGACTCCCGAAGAGGAGGATCTCGAAAACCGTATCGAAGTCGATGCCGAACGTCATCCCGACGCATGACATTCGCCCGGGTGAAGTCTGCAAATTTTTGAGAGCTAAAGGAGCGTCCCGGCAAAATTTTTGACAAAATTCAAAAAAAAATTTTGCTAATCGCCCAACTTTATATAATTTTGCAGGCTGCAAGGGGTATAGCGCTCATACGTCAGGAATAATCGCCCTGCGAAGAGACCTCCCGAGCGAAAAATCTGAATAGAAACTAAAAAACAATACACCAAAAATGATCATCGTACCAGTAAAAGAAGGCGAGAACATCGAGAAAGCCTTGAAGAAATTCAAACGCAAATTTGAGAGAACCGGCATCATCAAAGAACTGCGCGCACGTCAGGCATTCGAAAAGCCTTCAGTGACCAACCGCAAGAAGATGGTAAAGGCAATCTACGTTCAGAAGCTCCGCCAGGCAGAGCAGTAAAAAGCCTCTTTACTTATCGCAAAATATTCAACGTATGGGCCTCCTTTCCGGGAAGCTCATACGGTTTTGTCGTATACTCACACAGGCTAACTGCAACTACGGTATCACACATGCCCATGCCCGATAAAGACGATCCCATTGCCCGCTTCCTCGACTATCTGCGAGCCGAAGCCAACCGAAGCAAACTCACCGTCGAGGCTTACGGCCGCGACCTTCGTCAGTTTGCCGAATGGCTCGTGGCCGACGGCAGCAACGGCGAGTCTCGGGAATTCGACTTTCGGTCGGTGACCCTGTCAGACATCCGCGCCTGGCTCGGGCGCGAAGCGGAAACCGGGGTCAAACCGGTGAGCCTGCGACGCAAAGCCCAGAGTCTCCGCGCCTTTTACCGATGGGCTTGTCGCATGGGACTGACCGACAGCAACCCCGCCGCCGACGTGACCCTCGCGAAGCCTCCTAAACCCCTTCCCCAGTTCGCCCGCGAATCTGAACTGAAGGAAATCCTCGGGTTCCCCGCGAAAACATTTGAAGAAAAAAGAGCCCACCTCGCCGTCGGCATCCTCTGGTCGCTCGGACTCCGACAGGCCGAACTCCTTCTGATCACCGACGCCGACATCAGCATATACGCCGCTGAAATCAAAGTCACCGGGAAACGCAACAAGCAGCGCGTCGTGCCGGTTCCTCCCGCGCTCCTCAGGGAAATAACCGACTGGCAGAAAATCCGCGATGACAAATATCCCGACCTTCCCGAGCCACGCCCGCTCATGGCAGGGCCCCACGGAGCAATCTCCAAGAACTCCCTCTACCAAATAATAAAAAAAGCGCTCGCATCCACAAGCGCCTCCAAGAAAAGCCCGCATACGCTCCGCCACAGTTTTGCGACCTCGATGCTCTCCGACGGCAGCGACCTCGACGCTGTCAGAGAAATGCTCGGACACACCTCCCTCCAGACCACCCAGATCTACACCCACCTCTCCTTCCGCGAGATCCGCAAAAGCTACGCCGCCCATCCCAGAGCAGCCTTGCCGGGAAATCAGCCGGACACACCCCCCTCCGACACCCCATCATCCGACTGACTTCCATTCCCCGATATCGCTGATTGACGCCTGTTTTACGATTTTTGTTGAAAATTTTGGCTATTTCCCCTCTTTTTGGGCAAAAATTCCGATTTTTTTGTTTATCTTTGTATAAAGGAAAAGGGAAAGCTCCCGATTTATGTCATTCGGCAACCGGTCTCCTATCTGATTAAGAGCCTCCGGCGCCCGTTTAGCTAAAGAAATTGCAGGAGCATCACCCATTTTCCGCTAACCCTAAAAAATCCCTAATTATGGAAGCAAACATCAAAGCCATTCATTTCGACGCAACCGAACGTCTCGTGAACTTCATAAATAAAAAGATCGATAAATTAAGCCGCCGTTTCGAAGCTATTGCCGACGCCGAAGTTTCGCTCAAAGTCGTAAAGCCGGAAACCGCCATGAACAAGGAAGCCTCCGTGAAGCTTATCCTTCCCAACTCAGCCGATCTTTTCGCGTCAAAAACAGCCGATACATTTGAGGAGGCTGTCGACCTCTGCCTCGCTGCCCTCGAGCCGCAGCTTGAGAAAAACAAAGACAGAAGATGAGCGACAGCAAACTATCTTCAAACAATAAAAAACGATCCGCCGGCGGAAAGAAACACCGCAACGGCAAGAAATCATCGACGAGCAGGAGAATGCTATTTCTCCTGCTCGGTCTCGCTCTGCTCATAGTAGCCCTGATGATTGCCATCTATCCTTTTTATTTCACCGGCGCCCCCCGCGAAGCTACCATCAGGATTCCAGCAAACGCCACAGAGCAAAACGTGTCCGACTCGCTTACGAAATATTTCGGCGACAGCTATGCCGGCAATGTGATGAAAGCCATCCGACTGCGCGACACTGACTTCTCCACCCGCCACGGCGCCTATAAAATTGAGAAAGGCACCTGCGCCTTCAACACCATGCGCCGGCTCACGAGCGGAGCGCAGACTCCGGTCAAAATCACCATCAACGGTTTCCGCAACTACGATGAGATGCTCGGCAAGATAGCCTCGAAAATGGATTTCAGCGCCGGAGAGCTCCGCAAAGCCGTGGAAGATCCCGCGTTTCTTGCCGATTACGGACTGACTCCGGCCAGCGCTATGGCTCTCTTCGTCAACGACACCTACGAAGTCTACTGGTCGGACTCGCCACGCCATCTCGCTGAAAAAATCGGTGCCAACTATAAGAGCGTCTGGAACGACGCCAACCGGAAAACAGCCGCAGATCTCGGTTTGACTCCGGCCGATATAACCATCATCGCCTCGATCGTCGACGAAGAGACCAACGCAGCCTCCGAGAAAGGAACCGTCGGCCGCCTTTACATCAACCGCCTGCAGAAAGGGATGCGGCTCCAGGCCGACCCGACAGTGAGATTCGCACTTGGCGACTTCTCGATCAAGAGAGTCTCGCGCAACGATCTCCGCACCGAATCCCCCTACAACACATATCTGCACGCAGGCCTTCCCCCCGGCCCGATCCGCACCACCGGCAAAGCCACCATCACGGCAATCCTGCAAAGCTCTCCCCACGACTATCTTTACATGTGTGCCAAAGACGACTTCTCAGGCACCCACAACTTCTCCACCACCTTCGAAGAGCATCGCCGCAACGCCGACCGCTACCAGGCGGCTCTCGACGCACGCGGAATCGCTCGCTGACCATCAATCAATTATCGCCATGACCGTAGTCAACCAATATTCCAACGAAGCCGAGGCCTATCTCGACAAAGGCTTTCTGGCAAGCTGCGGCATCGACGCTATTGTCGAGGCCGACGCCCTCTCGGAGATTTTCCCCGCCCCCGGTTCGGGCACAGGTTCTGTCCGGTTGCTCGTGCCTGATTCTCAGGCCGCGGAAGCCGAAAAGCTACTTGCCTCCCGATGAAGAAGGCTTTCCGCCTATTTCTTACCACTATTACCATCGCCATTCTCCTCTCGACCGGAATGGCTCAGACACATGCGCGCCGACTCGAAATTGGAATCGACACCAGCGCCTTGCGCCATCTCTCGCTCCCCGACTCCATAGACCCCGAAACCCACACCGACTTCGAGCGCCAATGGAAATATCTCCTCATGAAGCGCAAACTCAATCCGACCGACTCCACAGTGATCTGGCCTCGATTCGTCAGATTCTGCATCAACACTTTCAACTGGATCGACCGCACTTTCAATTCCTACGACACTCTTTACGTCAAGCCCCATCCTCTCAAAGGCAAAGCAATGCTTGTCTGCGACAACTGGACCGACTATTACGACTTTCATCCACGCGATGTCATTCCCGTGGTGATGTCGAGCAAATATCATCCGAGCATCGGCCTCTACGCGCAATATTCAATTCTCTCCATCGGATATTCCATAGATGTCAACACCATCTTTAAAAACGAAAAATCCAACACTACGCGATTTGATTTCGCCTTCAGTTGCGCCAAATTCAATTTCGAAGCTCACTATTGGTACAACTCCGGTGGCATTTATATCCGCGATTTCGGCGACTTCCGGAAAGACACCGGCAAAAAAGGACTGCTCGACATTAAATTTGACGGCATGACATTCCGCGGTCTCAACGTTACGGCCTACCATTTTTTCAACAGCCGTAAATATTCCCAGGGAGCCGCCTACAACACTTCGAACATCCAGCTTCGGAGCGCAGGCTCATGGGTGGCCGGTCTCGAGGGAGCCTTCTATAAAGCCAACTTCAATTTCGACGAGTTGCCGCAAGAACTGCGGGATTACTACAACTATCCCATCGACACCTACAAGCTTCATTACAACTCGGTCAACGCCATCGGCGGATATGCCTACAACTGGGTCTGCAACAAGCATTTTCTTGCCAACGTCTCGGCATTTCCGAAACTCGGCGCATGTTTCTCCTATGCCAACACCACTCTCGGGAAAAAGACGCTTCTCTCGAGCGGCATCGACTTCCTGCTGTCGCTCAACTACAGCTCCGGGAGATGGTTTGCCTCAGCGACTTCGAAATTCAGTTGCAACGCATATTACACCCATTCAATCGGTTTCGCGCTCTTCACAGAGACCTTGCAGGCCTCGTTCGGCATAAGATTTTAATTTATTTGGCAAACTTTGCAGAATAAAATGGAAACAGAGAAAGATATTCAGCCTCAGGATTATGAGAAATATATGCGCCGGGCGCTCCAGCTCGCCGCCAACGGCGCCGGGCGCGTGTCGCCCAATCCGCAGGTCGGGGCGGTGATAGTGGCTCCCGACGGACGCATCATCGGCGAAGGGTGGCACCGGGAATACGGTCAGCCACACGCCGAGGTCAACGCCTTCGCCAGCATAAGTTCCGATGACGAGCATCTCATCGGCGACTCCACCATATTCGTCACCCTCGAACCCTGCTCCCACTACGGCAAGACGCCGCCCTGCGCCCTTCTCCTCAAAGAGAAAGGAATTCGACGAGCCGTGATCGGCACTGGCGATCCCAATCCGAAAGTGGCGGGCCGCGGCCTTAAGATTCTGCGCGACGCCGGCATCGAAGTCGTCGAGCATGTACTCGAGCCGGAATGTCGGGCCATCAACCGCCGCTTCTTCACAGCGCAGACACTCCGGCGCCCCTGGATCCAGCTCAAATGGGCTGAAAGCGCCGACGGATTCATCGCCGCCGAGGGTGGACGTCCCGTCGCGCTCTCCACTCCCGTAACGCTCCGGCTCATGCACCGGGAGAGAGCAATGGCCGACGCCATCCTTGTCGGCACCGACACATGGCTCAACGACAATCCGTCGCTCACAGTGCGCCACTGGCCCGGACGCGACCCTAAACGAGTGATGTTCAGTTCACCCCGCATCCCCGAAGAAGCCCACGAAGGAAAGATTATACTCGACCCGGATATTCCGTTGAAGGCCAACATGGAACGTCTCTTCTCCGAATTCGGAATCACGTCGCTGATGGTCGAAGGGGGTGCGAAACTTCTCGGCAGTTTCATCAAGGCCGGTCTTTACGACGAAATCCGCAGGGAACGCTCATCCGTCAGACTCGGCTCCGGAATCAAAGCTCCGGCTCTACCCGGTCACGCTCTCGAGGAGTTCTGAAGACCTCTTCTTCCAAGACTCTAATCCAAGCCGACCGGGGGCTTCCGAGGCCTCTTAAAAAAACTTAAATCTTATTTTATAGTGTTTTTATAGCGCCTAATTTCCCAAGAAATGCTAACTTTGCAAGTTGAAAATGCCTTCTCCGGGGATCTCTCGCCCGCTGAAAGCGATTTCAGAGTGTTGGGTTGGCAGCGCTGCGGCGCCGTGCAGCCTCTTAATTAACACCTTATAAAGAGTGAAGCTACAGAATTTCCTTTTAAGATGCGGGGTGGGGATCTCTGCTATGGCAGCTTTGTTGACAAGCTGCAACTCCGACGACGACTCCCTCGAATATAACGACCCGGTCAACGTCGCAGTAACCGCATTCTCATTAAGATACAACTCTTCCAACCTCGGCCTCGATTCGGCATTTTTCTCAATCGACCTCGACCACGGGGTGATTTTCAACGCCGACTCCCTCCGAAAGGGCACCGACATCAGCAAAGTCGTGGCCAACATCACGTTTGCCACCAATGTCAGCAGTGCAGTGATCAGCATGTCGGGAGGCAGTGTGCGCACCGGCGAGATCGACTATAAGGAGAACCCCTCCGACTCTATCGACTTCACCGGCAACGTCACCCTCACCGTCAAGGCCGACAACGACCGCATGTCGAAAACCTACCGCATCAAGGTCAACGTCCACAAGGAGAATCCCGACTCGCTCGTCTGGACCGATCTGGCGAAAGCCAAGCTTCCCTCCCGCCTGCCCGACCCCGTGGCCCAGCGCACAGTCAAGCTCGGCAACCGCGCAGTCTGCCTCGTGCAGGAAAATGACGGCACCTACACCATCTCCGCTTCATCCGACCTTTACAACAACATCTGGCAAAGCCGCCGGGTGAACTTCCCCTTCACTCCCAAAGTCGAAACATTTACCGCCTCCGACTCAGAGCTTTACATGCTCTCCGACGACGGCACGTTATATCATTCCAACGACCTCGCCACCTGGACATCGACCGGGCAGCGCTGGTCATCGTTGATCGGTGCATACGTAAGTACGGTTGTCGGCCTGACCACCGAAGGAGACAAGACAGTGTTCGCCCAGTATCCCGCAGGCGATCTCAACGCGGCCGAAGCTCCCGCCGATTTCCCTCGCAGCGGAACATCCAACTTCGTGACCCTTCAGAACAAATGGACCAGTTCCCCCGTGGCATTCTTCACCGGAGGAACAAAAACCGACGGATCGCTCTCCGACACGACCTGGGCCTTCGACGGCGCCGAATGGATCCGCCTCTCGCAGGGAGGAATCCCCGCCCTCGACGGCAGTTCGATAATACCCTACTACGCATATCGCAAAAACTCCGCCGGCGACGGCTTCAACGAATTCACCGTCTGGATGCTGCTCGGAGGCCGCAAGACCGACGGCTCGTTCAACCGCACCGTCTATATCTCCTACGACAACGGCGTCAACTGGTCGAAGGGCAACGAGCTGCTACAGCTCCCCGAAATGATCCCCACAATGACCAGATGCGACAACGTGGTGATGGGAACCGTCAAATCATCCGACCTTGCCGACGCATGGAAAGTAGTGAAACGCAGCCCGCGCCGGATCAAATATGAAGTCGACGGCGAAACCATCACATGGGAATGCCCCTACATCTATCTTTTCGGAGGCTATGACACCGACAATCGCCTCTACAACACGATCTGGCAGGGCGTGCTGACAAAGCTCACTTTCGCTCCCGTGATCTAACAAAAATCGAGAAAAACGAAGGATTTGAGAAACCTCTTGAAAATATTGCTCGTTCTTGCAACTGCTTCGGCCTCATTCGCGGCCAGGGCGCAGGAAGACTACCGCTTCGACATAGGCGGCGGAATCGGCATGACCGGATATCTGGGCGACGCCAGCTCCAACCTCTATGCCAGTCCGAGCTGGGACGCCGAAATCCTGTTCAGGTATATCTACAATCCCCGCTTCAACTTCAAGACGAACTTCTATGTGGGCGGTCTCGGAGGCGACACCTCGAAGATGGACGACATCCTTCCCGACGGCGAGAACTTCAAGTTCACCACCACCTTCTACGAACTTGGAGAAATGGTGGAATTCCACTTCTTCAACTACGGCATGGGGGAAAGATACCGCAAGCTCAAACGCTGGACACCCTACATCACCGCCGGCCTGGGCGTGACGGCCTGGAAAGCCGACGGCAAATTCGGAGCAGCCGCCACCATCCCACTCGGCATCGGCTTCAAATACAAGCCGGCCCTCCGATGGAACCTCGGCCTCGAATTCCTCATGAAAAAAACCTTCACCGACCGCCTCGACGGAGAGCATCTCAAAGACCCTTACGGCATCAAGAGCGGTTTCATGAAGAACACCGACTGGTATTCCACGCTCACAATCACAATCAGTTATGAGTTCAGCAAACGCTGCGCCGTTTGCAACTATAAAGATTAATATATGCAGACTTCCGACAACCTCATAGAGCAGCTCGACCCCCGGCGTCTTCCCCGCCACGTGGCCATCATCATGGACGGCAACGGGCGATGGGCGCGCAAGCGTCTCAAAGAGCGCACTGAAGGACACGTGGAAGGCGTGAACAGCGTCAACCGGATCACCCGCATGTCGTCTGACCTCGGCATCAAATATCTCACGCTCTACGCCTTCTCCACGGAAAACTGGCATCGGCCGCAGCCGGAAGTCGACACCCTGATGCACCTTATCGGCTGGACAATCCTTCAGGAGACTCCCGAGCTGAAAGCCAACAACGTGCATATCCGTCTGCTCGGCGAAATCGACCGTCTCCCGGAAGAAGTGCAGAAAAACCTTGCTGCCGGAGTGGAAGCCACCAAAGACTGCGACGGCCTGCAGCTCGACCTCTGCCTCAGCTATTCGTCGCGCTGGGAAATCACACGAGCAGTGCGCCAAATCGCCGAAATGGCCGCCCGCGGAGAAATCGATCCCGACTCCATCTCCGACCAGACCATCTCCGACCATCTCGCCACAGCCGGAATCCCCGATCCCGACCTCCTCATCCGCACCGGCGGCGAGCACCGCATCAGCAATTTCCTGCTCTGGCAGATCGCATACAGCGAACTCTATTTCACCCCCGTGCTCTGGCCCGACTTCGACTGCAACGAATATGCCAAGGCACTGATCGCTTTCCAACACCGCGAACGGCGGTTCGGAATGACCGGCGACCAGGTGAAAACCGATTCCGCACCCGATGAAACTATCTAAACACGCCCAACACTATCTGAACCCGCACCCTTCCAAATAAATATGAAACTTTTTCGGAACATCCTTATATTGCTTGCCACTCTCCCGGCAGTAGCGGCCTCGGCGCTCGACATAAAACTCGAAGCGCCCCAGCAACACGTCGACACTGTCTTCAATCCGGAAATAATCTATTCCCCCCTGCCGAAAACTTATGAAATCGGAGGCATCCGCGTTTCGGGAGTGAAAAGCGCCGACGACTATGTGGTGATCGGCTATTCAGGCCTCTCTGTCGGCGACAAAATCGAAGTGCCGGGACAGGAAATCACCGACGCCGTGCGCCGTTTCTGGAAGCAGGGCCTTTACTCAAAAGTCCAGATCAACGTCGACAAGATCGCCGGTGACAAAATCTGGCTCGAAATAGCCCTCCGGCAGCAACCCAGAATGTCGGAAATGAGATTCTCCGGCGTCAAAGGGGGCGAAAAGAAAGATATTGAGGAGCGACTCGGAATGGTGCCCGGACAGCAGCTCACCCCCAACATCATCGCCCAGGTCAAGAAAGTAATCCTCGACTATTATTCGAAAAAGGGTTTCAAAAACGCCGATGTCAAAATCGTGCAGCAGCCCGACCTCTCGAAAGAAAACCAGGTGATCCTCAACATCGACGTGAACCGCAACAACAAGGTCAAAGTCCACAAGATCTACATCACCGGCAATAAGGTCCTCTCCGACAACAAGATCAAACGCACCATGAAGAAGACCAACGAGAACGGCAACATTCTCAATATCTTCAAGCAGAAGAAATTCGTGGAGCGCGATTTTGAAGACGACCTCAAGCGGATCGTCGACAAATATAACGAACTCGGCTACCGCGACGCCAAGATTCTGAGCGACAGCGTGGTGAAATACAACGACAACCGCGTCGACGTCTATATCGACGTCGAGGAGGGCCAAAAATATTATATCAGCGACATCTCCTGGGTCGGCAATACGGTCTATCCAACCGAGGTGCTCGACAACCTGCTCGGAATGTATCCCGGCGAGGTCTACAACCAGAAGATGCTCAACAAGCGCACCACCGAAGATGACGACGCCGTGGCCAACCTTTATCTCGACAACGGCTATCTCTTCTTCCAGATCGTGCCAATCGAGGAGAGCATCAAGGGGGACAGCATCGCACTCCAGATGCGTCTTATCGAAGGTCCGCAGGCAAGAATCAACCGCGTGGTGATCAACGGTAACGACCAGCTCTACGAAAAAGTGATCCGCCGCGAGCTCCGCGTGCGCCCCGGCGAACTATTCTCCAAGAGCGACCTCATGCGTTCGGCCCGCGAGATCGCAGCTTCCGAACACTTCAACCCCGAGAACATGGACATCCGACCCGAGCCTAATGAAAACGACGGCACGGTCGACATCGTCTTCAACCTCGAATCGAAGGCCAACGACAAGTTCCAGATCTCGTTCGGCTGGGGCCAGACCGGCCTCACCGGCCAGGTGCAGCTCTCGTTCGGAAACTTCTCCATGCGCAACCTCTTCAACCCGAAGAGCTATAAGGGAATCATCCCCCGCGGCGACGGACAGACTTTCTCAATCTCCGCCCAGACCAACGCCAAATATTACCAGAGCTATTCGATCAGCTTCTACGACCCCTGGATCGGCGGCAGCCGCCCCAACTCGCTCGCTGTCTCAGTTGACTTCAGCCGTTCGACCGGCATCAACTCCCAGTTCTACAACGACGCCTGGAGCTCCGCCTACCAGAACGCCGTCTGGAGCCAGTATAGCTACAACACCAACTATTCCACCTATGCCATCCAGAACGCCTACGACCCCAACAAGGTGCTTCAGCTCGCAGGCGTGAGCGTAGGGTTCGGAACCCGTCTCAGCTGGCCCGACGACTTCTTCCAGTTCCAGGCGCAGCTCGCCTATCGCTGGTATTACCTCAAGAACTGGGATTATCTCTACTATATGCGCAACGGAACGTCGAACTCCCTGACGCTCGGCCTAACCCTGTCGCGCTCGAGCATCGACAACCCGATCTATACACGCCGCGGATCGACGTTCACCATCGATTTCACGGCCACTCCTCCCGCATCTCTCTTCGGAAAGAGAAACTGGAAGTCGCTCTCCGAGGCCGCCAGCTATTTCAACACCGACGAAGATTCGCGCGAAGCGGCCCGCGGAAAACTCTACCGCTGGATCGAATACTGGAAACTCCGCTTCAAGAGCAAGACATTCACCCCGCTGACCGACCCCGATGGAAAATGGACACTCGTGCTCATGACCCGCGCCGACTTCGGCCTGCTCGGAAGCTGGAACAAATATCTCAAGACGCCTTTCGAAACATTCTATTTCGGAGGCGACGGAATGACAGGCAGCTATACCTACGCCACCGAGACAATCGCAATGCGAGGTTATGACAACGGTCAGTTCACACCTTCAGGTTACGAAGGCTACGCCTACGGCAAGTTCACCATGGAGCTCCACTTCCCATTCATGCTCCAGCCGACCACCACGATCTATGCCATCGCCTTCGCCGAAGCCGGTAACTGCTGGACGAGCGTCAAGGATTTCTCCCCATTCACCCTGAAGCGAAGCGCCGGCGTCGGCGCCCGCGTCTACCTCAGCGTGCTCGGTTTCCTCGGCATCGACTGGGCCTACGGTTTCGACAAGGTCTGGGGCGAACGTGGCGGAAGCCAGGTGCACTTCGTCCTCGGCCAGGAGTTCTGATCAGTGGAATTCGCAGGCCTCTCTCCCCTAATGGCCGGTTAAACCATTTCCCTTGTTGAAATGTCTTAGACATAACCAACAGAACCAAGAAATTAACTAAAACCGAATAAGATGAAAAAGATAATATTGGCAGTCTGCATCGCCTTTGCAGGCGCTCTGACAGCTTCGGCTCAGAAATTCGCGTTGATCGACATGGAATACGTGCTCCGCAACATTCCGGCCTACGAGATGGCCAACGAACAGCTCAACCAGGTGAGCCAGCGCTGGGAAAAGGAAGTCAACGACATGGCGAAAGAGGCCGAGACCCTCTATCGCAACTACGAGACCGACATGGTCTTCCTCACCGACGACCAGAAAAAGAAACGCGAGGATGAAATCGTGGCTAAAGAGAAGGAAGTCACCGACCTCCGCTACAAATATTTCGGTCCCGAAGGAGAGCTCTACAAGAAACGTCAGGCCTTGATCAAACCGATTCAGGAAGATGTCTACAACGCGGTGAAAGCCGTGTCGGAAGAGAAGGGATATCAGGTGATCTTCGACCGCGCCTCCAGCCAGAGCATCGTGTTCGCTTCCCCCAGAATCGACGTCAGCAACGAAGTGCTCAACAAACTCGGATATTCAAAATAATATAACTAAATCAACCATAAGAAATGTTAAAGAAAATTTTGCTCGCAGTGGCAATCGCCCTGCCCATGTTCGGCGCTTCGGCGCAAACAGTGAAAATCGGTCTTGTAGACACCAACACTATCGTTCAGGCAATGCCTGAGACCACGGAGGCCCAGACCAAACTCGCCGACGCTTCCAAGAAATATGAAGATGAATATGCCCGCCTCGGAGAAGAGATGAAACGTCTCTACGACGAGCTCAACAATATGAAACCCGACGAGCTCCAGGCCATCAAAGACCGCAAGACCCGCGAATTCACCGACCAGCAGCAGAAAGTTCAGCAGTTCGAACAGCAGGCTCAGCAGGACCTCGCCAAGATGCAGCAGGAACTCATGGCTCCGATCTTCGCGAAACTCAAGACGGCCGTCGAGGCTGTAGGCCGCGAAGGTGGTTTCTCTCTGATCCAGGACAACAATCCGCAGCTCACCCTCTACTACGGAGCGCCCACCGAAGACATCACTCCCAAGGTGAAGGCAAAACTCGGAATCAAATAAAACTCACATAAGCGTCCGGCTGCCTCGCCAAAGGCAGCCGGATTTCTTTTTGACTCATCTATATCTCACCCCCAACAACCGGAAATTATGCAGGGACAAATCGGAGTGTTCGACTCAGGCTACGGAGGACTAACCATCCTGAAGGAGATCCTCGCGGAGCTGCCGGAATATGACTACCTCTATCTGGGCGACAACGCGCGCGCCCCTTACGGCACACGAAGCTTCGACGTGGTGTTCGACTTCACCCGCCAGGCCGTGGAAGAACTCTTCCGCCGCGGGTGCCATCTCGTGATCCTCGCCTGCAACACTGCTTCGGCCAAAGCCCTCCGCTCCATCCAGCAGCATGTGCTCCCCGTCTCATACCCCGACCGGAGGGTGCTCGGAGTGATCCGCCCCACGGTGGAAGCAGTCGGCGACATCACCCGCTCGGGCCATGTCGGTCTGCTCGCCACCCCGGGAACCGTCAAGAGCCATTCCTACAGAATGGAAATAGCCAAACTCTATCCCGACATGCGGATCACGGAACTCGGTTGCCCCATGTGGGTGCCTCTGATCGAAACCAATGAAGCCTCCGGACCGGGCGCCGACTATTTCGTGAAGAAATATCTCGACGAGATCCTCGGCAAAGACCCGCAGATTGATACTCTCCTGCTCGGCTGCACCCACTATCCGATCCTTCTTCCGAAAATCAGCCGATACGTTCCCGATAATATCCGAATCCTCTCGCAGGGGGAAATTGTGGCGAAGAGTCTTGCCGACTATCTGCGCCGGCATCCCGAAATCGAAACCAAATGTTCCAAAGGGGGGCAAGTGGAATATCTCACCACCGAAAGCTCCGAAACATTCGATTCCCTTGCCTCGGTCTTCATCGACCGGGAGGTGCGCTCTGCGAGAATAGCGCTCTGAGCCGCCCGGGGAGCCACCGGGCGTTTCGACACAAATCCAAAACCGAATGCCATGACAATCCAGCAATTGAAAGAAAACATCAAAGGCCTCCCTTATGAGGAGGCCGTAAGCCGGCTCGACGCATATATCGTCGAAAATCCCGGCGATGACGAAGCTCTCACCATGCGCGGCATGAAACATTGGGGAGCCTCGAAACGAAGCCTCGCCATCAACGACTTCCTCGCCGCGATCCGAATCAATCCCGACAGCCGCGCCAAAGAGGCGCACAAGGCCGCCAACGAGATTCTCGATTTCTATAATAAAGATTTCTACAATCCCTGATTCCCGTTCCCGATTGCCGTCCCTCGCGCATGTCGCACATTCGCGCCGCCGGCAAAATCCGGGTCATCGGCAAAGCTCCCAGAAGGCCACGGCCGAGGCCGCGGCGACATTGAGCGAATCGACGCCGCGCCTCATGGGAATCATAACCGTATAGTCGGCCTCTTCGATCACCTTGTCGGAGAGGCCGTCGCCTTCGGTGCCCATTATTATGGCGAGCTTCGGCTCGGCTGCAAGCCCCGGGTCGCGCAGCGAAACGGAGTCTTTGCGCAGAGCCATCGCCACCGTCTTGAACCCTAAGCCGCGCAATTGCGCCATTCCTCCGGAAAGTCTTGCCCAGGGCACGAGAAACACCGTCCCCATCGACACGCGCACGGCCCGGCGGTTCAGCGGATCGCAGGCATCGGGCGTAAGCAGGACTCCGTCGATACCGAGCGCGGCCGCCGACCGGAAGATGGCGCCGATGTTGGTCGTGTCGCACACGCCGTCGATCACCACCACCCGCCGCGCGTCGCGACAGATCTCTTCGGCCGTTGCCGCCCGGCGCCGGCGCATCGCGCACAGCACTCCCCGCGTCAGCGAATAGCCCGTGATCCCGGCAAGCAGTTCCCGACCGGCCGTATAGACCGGAATGTCGCCGCAACGCCCTATTATGTCGGCGGCATCCCCGCAGATATGCCTGCGCTCCATCATCAGGGCCACCGGCTCATAGCCCGCTCCGAGAGCCACCCTGATCACCTTCGGACTTTCAACTATCAGCAATCCCCGCTCCGGGTCAACCCGGTTGCGGAGCTGAGCGTCGGTGAGCGACGAAAACATCCGCGCCCCCTCCTCTTCGAGAGATGTTAATTCTATAATTGCCATTTCAGTCGGTTGGATTAACCCCGGAGGTGATGTTGCCGGGGAACCGAATGCAAAGTTAGAAAAAATTATTCGATTAATGCGTCTCCCAGGGCATCAGCATCCGGTCGCCGGAACGATGATGCGCCGGCGCCGATGCGGAGGCTGCCACTCCGCAGGGAAGCGGAGAATAGACCGGATGGCCGAAAAGAGTCGGCCCCGACTGACGCCGGCGAAGCGCGCTGCGGTCTCCATAGAGCTTGAGCGGACGATCTATGCTCCAGCCCCGGCTGATATTGCGCACATACAGATTGCCCAGCCCCTCGAGTCCGCGCGTCTGCACCCGCAGCATCCCTAAAACTTCGCTCAGATCATTGGCCGAGACGGTCGTAAACTCGCACACCGTGCGCCCCGACATGATCAGACGCACATATACCCTGTCGCCATAACGCATCTGATGCCCTGTCCCCGAGGGGGTGATGAAAAGCCGCTGCGTCGGTGCGTAACTCCTTTTCACATAAGTGGTCGATCCCGGATTGAAAACCTGTGCATTCATAAGCCAAATCTTTTAGTCCCCGGATTGTCCGGGGGCGGTTTCATGTTGCAAAGGAAAAAGAAATGACTGCTATATTTTTGCAGCGCAGTGTTAAAATAACCAAAACCGAAAAGAAAAGTAAATAAATAAGGCTGCGGATTGGGGAATTTGGCCACAAATGATTAATTTTGCACATCATAACTCCGGCAGGGCGTTCACAAATCGGGAACACCCTTCGGCCCGGTCAAGGGCAGAAATGGTGGAATGGTAGACACGGGGGACTTAAAATCCCCTGGCCCGGAAGGGCTGTGTGGGTTCGAGTCCCACTTTCTGTACGAACAAAACTATGGCGGTAATTCTAACGGGTTGCCGCCATATTATTTTGTAAACTTGCCAAATTGTAGTAAATTTGCAATTCTAAACAGTGCGCCGTTTTTAACAGCAAAGCATCTGTTGAATGTCTGACATCCGCTTCACCGCACACAATGGCATCATCCTCGCAAAATCTTGAGACGCGCCAGACCCTGAGCCAGCGGCCCATTCTGTCGCAGCAGCAGCTTCGCTTCGTGAAGATGCTGGAGCTCAATGCGCCCGAACTCGAAGAGGCTGTGGAGCGCGAGCTGGAGGAAAACGAGGCCCTTGAGGAGAAAGAGGAGACCACCGAAGAGGATATCAGACGTTATCCGCTCTATGCTCTCTCGCAAGGCGCCCGCGAGGAATACGAGTTCTCGCCGGCCGACACGTCGGCAAGCCTCTACGACTACCTCAACGCCCAGCTCCCGGAGCGCAACCTTCCCCCGCGGGTGGAACAGGGAGCGCGCTATCTCATAGGCAACCTCGACGGCAACGGCTATCTGCGCGCCGACCTCGGCGAGCTCGTCGACCAGATGGCTTTCCGCGAAGGTCTCGACCTCGCTCCCGACGAAGCCCGGCTCGCACTGCAGACCGTGCAGAGCCTCGACCCTCCGGGCATCGGGGCTTCCGACCTCCGCGAATGCCTCCGGCTCCAGCTCGAGGCTTTGCCGGCAGACCCTGTGCGCGACCTCGCCCTCAGAATCATCGACGAGGCTTACTATGAATTCACTCTCAAGCATAAGCCCCGAATCATAACGCGCCTCGGAGCAGACCGCGACGAGGTCGACAAAGCGATAAAGCTCATCACGGGCCTCAATCCGAAACCGGGCGCGTCGATGAGCTCCGATCCCACCGATTCGGCCAATGTCATAGTGCCCGACTTCCTGATCGACGACACCGACGGCGAACTCACCGTGACGCTCAACAACAGGATCCCCGAGCTCCGGGTGTCGCAGACTTTCGAGCAGGCCATTGCCACAGCCGACCGCACTCCGACAGGCCGTCCCCGCAAAGGATCGGAATATATCGTGAGCCGTTATAACGACGCCCGCGATTTCATCCGCATCCTCTCCCAGCGCCAGCAGACGATGATGACCGTGATGTCGGCGATCCTGAAGATTCAGAAGGAATATTTCCTGACGCAAGATGTCTATCGCCTGCGTCCTATGATGATCAAAGATGTCTCCGATCTGACCGGACTCGACATGTCGGTCATTTCCAGGGCCACAAACAATAAATTTGTGGCCACCTCATGGGGCGTGTTTCCCCTGCGCTTCTTCTTCAGCGAGAAGAAGGAGGGAACGGAGGAGCAGACCAACCGCAAGATCGAAGCGCGCCTCGAATCGCTCGTCAACGCCGAAGACAAGCGCCATCCTCTGAGCGACCAGCGCCTCATGGAGGAGATGAACTCGCTCGGCTTCGACCTCTCCCGGCGAACGGTGGCGAAATATCGCGACCGCCTCGGCATCCCCGTGGCGCGCCTGCGGAAGGAACTTTAACTAAAATTCGACTTTCACTTAATTCTTTAGATATGAAGATATTCAAAGGCCTCATTGCAATCGCAGCCGCTGTTGTCGCTGCTCTCCCCGCTGCCGCCGTCACTGATAAGGAAATGGACGAGGCCCGCGCCATCACCGCCAAGGCATATCTCCGCTGGGCCAACAACGGCTCGGGCTATCTCGACGAGGTTTCCGCCTCTTCGATGGCAGAGCTCACTCCCAAGCTTAAGGAGAAGGAAAAAGAAAACCTCAAGGCCTTCATGGCGGTGTCGGTCCCGAAAGATTACGCCTCCTGGGACAAGGAGAAACTCGTGAAATATTGGTCGGTCACATTCTTTGAGTCGCCCGGCCTCAGCGCCCAGGGAAAGGGGGCTAAGGGCACCGTGCGCTCAAAGCTGATGAAAATGGAGGTGTCGGCTCCTTCCGCAGCTCCGGAACCGGCAGCCGCCCAGCCGGCAGACACGGCCGCCGGCAACGCCGCCGACAGTTTCGATCCGGCCGCAGCCACTCCTCAGGATCCGCTCGCCGATCAGGAAGCCGTGGCCAAAGATGCCGCCGAATCGGAAGTCACCCCCTCGCAGCAGGAGGAGAACCACACCGTAACCTATATCATAGTGCTCTGCATTCTTGTCGGAGTGGTGATATGGCTCGTGGTCTACGCCGCCAACCTAATGAAGAAGCAACCCTCGGGCAGCGGCGATGACGAAGGCGACAGCGATGAGCTCCGCAGCAAAGCCCGCGCGGCAATATCCAAGAAAAATGAAGAGATCGAATCGCTCCGCCGCCGTCTCGAGGAGGAGGAGTCGCGTTCGGCCGACATCGGCGGTCAGCTTGAGAAAATGAAGCTCGAAAACAAGCGGCTACTCGCGCAGATCGAGCGTCTTCGCGGCGAGCGTCTTGCAGAAGCCGAAGAGGCGCGCGCCGACCGTTTCCGCCCGGCAGAACGTCCCGCCCGCCCGGCAAGAGAGGAAATCGCCGAACCCGAACAGCCGCGCCGACAGGCGCCTGAAGAACGCGCCCCGAAAGCCGCTCCTCAGCGCGAGGAGAAACCGATCCTCCGCGAAATATATCTCGGCCGCGCAAACACACGCGGATTTTTCGTCCGCGCCGACCGCCGCATCAACAGCGAGAACACCGTGTTCCGCCTCGACACCGACGACGGTCTTGTCGGAACATTCCGAGTGGTCGACGACCCCGTAGTGGTCAGCCGCCTTCTCTCCTCTCCGGAACAATATCTCATGGGCGCATGCACCGGCGAAGACCTCAACGACACGGTCGGAGTCAGACGCATCGTAACCGAGAGCGCCGGAACTGCAATCTTCGAGCAGGGTTATTGGAAAGTGCTCCGCAAATCGCGGATCCGCTACGAATAATCCGCTCCCCGCGACTCAAAAAATGCCGGAACACGGCCACTTAACCACAATTAGAAATAATTAACTTACGTTATTATGACGGGATCACACCGATGGTCCCGCAAGCCTCCTGAAGGAGCGAACACATTTTTCAGAACACTATCGTATGAAAATAGCTATAGTTGGAACAGGCTACGTCGGACTCGTATCCGGCACATGTTTCGCAGAAATGGGAGTCGACGTTACCTGCGTCGATGTCGACAAGTCGAAAATCGAGCGTCTCGAACGCGGAGACGTGCCTATATATGAGCCGGGCCTCGACGAGAAAGTGGTGCGCAACCATGCCGAGGGACGCCTGCGTTTCACAACCGATCTCACTGAAATCATCGACGACGTGGAAGTGATCTTCTCGGCCGTGGGCACGCCACCCGACGAAGACGGCTCGGCCGACCTTCATTATGTGCTCGAAGTGGCCCGCACCATCGGCCGCTCGATGAAGGATTACAAGCTCGTGGTGACCAAATCGACCGTGCCGGTCGGCACCTCGATCAAGGTGAAGGAAGCCATCGCCGGCGAGCTCGCCAAGCGTGGCGTCGACATCCCCTTTGATGTGGCCTCCAACCCGGAATTCCTCAAGGAAGGGAAGGCTGTGAGCGACTTCATGAATCCCGACCGCGTGGTGGTCGGAGTCGAGAGCGACCGTGCCCGCAAGCTCATGGAACAGCTATATAAGCCGTTCATGCTCAACAACTACCGCATGATATTCACCGACATCCCGTCGGCCGAGATGATCAAATATGCCGCCAACTCGATGCTCGCCACCCGCATATCGTTCATGAACGACATAGCCAATCTCTGCGAGCTCGTGGGAGCTGACGTCAACATGGTGCGCAAGGGCATCGGCGCCGACACCCGCATCGGCTCCAAATTCCTTTATCCCGGCTGCGGCTACGGAGGCTCCTGCTTCCCCAAAGATGTGAAAGCGCTTATCAAGACCGCCGCCAAAAACGGCTACACCATGGAAGTGCTCACGGCCGTTGAGAATGTCAACGAGCGCCAGAAAGAACGTCTGTTCGAGAAACTCTCGGAGCGTTTCTGCGGCGATCTCAAAGGGCGCCGCATCGCCCTCTGGGGGCTTGCCTTCAAGCCCGACACCGACGACATGCGCGAGGCTCCGGCTCTCCGCGTGATCGCCCGCCTGCTCGAAGCCGGCGCTGACGTCGTGGCCTATGACCCCGTGGCCATGGACGAATGCCGACGCCGCATCGGAGACACCATCTATTATGCTTCCGACATCTACGAAGCCGCACTCGACGCCGACGCCATCCTGCTCCTCACGGAGTGGAAGCAGTTCCGTCTCCCCTCCTGGAAGGTGCTCAAGCGCACGATGCGCACTCCGCTCGTGATCGACGGCCGCAACATCTACGACGCCGACGAACTTCGGGCGGATGGCTTCGAATACACCTGCATCGGCCGCAAATAAGCCCTTACAATAAGAATGCGCGCGGAAACGTTAACTAACAGTATGAACCGCATCAAGAGACTCGTTTTCGCAACAAACAATCAGCATAAACTTGAAGAAGCCCGCCGGATCGTTTCCGACGGGTTTGAAATCGTATCCCTGGCCGAGATCGGCTGTCACGATGAAATTCCGGAGACGGCCGACACTCTCGAAGGGAATGCCCTGATCAAGGCGCGGTGGGTTCGCGACCGCTACGGTTACGACTGCTTCGCCGACGACACGGGGCTGATGGTCGACGCGCTCGGCGGCGCGCCGGGCGTATATAGCGCCCGATATGCCGGCGAGCATTGCACTCCGGCCGACAATGTCAAGAAGCTCCTGCACGAAATGGAGGGTGTCGCCGACCGGCATGCCTCTTTCGCCACCTGCATCGCCCTTGCCGCCCAAGGCGAGGAACACTGCTTCACCGGAAGCGTCGAAGGCGACATCGCCACCGAATGCCACGGCGACGGCGGCTTCGGCTACGACCCTGTGTTCCGCGCCCGCGAAACCGGGAAATGCTTCGCCGAGATGAGCGCCGACGACAAGAACGCCATCTCCCATCGCGGCCGCGCCCTGCGCAAGCTCCGCGATTTCCTCCTCCTCTGCCTGATCCTCATCATCTCGTGCGCCATCCCGGCCAAAGCCGAGTCCTGGCGCATCCACCCGTCGCTCGATGGACAATATCAGCATATTTTCGACACCCAAAAATATGTCTACTTCATCGCCTACATGACGAAATATGTAGACGGTGATCCTGTCGGTGAAACCTCCCCTCTCAATATCATCCGTTGGGACAAGGAAGCTGAGGAATTTGACTATCTGAACTCATCCAACATCCTTTCAGAAAACACCGTGGCGCACGCCGCCTACAACTATGACGACAAGTATCTGCTCATCGCATACCGTAACGGCAACATCGATGTGCTATACGACAATGGCGACGTGGTCAATATACCCGCCCTCATGCTCGCAGATGCCGACCTCTCCAGGCAGGTAAACAGTATCTCTTTCGACTCTGAATCCGGATTCGCCTATTTGGCCACGGATTTCGGCTATGTTATTCTCGATGTGAAAAAAGGAGAAGTCGAAACATCGCGTATTTTCCACACAAAGCTATATTCAGCAACCCGCTTTGCCGACAAAATACTGGTTTCCACCGATGACGGACTTTATTACGGCTCGCCAAATGCATTCAATCTCAGCGAATTGACAAAGATCCCAGATTTCAAACGCACGCTTAGTATAATGCCATTCGGGCAAAGGCTATACCTTCTTTATGGCACACGGCAGAACCGCCAGGTAAGCTATCTTGTCGCCACAGGCGACGGATTCTCCGCAACCGCCGTTTCATCTGCCGCAAATGAGACAGATCTGAATCGCGGCGAAAAGATGATTTATATCGTAAGCCCAGATCGGATAAGAACCTTCGACCAGGAATATAAAGAGACCTCATACCGGCTTGAAACCTTAGATAAGGGGTCAATAGCGAATTCCTTCGACGGCAGGGTATTTTGGTTCGGATCAGGCCGAAATGGGATAGCGTCGAAAAGTATACCCTCCGATGGTGGTTCCTCGTGGACGCTTACTCGCGACTATATGCAGCCCAATGCCGCCAACTCCCTAATCTCGCAATGGATGGCGATTCATCCGGAATATGGTGTGCTCGTCCGGAACCACGGCTATGGATACGTCAATCCATATATTGAAACCCCTGACCTCATCAGTGCCTATAAAAACATGCAATGGACACCGATGTCGATTTCATACCGGGGCAATAACCCGGCTATGCTGATTAACACCCCCAATGGGCTGGTAATAGACCCCAACAACACTGATCAGGTCTATTGTGGGTCCCCCAAGGGAGGCATTCTTCGGCTCGACCTGAAGAATGTCGACAATTCCCTCCACTTCTCCAAACCAAGCGATGAATTTCATGGCTATGGCAAACCCGGATTCGTGGAAATCGTGCCCGATAACCATTCCACGTCTTGGCCGCAGCAATGCATCTTCGGAGTACCGGCTTTCGACAGTTCCGGATATATGTGGATACCCTATATCGACGCCGACGCAAATGAAGCCAGCAACTACACTACCGCCCAACTCTGGTATTGGTCGCCCTCCGACCGCGCCGCAACAACTTCACAGGCGACTTACCGGCCCTTTAAAGTTCACACCATCAATAACCTTCCGGTTCAGGCCGCATGCTCGGTATTTGCCCTTAACTCGGGCAACAATAAAAACACCATCCTCTTTTTCGCAGGAGCCGTCACATCCGGCATACGCGTAATCAACCATCACGGCAACCCCGAAAACGAAAACGGTTGGGACGAGTATCAGATGTCTTCAATCACAGATCAGGACGGGAAGAAAATCGATCTCAGTTACGTACGCTCTTGGCTTGAGGATCCTGCCACAGGACTTGTTTGGGTCGGCTACACCAAAGGCGTTTTCACCTTCAATCCCCGCACTGCCCTCACCGGTTCGCCCGATGCCCGCCGCATAAAGGTGCCACGCAACGACGGAACCAACCTCGCCGACTATCTGCTCGATGGAATTGCAGTCTACGCCATGACAATCGATTCCCAGGGTCGCAAATGGTTCGGCACTCAGGGCGCTGGCCTCGTTTGCACTTCAGCCGACGGCCGCACGATCATAAAGACATATACCACCGACAATTCCGACATAGTCGACAACAATGTCTACGGCATCTGTTTCAATCCGTCGACAAATTCCATCATGGTGTCGACAAGTCTCGGCCTCTGCGAGCTCTTCCTCTCTGGAGAAGACGGAGGTTCGGAGGGAAATCAGGCCCGCGCATATCCCAATCCGGTCAATCCCGACTATTTCGGATATGTCACTATCGACAATCTCCCCGAAAACGCTACGGTCAAGATCGTCGACGCATCCGGAAACCTTATGAAGGATCTTGGTCTCGCTTCTTCGGGCCAGCTTCAGTGGGACGTCACCAACCTCAACCATAAGCGAGTGCCGGCCGGAGTTTATTTCGTGCTTGCGGCCAACGGCCCCAACGACGAAAGCTTCGCTAAAGTCTCGAAGATCCTCGTGATCAACTGATGATCGCGTCACAAACCACCCAAACAAAACCAAACATTCGACTCTTAATGATCAGATCAAATATGAAATTCTTCTCTTTCGCCTCAGCTCTGCTGATCGCCGCAATCCCCGCCGCTGCGATCGACATAAGCATCAATCCCGGCGAATTCCGCCATGACCTCAACGATATTATAAGTTCCGGCGACTCAAAAGTAACCCTCCGCGGATCTATGTCGGCCGAGGATATCGCTCTGCTCAAGAAACTTCCCGCAACGGTGAAAAACCTTGACATGTCTGGGGTCGTTCTCTCCGAAATCCCCGCCTATATGCTGGTGGGATCGTCGGTGGAACAGTTTGTTTTCCCGGCCGAGGCAGCCTCTATCGGAGAATCGGCTTTCGCAGGCGCAGCCTTAACCTCTGTAAGCATCCCGGCCACGGTGATCTCCATTGGGAATAATGCTTTCGGAGACTCCCCGAAGCTCGCATCGGTTTCGTTTGCGGGAAATCCGGAGCTTGGCGACGGTGTGTTCCGCCATTGTCCGAAACTTAGGACAGTGCAGTTTGGCGACGGCATCAGCATCATCCCCGCCGCGACTTTCGAGGGCTGCTCAAGCCTCGACATCGCGATTCCGGCAACCGTCGAAGAAATCGGCGACCGTGCTTTCTACGGCACAGCTCTCCGCTCTGCCGACCTGAAAAGCGTCCACTCGATTGGCGATTACGCTTTCGCCGCCATCCCGACCCTCGGCGAGGTAACGCTCGGCAAGGAGGATCTCCGTCATGTGGGTGTTGGCGCATTTTTCTTCGACAAAGGTTTGGCGGAACTTCCGCAGAGCAATTCCGAAGGTGCCCCCGCTCTTTTTGCCTCTTATGTCTCCGCTCCGGCCAACGCTATTGTCAGCGGCGCCACTATAGGAGAAGGAGCCTACGCCAACAACAGCGGAGTGACCAGAATCATTCTTGACTCCGATGTGAAAAAAATCGAAAGTCATGCTTTCCGCAACGCCTCGCATCTTACCGAGATCGAAGCCGGACGACTCGGTGCCAACATTCCGGAACTCGACCATGAAGCTTTCTCAGGCCTTGAAGACGCCGACGGTGATTACAAGCATATATATCTTCTGACCACCCGCGTCTCCATGAATCAATGGGCCGCACATCCGGAATGGGGCCGCTTCAGCATCGCCCAGAGTTCTGTTCTCGAGGAGATTGCCGATCTCGGCGAGATCCATGTTTCTGCCCGCCGCTCGGGTGATGTGATTGAAGTCTCCTCCACCATGCCGATCGACCGTCTGGAAGTCTTCTCGGTTTCGGGAATGAAACTTCACGATTCCGCTCCCCGCATCGAAACTGCCCGCATCGAAGGTGTAGTAGCCGGCCAGGCAGCAATCGTCAGAGTCTCCACCGGCGACATCATCAAAATAATCAAGCTATTATAATAGCAAAGCTAAGTTAGCTATCTAAGCAAAAAAAAATCAGGCTGCATTTCCAAGGAAATGCAGCCTGTTTTTTGCTTTTGCCTTTTCAGTTATTTATCAGCGTGAGCAACTGATCGGCGATTTTGCGGTCGTTGGCCAGCCGGGGCACCTTTCGCTGGCCGCCAAGCTTGCGGTTGCCTACGGAGGCAAGCCAGCGGTCGAACGTGCCTGCAGGAACGCTGATGATCTCCGGACCGTCAAGGAAAATGGTGTGCGAACGCTTGGCGTCATAATCGGAGTTCACCCGGCGCAACGCGTCATCGAGGATTTCCGCGAACTTGCCGATGTCGGAGGGTTCGCGCTCCCATTCTATCAGCCATTGATGCCGACCGCGGCGGGCGGAGTCGGCGAAAACCGGAGCCGCCGTATAATTCCTCACAACCGCCCCCGATTCCCGGCACGCCTCGGCAATCGCATGCTCGGCGTTCTCTTCCATCACTTCTTCGCCGAAAGCGTTGATGAAGCATTTCGTGCGTCCCGCCACTGATATGCGCAGCGGATTGACGGTTTCCACCCTCACTGTGTCGCCTAGCCGATAACGCCAAAGGCCGTTGCTTGAACTGATCATCATTTCGTAGACTTTTCCCTCTTTTGCCTCCCACGCTCCAATAGGCTCTGCCAAAGGGTCATCGACGTCGAGGAACTCGTAAAAAATATCGTTGTCGAGCACGAGGAGCATCCCCGGCTCGTCAAGTCGGTCTTGAGCGGCGAAGAAACCCTCCGAAGCGTTATAGCTCTCCATGAAATGCATCTTCTTCGGATCGGTTATGCTGCTGTATATTTCGCGATAAGGGGCGAAAGATATGCCGCCGTGGAAGAAGACCTCGAGATTGGGCCACGCGTCGGAAATTTTATCGACGCCCCGCTTTTTCATCACCTCCTTGATCACAGTCAGGAACCAGGAGGGCACTCCGGAAATGTTGGTCACATTGGCCGACGCCGAAGCCTCAACGAGTGCAGGAAGTTTCTCCTCCCAGTCGGGCATGAGGGCTATTCGCTTTGAGGGGATGCGGAAGAGCCCGGCCAAGGGATTGATGCAGTCTATCAGAGTGGCGCTAAGGTCGCCGATCTTCACGCGCGGATCCGCAGGCTTCAGCTCGCTGGCGAAAGAGCCTCCGAGAATGAATCCTTTCCCGGAAAACATGCGCGATTCCGGATTGTGCCGCAGATAATGGGCCACGGTGTAGGAGGCACCCCTGTAATGGCATCGTTGGAGAGAATCGCCGGTGATCGGTATATATTTCGATCTTCCTCCCGACGTGCCCGACGATTGAGCATAGTTCAGACAGCGTCCCGGCCATAGCACGTCGCTCTCGCCGTTGACCATCCGCATCACGTCGGCACGGATATCTTCATATTCGCAAGAAGCGACTTTCCGTCGGTAAGCCGCCGCGACATCTTTTTCCGCCAGCAGTGCGCGGAAGTCGTTGCGCCGGCCGAATTCAGTGTCGGCGGCTCTACGCAACAAACTGCGCAACACACCCTCCTGAGTGGCTCTCGCCACCTTGGGCTCTGCCCAGCGGTCGCTCTTGCGCGAACGTCCTTCAAGTATGATGCGTGCTAACGGAGTGATGTCCATATCAGGGTGATTATTCCAATCTATTTAACGAGGCGATTATTGAAACCGTATATTATAAACGGTCTACCGCAAAAATAGTTAAATTTTTTTGTTAACTTTGCAGTTGTTATGGATATGTTCAGTTTTGAATTGCCCGTTATCGCATGGTTGCTTCTTGCAACCGGATTTGTTGTCGCGCTGCTGACTGTGGCGTTTGGCCTGAAGCCAATGCGTAAAGCAGCCCGTTTCCCCAATCCTCCTATGCCTTCTCCGGTCGAAGAAGATCCGGGAGCGGAGGGGAATGAGGATGATACGGCTGCGGCAAAATGGCCTATGGCGTCGGTGGTGGTCTATGCCGACAAGGATAAGGAATGGATCGATGCCTGCCTTGAGATGCTTGACGATCAAGACTATCCCGATTATGAAATCATCGTTGTGGCGGAGACCACGGCCGAATCTGCTCAAACACTTGCGGGCAGCTACGCGGAGACCCATCCGCGCGTGCATGTCACGTTCATGCAGCCGGGTTCACGCAGTCTCAGCCGCCGCAAGCTGGCAAATACCATAGGCATCAAGGCCGCCCGCGGCGAGGTGATAGTCACCACGCTCTGCAACGCCCGCATCCCGTCGCGCCAATGGTTGCGGCGGATCATGGCTCCTTTCGTCGACGATAATTCGGTCGACGTTTCGCTCGGCTTTGCCCACCTCGATTTCAGCGAGATGCGCGGCCCCCGGAAGTGGTTCCGGCAGTTTGACTCGGTGCTCGCCAGCTGCCGCTGGATCGGAGCCGCCGCATGCGGCCGTCCATTCCGTGGCGACGGCGCAAACCTTGCTTTCCGACGGTCAATCTTCTTCGACCATAAAGGATATGCCCGCACGATCAATCTTCACGGCGGCGACGACGACCTCTTTATCAGCGAGATATCCGACGGTGACAACACGCGGATCACGGTTTCCCCCGACTCTGTCGTGACTCTCGAATATGGCGGGGCGGCCAACCGCGTGTGGAGCATCCGCAAGGAGCATTACAGTTTCACATCGCGCTGGTTGCCGAAAGGGCCGTTCGTGCTTTCATGGCTGGTGACTTTCGCCCAATGGCTCGCACCTCTCCTTTTAGCGGCAGCCGCGCTGCTCGCCCTGCCGAGCCTCGTGGCCGCCGTGGCGGCCGCTGTGATACTCCTCACCTTCTGGGGCTTCGAAATCGCTGTTTACCGCGCCGCAGCATCACGCCTCGGAGCCGTACGCCTCTGGTGGAGCGTGCCTCTCTTCTGGCTTATCCTCCCCTTCTCTAACATGATGTTCCGCTATTCGCAACGCAACCTGCGTGTGAAAAATTTCACCTGGCAGCGTCATAAGTCATAACCTCATTCCTACCACTAATAACAATGGCTAAAAACAAACTGAAAAAATTCGCCGACATGGAGACGTTCAAATGCGTGCTCCAGTATCCGCGCGAGGAGTTGCTTCGCGCCGGATTCCCTTACGCCGGCCGCTGGAACAGCGAGGTGCTCCCCGGCAATCGTCCGATGGTGCTCGAGCTCGGCTGCGGCCGCGGCGAATATACCGTGGCTCTGGCCCAAAGCGACGCCTCCCGCAATTATGTGGGCGTCGACATCAAGGGGGCCAGAATGTGGACCGGCGCCCGCCGCGTGGAGGAGGAGGGAATCCCCAACGCCGCTTTCCTCCGCTGCGAAATAGAGAATATCGACCGCTTCTTCTCCCCCGCCGAAGTGGAGGAGATATGGATCACTTTCCCCGACCCGCAGATGAAGAAAGCACGCAAACGTCTCACGTCCACCCGCTTTCTGACGCTTTACCGGCATATCCTGCGCCCCGACGGCGTGATCAATCTCAAGACCGACTCTCCGTTTCTCTATGAATACACCCGGAGACTGGTGGAACTTAACGGATTCGAGGTGATAGAGCAGACCGACGACCTCTACGGCACCGGTCATGCCGACCCGGTGGCCTCGATCAAGACCTATTACGAACAGCAATGGCTCTCGCGAGGCAAGAAGATCAAGCTTCTGCGTTTCCGGCTGCCTGCCGACGGCACACTCCTCGAGCCTCGGGAAGATGATATCGAGAAGGATGATTACCGCGCGATTCCACGCCCGTCGATTCTCCCCCTGCCGGAAAATTGACCCGAAAGCGTTTATATTTATAGAACTTAATCACTTGCAGAATAGACTGAAATGACTCTATATCCCAATCTTATACTCGATGCCCTGCGCACTGTGCGCTATCCGGGCAATGGCAAAAACCTTGTCGAGGCCGGAATGGTCGAAGACGATATCCGCATCGCCGGCAACAAAGTCTCTTTTTCGCTGATTTTCGACAAGCCGACTGATCCCTTCATCCGTTCGGTGGTGCGTTCGGCAGAAACGGCCATCAACTCCTTCATCTCGCCCGAGGTGGAGGTGAAAGGCAACATCGCGGTGAAATACCGCTCGCCGCTTCCGGAGAAGAAGCCGGAGCTTCTGCCGGGCGTGAAAAACATCATCGGCATCAGTTCGGGCAAAGGTGGCGTGGGCAAATCCACGGTAGCCGCCAACCTGGCCGTGGCTCTTGCCGCCCGAGGATATAAGGTAGGCCTCCTTGACGCCGACATCTTCGGGCCGTCGATGCCGAAAATGTTTGGCGTGGAAGATGAGCCGATATATATGGTCAACCGCGACGGACGCGACTGGATCGAGCCTATCGAACGGTTTGGCGTGAAAATGCTCTCGATCGGGTTCCTGGTCGACAAGGAGAAGCCTGTTCTTTGGCGCGGAGGCATGGCGAGCAACGCGCTCAAGCAGCTGATTTCCGACGCCTGGTGGGGCGAACTCGACTATTTCCTTATCGACATGCCACCCGGAACGAGCGACATCCATCTGACGCTTGTCCAGACTCTCGGCATAACTGGTGTCGTTGTGGTGACGACGCCTCAGGAGGTGGCCCTCGCCGACGCCCGCAAGGGGGTGGCGATGTTCACCGATCCGAAGGTCAACGTGCCGGTGCTCGGCATCGTGGAGAATATGGCATGGTTCACTCCGGCCTCTCATCCCGACGAACGTTACTATATCTTCGGCCGCGAGGGTGGCGTGCGACTTGCCGAGAAGGAGGGTGTGAAGGTGCTGGCCCAGATTCCTTTGGTGATGGACATTCGCGAACGCGCCGACGACGGCCGCCCCGTAGCCGCCGACCTTGAGCAAGGAGCGGCCGATGGCGCCAAGGCTCCCAATCCGGAGGCGGAGGCTTTCGCCGAGCTCGCCGGCAACGTAGTCAAGGCCGTCGACCTGCGCAATTCCCAGCTGCCTCCCTCCTCGAAAGTCGAAATGACTCATTGAAAATATACTGAATGATATACTGACACAGGTAAAAAAGATTAAATAAAATGTCGACAAACACACAAGACAATGCCCGCAAGGTGACGACGCGCCGCCTCACGGAGATGAAGCAGCGCGGCGAAAAGATATCGATGCTCACTGCCTATGATTATTCGATGGCGAAGATTATCGACGGCGCCGGCATCGACGCTATCTTAGTGGGCGACTCGGCCTCGAACGTGATGGCCGGAAACGCCACGACGCTTCCGATCACCCTCGACCAGATGATCTATCACGCCAAGTCGGTGATGAAGGGAGTGAGCCGCGCCCTCGTGGTGGTCGATCTTCCTTTCGGCACATATCAGGGGGATTCGAAGGAGGCGCTTCATTCGGCCGTGAGGGTTATGAAGGAAAGCCACGCTGAGGCTGTTAAGATGGAGGGCGGAGCGGAAATCCGCGAGAGCATCGAGAGAATCCTCTCGGCCGGAATTCCGGTGATGGGCCATCTCGGACTGACTCCCCAGAGCATCAATAAGTTCGGCACGTATAATGTACGCGCCAAGGAGAAAGCCGAGGCCGACAAACTTATAGCCGACGCGAAGATGCTTGAGGAGATCGGTTGTTTTGCCGTGGTGCTCGAGAAGATTCCGGCAGCTTTGGCCACCGAAGTGTCGCGTCAGCTCACGATCCCGACGATCGGCATCGGCGCCGGAGGTGGCACCGACGGCCAGGTGCTCGTGATGCACGACATGCTCGGAATAAACCAGGGATTCTCTCCCCGCTTTTTGCGTCGTTACGCCGACCTTGCTTCAGAGATCAACGGAGCTGTGGGCCGTTACATCGACGATGTGAAGAGCGGCGACTTCCCCAACGAAAAAGAACAATACTGACGAAGAGCCGACTGTCGCACCTTGCCGACCGTTGACGCCTGACGGCACTTGCCAACAACGGATCGCGGCAATACACGGCAACATAGCGTACGGCAAATTTGGAAATTCGGCGAAATCTTCGTAACTTTGCAACCGCGCGGCCTTCAAAGGCGGAGCGCGGAAGCCCTGATGGCGGAATCGGTAGACGCGTCGGTCTCAAACACCGATGGAGCAATCCGTGCCGGTTCGACCCCGGCTCAGGGTACAACATACGGCTGTTACCCCCGGGTTCCAGCCGTATTTCATTATACGACAGCTATCGGCTACCCGAATAGACTTTCAGATGCGAATGGCGAATATGGCTGAATCAGAAGAAACAATAAGAAAATCAAGCGAAGAGAAACATCTTTCCCGAGGCGAGAAGGCCACAGAGCGCCTCGTGGAGCTCGGGCATGCCCCGGTCGGGAAACTGCTGTGGAAATACTCGCTCCCGGCCGTGGTGGGGACTGTGGTGAGCGCAATCTACAATATCATCGACTCCATAGTGATCGGGCATGCCATCGACGATCCCAATGTGGTGAGCGGCATAGCGGTGACCTTCCCGGTGATGATGATTGTCGGCGCGCTCGGCATGCTCATCGGCGCCGGCGCAGCCACCCGCGTCTCTATCGTGCTGGGACAGAACGATCTGCGCGCGGCCGAAATGATCCTCGGCAACTGCGTGCAGCTAACAGTGATCATAGGTCTGGCCTACGCCTCGACTTTCGCAATCTTCATCGATCCGATCCTCCGTGCTTTCGGAGCCTCCGACAATTCCCTCCCCTATGCACGTGAATTCATGCTCTGGGTGCTCCCCGGAATGGTGCTCCAGAACATCACGTTCAGCTATAACAACGTGATGCGCTCATCGGGTTATCCCGCCAAAGCGATGTATACCAACATCATCGGGGCCGTGATCAACGCCATTCTCGCCCCCCTCTTCCTCTTCGGTTTCAAATGGGGTATCCGGGGCGCGTCAATTGCCACCGACATAGCCATGACCGTCACCGCAGTCTGGGTGATGAGCCATTTCTTCCAGAAGAACAACACGCTCCATTTCGTGCGCGGCACATTCCGACTCCGCTGGGACATTATCCGAAGCGTGCTCTATATCGGCATGGCCCCATTCCTGATCAACGTCACCGGCTCGCTGGTCAACGCCATCGTCAACAATACGCTGCTCCGCTACGGCGGTGACAATGCCATCGCAGCCGTGGTGGTCTTCAACCGTTACGTCACGATTTTCGTGTTCGTCATCATCGGCATCTGCCAGGGAATGCAGCCGATCGTGGGCTATAACTACGGCTCCGGCCGATATCACCGCCTCTTCCGGGCCTTCACCTATGCCGCCATTGCCGGAGTGGTGGTTTCCTCGCTCGGATCGCTTTTCGGCGCCCTCAATCCGCGACATATCGCCAGGCTCTTCATGCAAGACGAAGAGCAGATCGAATGCGCCGTCAACTGTCTGCGGATCACCACCCTCACCTTCTGGATGGTCGGCTTCCAGATCGTCACCACCAACTTCTTCCAGTCGCTCGGCATGGCCGGAAAGGCAGTCTTCCTCTCGCTCACGCGCCAGATCATCTTCATGATCCCGCTGCTCTTGCTCCTCCCGCCGATAATGGGACTCGACGGAGTCTGGAGCGCATACCCCATCTCCGACTTCATCGCCACCCTCGTGGCCACCGCAATGCTGATAGTGCAGGTGAAGAAAATACGCAGGGACCCGGGCGCGGACATTGTGCCGCAATAATTTATTTAAATTTCAATAATCAATAATCAGTAACTAAATTTTGCCATTAGCCGATTTTTTCATAATTTTGCGATTTAAGAGCTACTATGCTGTTTTGACACATCAGGCGGTTTGAAAACCGTCATGCCGTTTGAATTCTGCATTTGGCTCCTCACTCCATCGAAGATTTTTCTTCAGAATCTTATATTAATTCCTGATGATCCCCGCTTTTCGCTTTAATTCATCTCTGTGCAGACCGGACTCTTCACATTTCCGGCCTGTCCCGGCGTCTGTGTCCGCGACGCCTGCGGGGAATAAGCTTACACTCCTGAGATCATGACTTTCTGGATAGAAAACTACTTCATCTGCTTCGCGCTCTCGGCGGTGCTGGCGGGATTCATAATCCCCAAAGTGCTCCTCATTGCCTTCCGCCGCCAGCTTTTCGACGAAGTCAACGAACGCAAAATCCATAAGGGGGCTGTGCCCCGTCTTGGCGGCATCGCCTTCCTCCCCTCCCTCATCTTCTCCATCTGCATCGTGCTCGCCGTCGACCTCCGCACGGAGATATTCGTCATGGGCGTGCAGCTCCACGAGACTATAGTGCCGATCTTCTTCCTCATCTGCGCCCTGATGCTGATGTATCTCACCGGAATCGCCGACGACCTCATCGGAGTGCGCTATCGCGGCAAATTCATCTTCCAGATCATTGCCGGAGCGCTCATTGCAATGTCGGGCCTCTATATCCGCAACCTCTTCGGGTTCTTCGGCATAGGGGCGGTCAACGCCTGGCTCGGAGTCGCCGCCACCATCTTTCTGGCAATCTTCGTGATCAATGCCATCAACCTCATCGACGGCATCGACGGACTCGCCTCCGGACTCAGCGCCATCGCCCTCGCCTATTACAGCTATATCTTCTATCAGGCAGGAGAATACATCTACGCCATGCTCGCCGGAGCGACACTCGGCACCCTCGTGCCATTCTTCTATTACAACGTCTTCGGCAACGCCGCCAACCATACGAAGATATTCATGGGCGACACCGGTTCGCTCACCATCGGCACCATCCTCTCATTCCTCTCCATGGCGGTGTTCAACCTCCGCCCCGACCAGACTCCCGACGCCTCTGAAAATCTTTTCGTGCTCGCAGTCACCCCCCTGCTCATCCCACTGCTCGACGTGGTCAGAGTCTTCTGCCATCGCGTCCGCAAGCACAACAACCCCTTCCTCCCCGACCGCTGCCATATCCACCACAAACTCCTCGCCCTCGGATTCCGCACGAGTACGGCCCTGATCACGATCCTCGTAACCGACGCCCTCTTCATCTCCTTCAATTTCTACCTCTCCCCATTCTTCTCTCCGACCTGGATCATTCTGTTCGACACTCTGATCTGGGTGGTGTTCAACTGGCTGCTGACCCGTCTAATCCGTTCTCGCGAGAAAAAGACCGGCATCAGGCTTTACGACTGAATTCTCCGGTGGAATTTTCCACCTCAAAAAAATTGACTATCAACTTTCATTAAGAATGAAAACCTCAAAACTTCTTATATGCGCTGCCGCCGCAATGATGATTGCAGGCGCCACCTCTTGCAAAGCGCCTGAGAAAGTGACATATTTCCAGGACATCCAGAACCAGGAAATTATCCGCACCGCCAAGGCTCAGGAATTCACCATCCAGCCGGGCAACCGATTGAGCATCATCGTAAAAAGCAGCGATCCCGAAGTGAGTGCTCTCTTCAATCTCCCGATTTATTCCACCCGCGTCGGTGCAGGGGCTTACCGAGCCGGAAGCATGGGGCCAATCAATTATTCATCTGTCGGGAACGATGGTATAGCAGTCTATAACGTTGATCCCGAAGGCAAAATTGATTTCCCTCTACTCGGCCAGCTCAAAGTCGGCGGGATGACAAATACAGAACTCGCCGGATTCATCAAGGGTGAACTAATGGGAAGGGAACTGGTGAAAGACCCCACAGTCTCAGTCTCCATTCTCGGAAATGCCGTCAACATCCTCGGTGAAATCCGTTCGCCGGGGCGTTACGAGATCAACAAGGCAGGTCTCACACTGCTCGAAGCCATCGCGCTGGCCGGCGATCTCAATATCACAGGGCTCCGCGACAAGGTGCACGTGATCCGCACCGCCAACGGAGAGACTAAGGATTATATCGTCGACCTCACCGACGCCAAGGGAACCTTCAGTTCGCCCGCATTTTATCTCCAGCCCGATGACGTGATCTATATCGAGCCCAACGACATGCGCAAACGCCAGACCACAATCAATGGTAACTCGGCCCTCAGCGTCAGCTTCTGGATTTCTGTAGCATCGCTTATCACCACTGCTGTCACCACCGTCGGCGTCTTCGTGGTAAAATAATACGTCCTCGCCAAGATTATTCCGTTTGTTTGCCCCGTTTATACATTTTGACTTTCGCGGGCGCAATAATCCGTGAATCGGAGCGTAATATTATATAGCGTCTGCCGCTTTTGCAGCCGTCAAATATAATTTGACATGAAAGATAGTAAAGATTCGACCGAAGATCAGAATAAAGAGTTGCAGTTTTCAATTGGAGACTTCATGAAAAGCTGCGCTGCCAAGAAGAAATGGTTCATCGCCTCGGTGCTCTTTTTCCTTTTGGTAGGAATAGCATACATAGCAAGGCTTGAGCCCCGCTACGAACGCAGCATGTCGGTCTTGATCAAGGATCAGGACGAAGGTGGCGGCGTTGGCAGCATCGCCAGTGCTTTCTCAAGCTTCGGGCTTGTTTCGAGCAACACCAACGTCTACAACGAGTTGCTCTCAATCAAGTCACCGGCTGTGATGCAGCAGGTGGTGCTCGATCTCAATCTTCAGGTAAACACTATCGAACGCAAATTTCCCCACGGCACGACTCTTTACGGCACAACCGATCCATTCGTTATCGGATTTCCCGACCTCGGTCCTCAGGATGGAGGCTCATTTCGCATGGATATACGTCCCGACGGCACAGCCCGCCTATATAAGTTCCGACGCAATCTCACCGACGGGCTCGCCAAATATGACGATGTCATCGAACTTCCGAAGGGTTTCCTAAAAGCCCGTACCCCGCTTGGCATTATTGATTTCACTCCCAATCCGAAATACACCGGCAAACTTTGTCCCGAAGGCAAACCTCGCACGCTCGTAATCGCCCGAGGAGGACTTCAGGCCACCACCGAGAGTCTATGCAAACGACTCAAGGGCGACCTCGCCGATAAAGATGCTGAAGTAATCGACCTTCAGATCACCGACGTCTCCATCGAACGCGCCGAAGACATCCTCAACAATGTCCTCCGCGTATACAACGAGTTCTGGGTCAGCGACAAGAACAAGGTGGCTCAGGCCACTTCCCAATTCATCAACGACCGCCTCGTAGTGCTTCAGCAAGAACTTGGCGACATCGATCTCCGGGTGAGCGACTTCCAGTCGAAATCACTTATGCCCAACATCGGCGAAGTGGCCCGAATGAATATGGAGTCGACAAAAGATGTCAATTCCCAGATCCTCACCCTCAACAATCAACTCGCCATGTCGGAAGCTGTCTACGGTTATATAGCCAATTCCGCCAACAAAGAGAACGTCATCCCGATGAACACCGGTACAGGCAATCCCCAACTCGAAGCGCAGATCGGCTCTTACAATCAGCTTCTTCTTCAGCGCAACAATGTGCGCTCAAGCGCTTCGGGAGCCAATCCGCTCGTTCAGCAGCTCGATGCTCAGGTTGCCGGACAACACGAGGCTATCACCAAGGCGATGGCCGCCCACGTAGCCAATCTCCGCAAGGCACTCGCCAATCTTCAGGGCGCAAAGGGCGCCATTTCCGGTGAAATAGCCGCTCTACCAGACAAAGCACGCCAGCTCCGCGGCGTCACTCGTCAGCAATCTGTCAAGGAGCAACTTTATCTTTTCCTCCTCCAAAAACGAGAAGAAAATGAACTCTCGCAGACTTTCACCGCCAATTCCACCCGAGTCATCACGCCCCCGCAAGGATCGTTCAAGCCTGTCAGTCCGAAAAAGACGCTGATTCTCGGAGTGCTCTTTATCGTTGGTCTCTTCCTCCCCGCAATGGTGATCTATATCCGCGAGTCGAACAATTCAAAGGTGCGCTCTCGCAAGGACCTCGAACACATGTCGACTCCTTTCATCGGAGAAATCCCATTCATGGGCAAGAAACCGGGTATCTTCAAGAAATTCTTCGCTCTCTTCCGCAAGAAGAAGCATTCCCGCTCGCTTGAGAAGGTGATGGTGGCCGTCCGCCCCGGAAGCCGCGACGTGGCCTCGGAGTCGTTCAAGATCATCCGTGGTAACATCGACTTCATGATGCAGCATTCCAAGGCCGACAACGTGATCATGCTCACCTCCTTCAATCCCGGCAGCGGCAAATCCTTTATAGCCTACAATCTCTCCGCCTCCTTCACCATGAAGGGGAAACGGGTGCTCAATATCGACTGCGACCTCCGTCACGGTTCGACATCCCAGTTTGTCCACATGCCCGACAAGGGGCTCACAAGCTATCTCACAGGCTCCACCGACGACTGGCGCAGCCTCGTCCGACCCGTTGAGGACACGCCCGACATGTTCGTGCTCCCGATCGGACATCGCCCGCCCAATCCCTCGGAGATTCTCGACAACGGCCGCATCGGCAAGCTGATCAGGGAGGCATCCGAAGAGTATGACTACGTATTCCTCGACTGCCCGCCGGTCGACATCGTGGTCGACACCCAGATTCTGGAAAAATATATCCACCGCACTATCTTCATCGTCCGCGCAGGCCTGCTCGAACGAAGCGCAATCGCTGAAATCGACGCCCTTTATCAGTCGGGACGTTTCAAGAACATGTGCCTCCTGCTCAACGGCACCGAGCAACAGCTCTCCCGCTACGGAGCCTACGGATCTTCCTACTACGGCTCGAACTTCGACGAGTGATGTCGCGTTTAACCATATAATAACCCGTTTCTGTTATGTGGCCTTTCAGCAATACTAAAAAATTCGGTGATAGCGGTCTTCTCTCCGGCTTCACCGACTGGCATTCCCACCTCCTTCCGGGAGTCGACGACGGCATCCGCACAATGGAGGAGTCGCTGGCTACGCTCGATGCGTTCGAACGCTGCGGCGTCAAGAAGGTGTGGCTTACTCCCCACATCATGGAAGACTGCCCCAACACCACCGAAAGGCTCAAGAACCGCTTCGAGGACCTCAAACGCGAATATAAAGGGGGTATAGAGCTCCGGCTCGCTTCGGAAAACATGCTCGATTCCCTCTTCGAGGAACGTCTTGCCGTAAATGATTTCCTCCCCATCGGCGAGGAGCGCAAGCATCTGCTCGTGGAGACCTCTTATGTCAATCCCCCCTATGGAATGGAGGATATGGTGGCAGGAGTCATAGCGCTCGGATACACTCCTATCCTCGCCCACCCGGAGCGTTACCGCTATATGAACGAGGATGACTATTACCACTGGCGCGAACGCGGTATGATCTTCCAGTGCAACTATATGTCGATTCTCGGCGGATATGGCGAGACCGCGCGCCGCAAAGTGGAATGGCTCCTTGAAAACCATCTCGTGGAGTTCACCGGCAGCGACACCCACCGCCGACAGATCTTCGAGCACATCCTCGAGAAAAAACCGAAAAAACAGGCCACCCTCGATCTCCTGCTCGAAGTGGCGGCAAATCCGCCGATCAGATAGGATTAGTGATTAGTGATTAGTGATTAATTAGGCTAATAGATAATTAAAGGCGGCAGTCATGCGTTTGCATGGTTGCCGCCAGATTTTTCTGTATTGGGTTATTTCACGAAGACTACGTATTGCCAGGGGGCGAGCTTTGCGGGCAGGGTTGCCGGTGTGGCCGTGAAGTAGTTGGTCATCCCGGCTACTGACGGCGCTCCCTTCGGATACTCGGGAGTGACCTCTTCGCCGCTCAGGTTGGCGATCACCGTCACTTCGTTGCCCTCTTTGCTGCGCGTGAAGGTCAGCAGGTCGGGATTCGACGCGGTGTAGAAGCGCGTCGCCCCGCCATTGGCCCCGGCGTCGAGCGCACGGTTCTTATGCTTCAGCGAATTGAGCGCCTCGTAGAACACGGTGAATTCGTTTGCCTCCTGCGAGGGCATGATCGAGTCCTGCTCGAAAAATTCGAAGCCGTGGTTGAAGCCTACCTCCTGGCCGGTGTACATCATCGGCACGCCGGGCAACGTGTAGCTAAGCACTGCGAAAGCCCCCGTGGCCGGACCGAAACGCTGGAATTCCGTTCCCTCCCACGAGTTGAGGTCATGGTTCGTTATCATGTTCATGTGGATGGCGTTGGCCGGATATTCGGTCTGCTGCTTCTTCAGCAGCGCGGGGATATCCTGCGCGTTCATCGTGGGCCGCTTCTCCCATTTCGCCTTCGCCCATTCGTTGATTCCCTTGGTTGCGGCGATGGAGTTGAACACATCTTTCATCGGCCATGCGTAGTCGACGTCGAAGGCCTTCACGAGCAGCTCCGGTTTGGCGGCCTCGGCGAGCATCAGCACGGGCTTGATCTCCTGCAGCTGCGGACGCACCTCCTCCCAGAAGTCGGTGGGCACTTCGCCGGCCACGTCGCAGCGGTAGCCGTCGATGTCGGCCTCCCTGACCCAGAACTTCAGCGCGTCGGCCATGGCGGCGCGGGTGGCCGGTTTCGAATAGTCGAGCTTATAGACGTCGGTCCAGTCGTAGGGTCCATACATCTTCCCCTCCTTGTTGCGGGCGTAATATTCGGGATGCTCCGTCACCCAGACGTTGTCGGCGCCCGTGTGGTTGCACACCTCGTCGAGGATCACCTTCATGCCGTAGGCGTGGGCCGTGCGCACGAACTCCTTGAGGTCTTCCATCGTGCCGAACTCGGGGTTGACCTTCTTGTAGTCCTGCACGGCGTAATAGCTGCCGAGCTTGCCCTTGCGCTCGGCCACAGAGATGGGATGGATAGGCATCAGCCAGACGACGTCCACGCCCATGTCGCGGAGCGCGGGGAGACGGCGCTGCAGACCCTTCAGGTCGCGCGTCGGGGTGCCCTGGCGAAGGTTGGCCTCATAGATCACGGCCGAAGGCAACCACTCCGGCACCGGCGACGAAGCCGTCACACCCTTCATATCGGCCGAATAGGCCTGGCCGCAGCAGCCCACGGTAAGCAGCAGCGCTGCCGCATATCGAAAAATCTTCTTCATAATAAAAATTTAATTTCTAAAAATTCAACGCAGCCGCCGGCCAAAAGTTTAGCGGCGGAAAAGTTTCGGCGGCGACAGCCGAAAGCTGCCGCCGCCGATGGTTATGTTAGCGGGTTATTTTACGAGAACCTTGCGGACGCTCTTCTCCGAAATGCGGATAAAGACGCCGTTGGCGGGTTTCTCCACGCGCTGGCCCTGGAGGTTATACCAGGTCACAGCCCCCTCCTCGCCGTCGAGGATCGTCTCTACGCCAGAACCTTCAGAAACGGTCAGCGTCATGTTGGCCGGATCGAACACGAAGTCGTAGGTGCCGGGAGCGATGCCCCAGCTGCTGGCCGAGGAAGCATCCACGCCTGCTGTGAATTTCTTCACGGGCATAGCTTCTTTGAGCGTAACTTTCGCGTCAGCAGCAGGAGCGCCGAAGCGGTCGGTGGAGTTGATACCGGGGGTGGTGTCGTCGCCGTCCCAGCTCGAAGCGTTGTTGGTGACGATGCTGAAATATCCCATTTCGTTACCGGAGTTCACGATTTCCTGAGTCAGAGTGTAGACTGCGCCGGCTTTCTTCATGGGCACCTGAGTGCCGGGAACCCACGCTTTGGCGGTATCGGCGCTGATGTTGCCGATCAGGTAATATTCGCTGGTCACGGGGTCGGGATCGGGATTGGGATCGCCGCCACCTTCGCCGATATAGGCTGTCATGGTCTCGAAGTCGGCCGTGATGGTGTAGGTGCCGGGAGTCTTGATGAAGAATGCCTTGGCCTTGTTGCCGTCGGTGCAGGCTGCGAAGGTTGCCTTGTTATCCTCTGTCAGCTCGGTGTCTGTAGCGGGGGCGTAGCGGTTGCCGGCTGCGTTGAGGTTGTCCCAGCTGTCGGCCAGGTTCACTGCGAAGCTGAAGTAGCCCTCGCCCTCGCCTTCGGTCACTGTGATCTCGGCGGTGAACTTGCTGCCGTTCTTGGTCATTGCCACACCTTTGTCGTAAGCCCATGCGTTGCCGCTGACTGTGCCGATTACGTTGAGGGTTGCGGGAGCTGTGACGACAACGGGATCGTCGCCGCCGCCCTGCTGGCCGCCGGAGGTAGTTGTCCACATCTCATAGCCGTTGCCGGAGGCTGCCTTGGTGTAGCCGTTGCCCGGTGTGCGGCTCGAGTTGCCGAGCTTGAGCCAGAGCTTACCCTTCGAGCCGGTGATCTCGGCTACATAGCAGCTCTTGCTGACCTCGAGTACTGTCACGGCGCTGGTGTTGGTAACGCCGGCGTTGTTGCGTGCCTTGATCATCGCCTGGATCTGGCTCTTGTAGGCCTTGTAGTGGGGCAGGAACACGCAGGGCGTGCCCGGGCTGGCGAGCATAAAGGCGTTGGCCTGGAGCACGTCGCCGCTCATCTTATTGCTGTCGCGGTAGGTGTCGTGGTTGTCGATAAATGTCACGGCATACTGCGCGTAGCCAAAGTGGATCATGCCGGCGGGCTGGTCGGTGGTGCCGAGGGCTTTCCACGCGAGCTTCGTGTAGTCGTTGCCGTTGTTGAAGCAGTCGTTCACGGCATACTTGAAGGGGAAGTCGAAGGCGGCCGATTCTCTGCCGGTTGCTTCAATCCATGCTGCCACATTGTCGTATTTGTCGTCCCAGTATTCGCCCACGCTGTAGGTCGGGTGGGAATACTGGTTGTAGATCTTGGTGTACTGGCCGCCGTAACCCTTCACCATGTCGTAGCGGAAGCCTGCATATCCCATGTCGTCGAGGAGGAATTTGCAATAGGCCTTGCAGTTGTTCTGCACGTTGGCGTTGGTGTGGTCGAGGTCGCGCGAGCCGCCGAAGTCGTCGCCTGTGTCGTAGGCTCCCTTGTAGCTCGACGGGATGTTCTGGCCCGATGTCCAGACTTCGTCGTTGGCCGTAATCGAGCCGTCGGTGATATGGTAGGTGGTGCCGTTCCATTCCTCAGCGGGGAAGTCATACCAGTTCGATTTGCCGTTGCGGTGGTTGATCACCACGTCGGCGATCACGCCGATCCCCTTCGATTTGTAGGTCTGGATCAGCGAACGGAGCTCGGTCTCGTTGCCGAAAGAGGAGTTGAAGTTGGTAAACCAGTAGACGGGATCATAGCCCATCGACTTGGCGTTGGAGCAACGTCCGGCGTTGGGGATCCACACGAGTTTGAAATAGTTGGAAAACTCGTCGGCCTGGGCCTCGAGATTTGTCCACTTTGTGTCTTCCCAGGAGTCCCAGTAGAAACCCTGGAGCATGACGCCTTCGTAAGCCGAAGGCCAGCCGGTTGCCGAGGCTTTCAGCGTCGGCACTGCGGCTGCGGCGCAGAGTGCGCCGGCAATCAGCATGCTAAGTTTTTTCATGATGGTTAAAGTTATAGTTAAGCTATTGTTTGCGTTTTAATAGGGCCTTTAGGGCCTTTATAACACGATGTTCACGATGCGGCCGGGAACTACAATCACCTTGCGGGGCGTTTTGCCGCCGAGCCATTTCTCGGCTCCTTCGGCCTCGAGAGCGAGCTTCTCCACCTCCTCTTTCCCTGCCGACGCGGGGGCTTCGATGAAGTAGCGGGTCTTGCCGTTGAAGCTTACGGGATATTTCACGGAGTCCTCGGCCAGGGCGGCCTCGTCCCATTCGGGCCATGCGGCGTCGACCACGCTACCCTCTTCGCCGAGCTGGTGCCAGAGCTCCTCCGCTAAGTGGGGCGCGAAGGGTGCGAGCAGGCGGGTGAAGCGGTCGAGCGCCTCGCGGGAGTCGCTCTTCAGCCCCTCGAGGTCGCGCAGGGCGATCATGAAGGCTGACACGGAGGTGTTGTAGCTGAAGTTGCGGATGTCCTGGGTAACCTTCTTCACGAGCTTGTTGACGGCGCGGCTCTCGTCGCGGGTCATCGCGCGGCGGTCGTCGAGGTTCACCTTCGACGCCCAGACCACGAGACGGCGCAGGAAACGGTTCACGCCGTCGATGCCGTTGGTGTCCCATGGCTTCGACTGCTCCACGGGACCGAGGAACATCTCATAGAGACGCAGCGTGTCGGCGCCGTAGTTCTCCACGATGTCGTCGGGGTTGACCACGTTGAACATCGATTTCGACATCTTCTCCACAGCGTAGCCGCAGCGGTATTTCCCATCCTCGAGTATGAATTCGGCGTCGGCGAAGTCGGGACGCCAGGCGCGGAAGCGGTCGGTGTCGAGCACGTCGTTCTGCACCATCGATATGTCCACGCGGATCGGCGTGGTGTCGTAATCCTTCCTCAGGCCGTAGCTTACGAAGGTATTGGTTCCCTTAACTCGGTAGACGAAGTTCGAGCGCCCCTGGATCATTCCCTGGTTCACAAGGCGCTTGAAGGGCTCGGGTTCGCACACGAGGCCGAGGTCGAAGAGGAATTTGTTCCAGAAGCGGGAGTAGATGAGGTGGCCGGTGGCATGTTCGGCGCCGCCGACGTAGAGGTCGACGTTGCGCCAGTATTCGTCGGCGCGGCGGCTCACGAGCTCACGGTCGTTGTGCGGGTCCATGTAGCGGAGATAATAGGCGGAGCTGCCTGCGAAGCCGGGCATGGTGCAGACCTCGATCGGGAAATGGTCGGCTGTCTCCCAGTTCTCGGCGCGGGCGAGCGGCGGCTGGCCGCTCTCCGTCGGCAGATAGCTGCTCACCGCCGGAAGCTCCAGCGGAAGCACGCTCTCTTCCATCAGATAAGGCACACCCTCTTTGTAATAGACCGGGAAGGGTTCGCCCCAGTATCTCTGGCGGGAGAAGATGGCGTCGCGGAGGCGATAGTTCACTTTCACCTTGCCGATCCCCTTCTCCTCGATAAATCTCTTTGTCTTGGCGATGGCCTCTTTCACCTCGAGGCCGTTGAGGTCGAGTTCTGGACCTTTGGAATTGATCATCTTTCCCTCCTTGGCGTCGAAGCTCTCTTCGCTCACATCGGCCCCCTCGATCAGCGGGATGATGGGGAGGTTGAAGTGGCGGGCGAAGGCGTAGTCGCGCGAGTCGTGGGCGGGCACGGCCATGATGGCGCCCGTTCCGTAGCCGGCGAGCACGTAGTCGCTCACCCAGATGGGGATCTCCTGACCGGTCAGGGGGTTCACGGCATAGCTGCCGGTGAAGACGCCGCTCACCTTTTTCTCGATCTGGCGCTCGCGCTCGGTCTTGTGGCTGACTTCGCGCAGATAGTCGTCGACTTCCTGCTTATGCTCGGGAGTGGTGAGCATCCCGACATATTTCGACTCCGGGGCGAGCACCATGAAGGTCACGCCGAAGACGGTGTCGGCCCTTGTGGTGAAGATCTCGAGCGCGAAATCCTTGCCGGCCACGGGGAAACGCATCTCGGCGCCCTCCGAGCGGCCGATCCAGTTGCGCTGGGTCTCTTTGAGCGATTCGCTCCAGGCGAGGCTTTCGAGGTCGTCGAGCAGACGCGGGGCGTAGGCCGACACGCGCAGGCACCACTGGTTCATCATCTTCTGCTCCACGGGGTGGCCGCCGCGCACGCTCAGGCCCTCGCTCACCTCGTCGTTGGCGAGCACCGTGCCGAGCGCCGGGCACCAGTTGACCATCGTCTCCCCTTGATAGGCGATGCGATAGTTCATAAGCACCTCGCGGCGCTCCTTCTCGCTCATCTGCTGCCAGTCGGCGGCGGAGAAATGCAGTTCGCGCGAACCGGCGGCGTGCAGGTTGTCGGTTCCCTCGGCAGCGAAATGCTTCTCGAGGTCGGCTATCGGCATCGCCTTGTCGGCCTTGGTGTCATAATAGGAATTGAACATCTGCATGAACGCCCACTGCGTCCATTTGTAATAGGAGGGATCGCAGGTGCGCACCTCGCGGCTCCAGTCGAACGAGAAACCGATCTTGTCGAGCTGCGACCGATAGCGGGCGATGTTCTCGACAGTGGTCTTCTCGGGATGCTGGCCGGTCTGGATGGCATACTGTTCGGCGGGGAGGCCGTAGGCGTCGTAGCCCATCGGGTGGAGCACGTTATAGCCCTGTTGCCTCATGAAGCGGGCATAGATATCGGAAGCGATATAGCCCAGAGGGTGGCCCACATGCAGCCCCGCGCCCGAAGGATAGGGGAACATGTCGAGCACGTAAAACTTCGGCTTCGACTCGTTTTCCGAAACTTTATAGATATCGTTCTCGCGCCAGAACTCTTGCCAGCGGCGTTCAATTTCCTTGTGGTTATATTCCATAATGCAGGTAAGAAAAAGTGATGGCGGGCTGACCGAGCCCACAACTCGCAAAGTTACAAAAAAATCCGCAAACGCGCAACCGCAGCGCAAGTTAGCGCGCAAAATAGCGCCTTTAGGGCCTTGCGCGAGTATAGAGTCTCAAAGTCGAGTAAAGCGAAGCTAAATCTTTGCGCCTTTGCGCCTTTGCGAGAGCCCTTGACCAGGCCGGCCATAGCCGCGCGAGAATATGCCCGCATGATGATTCTCTCGCAAAGAACGCAAAGCCGCAAAGCCGGCCTGAATAGCCTCTCAAGCGAGCGAAGCGAAGCTAAATCTTTGCGTCTTTGCGCCTTTGCGCGCGCCCTTGACCAGGCCGGCCATAGCCGCGCGAGAATATGCCCGCATGATGATTCTCTCGCAAAGAACGCAAAGCCGCAAAGCCGGCCT
>CAJMNI010000003.1 GCA_905214735.1 uncultured bacterium | reverse complement strand
TTAGCGGTAGATGCCGCTTAGCCTATGAATAATTTTTTAACGAAGTATTGTTTATAATCTCTCGTAGATTCTGTCGAGACGTTCTCTTACGCTCCGCATAGCGGCTTCCGACTCATTGATTCCGTTCTCGGCTTTGTTGAGATTTTCGGCAAGAGTGGCGAGGATTGAATTTGTGATCTGCACGGCCTCGGCTGAATCGGTCACCTCCCGATAGTTGGAAGCGAGGGTTTCCTCTTGGAGAATGCCGGCGGAACGGGCTTTATGAATGCGTTTCCCGGCTTTCTTTCTCGGAGCGGGGTTTGCCACATGCTTCCCGGCCGGCAAATTGTTATAGGCTATGACCGGAAGGCTTGTGACGGTGTTGGTGACGTTCTCGGAAACAGCAACTTCGGAATTTACGCCTGAGGAGGAACGGGCCACGAGAGTCGGCTGATCGTTCGCTCCATTGCGGGGAATGTTGAAAATCATAGTTGCCACGGTTATGACCACGGCAGCGGCGGCAGCAGCGGCAAACGCGATTTTCCATCCGAAACGCCGTTTGGCCGGCGAGGCGTCGACTGTTGCCGCGAGAATCTTCTTCTCAAGGCCGGCCGGAGGAGCCACCTGCTGCTGATGGCGGCTCATGGCGCGGAACATTGCGGCGTCGGCCCGGAGGTCGGCCGGCACATCGGAGGTTTCGGCGAAATATCTTTTGACAGACTCGATCTCCCCGACGGTGGCCGAGCCATCATAATATCGCTCTAATATTTTTCTTATATCATCGGGTTTCATCATTGCATGAATTTAGTGTATAACTCCTTTATTTTCCTGCGGCCCCGGCTCAGAAGCTGGCGGACATTCTCGGGGGAGAGGCCTGTGGTCTGCGCGATCTCCTCGTTCGAAAGAGAAAGGGAGATGCTGAGCCTGACTATCCGCTGCTGTTGCGGCGGGAGCTGAGAGATTGCCCAATCGAGGAAATCGTCGGTATCCGGGTCGCATTGCTGCGGGTCGTAGATTCCGACAGCAGAGTCGATCGGTTCGTCATGCCGTCGGCGTCGCAGCATGTCGATCGAGACAGTGCGGAGGGTGGCTGCGGCGTAGGCTGCGGGATTCTCGATCTTGGCGATCGCCGGGCCGGACTTCCATATCTTTACCATGGCAGTCTGGACAGCGTCGGCCGCATCGTCCGACCCGATGCCGAGTATTGAGACGGCCATCGAGTAGAGCCGGGGGTAAAGGGGCATGAACCGCGTGGTGAATATTTCTTCGGTTGTTTTCACATTAAGAAGACGAGGGGAGACGTGCAAATGTGACACCGCCGGGCGAAAATTTTTTTGAGAGACAAAACGGGAGTCGAAACAGGAGGAGTGGAGAGGGGAGGAGAGAGACGATGGGAGAGCGGCGGGGCACAAAAAAAGACTGCATCGTAAGAGAATTACGATGCAGTCTCGATTGGTGGCGGGGGCAGGACTCGAACCTGCGACCTTTGGGTTATGAGCCCAACGAGCTACCACTGCTCCACCCCGCGGTGTTTTGACATTGCAAAATTACAACTTTTATTTTAAACCGCAAAATATTTCGGGAAAAATTTTCGAAAAATATGTTTTTGAGCAGAAAAATCGGAGAAAAAGTAGGGAAAATAGGGTTTTAAAGGGAATTTTTTTGTAATTTCGCTATTCCAACGGTCAGGTAAATCCGATCGATCGATCTATGGTAAAGAAGACACGAGACAGATTCATAGAGGTAGCCCGTTCGCTTTTCGCAAGAAAAGGAGTGGAGAACACGACTATGAACGACATCGCGACGGCCTCCGACAAAGGGCGGCGCACGATCTATACCTACTTCAAGAGCAAGCGGGAGATCTTCAACGCCGTGATAGAGAGCGAGACCGACGACCTTCTGCGCAATCTGCGCATGATAGTGGCGAAGCCGATCTCTCCGGAGCAGAAACTTTACGAATATGTGGAGACGCGTCTGGAGACGATGCGTGAAATCGTGTCGCGCAACGGCTCGCTGCGCGCCGGATTCTTTCGCGATGTCAGGAAGGTGGACCGTGCCCGCGCCGTCATTTCCAAAAAGGAGATACTCCTGCTGATGAGCATTCTCCATGAGGGGGTGGCATGCGGCGATTTCGAGATTCCGAGCGTGAAGGAATGGGCCATACTGATCACCAACGCCATCCACGGCATCGACGTGCCCTATATCCGCGACTCCCTGTCGGAATATGGCATAGGCAAGGAGGATGTGAAGCGGATGATGACCGAGCTGATCCTCAACGGCATCAGGAAGAGGTAGTATCAGTGATTAGTGATCAGTGATTAGTGATTAGTGATTAGATACTTACGGAGATATTAAACGGAAAGATATAATACATTATATATAGAAAGAGATGAAATTACTTGAAGGAAAAGTGGCTGTGATCACAGGAGCAGCCCGTGGAATTGGAAAAGAGATCGCGCTCAAATTCGCATCGGAAGGCGCCGACATCGCATTCACCGATCTCGTGATCGACGAGAACGGCAAGAAGACCGAGGAGGAGATTGCCGCCTTGGGCGTGCGCTGCAAGGGCTACGCATCGAATGCAGCCGATTTCGCCGCCACGGAAGAGACTGTGAAGCAGATCAAAGACGACTTCGGCCGCATCGACGTGCTCGTCAACAACGCCGGCATCACTAAAGACGGACTCATGCTCCGCATGACCGAGCAGCAGTGGGACGCCGTGATCGCCGTCAATCTGAAATCCGCCTTCAATTATATCCATGCGGTTCTCCCGATCATGATCCGTCAGAAATCGGGTTCGATCATCAACATGGCGTCGGTAGTCGGCGTGCACGGCAATGCCGGCCAGGCCAACTATGCCGCATCAAAGGCAGGTCTCATCGCCTTGGCGAAGAGCATCGCTCAGGAAGTCGGATCGCGCGGCATACGTGCCAATGCTATCGCTCCCGGATTTATCGAGACGGCCATGACGGCTGCGCTTCCCGACGAGGTTCGCGCCGAATGGTGCCAGAAGATACCTCTCCGTCGCGGCGGCAAGGTTGCCGACATCTCCAATGTGGCAACGTTCCTCGCCTCCGACATGTCGGGCTATGTCACCGGTCAGGTGATTCAGGTCGACGGCGGCATGAACATGTAATCCAATTTAACCAAAGCAATCCGCCATGTCAGCAGCGACATGGCGGATTCTATTTATAAGAGTATGGAAATGAAGAAGGAGTGCATCATACTTGCCGGTGGAGAGGGGCGGCGTGCCGGAGCGGGATTGCCGAAGCAGTTTCACAATCTCGGTGGAGTGCCGCTCCTCTGGTGGTCGGTGAGACGGTTTCACGAGGAGGATCCGTCGGCGGGCATTTCGGTAGTGCTTCATCCCGGGTTTTTCGACTGGTGGGACGTTATGGTGCGCGAGTTGCCGGATGCCGACCGCGAGATAAATGTGCGCCTTGTCTGCGGCGGACCGAGCCGCGCCGCGTCGGTGCGCAACGGGCTTGTCGGACTTCCCGACGACGCCTCGACGTTTGTCGCTGTTCACGACGGTGCGCGTCCGCTTGTCGACACAGCCCTGATCAGGCGCGGATGGGAGGCGGCCGAGAACCACGGCGCCGCCATCCCGGCCATAAAGGTCACCGATTCGCTCCGCGAACTTCTGCCCGACGGCGGTTCTGCCGCCGTCGACCGCAGCCGTTATGTAGCGGTGCAGACGCCTCAGGTGTTCAGGGCCGACATCCTCCGGGAGGCTTACCGCCTCGACGACAGGCCGGAATTTACCGACGATGCATCGCGGGTTGAGGCTTGCGGCCATGAGATTTATCTTTACGAAGGCTCGCCCGAAAATATCAAGGTCACTGTGCCGGGCGATTTCAAGATTGCCGAAGCATTGTTCGGATAGAGGCCCGGGACCTCTCCGGCCAATAACCACCAACCGAAAATCATCTGGAAGCGTTATGAGAAATTTCATGGAGACCCCGATAATGTATCTCAAGGGAGTCGGCGAAAAACGTGCGAAAGCGCTTGCCGACCATTTTGAGATCAACACGTTCGGAGACTTGCTCTATTACTTCCCTTTCAGATATATCGATCGTTCGCGCTATTACCGCATAGCTGAATTTCAGGGGGAGATGCCGCTGGTGCAGGTCAGGGGGCGTTTCATCCGGTTCGACTTCGACGGCGAGGGGGCGAAGAAGCGTCTTGTCGGCATTTTCACCGACGGCGAAAGGATGATCAACGTGCTCTGGTTTGCGAAGATCCATGCGCTCCGCGACGCTTATCAGCCGGGAGTGGAGTATGTTCTCTTCGGCAAACCGCAGATTTTCCGGGGAGATTACTCTTTCGTGCATCCCGATGTGAGCCGTTATGACCCGGAGAATCCGCCTAAGGGTTTCCAGGGCGTCTACACCATTTCGGAAAAGGGTAAAAAGGCCGGTTTCACGACCAAGGGTATCTATAAGCTTGCCTGCAATCTGATCGCTCATCCGCAGTTTCCTTCCCTGCCGGAGACTCTGCCACGCGAAGTGGTGGAGAGCTTCCGGCTGATGCCCCTTCAGGATGCTTTGCGCAATCTGCATGTTCCCGAGCACCCCGACAAACTACAGCGCGCCCGCGAGCGGATGAAATTCGAGGAGCTTTTCTATCTTCAGCTGCATATACTCCGGTTTGCGCGCGAGCGGAGCCGACGGATCCGCGGATTGCTTTTCCCGGTGATAGGGGAGAAGTTCAACCGCTTTTACTCGGAGTGCCTCCCGTTTGAGCTTACGGGGGCGCAGAAGAGGGTGCTGAAGGAGATCCGCGCCGACATGAAGACCGGAAGGCAGATGAACAGGCTCGTGCAGGGAGATGTCGGTTCGGGGAAGACGATGGTGGCGTTCATGTCGATGCTGATGGCTATCGACAATCATTACCAGGCTGCCCTGATGGCGCCGACCGAAATTCTCGCCACCCAGCATTACGAGACTCTCCGGGAATGGGGCGACAAGCTCGGGCTGCGGGTGGAACTGCTGACGGGGAGCACTCGCGCCAGGCAGCGGCGTGAGATCGGCGAGGGGTTGCTCGACGGGTCGGTCAACATTCTGATCGGCACTCACGCCCTCCTGGAGGATGCTGTGAAGTTTTCGCGGCTCGGACTGGTGGTGATCGATGAGCAGCATCGGTTTGGAGTGGCTCAGCGGGCGAAGATGTGGGCGAAGAGCGAGACGGCTCCCCATGTTCTCGTGATGACGGCCACCCCGATTCCGAGGACTTTGGCGATGACTGTCTATGGCGATCTCGACGTCTCGGTGATCGACGAGCTCCCTCCGGGGCGAAAGCCTGTCACCACGCTTCTCCGCTACGACGACAACCGCATGGAGGTGAACCGTTTGCTCGGCCGCGAACTGGCGGCGGGGCGGCAGGTCTATGTGGTCTATCCGCTGATCACGGAGAATCCGAAGCTCGAGCTGAAGAGCGTGGAGGAGGGGTATAACCGTATCTGCGGAATATTCCCGCAGTATAAGGTCTGCTGCGTCCACGGCCGCATGAAGGCCGACGTGAAGGAGGAGCAGATGCAGAAGTTTGTGAGCGGCGAGGCGAGGATCCTGGTCTCTACCACTGTGATAGAGGTGGGGGTGAATGTGCCGAACGCCTCGGTGATGCTTATCGAGAATGCGGAGCGTTTCGGTCTTTCGCAGCTTCACCAGTTGCGCGGGCGAGTGGGGCGCGGCGCCGATCAGAGCTATTGCGTGCTCGTGACGAAGCAGAAGATTGCGGGCACCACTAAAAAGCGTCTTCAGATCATGACCGAGACATCCGACGGTTTCCTTATCTCCGAGGCCGACATGAAGCTCCGCGGCCCCGGCGACATGGAGGGAACGCAGCAGAGCGGTCTGGCTTTTTCGCTGAAACTGGCGAATCTGGCCACCGACGGTCAGATCCTCAACTATGCCCGCGACTGCGCCGAGCGGGTGCTCAACGCCAATCCTAAGCTTATGGAGACGCCGGGAGCCGAAGCTCGCGGCAACGGCGAGCGGTTGCCGCTGTCGGCGGAGTCGGTGGATCTGCTGCGCCGGGAATTGCAGCTCCGTTTCGCCAGGAAGTTCGACTGGTCGCAAATCTCCTGACGCAGTCGCAGGATAGGATTGCGCCTGGCGGAGAGATGAGCAAAAAGACTCGCTCGAGCGTTATATGATATAGAACTTAAAGAGATAAAATCAGGTCTGAAAATGAGAGAGAAGGAATTTCTTCCGCTTGTGAAAGAGAAGCTCGGCATTGAGGCGCTCAATCCGATGCAGCGTAAAATGATGGATACGGCTGCCGGGGCGCGCGACATCATCCTGTTGTCGCCGACCGGATCGGGGAAGACGCTCGCGTTCATACTGCCCGTGCTGAAGATGCTGAAGCCTGCCTCGGGAAGAGTGCAGGTGGTGGTGATCGCTCCGACGCGCGAACTCGTGATCCAGATCGCGTCGATTTTCCGCTCGATTGCCGCCGGCTATAAGGTGACGCCTCTATACGGCGGTCATAAGGTGGAAGACGAGGTGAATTCTCTGGCGGCCGGAACCGACATTGTTGTCGCAACGCCCGGACGTCTTCTCGACCATATCAACCGGCGCAACATCGACGTGCTTCCGACGCGCATCGCCGTGCTCGACGAGTTTGACAAGAGTCTCGAACTCGGTTTCGAGAAGGAGATGAAGAAAATTTTCGGCAGATTGAAAAATGTGAGCCGTGTTCTGCTGACTTCGGCCACGCGGGCCGACATGCTTCCCGATTTTCTCGACTTGACCGACCCGGTCACTCTCGATTTTCTCGGCGAGGGGAAGGAGTTGCGCCGTCGTGTGAGGGTCCACAGGGTGGATTCCGATGGCGCCGACAAGCTTGAGTCGCTGCTGCTCCTGCTTGAGAATCTGTCGGAGAAGGCCGACGGAGTGACGGAGCGTTCGATAGTGTTTGTCAACCATCGGGAGAGCGCCGACCGCACGGCCTCTTTTCTGAGGCGACACGGCGTGCCGGCAATCCTTTACCACGGCGATCTCGACCAGCGGGAGCGGGAGAAGGCGGTGGCGATGTTCAACAACGGGAGCCGGCCAGTGCTGGTTGCCACCGACTTGGCTGCCCGCGGACTCGACATCAGCAATGTGCGCAACATCATCCATTATCATCAGCCGCTGACCACCGAGACCTATACCCATCGCAACGGGCGCACGGCGCGTGTGGATGCCGACGGCGACATCTATCTGCTTATAGGTCCGCAGGAGGATGTGAAGGAGTATGTCGATTTCGACGATACGTTCTATCTTGATCCGGAAAAGAGGGGAAGGCTCGGTTCGCCGTGCGAGACGATCTATTTCTCAGCCGGGAAGAAGGAGAAACTGTCGAAAGGAGACGTGCTCGGGTTCCTTGTGAAGGAGGGAGGTGCCGATCCGAAGTCAATCGGTCGCATCGACGTCTACGATCACTACGCCCTCGCCGCCGTCGCGAGCGAGGAAGCAGAAAAAGCAATCGCCCGATCCAAAGGAAAGAAAATAAAAGGAGAAAAGCGCATAGTCTCGCTCATCGGCTGAAAAATCGGGAATTATCGGAGTTATCGGAGTTATCGGAATTATCAGAATTATCGGAGTTATCGGAGCTATCGGAGATCTCTGAGTTTGCTGACCATTGGCCGAAGCCCGGGAATCTAATTGAGTGAATATTGATTATTCTTTTGGGTTTTGGGTTTTGCCGATTTTTTTGTAATTTTGCAGAATTATTATAACTATCAGGTCAAAACAAACGCCAGAAGTAGATTATAATCGGTAAAACACATAATTCCGGTGCGAGAGGCGCATTATGCCGATGCGCAAAACGCATTGAAGCAGAGCCGGAAACTGAATCAGCCGGCCCGAAATTAGACAAAAATCAAAAAGAGATATAATTAAGGTAAATAAAATAATCGTTTAGACAAATGAGCAAAACAAAGAAATTCCTGACGTGCGACGGCAACCAGGCCGCAGCGCACATCAGCTACATGTTTAGCGAAGTTGCCGCCATTTATCCCATCACTCCGTCGTCGCCGATGGCAGAGTATGTCGACGACTGGTCGGCCGCAGGCAGAAAGAACATCTTTGGCGAGACAGTGCTTATGCAGGAGATGCAGAGCGAGGCCGGCGCAGCCGGCGCTGTCCACGGTTCGCTTCAGGCCGGTGCCCTCACCACCACTTATACAGCATCGCAGGGACTTCTTCTGATGATCCCCAACATGTATAAGATCGCAGGCGAATTGCTTCCCTGCGTGTTCCATGTCACCGCCCGCACGCTTGCATCGCATGCTCTGAGCATCTTCGGCGACCATCAGGACGTGATGGCTTGCCGTCAGACAGGTTTTGCCATGTTCTGCGAAGGTTCCGTGCAGGAAGTGATGGACCTTTCGGCAGTTGCCCATCTGGCCTCGATCAAAGGCCGCGTGCCCTTCGTCAACTTCTTCGACGGCTTCCGCACAAGCCATGAGATCCAGAAAATCGAAATGCTCGAAGAGGATGATCTCGCACCGCTCATCGACCGGAAGGCCCTCGCCGAGTTCCGCGCCCGCGCGCTGAATCCCGACAAGCCCGTGGCCCGCGGCATGGCCGAGAACCCCGACGTCTTCTTCCAGCACCGCGAAGCCAGCAACAAATATTACGAGGCCATCCCCGAAATCGTAGAGGAATACGTAAAGGAGATGAACCGCATCACAGGCCGCAACTACGGCTTGTTTGACTATTACGGCGATCCTGAGGCCGACCGCGTCATCATCGCGATGGGCAGCGTGACCGAGGCAATCCGCGAGACAATCGACTATCTCCGCGCCAAGGGCGAGAAGGTCGGTCTCGTGGCAGTTCACCTCTACCGCCCCTTCTCCGCAAAGCATTTCCTCGCAGCCGTGCCCGCATCGGCAAAGAAGATCGCTGTGCTCGACCGCACGAAAGAACCCGGAGCAACCGGCGAGCCCCTATATCTCGATGTGAAAGACTGCTTCTATGGCAAAGAGAACGCCCCGCTCATCGTCGGCGGCCGCTACGGTCTCAGCTCGAAAGACACAACTCCCGCGCAGATCGTCGAGGTCTACGAGAACCTCAAGGCCGACGAGCCCCTCAACCAGTTTACCATCGGTATCGAAGACGACCTGACCCACCACTCGCTCCCCGTGGCAGATGAGATCAACGTCGGAGGCAAGGGAATGTTCCAGGCCAAATTCTACGGTCTCGGCGCCGACGGAACTGTCGGAGCAAACAAGAACTCCGTGAAGATCATCGGCGAGAACACCGACAAATATTGCCAGGCCTACTTCAGCTACGACTCCAAGAAATCGGGCGGCTTCACCTGCTCCCACCTCCGCTTCGGCGACGAGCCCATCCGCTCCACATATCTTGTCAACACGCCCAATTTCGTGGCATGCCACGTGCAGGCATACCTCCGCATGTATGACGTGACTCGCGGTCTGCTCCCCAACGGAACATTCCTGCTCAACACCGTCTGGGACGCCGAAGACCTTGAGAAGCACCTTCCCAACAACGTGAAGCGTTACTTCGCCAAGAACAACATCACCGTATATTATATCAACGCCACCAAGATCGCTCAGGAAATCGGTCTCGGCAACCGCACCAACACCATTCTCCAGAGCGCCTTCTTCCGCATCACGGAGGTTATCCCCGTGGATCTCGCCATCGAACAGATGAAGAAATTCATCAACAAGTCTTATGGCAAGAAGGGCGAGAACATCGTGAAGATGAACTACGACGCGGTAGACCGCGGCGGCGAATACCACAAGCTCGAGGTGAAGCCCGAATGGGCAGAACTTCCCGACGACGCCTCGACGGCCGTTCCGGCTCCCGAGTTTATCGAGAGCGTGGTTCGTCCGATCAACGCCCAGAACGGCGACCTTCTTCCCGTCAGCACCTTCGCCGAGAATCCCGACGGCACATGGGAGCAGGGCACTGCGGCTTACGAGAAACGCGGTGTGGCAGCATTCGTTCCCGAATGGAACCCCGACAACTGTATCCAGTGCAACAAGTGCGCGTTCGTTTGTCCTCACGCCGCCATCCGTCCGTTTGTGCTCACAGCAGAAGAGGCTGCGGCCGCACCCTTCGGCGACGAGCACAGCAAGCCCGCTATCGGCAAGACGATGGCCGGCATGCGCTTCGTTCAGCAGGTCGACGTACTTGACTGCCTCGGCTGCGGCAACTGCGTTGACGTCTGCCCGGGCATGAAGGGTAACAAGGCCCTGAAGATGATGCCGCTCGAAAGCCAGGAAAGCCAGGACAAGAACTGGGAATGGCTTGTGAAGAACGTGAAGAGCAAAGCCGACCTCGTCGACATCCAGCTCAACGTGAAGAACAGCCAGTTTGCCCAGCCGCTCTTCGAGTTCTCCGGCGCATGCTCCGGCTGCGGCGAGACTCCCTACGTGAAACTGATTACCCAGCTCTTCGGCACACGCGAGGTTGTGGCCAACGCCACAGGTTGCTCGTCGATCTATTCCGGTTCGGTTCCCTCGACTCCCTACACCACCAACGACAAGGGTCAGGGACCGGCATGGTCGAACTCCCTCTTCGAGGACTTCTGCGAATATGGTCTCGGCATGCGCATCGCCTACGAGAAGATGCGCGAGCGCCTCGTGGAGGTTGCAGGCCGCATCGCAGCCAACGAGCAGGCTCCCGAGGTTGTCCGCGAGGCAGCCAAGACATGGCTCGACACCCGCGACGACGCCAAGCTCTCGCAGGTGAGCGGCGAATCGCTCCTCGCAGCAGTGAAAGAGGGCGCCGAGAAGGGTTGCGCCGACTGCAAGGCTGTCGTTGACCTCGCAGCTTATCTCACGAAACGCAGCCAGTGGATCATCGGCGGCGACGGCGCAAGCTACGATATCGGCTTCGGCGGCCTCGACCACGTGATCGCCACCGGCAAGAACGTCAACATCCTCGTGCTCGACACCGAGGTTTACTCCAACACCGGCGGCCAGTCGTCGAAATCGACGCCTATCGGCGCCATCGCCAAGTTTGCCGCCGCCGGCAAGCGCATCCGCAAGAAAGACCTCGGCCTGATCGCCACCACCTACGGCTACGTTTACGTCGCCCAGATCGCTATGGGAGCCGACAATGCCCAGACACTGAAGGCACTCCGCGAGGCTGAGGCTTACGACGGCCCGTCGGTTGTGATCGCTTACGCCCCCTGTATCAACCACGGTATCAAGAAGGGCATGGGCCGCAGCCAGGAAGAGGAGAAGCTCGCTGTAGAGAGCGGCTACTGGCACCTCTGGCGCTACAACCCCGAACTCGAGAAAGAGGGCAAGAATCCCTTCTCTCTCGATTCGAAAGCTCCCGACTGGGATAAGTTCGACGACTTCCTGAAGGGTGAGGTTCGCTTCGCATCGCTCTATAAGCTCTTCCCCAAAGAGGCCGACGAGCTCTTCAAGGCTTGCAAGGAGAACGCACAGTGGCGCTACAACAACTATGTTCGCCTGAGCCAGCAGCAGTGGGGCAAGGATCCCGAGCTGTCGGCAGAGGAGATCGCGCTTCGCAAACCCAACGAGTAATCGCCCGGGACCTCCGGGTTCCGAAAGCAGATAAAAAAATCCGGTCAGCCATTTGGCTGACCGGATTTTTTTATCTGCTGAGATAGCTGAGATAGCTAAAGCAGCTATTGTAGCAGGCCCGGATTATCCGAGGTAGTTCTCGCGGGAGAGCTCGTCGAGCTCGTTGTTGCGCTCGGCTATTTCGGCCTTCAGGTCGATGATGCGCTGGCGGCGGGCTGTCTTGGCGCGGAGAAGTTTCTCTCCCTCATGGAGAAGATGCTTCAGGTCCATGTATTCCATCGCCTGCATCTCGTTGAGAATCTTCGAGGTTTTAACTTTTGTCTGTTCCATAGTATTTTGTGTTAAGATAATGAGTCGATAATTATCGCCGGTTTTGCGGTTCCGGCAATGGGATTCTTTTTATGTCAATCGTTGAGGTAATATTCGATTGTGGAAACCACGCGGACATGCTTGATCGAGGGGGTGTACTGGTCGCGGTCTTCGATCGAGAACTGACCCTGGGAAGCCGACTTGATCTTTCCGAGTTCGCTCTTGGAATCCTCGGCGAATTTGAGGGCGGCCTCGCGGGCATTTTTCGTGGCGTCGGCCACCATGTCGGGCTTGATCTTGTTGAGCTGCGTGAACTCATAGATGGTCTGATAATTATAGTCGCCGGCCACAATTGCGATTCCCTGCTGCATCAGGTCGCTCTGCTTGAGCATCAGCTTGTTGATCTTCTCCACCTGCGACGAAGTCACCACAACCACAGTCGTGACGTTATAGCGGTAAGGCACCTGGGTGTTGCCGTAGTTGTCGGCCTGCATATCCTGCACCTTGGGGGCGCTGACCTCAAACTCTCTGTCGGATACACCGTTGCTCCTGAGGAAGGAGACGATTGCGCTGTCGGTCTTCTCCACCTGCGAATAGAGGAGGGTAAGATCGTTTCCGACCGTCTTGCTCACGATAGGCCAAGTCACCTTGTCGGCCATCACGTCGCGTTCCGAAAGACCTCTGACGGTCACGACGCGCTGGTTGGCCGAAAGCGAGCCGAAGCCGTTGCAAATAAAGACACCGAGCAGAGTGATGCCGATGCCTATCAGCAGGGCAGGCACCCAATATTTGGCCACGGCGCTCTTGCCGCCAAGAGCGCATTCCTTTTTAGCCGGATCCGCCGGCTTCTGATTTTCATTTGCCATTTCCATAAATTTGAAGTAATAATTCTCGAAAGTTGTTTCCGGCTTCGGCGCAGGGCAGATTTGCCCCGGCTTCCTCCGGACGCTCTTTGCTGATTAAACGTTGGGACGGTTATCTTTGTTTCATTCAAAGATATTTTGTAAATTTGCATTTTAGAAAAAATTGCAAACAGAAATATGCTTGAAAAGATAAAAGCTCTCCGCGAGGAGATCGCCGCCGTCACGGCCGGCTCTCCCGAAGAGGTTGAAGCTCTCCGCATCAAATATCTCAGCAAGAAGGGACTCGTGTCGGCCCTTATGGCTGATTTCCGCAATGTCCCGGCCGAACAGAAACGCGAGGTCGGCCAGCAAATCAACGAGCTAAAGGGATTCGCCACCGAGAAGATCAACGGGCTGAAAGCGTCGTTCATGCTCAAAGACGACGCCGGCGTTGCCGAACTCGACCTTACGCGCACTCCGACGCCGCTGCAACCCGGCACTCGCCATCCCCTCTCGATAGTGCGCAACGAAATGCTCCGCATTTTCGCCGGCATGGGCTTCACTATCGCCGAAGGCCCCGAGATCGAGGACGACTGGCATGTGTTCGAGAGCCTGAACTTCCCTCCCGATCACCCTGCGCGCGACATGCAGGACACCTTCTTCATCTCGCGCAATCCGGTCGACGTGCTTCTGCGCACCCACACCTCGTCGGTCCAGACCCGCACGATGGAGCGCATGCAGCCCCCGATCCGCATCGTCTGCCCCGGACGCGTCTACCGCAACGAGGCAATCTCGGCCCGCGCCCACTGTTTCTTCCATCAGGTGGAAGGTCTCTATATCGACAAGAACGTCAGCTTCGCCGACCTCAAGCAGGTGCTCCTCGGCTTTGCCCGCCAGATGTTCGGCCCCGAGACAAAGATCCGTCTCCGTCCCTCTTATTTCCCCTTCACCGAACCGTCGGCCGAAATGGATATATCCTGCGACATCTGCGGCGGCAAAGGGTGCGCATTCTGCAAGGGAACAGGCTGGGTGGAGATTCTCGGCTGCGGTATGGTTGATCCCAACGTGCTCAAGGCTTGCGGCATAGATCCTGAAGTCTATTCAGGCTATGCGTTCGGTATGGGAATCGAGCGAATCACCAACCTGAAATATAAGGTGAAAGACCTCCGAATGTTCAGCGAGAACGACGTTCGCTTCCTCAAGGAATTCGAATCCGCCCGCTGATCTATCGGGCAGTCAAAACGACAGAGAATTTTACGGCCATGACAATCAAGGAGAGATATGAAGGGGTGATAGCGGCGTTTCAGGAAATGATGCCGGAACCTAAGACGGAGCTTCAATATGACACTCCGTTTCATCTCCTGCTGGCCGTGATTCTCTCGGCCCAGTGCACCGACAAACGCATCAACATCGTCACCCCCGCACTGTTCGAACGCTTCCCGGAGCCTGCCGATCTCGCCGCCTCGACCGAGGAAGAGGTCTATACATATATAAAGAGTGTCACCTTTCCCAACAATAAGTCGCGCGCGATAATCAAGGCGGCAAGGATGCTTGTGGATGATTTCGGAGGGGAGATGCCTTCCGACATCGACAACCTGATGAAACTGCCGGGGGTAGGACGGAAAACGGCCAACGTGATGCTTTCAGTTGTATGGAACAAGTCGGCAATGGCGGTAGACACCCATGTGTTTCGCGTCAGCAACCGGATAGGTCTCACCAACAACAGCAAAAATCCGCTGCAGACCGAGAAGACGCTGGTGAAATATATTCCGGAAGAACTCGTGGCGAGAGCGCATCACTGGCTTATCCTCCACGGACGCTATGTCTGCAAGGCGCGGCGCCCCGACTGTCCCGACTGCCTGATCAAAAGCTTCTGCAAGGCTTATAACACAAAAAAATAGCCTGCCTGAAGGAGTATTCCCCGGATTATACAATATAAACACCCAACCCCAAAACCCTATAAACTATAGCCTAAAACCTAAAGCCTATAGCCTAAAACCTATAATAACTTAACTGAATGCAATATGGAAGGAAACAGATGCCCGAATTGTGGTAACGAACTCCCTCAGGGAGCAAAATTTTGCAGTAACTGCGGTGCGAGAATCACGATAGTCGCCAGCACGCTGGAGACCGACGATGAAGCCACCGTGATAGTGGAACGAAAGGAAAGCGTTCCCGTGCCCCCTCCATTTCCGCCTGCGGCTGACGAAAAGACCGTTGCTGTCGCTCCCGGCTATGATCAGCCGGGCGCGCAACCGGTGCCATATCAGGCGCCCGTCAACGAGCCGCCGGCCTACGCGCCGCCGGTAAACCAGCCTCCTTATCAGCCCCCTTATCAACCGCCATATCAGCCGCCGGTCTATGACGCCACCGACGAAGAGCAGCAAGGAGGCGTAAAAGGCTTTTTCAGCTCTTTCTTCGTCAAACCGATGTTCAAGCAATACACCGATTTCACGAGCACTACATCGAGGAAGGATTTCTGGCTGACCGTGCTTGCCAACTATATCATAACGCTCGGGCTCTCGGGCCTGATGCTGCTGATATGCGTTCTCATAGCCGGAGGCGGAAGCATGAGTCATATCCTCGGTTCGCTGGCAATCGGTTACGTGGTGCTTCTGCTTTATTCGCTGGCATTTTTCGTGCCGAGTCTCGCGCTCGCGTGCCGCAGAATCCGCGATATAGGGAAAAGTCCATGGATGATTCTTTTGGGCCTGATTCCTATCGTGGGAAGCATCATAATTTTCGTGTTCTATCTCATGCCGTCGGTCTATGAGCATCCGCGAGAGCACCGTCGAATGACTCCGATCGACTGGGTGATTTTGGCCGTATGCCTGCTTCTCCCTGTGGGAAGCGGCGTGGCAATGGCCTCGGCCTCCGGTTCGCATTCATACGATGACGATAATGATTATGAATATGAATACAGATCAGATTCATATTCCGATGAAGGTGGCGGAAATGACTTTTTCAGCGAAGTGTCGGAGGAGGTTGTGGAAGAGGAGGCAACTCCTGCTGCTGAAGCCGCCGTTTCCGACGATTCGCCGCTATCATATTGCGTGTCGAGCTATTCAAGAAGCATGCCCGATTATCATCTCGGTTCAGACTTTTCAATATATAACGATCCGCTCGGCATGGGTGAAGGTGCGTTCCGGGGCTCCGGGTTCATCGACAAAAACTGGGTGAGAGTGGAATTTTTTGTGACGCGCGACGGACGAATCTACGGCCGCTATCTGAATGAGAACGGCACGAAACTCGACATGAACGGTTTCGTGAATCCCGACGGATCGCTGCTGATCAATCTCGGCCACCGCGACAACAGCACGCTGAGCGAATGGCGTCTGGAGCCAGACCCCTACGCCGGATCATCTTATAGAGGGACATGGGGACGCTCTGACAAACCTTCGCGTCTCGCCGTCGAGCAGGTAGCTATGAAATGAGAATGTAAATCAGAAAGGAATCCGGATTCAGATTCAGGTCCGGTTCATGAGGCATATTTGAATGCCTGATAGGAACACCGGCGTGCACGATTTTTCAGTGTGCGCCGGTGTTCCATTTTGATGAAGGCGCGGCGGAGAAGACGGTCGCAGCTGAACACCCCGGGGCCGAGGATGGCCGTGAGGATTGTAACGCCCGAAATAACGCCGAGCATTGCGATAAGATAGGCCGGAGCCTGACCGTCGGCCAATGCCGAAGCGAGAGTGATGATGCAGAATGCGGCGGTGGCCGCAGAAGCGATGCGGCCGAGAAGACCGAGAATCAACATAGTTCCGGCTGAGATCAACACTATCGGGAGAGCTGCCGACGCTGCGGCGTTGCTGAGGAATATTCCGGAGGCTATCATTGCCACTCCGGTTATGACGCGGATCAGAAGGAGCATAAAGGCGTAGGAATGCGAAGTCTTGCGGCCCACACCCAAAAGAAGAGAGCCGGGATTGCCAAACGAAGGTGTCTGCGAAACAGTGCGGATTATCTGGCGAGCTGTGCCATTGTAAGGAAGTCCCTCTTCCCAAAAACGTCCGAGAGTCTTTTTGCCCGGATCGACCGATATTATCATTGCTTGCGTCTTCATGGCGTTCTCCTTTCTTTCATAATTTTGTTTCTGCCTAAAAATCTTGCAGATACACAACTTATCAACAACCCGGCCGGATAAAAAGTTTGCCCCGAAGGTGCAAAATGGCGCCTTCGGGGCAAAGTATGCAGATATTATGGGAATGTCAGGGCTGGTAGAGGAAGCGCTTGATTGAGCGTTTAGGAGTCTTTTCGAATTCCTCTTCCATGATCTTGATGCGCTTCACTTTGCTGTATGCGGGGAGTTCGTCGTTGAGGGCCGAAAGGTTCTGGGCCATGATTTCCTCCAGTCCTTCGCGTTCGATTCCCTGGGTGAGGGCGGCGTCGAAATCGGGGTGGACGAGGGCCACCAGCGAACCGCTTTCGTCGATCACGAGGGCTTCGTTGACATAGGGGAGGTTGTTGAGTTTCTGCTCGATCTCCTCCGGATAGATATTCTGGCCTGAGGGACCGAGAATCATCGTTTTCGATCTGCCGCAGACTGTAATGAAACCGTCAGCGTCAATGAGACACATGTCGCCGGTGTTCATCCATCCCGAATCGTCGGGCATCACCTCGCGGGTTGCTTTTTCGTTGTGGTAATATCCGAGCATCACGTTCTCCCCCTTCACCCAGAGGTTGCCCTGCACCCTTTGCGGGTCGGGGGAATCGACGCGCACCTCCATACGGTCGACGACGCGGCCTACGGTATGGGGCTTCGACTCGGAGGCGGGAGCGTAGGATATAAGCGGGCCGCATTCGGTCATGCCATAGCCCACGGTGACGGGGAAGCCGCATTTGTAGAGGAATTTCTCTACTTCGGAATTGAGCGGTGCACCACCGACGATAATCTCCACCACATTGCCGCCGAAGGCCTGGACGAGGCCGTCTTTGATCTTGGCCAGCAGCCGGTCGTCGAGATAGGGCACCTTGAGCAGAATCTTCATCAGCGGCTTCTCGAGCATCGGGAAGACTTTCGAGCGGATGATCTTCTCAAGAATCAGCGGCACCGTAACCACCAGTCGCGGCTTAACCTCGGCAAAGGCTTTGAGAATCACCTTTGGCGAGGGGAGACGGGTGAGGAAGTTGCAGGTCATTCCCTGGCAGAAGGGGTTGAGCATCTCGATGGTGAGTCCGTAGAGATGGGCGAGGGGGAGCATGTTGACGATTCCGTCGCCGGGGCGGAGAAAGTTGAGATTGTCGAGGCAATAGCGCACGTTGCTCCAGATGGAACGGTAGGGGAGCATCACCCCTTTCGACTGACCTGTGCTTCCGGAGGTATAGTTGATGATGCAGAGCTCTTCGGGACGGTCTTCATGGAAGACGACATCTTTCTTGTCGAAACTGTAGGGATATTTGCGGCCGAAATATTCGTTGATGTTATTTCGGGTCTCAGTGAGCTTTTCGCAACGCGATAGGGGCATCCCGAGTTCGGAGATGTAGATTGCGCCGACGAGGTCGGGGAGGAGCTTTTCGTCGAGGTTCTCCCAGATGGATTCGTCGACGAAGAGGAGCTTGGCGTTGCAGTGGTTCACGAGATGATGGATCGTGTCGGGCTTGAATTCGTGGAGAATCGGCACGGCCACGACGCCGGCGGTGAGGCATGAGAGGAACACCACGGCCCATGTAGAGGAGTTCTTGCCGCAGATGGCCACCTTGTCGCCCGCCCTAACACCGGCGCTTTCGAAGATGATATGGAGCTTTTCGATCCATTCGGCCACGTCGCGGTAGCGATAGTTGGAGCCCCCGAGGTCGCAGAGGGCGGTGCGGTCCCAGTTCTTGATAATCGAGTCGTGAAAGAGGGCGTTGAGCGATGTGTCTTGAGTCGATATGTTTTGAGTCATAGCATTAATGTTTGGGTGTTGAGACAGTGACATCCGACGAAGCGATGATTCTCTCCATGCGGGCGCGGATCTGGGCGGCATTCTCTCCCCGGCTCAATATCGTTCCGTCGGGACTGATGAGGATATGGTGGGGAATGCCGGTGAATCCGTATATGTCGTATGGCACGCGCTGGGTGTTGTAGAGGACATCCCAGGAGATGTCGCGTTTTTTTACCATTTCGCGTGTGTCGGCGGGGAGATCGCGCACTGCCACTCCGACAATCGTGAGGTTGGGGAACTCCTTCTGCAGCTTCTTGAGCTCTGGAATCTCCTTGATGCAGTAGGGGCACCAGCTTGCCCAGAAATCGATGAGGGTGTATTTCCCCGGTTTCATGTAGCCGGAGAGGGATGCGGAACGTCCGGAGGCGTCCTCACCTTTGACGTCGATGAATTTGCGCCCGGGAGAGGTGGCGCCGCGATGTCGGGCATAGCCGGCGTAGGTGGTCACGCGCTTCCGGTTACGGAATGCGGAGTCGGTTGTCTTGAGCAGGGAGTCGACCTTCTCGGGGTCGGCGAATTTCATCCATTCGAGGGCGAAGAAGTCACCGATCGCCGTGCCCCGGTTCTCATTGAAGGCCTTGGCGGCATAATCGACATAAAGCTCCATGTCGTCGGTCTCCTCAATCGAGTCGAGCGATGCGATCATGCGGGTGAAGCGGTCGTTGAGCGGCGTGCCGGTGGCGGTGGTGGTGGAGTCGGTGATCAGGGCGTCGCCACCTTCGGAGATGTAATATCCCTGCACTTTGCCGTCGACCACCACCTGCATGATCTGCGGAGTCTCTCCCTGTTCGATCTCGAACACCACGCTGTTGCCGGCGATCTTTGACGAAGCCACAGTCGTGGAGTCGAGATAGTTGAGGAGCTCTACGTTCTGGCCGTCGAACTTGTCGGGAAACTGCACGGTGAGTTTGGGCTTTTTGGCGCAGGAGGCCAAGGCGATCGCGGCGAGCGATGCGCACGCGATGCGATATATTGTTTTCTTCTTTATCGTCATATTTATAATTATTTTCCGACCATGATGTCGAGCACGAGATGGTCGGTTTCGGTCATGGCTTCTCGTCCGATGGAGGTGAGGTTGTGGACAGTGCGGTCGATGTCGTCGCAGACGATGCCTTCCGCTGAGGTGACGCATTTGCCGTTCATGGCGAGCATTGCCGACATCACGGCGGTGCTTGCGCCGGAGGTGATCTTCATGGCACAGCTCGGTTTGGCGCCGTCGCAGATCATACCGGTGAGGTTGGCCACCATGTTTTTGATCGATGCGCAGACTTCGTCATAACCGCCGCCCATGAGATAGGTGAGACCGGCCGAGGCGCCTGTCGATGCCACCACGCAGCCGCAGAGGGCGGAGAGACGTCCGAGGCTCTGCTTGATGTAGATGCTCGTGAGGGAGCTGAGGGTGAGGGCGCGGATGAGCTGCTCTTCGGAGGCATGGATGTCGCGGGCGTAGCTTACCACGGGGAGAGTGGCAGTGATGCCCTGGTTGCCGCTGCCGGAGTTTGACATAACGGGGATTTTGGCGCCTCCCATCCGGGCGTCGCAGGCGGCGGAGGTGAGGGAGAGGATGTGTGCCACGGGGGTGTCGCCGAAGAGGGAGACGCCCTGCTTGCGGATCACTCGGCCGAGGGAGTGGCCGTAGTCGTCGTGGAGTGCTATTTCGGCGGCTTTCACGTTCATTTCGCCAGCTTCGAGGATGAAGCGGATGTCGTCGAGCGGCGCGGTGGTGGCGAATTCGTAGACGCTCTTTTCAGTGAGTTCTTCGAAGTCGCCGCCGGAGGTGGAGAGAGTCTCGTTGTTCTCAAGGAGAGTCTCGCCGTCTTTGCGGATGAGGATGAAGCGCGTGTGGGCGCCGGAGATTACGGCCTCGGCCGAGTGGTCTCCTTTGTAAACAACGGCTTCGATATGGAGGTTTGACGGCGGATTCTTGTGATGGCCGATTTTGATTCTCTTTTCGTCGATATATTGGCGGCCGCGCTCGAGAGCTTCAGGGGTGACGTCGGCGAGCACTTCAAGACCGTAAGCCGATTTGCCGATGAGGGCGCCGAGAGCTATGGCGATGGGGAGGCCGATCATTCCCGTGCCGGGAATTCCGACTCCCATGGCGTTTTTTATGATGTTTCCGCTGAGGAGGAGTTCGATGCGGTCGGGGAGAGAGTCGAGGGTTTCGGTGGCTTTTGCCACGGCGAGAGCCACGGCTGCCGGTTCGGTGCAACCGATAGCGGGCACGACTTCCTGTTTGATCAGCGCGATGATGTTGTCGATTTGTTCTTTTTTCATGGTAGTTGCTATTGCTTGATGTGCTTAAGGAAGCAGTTGTGTTGTTTAAGTCTGAATATTAGGTGGTTGGAATTTTAATCGAGGGGGAGGCTTGATTTGCGGCTCTGTTCGATCCGCTTGTTGCGCCAGCAGTTGCGGCACACAGCGATATAGCGTTCGTTGCCGCCGATCTCCACGACTTCGCCTTCGGTGATAATTTCGCCGAGGGAGTTGACGCGGGCGTTGACGATGGTTTTGCGTCCGCAAGTGCATGTGGATTTGATTTCGTCGATTGTGTCGGCGATTTCGAGCAGGCGTTTCGAGCCCTCGAAAAGGTGAGTGCGGAAGTCGGTGCGCAGGCCGTAGCAGATCACGTTGATGCCGAATTCGTCGACAACGCGGGCGAGCTGGTCGACCTGGTCGGCGGAGAGGAACTGGGCTTCATCGACGAGGATCCATTCCGGGCGGTCGGTGTCGGCTCCCATGCCGAGGACCATCTCGTAGAGGTTGGTGTCGGGATAGATCCAGGAGCATTCGCGTTCGATGCCTATGCGGCTGCGGATCACGTTTTTATTGTCGCGGGTGTCGACCACCGGCTTCATGCACCGGTAGGCTATCTTGCGTTCCTCGAAGTTATAGGCAGTTGTGAGGAGAAGGGCTGTTTTGGCCGACCCCATAGTGCCGTATCTGAAATATAATTTACCTATTCTGCTCATATTGGAAAATCCACAATCGTCCCGAATGCGAATTTAGCAATAATTTTTCAGATAACACGACCCCTCTCCCCAAAAATTGTTAACACCCTTCCACCACTACTCCTACGACCGCATTTGCAGCCCCGGTCCCGGTCATGCAATTATGGTTGTGCTTGCCTGATACTCGAAGATTCCCTCACATTACGGATTTATTGGAGTGGTTATGCAAATTATTCGACATATTTTTCAAAAATCTTGGGGATGATATCCTGACGCTTTACTAAAAGTTGTATCTTTGCCGATAGTTCCTTGCTGATAGTTCTTTGCCGATAGTTCTTTTTCACTATTGGCTTAAATGGCATCTGTTTCATTGATAGTTTTCAATGACACAACATTTATTGGCGTAGTTTTTTTGATTTAGTAAACTTTGATTTTGTTTTCATGAGTGATTCGAATAATAGGGAGCGGAGTCTGCGGCTTTTCATTTCCTCAACTTTTACGGATATGAACGCCGAACGGGACGCTTTAATGAATGTGTTTCCGATTTTGAAAGAACCATGCGCTCAGCGTGGTGTTAATTTTACACCGATTGATCTGCGATGGGGTATAACAGAGGCCGAGGCGAGAGAGGGTCTTGTGTTTGAGTCTTGCATGCGTGAAATTGACAACTCGAGGCCTTTTTTCATCGGGATAGTCGGCCACAGATATGGCTGGGTGCCGACCGAGAATGATTTCGGCGGTTTCACTGACAGATTGAAATTCCGTTATCCTTGGCTTCAAGAGGCCATGAATCAGGGATTGAGCATCACAGAGATGGAGATGCAGTATGCCGCTTTGATGTCGGCATACGATAAAAACGATAAAGTCAACGCTATCTTCTTTATCCGTTCGGATTCAGCCGACATACTTCCCGAATATCGGGAAACCGAAGGTTCGGAGAATGAAAGAAAACTCAATGAACTGAAAAGGAAAATCCGGAGCCAGTCAAAATTCAAAGTGTTTGAATATGACGACCCGGAAGAATTGGCGCGCCTTGTTTTGCAGGAACTGACTCGGTTTATCGATGATGCATTTCCGGCTGATTTCAATACCGAACATCATTATCAGGAGGTTCTGCTCTCAATGAGATCCAATTCGCTCATGGGATATGAAGAAGAGGAACGGCAGTTGGTCAAATGGGCTAAGGATAACTCTTCGAAGATATTCTGTTTAGACGGAGCCCCCGGCGTCGGCAAGTCGTATATGTTGGCCTATATGAGCGAGCGGATGCGCGAATGGGCGGAAAAACCTATTGTGGTCTATTGTGATCTTGATAATCTGAACACCGAAGAAACCATCGAATATATTTCTGTAGAGATTCTTGATGCTCTCGGAGTCACTGCGCGAGGAAAGTCTCAAATGAAGGAGATGGCCGAATATGCATGGTTGAATGTAAAAGTGCCATTTACCGTTGTTAGGTTGATGTCTAAATATTTGGTTGATAGGATGAGAGTAGGCAAAGAATCAGCGAAAGAAATTTACTTTTCGGCTTTACCCTCAGTATGGGCACTGACGGGCAATCCGGTCAAAAGGCTGGCAGGAAAACTGGCAAAGTCGCTACACCATTTATCAACACGGCCGGTCTATGTAGCGCTCGACGGATTAAGCAAGTCGCCTATGCCCGACATCATGAAACTTCTCGATTTCTTGGGAAAATTCAGCAATGTCAAATTGCTTCTGACGGTCAATGCAGATTCAGATCTGGAAGAATATCTACGCACGCTCGATGGCTGTTCTGAAGTAAAAATCACTTCTATGTCTAAAGAACGGTCTTGCGAATTTATATCCAACTATCTTGCCCAATATGGAAAAATGCTTGATGAAGAGGGAAGACAGCTGAATAAAATAGCAGGCTCGAAAATAGGACACTCTCCTAAGTTGCTTAAATATCTGCTTGATTTGCTGGTTTGTTTCGGGTCGTATGAGGAGATCGACGCATATATCGACCAGCTGACGTCGGTGCAGGATGAGACGGAGATGTTCCGGCTGCTTATCCGCAATATGAAGTCGATATTCTCCGGCGGAAGGCGTGACTATTCTGAAACGGCGATGAATATATTGGCGGCGTTGGCGCTTGTGCCAAACGGATTGACCGAAGATGAGATGGTCGATATCTTCAAGCCGTTGCCTATCGAGTGGTCGATGGTGAGACCATATATATTGAATTTATGCGGAAACACGACCGGACGGTTCTATCTTTCGGTCGAACGAATATCCGATGCGGTCAAAAAGGAAGTCCCGGATTCTCTCGTTGAAGTATATAAAAGAGTAGTTGCATATTTTGAAAATCTGATCGATTATCCAAATTTCAAAAGTAAAATCGTGACTCCTTCTAAGGCAAAGATGATCATGGAGATGAATGAGAGATTAATCCGGCAGGCCACAGTATTGCCTATAATATATTATTTCGGACGTGATTTTGACAGCATATATCGATGGCTGACTTATGCCTGGGCGGTTAATCACATTAATGATTCGTTGCTTTCGGCTTTTTGGGAAGAGTTGTATGCGGCCGGATATGAGATGCGAAAAATGGACAATCCCGACGTCCCGCCAATATATAGGCATAAGAATAAAAATTCGCCGCGGATTGAAAAAGTTGACGGTGTCACATATCCTCAGTCAACATATGGGCCGGTAATAAGGGTCAGAAGACAGTTTTATCAGCGGATGTTGCGGGTGGCAGAAGAGTATGGTCAGGAGGCCGATGCGGCATGGTTGCGTGAAGAGATGGCGAAGATTGGATAAGGAAGATCAGATGTCGTGACGGGATGCAGATGATGTGATGGCTGAGGCCGATGAATAAATAAAAGCTGATAATCGGAAGATTATCAGCTTTTTGTGCGCGTGACAGGACTCGAACCTGCACGTCGCAAGACACTAGATCCTAAGTCTAGCGCGGCTACCAATTACGCCACACGCGCCAATCCGACTGCAAAGATAGTAAAAATTTCTCACGCCCGCAAACGTCATGGCTAAACTGAAAAAATCTCGAGAAAATTTGGTTGAATCTGATATTTTATGTAAATTTGCAGTGCTACTGAAAATTTGCATAAAATTGGGTTAAGCCATGTCGAAAGTATTCATACACAGGGAACTGTCTGATAAGATTCTTGATGCATCAAAATATTTTCCGGTCATCACACTCACAGGACCAAGGCAATCGGGAAAGTCTACATTGCTACGTCATCTTTTCAACGACATTCCATATTATTCGCTTGAAGATCCTGATATCAGGCTATTTGCCCGAAGTGATCCCAGAGGTTTCCTTTCCCAATCAGGAAACAGCATGCTTATTGACGAGGTGCAGAACGTTCCCGAGTTGCTTTCATACATCCAAGGTATTGTCGACAATAATGCTGAAAGTAAGTTTTATCTTACAGGAAGCTCTCAATTCTCGCTTCTGCACGCCGTGTCGCAGTCACTTGCCGGACGTTCGGCTGTGTTTGAGCTTTTGCCTCTTACGTTAGGGGAAATTTCGGCAATAGAGGCTGATAAAGACTTGAACACGCTTCTTTATTCAGGCTTTTATCCTGCCATCTGGAGTGGTAAAAATATACCCGGGCTGTTATATCCCAATTATGTCAAGACGTATATCGAACGAGATGTCCGCAATCTTCTCGCCATAAAAGATCTTGACATATTCCAGCGTTTTATGAGATTGTGTGCGGCAAGGATAGGGAGCGTCTTCAACTCCTCGGAACTTTCAAACGAACTTGGTGTAGCCGTAAACACCATAAACTCTTGGCTTTCGGTTCTTCAGGCATCTTATCTCATTTATTTGCTTCCGCCATTCCACACGAATACCCGAAAACGGCTCACCAAGAGTCCTAAACTCTACTTCACGGATTGTGGAGTAGCATCCTGTCTTCTCGACATTGACTCGCCACAAACGATGGATCGGGATAAAATGCGTGGGCATCTCTTTGAGAATATGGTAATAATGAATTATCTGAAAGAGAACTTCAATAGAGGGGTGAACGGAGGCCTTTATTTTTACCGCGACTCCAATGGTGTTGAAGTAGATTTGTTGGTGAAAAAAGGGAGCAGGTTTGACTGCATTGAAATAAAATCAGCTGCCACATTTCATCCGGATTTCACAAAAGGGATAAAGTCATTCGGGAAATCATTTCCGGATCTTGTAAACGACAAGAAGATTATTTACACAGGCCCGTCTCTTCCCGATTTCAACGGCGTTTCGATCACCGACTTCCAAGATATCGCCTCCCCGCGATAGAGAACCTGCGATGAGTAATCAGATAAACAAAAAATGCCGCAAATTTTGCGGCATTTTTTGTTGCAGGTTGACTGCGGAATCTATCGGAGATAGAATATCCCGGGCGATTTGACTGTCGGGATATGCTATTCGGGAGGGTTCAGATGGTGTTGTTGACGTCCCAGACGAAGGCGCGGAGGCCGAGGAGCGGCTTTTCGCGGTCGATCTCGCGCAGTTTGTCGAGCAGAGGCTGCTCTTTGTCATCGTCGGCGAAGACGAGCATCGCCTGCACGAGCGAGGGCCATGCGTGGGTGCCGTAATGGGGCGTGCCCGTTTTCGATCCCCGCCCCTGAACGTCGCCGAAGGCTGTGAAGCCCCGGCAACTCAGGTGGTTGAGAATTTCAATTATATGTTCGTGATGAGCCTGGTCGTAGGCTATGAATATCGCTTTCATTTTTCAGCTTTCTTTAACATTAAACGGCGATGCTTCTTGCGCTGGTTGCGGACTCCGCGACCGGCAAACGAGCAATAGAGCACAGGCACGAAGAGCAGGGTCAGGATCGTGGAGAAGGTAAGACCCCCGATCACGGCCACACCCATCGGGCGCCATAGCTCGGCGCCTTCGCCCGAACCGACAGCCATCGGCACCATACCGAGGATTGTCGTCAGAGTGGTCATCACCACCGGACGCAGACGCGAACGTCCGCCGTCGATCACCGCCGTGCGGATGCCCATGCCGCGTTCACGGTTGAGCGTGATATAGTCGATCAGCACGATACCGTTCTTCACCACTATACCGATCAGCATGATGGCGCCGATCATCGACATCATGTTGAGCGTATGGCCGGTGATCCAGAGAATCAGGAAGACTCCCGAGAAGGCGAAGAGCAGCGAGGTCATGATGATGCCGGGATAGGTGAACGACTCGAACTGGGCCGCCATCACGATATAGACGAGCACGATGATAAGGAGGCCGAGCATCATCAGGTCGCCAAACGAATCCTGCTGGTCTTCGTAGCTACCGGCAATGTCGATAGTCACGCCAGCCGGGAGATCGAGACTGTCGATCTCAGCCTGGGCCGCAGTAACCACTTCGCTCATCGGCGCCCCGTCGACCACGGCCGAAACCGTGATGATACGCTCGCGGTCCTTACGCTCGATGTTCGGCGGTGTGAAACGCTCCACAACCGTGCCGAGCTCCTTGAGCCGGATGCCCTGGCCCTGAGGAGTATAGATGAGGATATTCTCGATGTCGGAGATCTGCTGGCGGTGTTCCGGATCATACATCACCTTGATGTCGTATTCCTCGCCGTCCTCGCGGAACTGCGAAGCCGTGGCGCCGTTGATGCGGTTGCGCAGATAGTAGGCGGCAGTCTGAAGGTTGATGCCATACATCGAAAGCTTCTCGCGGTCGAAGTCCACCTGATATTCGGGCTGATAGTCCGAACGCGAGATTGTCACGTCGGCCGTGCCGTTGATGCCGCGCAAAATCTGCTGGAGCTGTTGGGCCACCTTGTCGGTCTCGTCGAAGTCGTAACCGAAGATTTCGAAATCGATAGTCGATTGGCCGCCCATTCCTGCTCCTCGTCCGCCGCCGACCATAACCTCCGCTTTCTTGAAGTCGGGGAATTGCTCGTCGATCACCTTACGCATGCCGTCGGCAATCTCCGTGATGCTGCGTGAGCGCTCGTCCGGATTGGAGAGACGGATGTTCATCGAGATAATGTGCGAACCATTGTCGGAAAGAGAGGCAAAAGTATTGTCGGAGCTTGCCGGACCTACCGTATAGCTGCAGACCTCGATCTCGGGGAACTGCTTGCGCCAGATGCTGTCGAGGCGCGATGTCACCTCCTCGGCATATTCCACGCGCGAACCGATCGGCAGTTCCAGATTGACGCCGATACGGGAGTTGTCCTGAGTGGGGAAGAACTCCGTTCCGACCTGCTGCATGAGGAAGATAGAGCCGACGAAGATGCCGAGGCAGACGAGCACTGTCACCGTGCGGTGGCTGACCACTCTGCCGAGCAGGCGGGCATAGCCGTCGTCGAATTTGTCGAGGCCCTTTTCGATATATGAATACCAGTTGTGTTTCTTCTTCTTGCCGCTGTCTTGCGGGCGGAGGCGGAGCCACTGCGAGCAGAGCATCGGGGTGAGCGAGAGGGCGCAGGTGGTCGAGATGATCATCATGATGGTCACCATCCATCCGAGCTGACGGAACATCACGCCGGTCATGCCCGTGACAAGGGTCAGCGGGAAGAACACCGCGATAAGCGTAAGCGTCGAGGCGATAACGGAGATGGCCACCTCGTTGGTGCCGTGGACGGCGGCCTGCTTCGGCGCCGCGCCCCGTTCGATATGGGTCGTGACGTTCTCGAGCACCACAATCGCATCGTCGACCACCATACCGATAGATATCGAAAGGGCCGAGAGCGAGATGATGTTGAGGGTATTGCCGGTGGCGTAAAGATAGATGAACGAGGCGATCAGCGACACCGGGATGGTGATGAGGATGATCATCGTTGCGCGCCAGCGTCCGAGGAAGAGGAACACCACGATTGCCACGAAGAGGAGGGCGTAGAGCACTGTCTCCACCAGCGAGGCGATAGTGTTGCGGATATTGTCGGAAGTGTCAACGATCACGCCGATCTTCACGTCGGAGGGGAGGTTTTTCTCAAGCTTCGGAAGCATTTCGGCAACCTTGTCGGAAATCTCCACCGAGTTGGCGCCCGACTGCTTCTGGATAACGATGATGGCTCCCTCCTGACCGTTGATGTAGGTCTGCTGGGTTCTCTCCTCGAGGGAGTCGACCACTTTGGCCACGTCGCGGAGATAGATCACCTTGCCGTCGTGGCTTCCGACCGGGAGGTCGGTGAGCTGGCGGGTGTCTTCAAACTCTCCCTGCACGCGCAGCGCGTAGGTGTTCGATCCGATGTCGAACGAACCGCCCGGCACGTTGCGGTTTTCTGTGGCCACCACATTCGAGACCGTTTCCACCGAAAGGTTATAGGCCTCGAGGCGGTTCGGGTCGATATAGATGTGGATCTCACGCTTCGGAGCGCCGGAAATCGACACCGAACCGACACCGTCGACGCGGGCCAGCGGGTTGGCCACGTTCTCGTCGAGGATCTTGTAAAGACCGGCCATGCTCTCCTTGGCCTGCACCGAGAGGAGGCAGATGGGAATCATGTCGGTGGAGAACTTGAAGATGATCGGGTTTTCCGCATCGTCGGGAAGCGAGGAGGCCACCATGTCGAGCTTGTCGCGCACGTCGTTGGTGAGCACGTCGATGTCGTAGCCATATTCGAACTCCAGCGTGATCACCGAAGTGTTTTCACGCGATGTGGAGGTGATGTGCTTCAGATGCTCCACGGAGTTGAGCGTGTTCTCGAGAGGCTTGCTGACGTTCTGCTCGATATCCTTGGCGCTCGCGCCCGGATACATCGTGATGACCATTATGGAGTTGGTGTCGATGTCGGGGTAGAGGTCGATCGGGAGCTTGCTGAGCGAGAACAGGCCGAGGATGATCACCGTCACGAAGCAGAGCAGCGTGGTGATCGGGCGTTTGACGGCTGAACTGTAGAGACTCATTTCGCAAGTTTTACTTTTTTACCATTGGCAAGTTTGCTCTGGCCGTTGATCACCACGCGCGAACCGGGTTCGACGCCTGAGATCACCTCGTATTCGTCGCCGAGGCGCTGGCCGAGCTGCACCTGATTGAAGCTGACAGTGCCGTTGGAGTTATAGATGTAGACATACTGGTTGCCCGAGCCCTGCTGCTTTACGACAGCCTTGTCGGGGATCACCACGCGGTCGGCTTTGCCGAGGTTGAGGCGGACGCGGCCGAACATTCCGGGGAGCACGCGCGAATCGGCGTTGGGAAGCGTCACCTCGACGCCAAACGTTCGGCTGGCGGGGTCGACCGTAGGCATCACTGTCGACACGCGGCCGTTGAATTTCTCGTCGCCGTAGGTGTCGAAGGTCACTTCGGCGGGCATGCCGTTGTGGATTTTCGGAAGATCGCTTTCAGTTACGTTGATCACGATTTTCACCGGCTGCACTCTTGCCACCGTGACGATGGGGAGCGATCCGGTCATGTCGCCCGGATCATAGTTGCGGGCCGTTACCACACCGGAGATCGGGGAGGTGAGCACGGTGTTCTCGCGGGCGTTGCGCAGCGTGCGCTCGGCCTGCGAGAGGGCGTTGCGGGCGTTGATGAGCTGGATCTCCTGGGCGTCGACCTGCTGCTTGGTGCCTCCGCCGATTTTCAACAGTTCCACGGCGCGGTTATAGTTCACCTGCACGTTCTGGAGATTGGCGCGGGCGTTGTTGACCTGGGTCTCATACTGGAAAGAATTGACGTCGTCGAGCACCACGAGTCTTTGTCCCGCGGCCACGCGCTGCCCCTCGTCGACAAGAATAGACTTGATGCGCAGGGGCATCGACGAGGAGATGTTGTTGACAATCTCCGGATCGACTGTGGCGGTGTAGACGCCGATCTGGTCGACGATCCGGCTGTTGACGGTCTCGACCTTCACCACGGGGACGGTCTCCGTCTTCTCTGTTTTTTCTTCCTCCTTGCCTCCGCAGGCGGTGAGCAGCGTGGCGAGGCACAGCGAATAGATGCAATATTTTTTCATGTCGTGGAATTGTTATCGGTTGGTGGTGGCGGAAGTGGGGATGCCGAGGGCTTCCTCTTTTCCGAGAAGGGTGTCGAGCTCGCTTGTCGACACCAGATAATTATAGATTGCCTGCAGATAAGTTAGCTGCGCCGAAGTGTTGGCGAGCTCGCTGTCGCGGAGCTGCAGATAGCTTCCGGCTCCGATCTCGAAACTGCGCTGCATGATTTCGAGAGCCTTTGCGGCCTGGCGCATACCCTCTTCGGAAGAGGAGATCTGGCGGATCTCCTTGTTGATGTTGTCGAGGGCGAGATCAACCTGCATGTTGAGCGAATTGACAAGGTTTTCGCGCTGGAGCTCGAGCTGGCGCACCTGCACCTGGGCCTGCTTCACGGCGCTGTATTTGCTGCCGCCCGAGAAGATGGGCACGCTGAGCGAGAGGCCTACCGTGCTGTAAGGGTTGAACGTCTGGTTTTTCAGGGCGTTGCCGCTGCTCATGGCGTTCCAGTTGATGTTGTAGCTCACGGCGAGGCTCGGAATCCAGGCGAACTTCTTGAGAGTCACGTTCTGGCGGGCCATGTCGGTCTGGATGTCGAGAGAGCGCAGCGAAGTGTTGCGGGCGAGCGACTTTTCGGGATCGAGCTGATAGCCATACATTTCGCGCTGCATGTCGGCAAGAGTGCAATCAGGGAGAATCTCCACTCCGGCGTCCATTCCCATCAGCACTTTCAGCTGAAGGGCGCACTGGCGCACCGAGATGTCGGCCTGCAGCAGTTCGGGCTCGATGTTTTTCACCTGCACCGAAGAGCGGAGCACGTCATATTCCGACGCCGTTCCCTGATCGAACTGCTTCTTGAAAAGGTCGGCGTTGAAGAGGGAGAGGTCGTAGTTGGCGCGGATCACATCGCGCGAGGCCACTGCAAGAAGCAGGGCGTAGTATGACTTGTTGATGTTGTTGACGAGGTCAAGGCGCGAGGCACGGGCATCCTCAAGGCTTGCGAGGATCTGCGTGTCGCTGATCTTTATAGCTTTCCAGAGAGAGGCGTTCACCAGGGGCATGGCCGCCGTGAAACCGAAGTTCCAGACATTGTCGGTTCCCATCTTGAACTGCTGCTTGTTGCCGCCCATGTCCATGGAGACGGTCTGGAGCTCGATCGAGCGCTGGTAGGCGCCGGAGAAGTCGATTTGCGGGAAGAGGGAGGCGAGTGTCTCCTTCTTGCTATAGTCCATGCGTTTCACCTCCAGGTCGGCGATCTGTATTGTCGGGCTTTCCTGCAGGGCAATCTCCACACATTGCTGGCGCGAAAGCCTGAGGGTGTCGGAAGCAGGCGTCTGCACCGGAGCTTCCGCCTGAGGACGCTCTCCGGCCGGAGGCGTCTGCGGGGCCTGGGCACAGACCCCCGCCGCCGACATTGCGAGCAGCGTTGCCGTCAGCATTCTGTTTGCTGGTTTCATCTTGCTGGTGTTATTTGTTGTCGTTCGGGTTTTTGAATAATGACGTTAATTCTTCTTTATAAGGTTCGCTGGTCGGCTGGAATCGGCCGGCTATGCCGTCGATCACCTCCATTCCTTTCGGAGTGGCGATGCTGCGGAGCATGCCGAGCGAAATTGCGTTGTAGGCCTCGACCAGTGTGATGTCTTTCGGGAAAAACTCCTCCATCCGCTTTAGAGATTCCATCTGCATGCGGAAAAGGCGGATGATGATCTCATAGTTGACATCGTCGCGAAACACACCCTGTCTCACTCCCAGGCTGCAACCCATGAGCATCTGCTCGAAGGCATGTTTCGATTCGGCTTCATATTTTCTGCGAAGGTGAGGAAACCGAGTGTCCATGTCGCGGAAAAAGCGGGCGTTGATCTGCCTCATCATTCCCTGATGAAAGAGAAAGACGTTGGCGATACCCTCCATGATGTTCTCGGCCGAGCGCAGTATTTTCTGAATCCGGTCGGAGTAAAGGTCGCGGAGACGGTCCATCAGCGAGGCGAGAAGGTTGTCTTTGCTGTCAAAGATCTCATAGAGTGTGCGCTTCGACATTCCGAGCTTGTGGGCCACGAGGTCCATCGTGGTTGCGCACGGTCCTTTCTCAGCCAGAATGGGGAAGATAGAATCTAAAAGAGCGTAATACTGTTCGTCTGAAATATTATTGCGGTCCATCAGGATGCAAAATTAATCAAAAAACTGAAAACCGCATTACGGTTTTCAGTTTTTTTGACGTTAAATTTCAGAATTTGTATAAAATAGATGCTGAAATCTAAAGGGATTGTAATTTTGCGATGGATCGCGGGGCTTGTCAGGCGTTTTCAAGCTCGGGCACACAGAGTTTTTTGCGGAGGTTTACGAGCATGTCTTTTGTCATCTCCTCGAGGCCGAATTCCGGTTTCCAGTCCCATTCCTCGCGGGCGCAGGTGTCGTCGAGCGAGTCGGGCCAGGAGTCGGCGATAGCCTGGCGCAGCGGATCGAGCACATATTTCATCTCAAAGCCGGGCACATGCTCCTTGATCTTGTTGAAGATGATTTCGGGGTCGAAGCTCATCGAGGCGATGTTGAACGAATTGCGGTGAACGAGCCTGTCGGGGTTGGCTTCCATGATTTCAACGGCGGCGCGGAGGGCGTCGGGCATATACATCATGTCCATGAAAGTGCCGGGCTTGAGGGGGCAATTGAAAGTTTCCCCTTTGACTGCCGAGTAATAGATGTCGACGGCATAGTCGGTTGTTCCGCCGCCGGGAGGAGTCGTATAGGAAATGAGTCCGGGGAATCTCACCGAGCGGGTGTCGACGCCGAAGCGCTGTGCGTAATAATCGGAAAGGAGCTCGCCGCTCACTTTGGTCACGCCATAGATCGTGTCGGGGCGCTGGATTGTGTCCTGGGGGGTCTTCACCTTGGGAGTGTTGTGGCCGAAGGAGCCGATGGAGCTTGGAGTGAAGACGGCGCATTTTTTCTCGCGGGCCACTTCGAGGGTGTTGAAGAGGCCTCCGACGCCGATTGCCCATGCGAGCTGGGGCTTGGCTTCGGCCGTGGCCGAGAGGAGGGCTGCGAGGTTATAGATGGTGTCGACCTTATATTTGTCGACAGCGGCAGCAATCTGCTGCGCGTTGGTGATGTCGACCACCTCTGCGGGCCCGCTTTCGAGCAATGCCCCTTTGGGAGGCGCAACCGGGATATAACCGCACACTACATTGCCTGTCGGATACAGGCCGCGAAGTTTCATGATCAATTCGGAACCGATCTGGCCGGTGCCTCCGATTACCAATATATTCTTCATTCTAAGGTATAAATTTAAGGGTCACATTTCAGCCCGAAAAGAAGATTGCAGAACTTCTTTCGGGTCGTGTTAATTTCTGCTTGCAAAAATAAGAATTTTTCCTTAATTTTGTGAATAATCTCAGAAAAAAATCTTAAATCATGTACCGTAATTTCAAAACACATCTTGAAAAAGAACTGAAAGACATCAAAGATGCGGGTCTTTACAAGAACGAACGCATCATCGTGACTCCCCAGAGCAGCGACATCGAAGTAGAGGCCGACGGCAAAAAAGGAGAGGTGCTGAATTTCTGCGCCAACAACTATCTGGGCCTTGCCGACAACTCGCGGCTGATCGCCGCCGCCAAGAAGGCGATGGACGAGCGCGGCTACGGCATGTCGTCGGTTCGTTTCATCTGCGGCACCCAGGACCTTCACAAGGAGCTTGAGAAGGCAATCTCCAGATATTTCAAGACCGAAGACACGATTCTCTACGCAGCCTGCTTCGACGCCAACGGAGGTCTGTTCGAACCTCTCTTCACGGAGGAGGACGCCATCATCAGCGACTCGCTAAACCACGCTTCGATCATCGACGGCGTGCGTCTCTGCAAGGCAAAACGTTTCCGCTATAAGAACGCCGACATGGAAGATCTGGAGCGCTGCCTGAAAGAGGCTGCCGACTGCCGTTACCGCATCATCGCCACCGACGGCGTCTTCTCGATGGACGGTAATGTCGCTCCTATGGACAAGATCTGCGAGCTGGCCGAGAAATATGACGCGCTCGTGATGGTCGACGAGAGCCATTCCGCCGGAGTAGTCGGCAAGCGCGGCCGCGGCGTGGCCGAGAAATTCGACTGCTACGGAAAGATCGACATCTTCACCGGCACGCTCGGGAAGTCGTTTGGCGGCGCCATGGGCGGCTTCACCACCGGTCCGAAAGAGGTGATCGACATGCTTCGCCAGCGCTCACGCCCCTATCTTTTCTCCAACTCAGTTGCTCCGGCCATCGTCGGCGCAAGCCTTGAGATGTTCAAGATGCTCGACGAGAGCGACGAGATTCACGACCGCCTGATGGAGAACGTCGCCTATTTCCGCGACCGCATGCTCGCAGCCGGTTTCGACATCAAGCCGACACAGAGCGCCATCTGCGCCGTGATGCTCTATGACGCCAAACTCTCGCAGGATTTCGCCGCCGAGATGCAGAAAGAGGGAATCTATGTCACCGGTTTCTATTATCCCGTTGTGCCGAAAGGTCAGGCCCGCATCCGCGTGCAGCTTTCCGCAGCCCACACTCCCGAACAGCTCGACAAGGCTATCGCAGCCTTCGTGAAAGTCGGCAAGAAACTCGGCGTGATCAAATAATATCCAGAGATTAAATTTCAACTTATATAAATTAAGCCAATCATTAAAACGACATGACGAAAAAGCTTAAAATCAGAGACCTCACGCTGCGCGACGGCCAGCAGTCTCTTTTTGCCACCCGCCTGAAACAGGAGAACGTTGACAAACTTCTTCCGCTTTATCGCGACGCGAAGTTCTATATCATGGAAGTATGGGGCGGAGCAGTGCCCGATTCCGTGATGCGTTACCTCGGCGAAAGCCCCTGGAACCGTCTGCGCGAGTGCAGCAAGGCGATGAAAGGAATCTCCCTTCTGTCGGCTCTTTCGCGTGGCCGCAACCTTTTCGGCTACGTGCCTTATCCCGACAGCGTGCTCGAAGGCTTCTATAAGAAAGCTATCGAGAACGGTCTGAACGTGATGCGTATCTTCGACGCCCTCAACGATATCAACAATATCAAGAGCTCCATCCGCATGATCAACGAGCTCGGCGGCATCTCCGACACGGCAGTCTGCTATACGGTCGATCCGAAAGGCACTCCCGAAGCAGAGAAGATCTTCACCGACGATTACTTCGTGAACCTCGCTCTCGAAATGGAGAAGCTCGGCGCCAAGATGATCACTGTGAAGGATATGGCCGGCCTCGTTAGCCCGTCGAGAATCTACACTCTGATGCCGAAGCTGAAGAAGGCTCTGAAGATACCCGTTGATTTCCACACCCACTGCACCCCGGGCTACGGTCTGGCTTCCGTGCTGACGGCCATCATCCAGGGCGTCGACATCGTCGACACCAACATCTGGTGGTTTGGCGGCGGTTCGGCAGCTCCCTCGATCGAGCTGATCAACATCTTCTGCCAGAAGATGGGAGTTGAAGTCGAGGCTAATATGGAGGCTGTGGCAAAGATCCGTCACGAGCTCAAGAATGCCCGCAAGGCACTTGCCGACTTCGACCTCAACAAAGACAATTGGCCGAAAGACTTCGACGAGGCTTACGCAGCCATGCCGAAGGAGATCGACGCCGAGTTCGACCGCGCCATCAAGGCTGCCAAGGAGAACAAGGAGGAGGAACTTCTCGATGCCTGCCATAAGATTGAGGCATACTTCGGTCTGCCGAAGCCGAACCTTCTTGTGAAGGAGGCAGAGGTGCCGGGCGGAATGTATTCCAATATGGTTGCCAACCTCCGCGCTCTCGGTCAGGAGGATCTTCTCGAGGAGGCGATGAACCTTATCCCGAAGGTGCGCCGCGACGCAGGTCTGGTGCCGCTGGTTACTCCGACAAGCCAGATCGTCGGCTCGCAGGCTGTCAACCTTGCCGTTGACCGCCGCAAGGGCAACGCCGACTATACCAACAAGAACAACCAGTTTATCGATCTCGTGATGGGCCGCTACGGCAAGACTCCTGTGGCAGTCGATCCGAAATTCCGCGAGGAAATCACGGGCAGCCCCGAAGAGAAACCTTACGACGTAAGCTCTTACAAGACTCCGGCCAATCCCGAGCTTGAGAAATATGGCAATGTCAAGCTTGCACAGAACGAAGAGGAATTCCTTCTTCTCGAACTTCTTCCCCTTGTGGCCAAGACGTTCCTCACCAACAAGCGCAAAGCCGAGTTCGAGGCCAATCCGCAGCCTGTGAAAGCAGAGGCTCCGAAGGCAGCAGCTCCCGCAGCCGGCGAAGTTACGGGCGAAGTGTTCTGCGCTCCGATGGGCGGCACGGTGCTCGAGATCCGCGTGAAACCGGGCGACGAGGTTAAACCGGGCCAGAAGGTGCTTGTCTACGAGGCCATGAAGATGGAGAATGAGCTCGCATGCGACCGCGGAGGCAAAGTTAAACGCGTTCTCATCGGCGAGGGTGACGTTATGGCCACCGACCAGCCCCTTATCGAATTCGAAGGCGCCGGCGCTGCAGCAGCACCCGCTCCCGCAGCAGCCGAGGTTGTTGCCGACGGCGGCACGTTCAACGCTCCGATGGGCGGCACAGTGCTCGAGATCAAGGTTAAACCGGGCGATCATGTGAAAGCCGGTGACACTCTGCTCGTCTACGAGGCTATGAAGATGGAGAACAATCTCGCAAGCGACCGCGAGGGCACGATCGCCAAGGTGCTTATCGCCGACGGCGACGTGATGGCCACTGACCAGCCCCTCTTCCAGTTTGGCACTGCAGCCGCAGCTCCCGCAGCCGCTCCGAAGCCCGCCGCACCGAAAGCCGCTCCCGCCAAACCTGCTCCCGCACCCAAGGCTGATGTAGCTCCGGTTCATCCTGTCGACATCAACCGCGCTCTTGCAAGCGTCGACGGCGGCACATCGGGCATCAACCCTGTGCTCCAGCGCAACAAGGAGGCCGGCGCCGCTCTGCATCTTGCAGCCGGCACCACGATGGAGATCAACGTATCTCCCGACGGCGGAATCACAATCCGCATCTCCACAGGCAAATAATCCGAACCCTCAATCAAACAAAGAGGCCGGCTGCTTTGACGCAGCCGGCCTTTATAAGTTTATAAGACTTATAAGACTTATAAGATTTATAAGACTTACCTAAAACCTAACGCCTAATAACGCCTAATCAGTGAAGTCGATGGAGAGGCCGAGGCGGAACTGGCGCGGATCGAGAGGATAGTGGAGGATGGAGAAGTAGTTTTTCGAAAACCAGCCCTGGTTGAGGTGCGAACACATCAGGAAGAATCTCACCTTGTATAGCTTGGCGGTGAGATAGACATTGGAGAAGATGTAGTTGCCAACCTCGGTGGCGTTATCGCCCTGAACATGGAAAGACATCGTGGCCGGCTGATACATCATTCCTTTATATTTAGTATAGTAGTTGCAGTCAATGCCGACTTGCACAGTCAGCGCCTTGAACGCCTTGAAATACAGGAACATGTTGCTATATACCGCCAGTTCCGGAAGCGGGAGCACGCGGTCGTTCGACGTGGCCTGATAGGTGATGGTATTGTTCCAGTTCCAGATTCCGAACTTCAGTTTCTGCTCGAGTTGGGCGGAAAAGACCTGAATGCTTCCGCCATGCTGCTGCGGAAGCGACTCGGAATTGAAATAAACCATGTTCTGCACGTTTTCGACTCCGACGCGGAGCTCGGTGCGGCTCCAGGGAATGTAAAGGCGCCCCTCGGCGCGGAAACTGCGGACTTTGCCGAAATTGTTGTGCCATGCGAAATGGTTGCCGACATAATCGTTGTAGATATAGTTAGGCTCGAGGTTGCGGAAAAATCCGTTGGCCGAGATTTTGACGGTGTCTTTGCCGAGACGGAATCTTGTTTCGATTTCACCCTTCACGTCGATATCTCCGGCCACATTGCCGAGGACTCCGAATTTGGCGTCGGCCGAATAGCGGATATGGCTGCCTTTGGTTTTCGCAATGCGTCCGCCGACCCAGAAACGGTTCCGGCTTTTGGATGTTACGAGTTTATAATCTGGAAGGGGCGTGAGATTGTCGGCCCCGGAGTTGTCGCCTGAACCCGAGTCGTCGCCGTTACCGCTGTCGGCTGAATCCCATTTGTCGAGGCCTTGCGTGCGGTAGCGGAACTTGTCGTGGTCGTAGATCACGTATGCGGAGAGGCCGAACTTGGCCCACTTCTGAAAACCCTCGATCATTTCGATGCCGAATGAATTGGAGAGGCTCCAGTAGGAGTCGCGGTCGAGAGTCTCGGATGAGTCGAAATAGGTGTTTTTCCAGAAATCGGGTTCGTCGCCGTCGGGGAGGTTGCGGAACATTCGCTTGCTTCCCGTATAGTCGAACGAATAGACGAGGCGTGTCGAGGCCACAAACTCCTTTCGTTCCACAGTGTCTTCAGGCTGGGTGATGTCGCGCCAGTAGCCGAGCTTATAGACATGGCTCATATAGAATTCTCCGCCCGAGACGCGGTTGTGGGCGTCGGTGAGGTTGGTGGGTATTGCTTTCGGCTCGATGGAGTTCACGCCTCCCTGCAGCTGGGCCGGGTCGGTGATATAGAGGTCGTCGGTGATACCGCCGCTCTCCTTGTTGAGATGGTTGAAATGGTTGAAGAAGGCCTGCATCTCGTAGCGGTCGCCCGCATAGTAGCCGCTGAATCCATAGCCGAGTTCCTTTGTTGCCTGCTCTGCGTAGGCTCCTTTTGTATAAGGATATTTCACCCATGCGCCGATACCGATCTTGCGGTTGACATTTCCGGCGAAAGTGGCGCTGAGGTTGTCGGTGCGCACGTCGGAACCGAATCCCATGTCATATCCAAGCTGGGTGAAGGGGATATACATGTTGTAGAACTTCTGCTTCGAGAAAGTCGGCACCCATTCGATGATTGCATTTTCGAAGAAGAAACGCTGCTCTTCAGGGCGCTGGAAATAGATCATGTTGAGAGCAGGGCCGCTCCATTGGCCGGTGGTGGCGTAAGCGTCCGTCCTGATTGCGTTGACGAAACGGCGCTGGAAATTATATAGGGTCGTGTCGAGGGTCGACTCGATGTGAGCGCCAAGGGGGAAAGAGAGAGTCCAGGCCGAACCGGGAGGGTATTTTTTGGAGGTCGTATTCTTCTCCTTGGCGTCCATGGTCTTGAACGCCTTCTGCGCCCGGGCCGGGATGGCGGCAAACAGTAAAATAGCCACCGAGGCGGCCAGCGACAGCCTCAGTGGCATTTTCTTTAATATTAGTATTGCCTTTTGAATTGGCATATTCTTATCTTGTTTTGAACAGAGTGCAAAATTACAAAAATCCTCTGCCACTTGCAAGAAAAAGGGAATCCAAGTGCCTTGGCAAGTGATTTGCCAAGTGCCTTAGATGGAGGCGCGACCGATTACAAGGCGGGCTGATGGGCCTCGCGCGTAAGGTCGTTTACCGTCTTAACCGGGTTGAAAGTCTCGGCGGGCACTTCGATGAAGAGAGTGTTCCAGTCGCTCATGGCTCCGTTCCAGAGGCCGGGAAGCTCGAGGGCCTTGATCTCGACTCCTTCGCGGCTTTTCTGCGAGATGAAGCCTGTGGCGCGGTCCACATATTCCGGAAGGTCGAACTTCTCTCCCTTATAATTTTTCGTGGCAACGGCGAGGTCGACGGGATTGAAGTGGGTTGCCTCCTTCATCATTTTCATCGCATTCTTGTCGTCGGGGTTGATCTGGCTCGATTCGAGGATCTGAGGCGAGACGGTTCCGTCGGGATTGTAAGCGAGGAATGGGCCGCCGCCGGGTTCTCCTTCGTTGCGCACCATTCCGCAGACGCGCACCGGGCGGTTGAGCTTTGAGAAAATATAGTCGCGTTTCTGCTCGATGTCCATGGAGTCGGCCTTGTCGTGGGTGATGCAGAGCACATTGCGCATGAAGTGGAGCATCTCTTCGAGACGTTCGGGATTGCGCTCGCCCCCCTTGATCATGCGGCAGTATTCGTTGATTTTCTGCTTGACGGCCACGAGCGTTCCGCCGAGCACGCGCTTTGACTGAATAGTTGCTTCGCGGCGGGAGTCGGGCACGACGTTGTCGATGTTTTTGATAAAGATCACGTCGGCGTCAAGGTCGTTGAGGTTTTCGATAAGTGCTCCGTGGCCTCCGGGGCGGAAGAAGAGCTTCCCGTTCTCGCGATAAGGGGTGCCGTCGAGGTTGGCGGCCACTGTGTCGGTGCTCGGTTTCTGCACGCTGTAGTCTACCTCGTAGGTCACGCCGTAGATATTGCCGAGATGTCCGGCTTCCTGCTCCACTTTGCGCTGCACGAGGGGGAGATGGTCATCGCTCACGGTGAAGTGCACGCGGACCTTGCCATCCTTGCCGGCGGCATATTGCGCGCCTTCGGCGAGATGCTCCTCGAGGGCGGTGCGGGTGTCGCCGATAACCATGTGGAATTCAAGCAAGGCTTTGGGCAGATAGCCGTATCCGAGACCCTGACGCTCGATGAGGGCCTTTACGATATCCTTATATCTTTTTTCAGCGAGGAGGGTAGTGACGCTTTTGCCATATAGCTCCACGCATTTTTCATTCAGGCGGGGGAAGAAGGCGAAGTTTTCGATATTGTCGAAAAAGCGGCGCATGAAGTCGTCGGCGGGCTTATCTTTGTCGCCGTTGACGAAGGCGAAAAGGTTTTTGAACATTCTGGAAGCCGCGCCGCTGGCGGGCACCATTTTCATCACCTTGGCTCCCCTGCCGAGATATTCTTCCCAGCAGGCAGTGGCACCTTCGGCCATGGCCGGTGTCAGCACGCTGATGCCGTGGCCGGGAGTGGCGGGTGCCTCAATCTTCAGCCAGGGAAATCCGTCGCGGATCATTTCAAGCTGTTCGATCAGTTTTTCGCGCGAAATGCCTTTCTTCTCAAGCACTTCGAGATCAATTTTCTCAAATTTCATTTCCTGTTGTAATAATTCAATGGTTTGTATATCTTGTTGCTTCAATGGAGAATCAAAGTCAATCCTGAGTCTATTGATTCGGAAGATCAGTATTTTGTCACGTCGGGACTGGAGGCCCATTTTTCGAAGGCCTTGATGGTCTCGCTGTTGTCGACATGCACGCCGGGCACGTTTCTCTCCTCCGGGCGGCGTTCGATCTCGTCGTAGATAAACTTGTCGGAGAAGTCGATGGCGTCGGCGTCTTCCTTGGTGTTGCCGTAGAATATCTTTCTGACGCCGGCCCAGTAGAGGGCCGAGAGACACATCGGGCAGGGTTCGCAGCTGGAATAGACTGTGCAGCCTTCGAGCTTGAAGGAGCCGAGCTTGTGGCAGGCGTTTCTGATTGCGTTGACTTCGGCGTGGGCTGTCGGGTCCTGGTCGATTGTCACGGAGTTGGCTCCGGTGGCAATCACTTCACCATCTTTGACGATCACTGCGCCAAAGGGGCCGCCTCCGCGGTCGATGTTGTCGTAAGATATTTTAGCAGCCATCTGCATGAACTCCGGCCGATAGTCGCGGAGATGCTCGGCATGCAGACGGGCGTCGGTTGCTTTATTCATGGCTTTATGTTTTTCGTGTTTATTTATTCCTTGTGGAAGTTTGCAATAGAAATCTGCACAACTTCTTTTTAATTAAGGAACAAACAGTTGGCAATTAAGGTTTTGTTTTGGCTATTTTGCGGCGGCTGAGTCGGTTGAGGCGGGCGTCACCGGCCGGCTGTCGCGGTGGGAGCGGAGAATGTTGATTTTCTGGTGAAGAAGATCTTCATGACGCGAGATGCGTTCCACTTCCGCCTGCGAATAATAGAGAAGATAAGTCGCTCCGATCATTTCGTTGAACTGCATCGGCATCCGCCAGCTGACAATGAGGCGCCCTTGCTGCAGATAGCTGACGCGCAGATTGTTGAGCATGTTGTCGGAGATAAATTCTCCAATCTCGTCGGCCTTTTCCCCGCTGAATGCCACGGTTGTGAGATTGCCGTCGCGATAGTTGAGCGCCTGATCGTGGGGCACGACGTCGGATGTGACGGATTTGTCGCCGGTGACAATGGAAATCTGGTCGAACTCGCCCGATTTGAGTGCGGCGATCAGCTCGAACGTGCCGGTGTCGGAGATGCGTGCGGCGAGTCCGGTGGATTTCAGCGGATAAAGAGGCTTCATTTTATTGTAGATCACGTATGAACCTACCTCGCGGGGATTGGCAACAGTGACGAAATCGGGCAGATATTGGTTGATCCGGTCGTTGAGCGTGGCGATATTGTTTTTGCAAGAGTCGATTTCGGTTTCAATCGCCGTGATCGAGTCTGAGAGGATCTGCTTGTGCTCCTTCTGGGCTTTCTGGCCGTCGACCTTTGCGTTATTGCAGCCCGGAGCGAGGGGGAGGAGAGCTCCGGATGCGCATATCGCGAAAATTTGCATTATCTTTTTCATCTCTATCGTTTGTCTAAATTGGGTTATATACTTGTTTCTTAGATTATTCGGCGCTTATTTATACTCTTATTTATACTCTCACCACGTTTTTGACTCCCTTCACGGTCAGGATTTTCTTAACCAGCGAGGAGAGTTTGCTGTTGTCGGAGACACCGACCACGATATATCCCTGGAACATTCCGTCGTGGGAGTCAATCGATATGTTGCGCAGTTGGGTGTCACCCTCGTGGGAGATGATTGAGGTGATGTTGGCCACGATGCCGATGTCGTCGTTGCCGACCACGCGGAGCGTTGCGGGGAGCATTGCTCCCGTCTTGCCGCTCCAGCTGGCGCGGATCACGCGGTAGGGATAGCGCTGGCGGATATGGTCGGCGTTGGGGCAGGTTGTCTTGTGGATTTTCACCATGCCGTCGCTCGAGATGAAGCCGAACACGTCGTCGCCGTAGATCGGGGCGCAGCAGCGGGCGAATTTATATTTGAGGCCGTCGATCGATTTTTCACCGATCACCATCACGTCGCTCTGAGGCTTCTCTTTCTCATCGTTGCGGATAATCTGGAATTCCTCGGCCGAAATCTTCTCCTCGGCCTGTGTCGGGCTAACGAGTTCCTGATAGTCGTTGAGGATGCGGCCGGCGTCGAGTTTGTCGTCGCCGATCTCGGCATAGAAGTCGAGGGCGAACTTATATCCTTTCTTCTTGACGAGCTTCATCATCTGGGCCTCGACAATCTCGATCTTGCGGTTTTTGGCGCGGCGCATCAGCTCCTCCTTGCCAAGGTCGGCGAGATGCTGTTTTTCCTCGTTGAGGCACTGCTTGATCTTATTGCGCGCTTTGGTGGAGATGACGATGTTGAGCCATTCCTGACGCGGCTTCTGAACCGCCGATGTCAGGATCTCCACGGTGTCGCCGTTGCAGATCTTATAATTGAGCTTGCGATGGGCACCGTTGACAATCGCTCCGGAGCATTTCGCCCCGACTTTGGAATGGATATGGAAGGCGAAATCGAGCACCGTCGAACCGGCGGCCATCCTGAAAAGGTCGCCCTTGGGGGTGAATGCGAACACCTCCTTGCCGAAGGGGTCCATGTTGATGTTGCGCATCAGCTGCATCGGGCCGGCGTCGGCTGTCTCGAGGATGTCGCGGATATTGTTCATCCACTGGTCGGTTCCGTCTGATTTCCCACCCTTGTAGCGCCAGTGGGCCGCGAGTCCTTTTTCAGCCACGAGGTCCATTCGCTCAGTGCGGAACTGCACTTCGACCCATTTGTTTTCAGGCCCCATCACCGTGCAATGGAGCGATTCGTAGCCGTTGCTTTTCGGGATTGAGATCCAGTCTTTCATACGGGCCGGGTTGGCGATATACATGTCGGCGAGGATCGAATAGGCGAGCCAGCAATCTGTCTTCTCCTTTTCGCGGGGGGTGTCGATGATCACCCGGATGGCGAAGAGGTCGTAGATGCCGTTGAGGTCCACCTTCTGTTTCTTCATCTTGTTCCAGATGGAGGAAATCGACTTTGTGCGCCCCTTGATCGAGAACTTCAGGCCGGCCTCCTCAAGACGTTTCTTCACCGGAGCGATAAACGACTGGATATAAGCGTCGCGCGAACGTTTGGTCTCGTTGAGCTTGTGGGCTATCTGGGAGTAAATGTCGCGGTTGGTGTATTTGAGCGAGAGGTCTTCAAGCTCTCCTTTTATCTTGTAAAGGCCGAGACGGTGGGCGAGCTGGGCATAGAGGCAGTTGGCCTCGAAGGCGACGTTGCGCACCCACTGGTCATCGGGATGTCGGTTGATCATGCGCATGAGCACGAGGCTCTTGACGATCATGATGATTATGACGCGGATGTCATGGGCCAGTGAGAGCACTAGGCCTCGGAAATTTTCCTGATTGGTGGCGGAATTTCGCGCCGAAAATTCATTGACGGCGTCGATACCGGAGATAAGAGAGGCTATGTCGGCTCCCCATTGGCGGGAAATCTGTTCGGGGGAAGTCTTTCCGAGCTTCACGAGAGGATGCAGCAGGATGGCGAGCAGGATGTTGCGGTCAGGGTCGACCATCTCGGCGAAGGTCACGGCTTCGCGCAGGGTCTGCACGGCTACGGGTATCTGTTTGTCGGTGTGGGCGTCGGTGCCTTCGAGGGCGCGGCGGAGATCGGAAGCGAGTCCTTTGGCCTCTTCTGCTCCGATCCGGCTTTCCATCACGGGGAGCAATTGCTCCGAGAGCCCGATCAGTTCCCTCATTTCGTCGAATGTCAGCTTGTCAACAGGTTTGATTTTGTCCATCTCTAAATTTACCTATAGAAAATTGTGTTTTCCGGAGAAAAATTGTGCTCATCCGGCAGCATTGAATTCTTTCTGATAGAAGTATATGCAAATATAGTGAAAATAGAGGAATAATCAAGCAAAAATCAGTCGAATGGCTGATAAAAGTGTTAGAAACGGCGCAAGAAGGTGAAAATAGTGTCGTAGGCGGCTTTGCGAGGCACGGGTTCGCTGAGGATCAGGTCGTGGAGACCGCTGTCGATTGTGCACACCATTCTTTGCGATCCGAGCTTTTCGCCGCGGGCCTGCAGCATGGCGGGATCGAGCACGGCATCGCCGGTCTGAAACTCGGGTGTCCACCCGCAACCGTCGATTTTTCTGCTTGAGTGCATGATCAGAATCGGCCTTTTGATGTTTGCCCGCTTTTTCATCAGCTGCGACTGGGCGGAATTGATTGCGCCGACCCAACTCCATGTCACGGGAGGAGAATATATCATCTTCCAGTCGGTGTTATATTCCCACTGGCCGTGAAATTCCTTGAGTAGGCTCTCGGCATATCCGTCGCAGTGACCCTGCTTCTGTTTGACATTCGGGAAAATCTTGCTGAGGGCACCGATCACCGGAGCACCGACGTTGCGGAGCAGAGGACTGAAATTCCATTCGAGGAAGGGGGAGTCGGTGACAATGCGGTCTACAGGCACGCTGTCTCCGCGTACTGCGGCATAATATGCCACGGTCAGTCCGCCGGTGGAATGGCCCGAAAGGGTGATGTCGGTGTTGCCGTCGCGGCGTATCTGACAGATTGCCGAGTCGATGTCGGCAAAATATTCGCGCATGTCGCGGATGTTGAAGGGATATTGCCAGGGGAGACGGCTGCGGCCGTAGCGTCGGAGGTCGACGGCGTAGAAGTTATAGCCGGAATCGCAGAAAATCTCTCCCATCTCCTTTTGGAAGAAATAGTCGTTGAAGCCGTGGATATAGAGATAAGCCTTTTGCGAGGGTCGGCTGGCGAAGCGGCGAACTATGGTGGCGCGACAAGGGCCGTCGAAAGCTGTTGGCTCGTTGACATAGCGGGCTTCGTATCCGGGGAGGATGTCGGGATGCCAGTCGGTGTCGGCGATGAAATAGGGACCGGTGTATTTTTCATCGACATTCCAGGCGGCTGCAACTGCAGCTGCAAGGATAATCATAATGATAAGCGGAAGTTTCTTCATATCGTGTAAACGACCGCGGACGGGCCTTTGTTTCGAAATTTTTTTGCTTTGTTCGGTAAAGTCTTAAATAAAAAACAAACCCCGGCGCGGGAGGCGTCGGGGTGTCGTTTCGTTGTGCTAAAGAATTTATTTCTTCGTGCGGTTGCCGTAACGGCTGCGGAATTTGTCGACGCGACCGGCGGTGTCGACGAGTTTCTGCTTTCCTGTGAAGAAGGGGTGAGAAGAGGATGTGATCTCGAGCTTCACGAGGGGATAGGTCTTGCCGTCGATTTCGATTGTCTCGCGGGAGGCAACTGTGGAACGTGTGATAAATGTTTCGTCGTTCGACATGTCCTTGAAGCAGACCTCACGATATTCTTTAGGATGGATGTCTTTTTTCATCTTGGTTTTAACTGCAGTTAATTGATTAAAAATTTGGTTTAGCAGGTCGCGATCCCACTAATTGGCCTGCAAAATTAACAAAAAAACGCGACATGGCAAAGTTTCGGCATAAAAAAACGATGATAATCATTGATTACCATCGTTTTCGGGGTGAAATGTGGGTCTCGAACCCACGACCTTCGGAACCACAATCCGACGCTCTAACCAACTGAGCTAATCTCACCGTCAGGCTTCGGCGAGGGGTCTCGCCTCAAAAGCAGTGCAAAGTTATAACTTTTTTCTAAACTGTGCAAATTTTCGGCTGAATATTTCTTTGAAATCTGCAAAATTAGACAATCTTTTATCCGCCTTTTGCCGGAAATATTCAGGGTCTGACCGCTATAAATCTTGAAATCTCAGCGTTTTAATGCCAATATTTCACGAGCGAGTCAAGAATTTCGAAGAATTCGGGATTCTCGCCGGTAGTGATGTTGACGATGCGTCCCTCGGGGTTTACGATAACCTTTGTCGGGAATCCCTCCACGGCGTAGTCCTCGAGCACTTTCCCACCTTTCGGGTCTGGATTGTAGACGTTGACCCAGGGAAGTTCATATTTTTTCACTGCGGCTTTCCAGGCATCGGGTTTGTCGTTGCAGTCAAGACCGATCACCTCGAGCTTATCCTTATATTTTGCGTATGCCTCCTTCAGGGCCGGGAAACCTTTGATACACCAGGGGCACCATGCTCCCCAGAAATCGATCACCACCCATTTGCCACGGAAATCCTTGAGCGAAACGGGTTTCCCTTCAAGATTGTTGAAAGTGAAGTCGGGAGCTTCCACTTCGCCGCTCGAGAGCTGCGCCTTTCTCTTCTCGGTCTCTATCTGCTGCTCCACCATCTCTTTCTGAGCGGCGGCAAGGGCGTATAAGGGGCTCTCTTTCGCTGCGGGAGTCATGGCGTTAAGGGCCTTGATGAAATCCTCTCCCTCAAGATTCAGCACCGCGTAGGCAACTGCCGGAGATTCGGGATTGGCCGCGATGAAGTCGGTGAAGATTTTGTTGTAATCGCTTTCTATGGCCATAACATCCTCGCGAGAGTAGTTTTTGCCGGCTGTCAGAATCTGGAATCTCTTCATGACATCATCTCCCTGATTGCGGAGAGCGGTGATGTCGTCCATGAGCTTCGTGCCGTTGACGTCATATTCCAGAGGGGTGAGCGAAGTGATGTGGACATAGAGGGAATCTCCCGGCTGGGCATAGAAGTTGACTGAGCTTCTTTCGCCCGTGGGGATGAAATATTGCGCCGGTCCGGCGGCAATGGTCGGAATCACATATTTGCCGTCGGTCAGAGTGGCTGTTCCGCTAACGGGTCCGGCGCCCTCTCCGCGCGGTTTGAGCATTTCGGAAATGGTGAGGATCTTATATTCCACCGGTTGCGTGGGGATGGTGTCATATTTCACGGTTATGTCAGCCATAGCAACGGCCGGCAATGCAGCGGCTCCGATGAGCGCGAGTGTTAATCTTTTCATTTTATAGGGTTTACGTTATTGATTTTTTTCTGTTTTGAAGTCGGTTGAGGAGGAGATTGGTGAATTCGTAGTTTTTCAACCCCCAGCGGGGAGCTATCACCATTTCGGGGGGAGCGGAGGCGAGGAAGCGTTCGATGGCGATCCCTTTCGGCACCGTGTCGACGATTCTGACGCAGAGGTCGAGATACTCTTCAGGAGTAAACGAATTGACTGAAATTTCTCCTTCCTCTATCATATCGGCGATGGGAGTGGCGCGGATCACCTGAAGATGATGAATCTTGAGCGACTCTACCGGAAGCTTGCATATTTCTTTTATGTTGGCAAGAGTCCGGTCGGCGTCTTCACCCGGCAGCCCTGCAATGAGGTGAGCACCGACGTGAAGTCCGGCTGCGGCGGCGCGGGTTATGGCGTCGATGACCTGATCGGCGGTGTGTCCTCTGCGAATCAGCCGGAGAGTTTCGTCGCTCATCGTCTCCACACCTAATTCAACAAACACCGGTCGGCGATGGTTGATTTCTGCGAGCAATTCCACAACTTCGCCGGGGAGGCAGTCAGGACGAGTCGAAACCGCAAGACCTACGACTCCATCGGTGGAAATGGCCTCTTCATATTGCTCGGCAAGCTGTTCGACTTTCAATCCATGAGTGGAAGTATACGACTGGAAATAAGCCAGATATTTCATCTTGGGATATTTTCGGGCGAAAAACTTCTTCCCGGCTTCAAGTTGCTCGCCGACGCTTCCGCCTCCGAGGCAATATGAGGGAGTGAAGCTGGCGTTGCTGCAATATATGCATCCGCCGCGACCGATCGTGCCGTCGCGGTTGGGACAGCCGCTCGCGGTGTTGACAGAAATTTTCTGCACCTTTTCTCCCGGGAAAAACCTGGAGATATAAGCGGAATAATCGGTGTAGAAGGGGTTCATGTTATTTGCCGGAGATTCTTAGGAGATCGGCCACAGTGAGGAGAGCCATCGCCTCCACCACTGGCACGGCGCGAATAGCCACGCAGGGATCGTGGCGTCCTTTGGGCGGCAGCGTGATAGGGCAGCCTTCGGTATCGATGGTTTCCAATGGCCTCATCAGAGTTGGGGTTGGCTTGAAATAGACGGAAAACTCCACCGGCATACCGTTGGAGATACCACCCTGCACGCCGCCTGAATGGTTCGATCGGCAACGGGGCTGACCTGCCTCCATGCCGGCTGCGGAGTTGAAGGTGTCGACCGATTCCGACCCAAGCATGTAGGCGGCTTTGAAACCGTCGCCATATTCAAACGCTTTGGCCGCGTTGATGCTCATCATGGCCAAGGCGAGACGGGCGTGGAGTTTGTCGAACACCGGTTCGCCGACGCCGACGGGTAGGCCGGTGATGACAGCGCGGACAATACCGCCGGTGGTGTCGCCGGCCGCGGCCGCTTCCATCACATTGTTGGTTTCCTCAAAGCGGGCGCTGGCGGTGATTCCTCTGATTTCAAGCCATTGGCGGCAGATAGCTCCTGCCACAACCCAGCTCACCGTTTCGCGTGCCGATTGGCGGCCACCGCCGCGGGGATCGCGGATGCCATATTTCTCCTGATAGGTGAAATCGGCGTGGTTCGGGCGGTAGGCCGTGGCATACTTATCGTAGTCGCCGCTGCGGGCGTCGCGGTTGCGGACGATGAATCCGATGGGGGTGCCGAGGGTGAATCCGTCTGAATTTATTCCCGACAGGATTTCCACCTTGTCGGTCTCTTTGCGGGGCGACGTGCCGGGGAGCACGCCGGGACGCCGCCGGTCGACGTCCTGCTGCAATTTTTCGGAGTCAATATGCACAAGGGGTGGTATCCCGTCGAGGACGCCACCCATTGCAGGCCCGTGGCTCTCGCCGAAGGTGGAGAGCCTTATGATCTGACCTATGCTGTTCAAATTCTATTAAATTTAATGTTATGACGGATCAACGGTCCATAGTCACGAGGAGTTCTTCGTTGCTCCTTGTCATTTCCATTCTCTTCTTGATGAAGTCCATGGCTTCCACGGAGTTCATGTCGGAGAGATAGTTGCGGAGAATCCACATTCGGTTGAGCGTCTCCTGCGGGAGGAGAAGGTCGTCGCGGCGTGTTGAGGATGCGATGATGTCGACAGCCGGGAAAATGCGCTTGTTGGAGAGTTTGCGGTCGAGCTGGAGCTCCATGTTGCCTGTTCCCTTGAATTCCTCGAAGATCACCTCGTCCATCTTTGAGCTTGTTTCGGTGAGGGCTGTGGCGATGATTGTGAGCGAACCGCCGTTTTCGATGTTACGGGCAGCGCCGAAGAAGCGTTTCGGTCGCTGGAGGGCGTTTGCGTCGACACCACCGGAGAGGATTTTGCCAGAAGCGGGGGAAACGGTGTTGTAGGCGCGGGCGAGGCGGGTGATCGAGTCGAGCATGATCACCACGTCGTGACCGCTCTCCACGAGGCGTTTCGCCTTTTCGAGCACAAGGCCGGCGATCTTGACATGGCGGTCGGCGGGCTCGTCGAATGTCGAGGCGATCACCTCGGCCTTCACGCTGCGGCTCATGTCGGTCACCTCCTCGGGGCGCTCGTCGATGAGGAGCATGATGATGTGGGTGTCGGGATGATTGTCGGCGATGGCGTTGGCGATATCCTTGAGCAGGATTGTCTTACCTGTTTTGGGAGGAGCCACAATCAGGGCGCGCTGTCCTTTGCCGATGGGAGCGAACATGTCGACCACTCGGGTGGAGATGTTGGCGTGAGGTCCCTTGGTGAGGTTGAATTTCTCGTTGGGGAAGAGGGGCACGAGGTGCTCGAAGGGTACGCGGTCGCGGATCACGTGGGGCGGAAGCCCGTTGACCGAGATCACCTGACAGAGGGGATAATATTTTTCACCGGGGCGTGGCGGACGGATGCCGCCTTCCACAACGTCGCCCGTTTTCAGACCGAGATCGCGGATCTGCTCCTTGGTGACATAGACGTCGTCGGGACTGGAGAGGAAATTATAGTCGGGGGAGCGGAGGAATCCATGCCCCTCGTTCATTATTTCGAGCACACCCGAGGCAGTGAGGATACCGTTGAGGTCGAAGCTTGTCTCGGGCTGGCGGGCGTTGGCCTGATTCTGGAGCTGGCGCTGCTGCATCCGCTGCTTCTTGGTGAGATGTTTCTGTTGCTTCGGATTCTGGAGCACCTGCTGCACGTCGGGATCTGCGATGATGATCGGGGCGACGGCGGCGGCGATCTCGGCCTCCTTTATCTGTTGCTGCGAACGGGGAGTGAACGTTTTCCCTTTGGCCGATGAGAAGAAAGAATCGAGAGAGGGTTTCTCCTTGCTCTGGCGCTGTTTCTCCTGCCTGGGAGCCGGCGCCTGCTCTTTGGCTGCAGGCTGGATGGCGGCCCGGGGTTCTTCCGTCTGCACCGGAGCGGGAATATTCTCGGCCTGCTGAACGGGTTGCTGAGGCTCAGGCTGAGCGGCCGGGGCGGGATTGCTTTCCGGGACTGCCGGGAGCAATTCGTCGCTGAAAGGGAGCAGGGCCTGTTCGGGTTTTACTTTCGGTTTGCGGCCCCTTTTGGCGGGAGCGGGAGCCGGCGCAGCCTCCTCGGCGGGAGCTTCTGCGGCAGGAGCTGCCTCAGCCTCTTCGGCCACCTTTGCTTTAGGCTTGCGGCCGCGGCGCGGCTTGGCCTCCGCTTCGGCCGGTGCATTCTCGGCCGGTGCGGCTTCCGACGGGTTTGTGTCGTTCACGGATTTGCCGGTATCGGCTTTTTTGGCGCGGGGTTTGCGCTCGCGGGTGGCCCGCGGTTTCAATTTGGCAACTTCCTCTTTGGCTGCCTGCGCCGACGCGTTGTCGATGATGTAATAAGCTATATCCTCTTTGCTGAAGGAGGAGCTTTTCTTCATGCCCATCGACTCGGCGAGCTCATTGAGCTGCTCGTCGGGCATGGACATCAATTCTTCAAAACTCTGCATAATCTTTAGGGTCTTGTGATTTTTTTGAAAGAGGGAGCCACAGCATCACTTAATGAAAAAGTTCGCACGTTGTTAAAACGATGAAACGGGATGTTTTGTTGGGGATCGCAGAGATTTCAAAGGTGGGGAAACCGCACAAAAATATGCGTGAAAGCTTGAGACGGTTTCGTAAAGGGGAGGTGGAATCTGCGATGAAGCCTTGGCTTCCGCTCTTTGGATTTTTGAATCTTCGGCTTGCTAAATCGAAAGGATGAAAATAGAATTGCAAACCATTAAGGCAGGGCGTCGCTCGGATGGCAGACTGTTCTGAAAAATCAATTCTGCCGGCTGTTGCCCTTTTCTGAATGCAAAAGTAATAAAAAATTCCGACACGTCAAAAAAATGGCTGAATTTTGGCAGTCTGTTTTCTAATAAGCCCGTAAATAGACCGGCAATAAAAAGCCGGAGACCTTCCGGCCTCCGGCTTTTTATGCCGATATTGGATATTTCTCATTCTTTGCTTATCTCCGATTCATCACGCCTACATGAAGCAGAGGATAATCACCTGGGCGGCGATCACGCGCATGAACATCGAGAGAGGATAGACTGTGGAGTATGCCACGGCGGGAGCGTCGTTGTTGGCGGTCTTGTTGGCGTAGGCAAGAGCCGGGGGATCGGTGTAGCTACCGCTCATCATACCGCAGATGGAGAAATAATTGAGTTTGTATTTTGCGCGGGCCACAATACCGACCACCACGAGGGGAACAATCGTGATGATGGCTCCATATCCGACCCAGATAGCACCTCTCACGTTGAATACGGTCTGGGCGAAGTCTTTTCCGGCGGCGATGCCGACCGATGCGAGGAAGAGGCAGATTCCTATCTCGCGCAGCAGCAGGTTGGCCGAGAAGTTGGTGTAGGTGACGAGGTGGATCTTCGAGCCGTAAGCCGAAATCAGGATGGCCACCACGAGGGGACCGCCGGCGAGGCCGAGCTTCATGGGCACCGACATTCCGGGAAACTGGAGAGGAATGCTTCCGACGAGAATACCGAGGAAGATTCCGATGAACATCGTGATGAGGTTGGGCTCGTTGAGCCGCTTCATGGAGTTTCCGAGACGGTGTGCGAGAGAGTTGATGTCTTCGAGTTTTCCGACGACTGTCAGGCGGTCGCCCATCTGGAGGCGCAGACCGGCGGAGGCGACGAGGTCGAGTCCGGCGCGGTTCACGCGAGTCACGTTGAGCTTGTAGGCGGCGTGGAGACGGAGCGAGCCGAGTTTCACACCGTTGTATTCCGTGCGGGTCACGAGGATGCGGCGCGATACTACCGGGCCTTTTTCGCGTTCCCACTCCTTCTCGACCATCGGGCCGATGAATCGGGTGAACGTCTCCTCGTCGGGCTGGGAGCAGACGATGAGGCAGAGATCGCCGACATGAACCTCGTCGGCCGAAGTCGGGATCACTACCGTGCCGTCGGGGCGCTCGATGCGCGACACCACATAATTGCATGAAATCAGGGTGTGGAGCTTCATCATGTCGAGACCGTCGATCAGGTCGTTGGTCACTTTGAAAGTTGCCCAATGAGCTGCGAGCGCCGAATCTTTTTCATCGTGCTCCAGTTCGGAGAGTTCTTTCTCTGTGTCGATCTTGAAGCATTTCTTGATGATGAGCATAGTGGCGATGATGCCGACCACGCCGAGGGGATAAGCAGCGGCATAACCCATCGACATCTGCTGGCTGACATCGTAGCCGCCGGGGTTGACCTGCAGGAAAGCCTGCTGGGCAGCACCAAGTCCGGGGGTGTTGGTGACGGCGCCGCTCATGATGCCCACAAGCTGCGCTATTGAGGTGTCGCCGGTCGAGCCTCCCTGGATGAAGAAGATGGCGAGCATGATCGCCACGTTGAGACCGATGCCGAGCAGGGCGAGCATGTTCATGGCGATGCCTCCTTCCTTGAACGAGGAGAAGAATCCCGGGCCCACCTGCATACCGATGGAGAAGATGAAGAGAATCAGTCCGAACTCGCGGAGAAAATGCAGCACGTCTCCGTTGGCCGAATAGCCGAAATGGCCGAGAAGAATGCCGACAAAGAGCACGAACGTGACTCCGAGCGACACACCGAAAATTTTAAGTTTTCCCAGATAGATGCCGGCGAAAATCACGAACGAATAGAGGAGAATCGTGCTTGCCAGAGAATCGTTTCCGGGCCTGATCAGGTCGATAAACCAATCCATTAGCAGTTTCTGTTTTTTTACCTTAAATACCTATAAACCTTAATAATATCTATCTTTTATATAATAAAGCCGGAAGCCGGCAATAAAGCAAACCTGCCGGCAATGGGTTTGCCGGCAAGTCATGGCTTTGCTATCACATCAGCTTGCGGTAGCGGATGCGGTGGGGAGTGTCAAGGCCGCCGTCGCGTTTTTTCTTGAACTCCTCGTATTCCGAATAGCTTCCTTCGTAATAAGTCACCTTGCTGTCGCCCTCGAAGGCGAGGATATGGGTGGCGATACGGTCGAGAAACCAGCGGTCGTGGCTTACTACTACGGCGCAACCGGCGAAATTCTCGAGACCCTCCTCGAGAGCGCGGAGCGTGTTGACGTCTATGTCGTTGGTTGGCTCGTCGAGAAGGAGCACGTTACCCTCCTCTTTGAGGGCCATGGCGAGATGGAGACGGTTGCGTTCGCCTCCCGAGAGCACTCCGATCTTCTTTTCCTGGTCGGCGCCTGTGAAGTTGAATCGCGAGAGATAGGCGCGGGCGTTCATGTCGCGGCCACCCATTCGGAAAGAATCGACTCCCTGGGAAATCACCTCATATACAGATTTCTCGGGTGAGAGATCCTTATGGTTCTGGTCGACATATGCCACTTTCACTGTATCTCCGACTTCGAAATCTCCCTTGTCGGGCTTTTCGAGTCCCATGATGAGGCGAAAGAGGGTAGTCTTTCCGGCGCCGTTCGGACCGATCACGCCGACGATGCCATTGGGCGGGAGGGTGAATTCGAGGTCGTCGAAAAGCACCTTGTCATCATAGGCCTTGGCGAGGTGATGGGCTTCGATAACCTTGTTGCCGAGGCGCGGGCCGTTGGGGATGAAAATCTCGAGCTTCTCCTCGCGCTGCTTCTGGTCTTCGTTGAGCAGGCGGTCGTAGCTTGCGAGTCGCGCTTTTCCTTTTGCCTGACGGGCTTTCGGAGCCATTCTGACCCATTCGAGCTCGCGTTCGAGAGTCTTGCGGCGCTTGCTGGCCTGCTTCTCTTCCTGGGCCATGCGCTGGGTTTTCTGGTCGAGCCATGAGGAATAGTTTCCTTTCCATGGAATTCCTTCGCCACGGTCGAGCTCGAGAATCCAGCCGGCCACGTGGTCGAGGAAGTAGCGGTCGTGGGTCACGGCGATGACCGTGCCGGGATATTGGTGGAGATGCTGTTCGAGCCAGTCGATGCTTTCGGCGTCGAGGTGGTTGGTGGGCTCGTCGAGCAGCAGGATGTCGGGTTGCTGCAGCAGGAGGCGGCAGAGGGCCACGCGGCGGCGTTCGCCTCCGGAGAGCACGGCGATCTTCTTGTCGTCGGGCGGACAGCGGAGCGCGTCCATGGCGCGGTCGAGCTTGTTGTCGATGTTCCAGGCGTCGGCGGCGTCGAGCTTGTCTTGTAGTTCGGCCTGACGCTCGATGAGTTTTTCCATCTTAGCCGGATCTTCGAGCACTTCAGGATCGGCGAAGGCGTTGTTGACCTCGTCATATTCCTTGAGAAGGTCCATGATAGGTTTGGCGCCCTCTTCCACAACCTCGCGCACAGTCTTGTCGGGGTCAAGTTTCGGCTCCTGCTCGAGATAGCCTACGCTGTAGCCGGGCGAGAACACCACGTTGCCCTGATAGCTCTTGTCGATGCCGGCAATTATCTTGAGAAGGGTTGACTTTCCGCTGCCGTTCAAACCGATGATGCCGATTTTCGCACCATAGAAGAAGGAGAGGTAGATGTTTTTGAGAATCGTTCGCTGCGGCGGGATGATTTTGCTTACTCCCACCATCGAGAAAATGACTTTCTTGTCGTCGGCCATGATTGATGTGTTAGGGCGTGGTTATTTAGCGTGAACAGTTCTGTAGTCGCATTTCACTTTTCCGCGGGCCATGTTGTTGAGCTTGTTGCGGATCATCTGCTTGCGGATGGGGGAGATGCGGTCGGTATAGACCATGCCGAGAAGATGGTCGTATTCATGCTGGATAATGCGGGCGAGGAATCCGCGGAATTCCTGCTCGTGTTCCTGGAAATTCTCGTCAAGCCAGTTGAAACGGATATGCTCCACGCGCTTCACGTTTTCCGTCAGACCGGGAAGCGAGAGGCATCCTTCGGCTCTCGACACCGGGGCTTCGTCCTCGATCACTTCGAGCTGCGGATTGATGAAGACCATCTTGGAGTCCTTGCATTCGGGGAATTCTTCGGCCACCGGCGAACCGTCGATCACGATCACGGCGATCGCTTTGCCTATCTGCGGGGCGGCGAGGCCGACGCCGTCGGTGAAATACATCGTCTCGAACATGTCTTTGATGAGCTTTTCGAGATCGGGATAGTCTGATTCTATGTCTTCGGCTTCCTTGCGAAGCACGGGGTGACCGTATAAATAAACCGGTAATACCATTATGCTGAAATTTTGTGCAAAATTACTCAAAATTCCGCATACAACCAAATCGCGGGAGACCTCTCGGAGGAATCTCGGAGGAATGTCAGGGATTGTGGGTTTCGAGCCAGGTGTTGAGGATGATTACGGCCGACATCTCGTCGGCGAGACCTTTGCGCTGGCGGTCGCTTTTCTTGAAGCCGGCGGCGAGCATTTCGCGATGGGCGATGACGGATGTGAACCGTTCGTCGCACATTTCGATTTTCATTTCGGGAAGTTCGCGGCGCAGAAGTCCTAAGAAGGGTTTTATATAGCGCATCGATTCCGACTCTTCGCCCCGCATGGTGCGCGGTTCTCCCATGAGGATGAGATCGACCGGTTCGCGGCTGCAATAATCCTTTATAAAGTCGAGCAGATCGCATGTGCGCACAGCAGGCAGCGAGTTGGCAACAATCCGGAGCGTGTCGGTAACGGCCACGCCGGAGCGCTTCCTGCCGAAATCAATCGCCATTATTCTTCCCATTTCAATCTGTTTTTATGATATCTGTTTTTAGATAAGGTGAGAATAAACGGAATGTTCCGCACCCGGGATGACCCCGCGTGCGGAACATTGGTTAGAAAATGCGTGAATGATGCATTATTTCTTCGAACCGAAATAACGCTCGTAGAGACCTGCGAAACCGCGACCGTGGCGAGCTTCGTCTTTTGCCATCTCGTGAACTGTGTCGTGGATAGCGTCGAGGCCTGCCTCTTTGGCGTTTTTGGCGATGCGCATCTTGTCGGCGTTGGCGCCTGCCTCAGCGTGCATGCGCTTGTCGAGGTTGGTCTTGGTGTCCCAAACCATGTCACCGAGGAGCTCGGCAAACTTGGCGGCGTGCTCTGCCTCTTCCCATGCATAGCGCTTGAAAGCCTCTGCGATTTCGGGATAACCCTCGCGGTCAGCCTGACGCGACATTGCGAGATACATTCCTACTTCCGTGCATTCGCCCATGAAGTGAGTGTTGAGGTCTTTGATCATCTCCTCGCCTGTGCCTTTGGCTACGCCGATCTCATGCTCTGTTACGAACTGAAGAGCGCTTTCGGGATCGAGCTCTTTGAATTTCGAACGGGGAGCGCCGCACTGCGGGCATTTTTCGGGTGCTTCTTCACCTTCTGCGATATAGCCGCATACGGTGCAAATCCATTTCTTTGCCATTTCTTATTTCTATTTTATTTGTTGGATATGTTTCGTTTTGGATTGCAAAGATAGCAAATTTATTCGTTAAATAAAACATGGGATTTACAAAAAATTGGTTAAATTTGTAAGTGTTGTTAGGTTTTAGGCTTCAGGTTTTAGGTTTTAGGTTATAAGCCTTAGTACTTTGGCCTGACGTAATGGCTTACGGTCTTGGAAAAGGAAAAAATTATGAAAGAGAGAAGGAATCTTTCTGCAATTCTTGAAAACAGGGTCAGGGAATCGCTTGGCAGAGCGGACGTCCGGAAGGTGCTGGCCGGGGTCAGTGGCGGTGCAGATTCGGTGGCGCTGCTCAGGCTCCTTGTGAGCGACGGGGCGGAGGTTACGGCGGTGCATTGCAATTTTCATCTGCGAGGGGAAGAGAGCGACCGCGACGAAGTGTTTACGCGTGACGTATGCCGACAGTGTGGCGTGAACCTTATTGTGCGCGATGTCGATGTCGCAGCTTATCAGGCTGAGCATAAATGTTCGGTCGAGACGGCATGCCGCGACACCCGCTATGCCATTTTCCGCGAGATAATGGCCGAGCGGGGAGCCGAGAGGATCGCAGTAGCACACAATTCCGACGATCAGGCCGAAACTCTGCTCCTTCACCTTTTCCGGGGAGCGGGAGTGCGCGGACTTTGCGGAATGCTCGAAGACACCGGAGAAATTCTCCGGCCGCTCCTCTCCACTTCCAGATCAGAAATAGAGGAATATCTGAGGGAAATCAACCGGGATTTCGTCACTGATTCCACCAATCTCTCCATAGATTACCGGCGCAATTATATCCGCCATAAGATTCTACCCGATATCGAAGAGCGTTGGCCCGGAATCAGAAGTGTGCTCGCGCGCACGGCCATGCGCATGCAGACAGAAGAGAGGATGCTCCGTTCGATTGAGGAGGTGCTGATTCAGGGAGATGCCATCTCTTATGACGCTGTCATGAAATCGGCCTCTCCGGATTGGACGGTCTATCGTTTTGCCAGCCGTTACGGGGCTTCTCCGACGGTTTGCGAAGAGATCGCACGCACGTTGACGAGCGGCAATATTCTGCCCGGGAAGATTTGGCGAGTCGAAGATGGGTGCATTGCGACTCAGCGCGATTCCCTTAGATTCTTCACAGATGATTCGATTGAAGATCCGGCTGCCGAAAATCCGAAAGGAGCCGATGGTGACCATCCCTTCCGCATAGAGAGTCTGCCGCCAATTGTCGGGTCATTTATTGACCTAAAGCGGGAGATGAAAGCGAAAGGGAACGATGAATTCTGGGGGGATATCCCTGCCGGAGAGATAGAATTCCGTCATTGGCGGGAGGGGGATATGATTGAACCGCTCGGAATGAAAGGGCGTCAGCTTGTCAGCAAGATAATGAAAGATGCCAAATATTCGATTGAGCAGAAACGGCGCCAATGGATAATGTGCGATCGCCGCGACGGAAAGATCCTGTGGCTTCCCGGCCTCAAGCGGTCAAGGCATTCCCTAATAAAGCCCTCGGCCGAAAATCCTCTGCATATTATTTTGGCACGGTAAAAAAGAGGTCATTCAGTCCAGGTGAAGAGGGCGTATCCTCCGGGCTCGAGGTTGATGTCGGTGCGGCTTTTGGTGGAGCGTTTCCCTTCGGAATTTAGCCTTACCACGTCTGCGGTCATCGTCAGGTTGATCCGCTGCTTGTTCTGGAAGTCGCGGTTGACAATGAGCATATAGTGGCGTCCATGGTTGGTGAGATGAGAGACAACCACGCCGATTCCGTTCGATTCGACTCTTGAGATTTTGCGGGGAAGGTCGCCTGCGCTGAGGCGTTTGGTGCCTGCGGGAATCCGGTCGCCGATGTGGCGCACCTTGAGCACCTTGCAGCCGAGGAACACCGGGGCGAGCGCCTGAATCTGATGGTTGAGGTCGCTGACCCTATACCAGTATTTCGTCTTTCTTCCGTTCTCGTCGATCGGGAAGCATGTGAATTCAAAATCCGAGACCTTATACCATGCATAGGAATATGCGAGGAAACCCTGCGCGCCGTAGGCGAGTCCGGAGAAAGCTTCGAGGAAGAGCATTCCTTTCGTCGGATTGGGATAAACGAGATGGCCGGCGGCGAGATAGAATGTCCAGAGCCTTACATTGCGCTTGCGGCATATCTCGGAAGCCTCCTCGAGGTCTTTGTAGAAATTGTTGCGCAGGATTATCTCTCCATCTTTCTCTATGATGGGATAGAAATCATAGGATACGACATTGGGATTGGCAATCTCGCAGAATTTGTCGAAATAGTCGTAGAAAGAAGCTGCCTTCAGTGCTTTTGTCGGGGCGTAAGATGGCAAGAGGTTGGCAAGGGCGATCGCTTTTGGATCGACCGCATAGCTCTCCTTGATCAGGCTGGCATATCTTTCGAAAAGATCGGCTCCGGGTTCGTCGCCGAGGAAAAATCCGCAGACGTCGGGGTCGCCGGCGAATCTCCGGAAAGCGCGTGGCGCGGTCTTCGGATCCCTGGTTACTCCCATGTCGAGCATCATCTTTAGCCCGGTTCCCCTCATGGCAGCGAGAGCCGTGTCGGTTAGCTCGGGAGACATATAGCCTTTAGCGATGGTAAAACCGCAGTCGGCGAGAATCTGAAACTGCTGATGATTGATAAACTTGCGGGTGTTGAACGATCCCCAGGCCACAATCGGGAACTTGTCGCCGGTAGGATTGACATAAGCGGGGGCGTCGACGGGCGCTACGTTTTGCGCGGGAGCCGGAATGATTGCGGCGACAATCATCAGTGTCGCCGCAATAAGAGCCTGAGATATTTTCATAGCCTTCATTATTCGAATATTCCTTCCACAGATTCGGTCGTCTCGGTCGGACCTGCATCCTCTTCGTATGAGCTGTAGGATTCACTTCCCGAATTGCAGAGGTCGAGGCCTTCGGGGAAGTCGAATTTGGCATCTTGCGAATAGGGAAGTCTCGGGTCGGCGTAGACCTTCTTCATATAAAGTCCGTAGATCGGGAGAGCCGCTTTGGCACCCTGGCCGAAAGCCATGGAGTTGAAGTGGATGTAGCGTTCTTCACCGCCTACCCAGACTCCGGTGACGAGGTCGGGAGTGAATCCCATGAACCAGGAGTCGGAGTTGGAGTTGGTCGTACCGGTTTTGCCGCCCATCTGCGCCGTGATGCCGTAACGTGAGCGGAGGCTTGCGCCCGTACCGCTGTCGACCACGTTGAGCAGAATAGACACGATCTTATAGTAGGCGTCTTCGGAGGTGACCTCTGTGCGGTGGGGCACTGCGGAATAGATGATGTTCCCCTGGTTGTCTTCGATTCGGGTCACGAAAATCGGGTCGACGCGGATACCTTTGTTGGCGAAGGCGGTGTAGGCGGCGACCATCTGTCCTACCGGGACGTCGACCGTTCCGAGGCAGAGCGGGAGAGTGGCGTCGATATAACCGGAGATACCGAACATTCTCATCTTGTTGGCGAGAGCGCCGGGAGTGAGTTCATGCACGAGGCGGGCCGAGATCCAGTTGTTGGAGTTGGTGAGTGCCCATCGGAGGTCGACCATCTGGCCGACACGGGCGCGGCTGGAGTTTCGCGGCGCCCAGTTGCCGAAGACGGGCTGGGTGTTGCTGAACATCGAGCATGGGGTGAACTCCTGTTCCATGGCGAGCGTGTAGAGGAACGGCTTGGCGGTCGAACCGATCTGGCGGCGTCCGCGCGACACCATGTCATACTGGAAATGGGTGAAGTCGGGGCCGCCGACGTATGCCTTGACATAGCCTGTGACAGGATCCATACTCATGAGGCCGGTGCGCAGGATGGTCTTCATGTAGAGGAGCGAGTCGTAGGGGGTCATGGTCACGGTCTTCGAACCGGGCACGATGTTGGTGGAGCGGCGTCCGCGTTCGTCGACTTTTGTCTCCTTCACGTAGGCGAAGACATCCATCTCATATTTTGTATGGAAAGCGCGGTCGATTTCCGATTCGGAATAACCGGCCTGTTTCATCGTGCGGTAGCGCTCGGTCTGGCGGATCGCATTCTTGATCAGTCGCTGCACTCCCTTGTAGCTCAGCTCGTTGGGGTTGGAGGTGTAAGGGCCTGTGCGGCTGCCGCGTTTTTCATTCTCAAACGCAGGCTGCAGGTATCCGCCGAGATGCTCGTGGACAGCCTCTTCGGCATATTGCTGCATCGTCAGGTCGATCGAGGTGTAGATGCGCAATCCGTCGGTATAGAGATCATAGAAAGATCCGTCGGGCTTCGGGTTTTTGGCTATCCAGCCGTAGAGGGGATTCTCCTCCCAGAGGAGGGAGTCGGTGTTGTAAGCTCCGAGAGCGACATGATATGCGACTTCGTTGTCGTAGTTTCCGCGTTTGGGACGCACCGGTTTCTGGGCTGTCATCATCTTGCGGATCTGTTCGCGAAGATAAGGGGCGGCCCCCTCCTTATGGTCCACCTTATGATAGTCGAGTTCGATGGGAAGCTCTTTGACCGAGTCTGCTTCGGCCTGCGATATAAAACCGGCTTTGGCCATCTGGTCGAGCACGACGTTGCGACGTTCGCGGGTGCGTTCCTCATGGCGAAGCGGATTGAAATAGCTGGGATTCTTCAGCATTCCGACGAGCATCGCCGACTCCTGGATGTTAAGGTCTTTCGGTTCTTTGCCGAAATAGACATTGGCTGCCGTCTTGATGCCGACGGCGTTGTTGAGGAAGTCGAAACGGTTGAGATACATGTTGATGATCTCATCTTTCGTGTAGCATCGCTCGAGCTTTACGGCGATCATCCATTCGATAGGTTTCTGGAGGGCTCGTTTGAAAATGTTTGCCGAGGGCTGGGTATAGAGTTGTTTGGCGAGCTGCTGGGTGATGGTCGACGCACCGCCCGACGACTTGTCGCCCATCAGCACGGTTTTGAAGCCGGTTCGTCCGAGGGCCTTGAAGTCGATTCCGGAATGCTCCTTGAAGCGCACGTCTTCGGTGGCGATCAGGGCGTTGATAACATGGGTTGAGATGCCGTTGTAGTCGGTATAGACGCGGTTGCCGCTGCCGTAATAGTAGCGGCCGAGCTCGGTGGTGCCGTCGGAGGCGTAGACGAGCGAGGCCAGCTTGTTGTGGGGATCTTCAAGTTCCTCGATGGGAGGCATATATCCGATCACACCGTTGTAGATAAGCAACAGAAACAGGAAAATTGTGAAGCCGATGGATAGGAATGAGATCCAGAGCCAGCGCACGATTGCGCGGTTTCTTTTAATCCGTTTCCGGCTCTTTCCGGGCATGGGGCCAAATTCCTCCAGCTCAGCGTTGTATATATTGTTGTTTTCTTTCATATAGAGGTCTGCCATCCAAATACACGGCAGTAGCAGATGCAAAGATAATCAAAATCTGCGTAATTGCCGCAAAAAAAGCGCAAACGGCCTATTTCTCCGTGTTGCTTTTCACCTTATGGGGCTTGTTCTCCGTTTTTATTTCTCCTTTTTGACGGAGAAACCGAATTTGCCGATCATCTCGCCGAGACGGTAATAATGGCCGTGGACGTAGGCCATCAGACCGCTCTTTTCGAGGCAGAAGCGTCCCGATTCGGGGTCGATGAGCGATTCGTCGGCACGGACGTTGATCACTTCTGCAAGGAAGAAATGGTGACTGCCGAGGTCGGTGACTGATTTCACCCGGCATTCGATGGAAAGGGGCGACTCGAGGATAGTGGGGGATTTCACGGTTTCGCCGGGAATCGGTGTCAGCCCGGTCTCTTTCCATTTGTCGTAGTCGCGGCCCGAACGGACACCGGCCCAGTCGGTTGCGCGAGCCATGTCGGCGGTGGTGAGATTGATGGTGAACTCCATGGTGCGCATCAGGATGGGGAAAGTGTTGCGCTCCTTGCGCACTGAAATATAGCACATTGCCGGGTCGGAGCATACGGTTCCGGCCCATGCCACTGTGAGCATCGTCCATTCTTCGGGATTGTCGCCGGCCGTTACCAATACTGCCGGAAGAGGATAAATCATGGTGCCGGGTCGCCAGGATACTTTTGCCATAGTTCGGGTATTAATATTTTTGCATTTCTTTGCAAATTTAGCGATTTATTCGGTAGTATGGTTAAATTATGTCGCAAGTGTCGGTTATTTTTATTATTTTTGTGTTTGAAAGAGTAGAACAGGCTCTTGGAAGCATCTACTAAGGATAATCGGATAAAATTCTTACACAATATATAACCTTTAATTTATGAGTAATGACGAACTGCTGAGAACCGTTACCGAACGGGCTCAGAAATGGCTTGGCCCCGAGTATGACGAAGAGACCCGCAAAGAGGTGAAACGCATGCTCGACGCCGAGGACAAGACAGAACTTATCGAATCGTTCTATAAAGATCTGGAGTTTGGCACAGGCGGTCTTCGCGGCATCATGGGTGCCGGCACCAACCGCATGAATATCTACACAGTAGGCTCTGCCACCCAGGGTCTGGCCAACTATCTGAAGGATTGCTTCAAGGATCTTCCCCAGATTGCTGTGGCGGTAGGTCACGACGTGCGCAACAACTCGCGTAAATTCGCCGAGTTGACGGCCGACGTTTTCTCTGCCAACGGTATCAAGGTGTATCTTTTCGACGGTCCGTGCCCCACTCCTGAGGTGAGCTATGCCATCCGCAAGCTCGGATGCCAGAGCGGCGTGATGGTTACGGCCAGCCACAACCCGAAGGAGTATAACGGCTACAAGGCTTACTGGAGCGACGGCGCCCAGATGATCGCCCCCCACGATGTGAAGACAATCGAGTATGTCAACGCCATCACTTCGGTCGACCAGATCAAATTCACACCCCGTAAGGAACTTATCCAGAGCATCGGCAAGGATATTGACGAGCAGTTCCTCGCCGACATCCATAAGCTGAGCCTCGATCCGGAGGCTGACAAGCGTCACCATGACATGAAGATCGTTTACACGCCGATCCACGGCACCGGTTTGCGTCTGATGTATGACTCGCTCCGCCTCTGGGGCTTCGACAATGTGATCCATGTTCCTGAACAGGATGTTCAGAGCGGCAATTTCCCGACGGTCGTTTCTCCTAACCCCGAGAATCCGGAGGCAATGGCAATGGCTGTGGAGAAGGCTAAGGAGACAGGCGCAAGCATCGTGCTGGCTTCCGATCCCGACGCCGACCGTGTCGGTCTGGTGGTTCGCGACAAGAAGGGTAACTATCAGCTGGTGAACGGCAACCAGATCTGCATGATCCTTATCTACTACATCATCACCAACAATGTCGAGAAGAAGCTTCTCAACGGTTCGGAATATGTTGTGAAGACGATTGTGACTACGGAGACGATCAAGCGTATCGCCGATGCCAACAAGGTTAAATGCTTCGACTGCTACACCGGTTTCAAGTGGATCGCCGACGTGATGCGCAACATGGAGGGTCAGGGTCGCTATCTGGGCGGCGGCGAGGAGAGCTACGGCTTCCTGGCAGAGACTTTCGTTCGCGACAAGGATTCGATTTCGGCCAACTCGTTGATCGCCGAGTGCGCCGCATGGGCAGCCGACAAGGGCATGAACCTCTATGAGACGCTCGTCGACATCTATGCTGAATATGGTTTCTCGCGCGAACGCGGTGTGAGTGTGGTTCGTCCCGGCAAGACGGGTGCGGAGGAAATCGTTGCGATGATGAAGAATTTCCGCGAGAATCCTCCCAAGGAGCTCGCCGGCAACAAAGTGACCTGCATCAAGGATTACAGCGACCTCAACTGCCGCAACCTCGTGAGCGGTGAAGTGGAGAAGATGAACTTCCCGACCACGAGCAACGTGCTTCAGTTCTTCACCGAGAACGGTGACAAGATTTCTATCCGTCCTTCCGGCACCGAACCGAAGATCAAATTCTATGTAGAGGTTCGTGAAGACATGGCCTCGAAAGAGGATTATGAAGCCACGGTAGAGAAAGCCGAGAAGCACATCGACAGCATCCTCGCCGACCTCGGCGTGAAATAAGACCCCGAGCTTGAAAAAGGAAAAGTTGCTACTCGTCATGAGTGCAACCGACACATAAAATAAAACTAAATCGCCCTGTCCGTCTCTTCAGTACAGACAGGGCGATGCGTTTTAAGGACAAGAATATGAAGACTAAAGAAGATATTATCAATAATCTGAAGCAACATCAGAGCAAGAACCCTTCTAAATGGAGGGAGAAAGCTGAGTGGCGCATGGCCAACAGGGAGTGGCTTCGCTATTCACAGCAAATAGCCATGATGATGCTTGACAAAATGGAGGAACTCGGACTGACGCAGAAGTCGGTTGCCGAGCGGATGGGCTGCTCTCAACAATATATCTCCCGCGTAGTGAAAGGAACGGAGAATCTATCAATCGAGACAATCTCAAAGATCGAGGGCGCACTTGACCTCGCTATTCTCGAAACTGCCTTAGTAAGAAGATAAGAGTTTTGATAGCGGGCACTTTTTTTTGTAATTTTTTGGGAGGGGAGGGGGAGAATCGAAAGTTTTTGTTATATTTGCAAATTGTAGCGGAGACAATTCACTTCAACTCTGTCGGATTCCGCCTTAAATCTATCGCATACCATTATGATCTTATCCATGACCGGCTTTGGCCGCGGCACATCCTCCTCTCTCACCAAGAAAATTACAGTGGAAATCAAGTCGCTCAACAGCAAACAGTTCGACTTGATAATGCGCGTGCCTTCCTCGCTGCGCGAACGCGAAGTGGAGGAACGCAATTTCATAGGCGCGAATCTCGAGCGGGGAAAAGTAGAACTCTCGGCCACATCCGAAGCCGTCGGGACCGAAGCCGCCATGCAGATCAACCAGCCGGTGATCGCCGCTTACCTCAGCCAGCTTCGCGAGATGGGGCAGAAACTCGGCCTTCCGGAACCCGAAGACTGGTATGGCGTGCTGATGCGCCTTCCCGACGCCATGAAGGCAGATAACCAGCAGCTTGACGAAGCCGATGCCGAGGCATTCCATAAAGCAGTCGAAGAGGCGGTGAAAGCACTCGTGGAATTCCGCACGGCCGAGGGTCGCAAACTTTACGGCTTTTTCGTCGAAAAAATCGAAAACATCGGCAAACTCCTCGAGCAGATCACACCTTATGAAGAGGAACGCGTGCCCAAGATAAAAGCCCGCCTCGAAGAACAGCTCTCCCGCCTCGACTCGATAGAATACGACCACGGCCGACTCGAGCAGGAACTCATATTCTATATCGAGAAACTCGACGTCACCGAAGAGAAAACTCGCCTCCGAGCCCATCTAAACTACTTCCTCGAGACTCTCGGGGAGAAAGACGGGAAAAGGGCGTCACAGGGGCAGGGTAAGAAACTCGGCTTCATCGCCCAGGAGATGGGCCGCGAGATCAACACGCTCGGCTCGAAATCAAACCATGCGGAGATGCAGAAAATCGTGGTGCGCATGAAAGACGAACTCGAACAGATCAAAGAGCAGGTGCTCAACGTGCTCTGACAAACAAAAGGGGAGGAGGAAGCGCCTCCCCGAACATAACAGACAATGAACAAAGGGAAGATCATCATCCTCTCCGCCCCGTCGGGCACCGGGAAATCCACTATCATCTCCCGGCTCATGGAGCATCCGGAACTCAAACTGCAGTTTTCAATCTCGGCCACGAGCCGTCAGCCCCGCGGCGGAGAATGCCACGGGCGGGAATACTACTTCCTGACTCCCGAAGAATTCGCCTCCCGTGTGGAGAAAGGAGACTTCGTGGAATGGGAGGAAGTCTACCACGGCACGTGCTACGGCACACTGCGCGCCGAAGTGGAGCGGGTGGTGGGCAACGGCGGCAACCTGATCATGGACATCGACGTCAAGGGAGCCTTGAACGTCAAGCGGCAGTTTGGCGACGATGCGGTGGCGATCTTCGTCATGCCTCCCTCGGTAGAAGAACTTGAACGCCGTCTGCGCGGACGAGCCACCGACTCCGAAGAATCAGTGCGCAAACGCCTCGACAAAGCCGAATACGAGATGAGCTTCGCCCCGAAATTCGATATCGAAGTGATAAACGACTCCCTCGACAGGGCGGTAGAGGAAGTGGCCGGCATCATAATGAAAGGAGTAGGAAAGGAATGAGAATCGGAATATTCGGCGGAAGTTTCAATCCGATCCATATCGGGCATGCGATGGTGGCGAGCTATTGCGTGCAGCGTTGCGACCTCGACGAGGTATGGCTCATGCCGAGCCGCGTGAACCCGCTCAAAACGTCGGCGCCACCCGTGTCGGACGCCCACCGGCTCGCCATGTGCAAGCTTGTGGCCGATAAAGTCGACGGACTGAAAGTCTCCGACTTCGAACAGGAGCTGCCGGCGCCATCCTATACCTACCGCACGCTATGCAAACTGCGCGAAGAGCATCCCGACGACGAATTCGTGCTCATCATCGGATCCGACAACTGGCACATATTCCCCCGCTGGCGCAACTATAAAGAGCTGCGCGAAGAGTTCGGAATACTTATCTATCCGCGTCCATGGTATGGCGTGCATCTCGGCGGCGCCTTCCCGAAAGTGAAGATAATCGAAGATCCCGAAGCCCCCTCGGCCGAGATATCCTCAACCTTCATCCGCGACGGCATCAAGCGCGGAATGAACATGAACTTCTATCTGACACAGGAAGTTATAGAGTATATAAAGGAGAACCGTCTATATGAATGAAACAGAACTGAGAAGCCGTCTTCTCGGCGTAGTGGCGCTGGCATCGCGTTATTGCGCCACTCTTGAGAACGCCCGCGAAACCGAACGCGACGTCTTTATCGCCGAGATGCTCGACATCCTGCCGAGGCTATATCTCGAATTTTCAGGCATCGACGCCGACGAACTCGCCGGACCGGCCGAATATGAATATTATCCCTCCTATGTCGATGAAGATTATTACGGGAGCGTGCGCCGCAACGCCGAGCAGCTTCTCGGCCCCGACGACGTCTTCCTCGAAACCTTCGAAGAGGACATGAAATATAGCGACACACCGATTGCGGCCTCGATCTCCGAATCGCTCGCTGACATCTTCCAGCCGCTCTATAACTTCATCTGCATAGTCAAAGACACCGACGGGGAGAGTGCCCCCGGAGCGTTCCGCGAATGCAAAGAGAACTTCGAGGCCTACTGGAGCCAGACGCTCTGCAACGTGATGAGGGCCCTGAACCATGTAAGATATAATTCAACCGAAGAATAATGACAACGATCGAAAACCCCATGTCGGTCCCCGAGATCGACCGTCTTTTCAAACTGATGAACGAGTCGACCTGCAACTTTCTGGCAGTCGACGCCATGCGCCGTCTTCTCGAAGAGAAAGGCTTCCGCCCCCTCGACGAGGGAGAGGAATGGAAGATAGAGAAGGGTGGCAAATATTACGTGGTTAAAAACGGCAGCGCGATATTCGCATTCGTAGCCGGCACAGCACCTCTCGAAGAGGCGGGCCTCCGCATCGTGGCCGCCCACAGCGACTCGCCCTGCTTCAAACTCAAGCCCAACTGCGAGATAAAAGGAGACGGGGGAGTGATATCGCTCAATGTCGAGAAATATGGCGGCGGCATCATGTATACCTGGTTTGACCGTCCGCTCTCGATATCCGGCCGCGTGATGGTGCCCGGAAAGGATGCTCTCCATCCGCGTCAGATCCTTGTCGACGTGCGCAAGCCTGTGGCCACGATCCCCCATCTCGCCATCCACTTCAACCGCGAGGTCAACGACGGGAATCCTCTTTCCGTGCAGAAAGACATGAAACCCGTGATCGGCTATTACTCCTCCGAAGAGCTCCTGAGGCTCGCCGACGAGAACAAACGGTTCAAGGAGCGTCCCGGAGCAATCCGCCACATCATAGCGGAAACCCTACGCAATCAGGGGGAAGACATCAAACCCGAAGACATCATCGATTACGAACTTTGCCTTTATCCCGCCGAACCCGTAAGGCTCATCGGCGCGCATGAGGAATACTTCCAGTCGGCCCGCATCGACGACCTTTCAATGGCGTTTGCCGGGCTGGAGGCGATTCTTTCCGAATGCGACCGCGAATGCAGCGCAACGAGAGTGCTCGCGGTGTTCGACAACGAAGAGACCGGATCTGGCACGAAGCAGGGTGCGCATTCCCCCGTGCTCCGTCACATAGTGGAACGTATATGCATCTCCATGTCGGCAGATCCGCAGGCCCAGTATCGAGCTCTTGCCAAATCGTTTATGATATCGGCCGACGACGCCCACGCCTGGCATCCTAACTACAACGACAAATACGACCCGACCAACCATCCGGTGATGGGTAACGGCCCCGTGGTGAAGATCAACGCCAACTGCAAATATATGACCGACGCCGAAGGAGCGGCAGTGTTCCGTCTGCTATGTGAGAAGGCCGGAGTCAACGCCCAGTATTTCGTGAACCATGCCGACGTGGCCGGCGGAAGCACCCTGGGCAACATCTCCTCCGCGCAGCTCGACGTGCCCGGTGTAGACGTAGGCAACGCCATCTGGGCAATGCATTCCGCAGCCGAAACGGCGGCCGTCAGCGACCATCTCGACATGATCAGAGTGATGCGCGAGTTTTTCAATTAAAAAATTTTTGTTAAATTTGCACTCTGAATTGTTCCGGCCGCTCACATAAGCGGCTCGAGAGCGTTATATAATAGTCGGGAAGGTGTCGGCCACCCTTGATTCAAGATCCGGCGAATGCCCGTTTCATCCGCATTATAAGCGCAATATCAGAGTAAAAACAATAGAAACATATCATATATTCCAGAAATGAAAATCGAATATTCCAAAATCGACGACGTCAACGGTGTGATCACCATGGTTGTCGAGGAAAACGACTATGCAGAGAATGTAAAGAAACAGCTCAAGGAACTCGGCAAGAAGCATTCCGAGCCCGGATTCCGTCCCGGTCATGTTCCCGCAGGTCTTCTTGAGAAGAAATATGGCAAGTATGCCCGCCAGGAGGCCATCAACGAAACAGTAGGAGAGGCTCTCTACAATTATATCAAAGAGGAGAAACTCCCGGTGCTCGGCAATCCGATGCCCGACAAAGAGAACCACGTTGGCGAAGAGAAGGAATTCGTTCTTAAATTCAATGTAGGTCTTGCACCTGAATTCGACGTTAAAGTCGACAAGGATGTCAAGATCCCCTACTATAACATCAAGGTCAGCGACGAGATGATCGACCGTCAGGACGAGGCTCTGCGCCGTCGTTTCGGCAAGCAGGTTCCCGGCGAGGAGGTAGACGCCACAGCCCTTGTAAAAGGTGTGATGACCGAGCTCAATGAAGACGGCACTGTCAAAGAGGATGGCATCGTAGTTGAGAATGGCATCGTTTCTCCCCAGTATTTCAAGACCGAGGAGCAGCGCGCTCTCTTCATGGGCAAGAAGCCCGGCGACGAGGTAGTGTTCAACCCGGCAGCCACATGCGACGCCAATCCCACAGAGATGTCGTCAATGCTCAACATCGACAAGAACGACGTTGACGCACACAAGGGCGACTTCCGTTTCGACATCAAAGAAATCATCGTGCTGAAACCCGCCGAGCTCGGCGAAGAATACTTCAAGGAAGTCTTTGGCGCCGACAAGGTGAAAGACGAGAAAGAATATCGCGACGCCGTGAAAGATATGATCCAGGCCTCGCTCAAGGGCGACCAGAACTATCGCTTCACTATCGACGCCAAGAACGTCATCATGGCTGAGGTAGGGGATCTTCAGCTCCCCGACGCAATGCTCAAGGATTTCCTCATCTCTCAGAACGAGAACCTCAACGCCGAAAACATCGACGCAGAGTATGACGCGATCCGCGCCGATCTCCTCTGGGATCTCGAGAAAGACAAGGTCGGTCAGAAGCTCGGTGTCAAAGTAGAGCAGGAAGACCTGATGAACACCGCCCGTCTGCTTGCCCGCCAGCAGTTCGCACAGTATGGCATGGCCAGCGTGCCCGATGACGCCATCGACCGTTACGCCAACGAAATCCTCAAGGACGAGAAGGCTGCCCAGCAGGTTGCCCGCCAGACAGCCGACATGAAGCTCTTCGCAGCCATCCGCGACGCCGTCACACTCGACGAGAAAGAGGTGAGCGTGGATGAATTCAACGCCCTCTTCGCTCCGGCAGCCGAGAAATAATATTCTCCCCGGGAGGAAGCCAAATCAATTTGGCACTATTTTTGCATCTATCTTTTCAACTTCGCGGAAGCTGACTGCGGCTCCGCGAAGTTGAAATGTTAATAAAGGAAGGGTAACTTTCCTCAAAAAATAATGATTATGAACGACTTCAGAAACTATGCCGTGAACCATCTCGGCATGAGTTCCAACACACTCCACGACTACATGCGCAAGACGAATCTTGCCGCTCCCGCATCGGTCATGACCCCGACGTCAGACTATATGAATCCCTATATCCTCGAGGAACGCCAGCTCAACGTCACCCAGATGGACGTTTTCTCGCGCCTCATGATGGACCGCATCATATTTCTCGGCACGCAGGTGAACGACCAGAGCGCCAACATCATCCAGGCGCAGCTTCTCTATCTTGACTCGGTAGATCCCGAGAAAGACGTGGCTCTCTACATCAACTCTCCTGGCGGATCGGTATATGCCGGCCTCGGCATCTACGACACGATGCAGTATATCAACTCCGACGTGTCGACCATCTGCACCGGTATGGCGGCGTCGATGGCAGCAGTGCTCATGGTTGCCGGCGAGAAGGGAAAACGATTCGCGCTTCCTCACTCCCGCATCATGATCCATCAGCCGATGGGCGGAATCCAGGGTCAGGCCTCCGATATCGAGATCACGGCCCGCGAGATCCTCAAACTGAAAGAGGAACTTTACCGCATCATCTCCGACCATAGCGGCCAGCCCTTCTCGAAAGTGGAGGCCGATTCCGACCGCGACTACTGGATGACAGCGGCCGAGGCGAAGGAATACGGCATGATCGACAAAGTGCTCGTCAACCCTAAGAAAGATTGAGAAACAGAATAATATGGCTAAGAACTCAAACAAGTGCTGCATGATGTGCGGCCGCGCCGACTCGGAGGCCAATCCTGTGGTGCCGGTGATCGACGGGCTCGATCTCTGCAAGGACTGCATCGAGTTTATACATGAGAACGGCCAGGTGGCTCTGCGCAGCCGTCTTGCCAAGGAGGCTCCGAAGGTGAAGAACAAGATTCCGAAGCCTAAGGAGATCCGGAAATTTCTCGACGAATATGTGATCGGCCAGGAGGAGGCGAAGAAATATCTCTCCGTGGCGGTCTATAACCACTACAAGCGCATCAACCAGGAGGAGGCCGACGGCGACGATGTCGACATCGAGAAATCGAACATCATCCTTGTCGGACCGACCGGAACCGGCAAAACGCTTCTGGCGAAGACGATCGCAAGGCTTCTCGACGTCCCCTTTACCATAGTCGACGCCACCGTGCTGACAGAGGCCGGCTATGTGGGCGAGGATATAGAATCGCTGCTCACGCGACTGCTTCAGACATGCGATTACGACGTGGAGCGTGCCCAGCGCGGCATAGTCTTCATCGACGAGATCGACAAGATCGCGCGCAAGAGCGACAACCCCTCGATCACGCGCGACGTCAGCGGCGAGGGTGTGCAGCAGGGTCTGCTCAAGCTTCTTGAAGGGAGCGTGGTGCTCGTGCCGCCTCAGGGTGGCCGCAAGCATCCGGAGCAGAAACTCATACCGGTCGACACGAAAAACATCCTCTTCATCTGCGGCGGTGCCTTCGACGGCATCGAACGCAAGATCGCGTCGCGACTCAACACCCACATCGTCGGTTACGGCCACGATGAGAAGAGCCGCAAGCAGAAGCGCGAAAACCTGATGAAGTATGTTCTGCCGCAAGACCTGAAGAGCTTCGGACTGATTCCCGAGATCATCGGGCGTCTGCCGGTGCTGACCAGTCTCGATCCGCTCGACCGCGAAGCGTTGCGCCGCATTCTCACCGAACCGAAAAATGCCATCATCCGCCAGTATAAGAAGCTGTTCCAGCTTGACGGCGTTGAACTTGAGGTCAGCGATGACGCACTCGACGTGATAGTAGACAAGGCGATTGAATACAAGCTCGGCGCCCGCGGACTCCGCAGCATCGTGGAGACCATCATGGTCGACGCCATGTATGAGATCCCCGGCTCGAAGAAGAAAAAGTTCAAGGTCGACGCCGCCTACGTGCGCGACCAGCTTGAAAAAGCGCATTTCGAGTCGATCCAGCTCGCCGACTGAAAATAACTCAGACTGAATTTTTGCACCGTTTTCATTGGAAACGGTGCTTTTTTATGCGGAAATTCTTGGAATTGTCGGAAATTATGTTTAATTTTGTGTAACACGCATGGTTTTCCGCGTAAATTAAAATCATCTACCTTTATCCTCAGAGCGCACACAATGGCTGATACCAGAAAAATTCGCGAAGCAATGAAGTTCCATTTCGGATTCGACAGCTTCAAGGGAAATCAGTTGGAAATAATCAAAACTCTACTCGACGGCAAGAACGTCTTCGTTCTGATGCCGACGGGCGGAGGGAAATCGCTCTGCTATCAGCTTCCGGCCCTGATGTCGGAAGGAACCGCCATCATCATCTCTCCGCTGATCGCGCTGATGAAGAATCAGGTAGACGCCTTAAGAAATTATGGCGAGGAAGACAGGATCGCCCATTTTCTCAATTCCTCCCTTTCTAAAAAGGAGGCTGAGATCGTGCGCGAGGATGTCAGGTCGGGAAAGACGAAACTTCTTTATGTAGCTCCGGAATCGCTTGCCAAAGAGGCCAACGTGGAATTCTTCAAATCGGTCAAGATTTCATTTGTCGCTGTCGACGAGGCGCACTGTATCTCGGAATGGGGTCACGATTTCCGGCCGGAATACCGCCGGATCCGTCCGCTGATCTCGGAGATCGGTAATTTCCCGATCATCGCGCTGACGGCCACGGCCACTCCGAAAGTGCAGCACGACATAAAGAAGAATCTCGGGATGCTCGACGCCACAGTTTTCAAATCGAGTTTCAACAGGAAGAATCTCTACTACGAGGTCAGGCCGAAGACGAAAGACGTTGACCGCGACATAATCCGCTTCATAAAGAACAATCCCGGGAAGTCGGGCATAATCTATTGTCTGAGCCGCAAGAAAGTCGAAGAACTTGCGGAGACGCTGAGAATCAACCAGATCGCGGCGCTTCCATATCATGCCGGCATGGACGTGGCTACTCGTTCGGCGAAACAGGATGCCTTCCTCAACGAGCGTGCCGACGTTATCGTTGCCACGATAGCGTTCGGCATGGGAATCGACAAACCCGACGTGAGGTTTGTGATCCACTACGACGTTCCAAAGAGTCTCGAAGGTTATTATCAGGAGACGGGCCGGGCCGGCCGCGACGGCGGCGAAGGCGTCTGCCTGATGTATTATTCGCCGAAAGATGTGCAGAAACTCAAGAAGCTGCTGCAGAGCAAGACTGTGGCGGAGCAGGAGATATGCCACCAGTTGCTCGCGGAGACCTCGAACTATGCCGAATCGTCGGTTTGCCGCCGGAAAATCCTGATGCATTATTTCGGAGAGGAATATGTAGAGGAGAACTGCGGCAACTGCGACAACTGCCTCCATCCGAAAAAGAGCGTCAAGGCCTCCGACGAACTGTTGGCAGCGCTCGAATGTGTCGTCGAATTGAAAGAGAAATGCCGCATAGAATATGTAGTCAACGTGCTGATAGGCCGCGGCACTGACGAAATCCGTCAGAACGGCGACGATCAGATCGAGAGTTTCGGTGCGCTGGAGCACACCGAAGAACGGCTTGTCAACACAATACTGCAGCAGGCCGTCATTGCAGGCTATTTCGAGAAAGACATAGAGAATTACGGCACACTTCTGCTGACTGAAAAGGGACGCGCCTTCATGGCGGAGCCGGGCGAATTCATGGTGGTGGAAGATGTTGAATATGAAGACACCGACAGCGAGACGCCGCGCGGGAACAGCGCCGACGCGGCCGACGAGCAGCTGCATCATATCCTTCGCGGCCTCCGCAAAGATTTCGGAAGAAAATATAATCTTCCCCCCTATGTGATCTTCCAGGATTCATCGCTCGCCGCCATGGCCACCACTTACCCCGTGACTATGGAAGAACTCTACACCATTCCCGGAGTCGGAGTGGGGAAGGCCCACCGCTACGGACGCGAGTTTGTCGAGGTGATCAAGAAATATGTCGAGGAGAACGACATAGTCCGTCCCGAAGATTTCCGGATGCGCGTGATGCCGAGCCGCAACAACCGCAAGGTGCAGATAATCCAGTCGATCGACCGCAAGATCGACCTTGAGGAGATCGCCGACACAGTCGGGGTTGACTTCACCGATCTTGTAGGGGAGCTCGAGAGCATAGTCGAGACCGGAACCAAGATCGACATAGAATATTATCTCAACGAAATCTTCGACGAAGACCAGGAGCAGGAGATCTTCGATTTCTTCCGCACATGGCCCGAAGATGACATTGAAGCGGCCATCCAGCATCTCGGCAACGAGTATGACGAAGACGACATCCGGCTGGTGCGCGTCCGATTCCTCTCGGAAATGGCAAATTAAGACTTAACATTTCTACAATTTTTTTGCAAGGCATTCGTTAAAGTTATTGAGTGTCGAGCCCATGTTGCGTCAGATCGGCACGTAAAGCTAAGATTATAATTTTTATTATCTCAATAATGAAAAAAATATTAGTGGCCTCAGCCGGCGTGTGTGCCGTGGCCCTCGCTTTTGCAGCGAAAGACCCTGTGATCATGACGGTCAACGGCGTTGATGTGCCAAAGTCGGAATTCGAGTATTTATACAACAAGAATTCGCAGCAGCAGATCAACCCCCAGAATCTCGAGGAATATGTCGAGATGTTCAAGCTTTACAAGTTGAAGGTGGCCGATGCCCGTGCTGAAGGAATCGACACCCTTCCGTCGTTTTTGAAAGAGACAGAGCAGTACAGGCATGACCTGTCGGCTCCCTATATGGTTGATTCGGTTTATCTCAACAAGCTCGTCAAGGAGGCTTACGACCGCAGCCGCAAGGAAGCGGAAGCATATCATATCATGCTTTTCAAAGGTCGCGACGCCCAGACGAATCTCGAGACCCGCGAGCGCGCCGACAGCATCCGCAAAGTGCTTCTCAACGGCGGCGATTTCGCCGAGCTTGCCGCCAAGTATTCGCAAGACCGCGCAAGCAATTCCCGCGGCGGTCGCATGGGATATATCATTGCCAACAACTATCCTTACTCATTCGACGTGACCGCCTTCTCCCTTCCCGAGGGAGAGATCTCCGAAGTTGTGGAGAGCCCGGTAGGTTTCCACATCCTTAAGGGAGGCAAGAAGCGTCCGGCCCGCGGCAAAGTTCGCGTAGCCCATATCCTCAAGCTCACCCAGGGGAAAGATGCAGCCGGAGCCGCCCAGGCAAAGGCGCAGATCGACTCGCTTTATAACCTGGCAGTGGCCGGCGGCGACTTCGCTCAGCTTGCCACCAACAATTCCGACGACCGCAACTCGGCCCGTCAGGGTGGAAATCTTCCTCTCTTCGGCGCCGGCGAGATGGTTGAGGAGTTCGACTCGGCAGCATTCGCGCTGGCCGACGGCGAGATCAGCAAACCCTTCGCCACATCCTACGGCTGGCACATAGTGAAGCGCTTCGACGGCAAGGCTCCCGAGAGTCTCGAGGAGATGAAGCCCCGTCTGCTCCAGCGCATGCAGCAGCGCAACGATCCCCGCTGGGGAATGATCCGCGACAACCTCAGCGCCAACCTCGCTCGCAAGCACAAAGCCTCGCTCAATAAAGAGGCCTACGACAAGTTCTACGCAGTGGTGGAGAAGGAAGGTCTCGACACCGCCGCCTATGCATACGCAGCCGGCCCGCTCGCCAACGAATGGATTGCCCAGATCGACGGCAAACGCATTCCTTTCAGCGACTTCATCTCCTTCCTCAGCGGTCTCAGACTCAAACGCGCCCTGGCCATGGAAATGCTTAGGGATGGTTTCCCCAACTATTACAACAAGCTGCTTGTCAACGCCGAAGAGGAGGATCTCCTCAAAGAGAACGCCGACTATCGCAATCTGCTGAAAGAGTATGTCGACGGTTCGCTTCTCTACGAAGTGAGCGTTCAGAAAGTCTGGGACAAAGCGTCGAAAGACACCGAAGGCCTCGACAAATTCTTCAAGGCCCACCGCAACGATTATGCTTGGAAAGAGCCTCATGCGAAAGGTTTCCTCGTGCAGGCCGCCAACGATTCGATCGCAGCGCTTGTCAAGGCCCGCGCCGCAGAGCTTGGCGCCGACACCCTCGCCGTAACGCTCCGCAAGGAGTTCCCGAAGGTGATAAGCGTTGACCGCGTGCTCGCCCCGAAAGGCACCAACGCCATGGTCGACAACGTGATGTTCGGTGGTCCGAAGGTTGAGCCCTCCTCATCCTCCTATACCGTTTATTTCATGCTCAATCCGAGAGTGATCACCGTGCCTGAAGAGGTGTCGGACGTTAAGGGCCTTGTCACGAGCGACTATCAGAACGAGTTCCAGACGGCATGGGAAAATGAGCTTCGCCGCAAATATCCGGTGAAGGTCAACGAGAAAGTATTAAAGACCGTTAAAAGAATCGACAAGTAAGAAGCGGGCAACCGGTCCAAATCTCACTGAGTCAAGATTAAACGATAACGTAAAAGCACGCCTCCCGAGGGGGCGTGTTTTTATTTATCGGGAAAAAGTGTTAAATTTGTGGTCTGATGTGTCCGAAAATCTCCATACTGGTTTTCACGGTGATGCTGGCCGTGATTTCCGTCGGTTGCCGACGGGAAGAGACCGGGTCGGCCGACAACGGTGGCGTGCTCGTCCAGGTCGGCGATTCCTGCCTGACAATGCAGGATGTGTTGCTTCGCATTCCGCCGGCTTTGTCGCCTGAAGACAGCACGGAGATGTTCCATCGGATTGTCGACACGTGGGTGCGCCGCATGGTTCTCAACGAGGTGGCGGAGAAGAATATCCCCGACCTCAACGTGATCGAGCAGATGGTTGAGGAATACAGGGCCGACCTGATCATCCAGCGTTATCTGGCGAATATGGAGGGAGCAGGGGCCAACGAGGTTTCCGACGCGAGGGTGAGAGAATATTTCGAACAGCACAGGAGCGAACTTGTGCTCGACGCCCCTCTTGTGAAGGGAATCTTCGTCAAGGTGCCCGACAATGATTCCGAGGCGGCGAATCTGCGCAAATGGATGGCGAAGGGGGATGACAAATCCATCGACAAGATCGAGAAATCGGGGCTGCGTCATGCTCTGCAATATGAGTATTTCATCGACCACTGGGTAGATTGGAATTCCATCGCCGAGCAGATTCCTTATCGCTTCTTCGACGCCGATGCCTTTGTGGAGACCACCCGAAATTTCGAGACAAGCTACGGCGGTTCGCTCTATCTGCTCCATATCTCCGCTTATGTCCCTTCGGGGAAAGAGATGCCCGGAGATTACGCGGCCACGAAGATCCGCGACATGCTCCGCCGCGAGGACATGGTGAAATATCGTGAGAACCTCATCGGAAGCATCTATAAGAACGAGATGAAGAAGGGGCTGCTCAAGCCGGGACTCTACGACCCAGTGGCCGGAAAGATGAAAGGTGAGAAATATGCCAGCCCGAAAGACAAGGCCGAGCCGGGGTCGAAGCCGACCGAATCGGCGGCTCCCGAAACGCCGGGCAAACATAAACCAACAAAGTAAAATCAAACTTGTATCATAAAGTGAAACTTCGCAATTATTTCATGATAGTGGGCGGCCTTGCAGCTCTCTGCGTCATAGCCGCTCCGAAGAAGACCAACGTTGTCGACGAGGTTGCCTGGATTGTTGGCGACGAGCCGATATTCCGTTCCGAGATCGAGGAGGCATATCAGCAGTCGCGTCAGGAGGGGGAGACGCTCAACGGCGATCCCTATTGCGTGATTCCTGAACGTCTCGCAGTGGAGAAGCTCTTTCTCCATCAGGCCAAAATCGACACGGTTGTAGCTCCTGAGGCTCAGGTGGCTGCCGGAGTCGACAAACGTATAAATTATTTCATCGCCAACCTCGGGTCGAAGGAGAAGGTGGAGGAGTATTTCCACAAACCGATGTCGGCTCTCCGCGAGCAGATCTTCGACATGATGAGCACCGGCTACATCGTGGATCAGGTCAGAAGCAATCTTACCAAAGATGTGAAAGGCACGCCCAACGACGTGAAGAAATATTTTGCCTCGCTTCCGGAAGACAGCATACCCTACGTTCCGATGCAGGTGGAGGCGCAGATCATCACGATCAATCCGGTGATACCGCAGCAGGAGATCGACGACGTCAAGGCCCGTCTGCGCGACTATGCCGACCGCGTCAACAAAGGGGAGGCGAGCTTCTCGACGCTTGCCATCATGTATAGCGAAGATGGAAGCGCCATGCAGGGCGGCGAGCTCGGATTCCGGGGAAAAGCCGACTTTGTGCCGGAGTTCTCGGCAGTGGCTTTCAACCTGAGCGATCCCAAGCGGGTGTCGCGCATCGTGGAGACGGAATATGGTTTCCATATCATCCAGCTCATCGAGAAACGCGGCGAGCAGGCCAACTTCCGCCACATCCTTCTCACTCCGAAGGTGAGCGACAAGGATCTCGCCGACGCGGTGGTGAAGCTCGACTCGCTCCGCAAGGAGATCATCTCGGGCAAATTCACTTTCGAGGAGGCCGCCCAGTATGTGTCGCAAGACAAGAACACCAAGAATAACAAGGGTATCATGATGAACCAGTCGACCGGTTCGACGCGTTTCGAGATGCAGGATCTTTATCCCGAGGTGGCGCGTAAGATCGAGCTCATGCAGCCCGGCGACATATCGGAGGCGTTCATCATGAAAGATCCGACGAAAAACCGTGATGTCGTGGCAATCGTCAAGCTCACGCAGAGAATCCCCGGCCACAAGGCCACGCTTGCCGACGATTTCAACCTGATAAAGCAGATGTATGAGGCGAGTGCGAAGGAGAAGATCGTCAAAGACTGGGTTGAGCAGAAGATCCGCAACACTTACACGAAGATAGCCGACGGATGGGACGGCTGCCAATTCCAGTATGATGGCTGGAACAGCAATAATTAAGACCTTGTGTCACAAATAAATCTGCATTGGATAGAAGAGAAATGAGAGCGGGGCGCTGCCCCAGAATCATAGCGGGTGTTCTGGCGATGATATTCCTCGCCGGAACGCTTTCCCTATGGCAGTCGGCCAATGCGCAGACCCGGAAGAAGACGGCTCCCAAGCAGGAGAGCTTCACGCGTCCGAAGCCGACGAAGCCTGCGAAGCCGACCATTCCCTCGGCCGACCGCTATCAGGAAGACAAGGTGTTTCTCGAGAACGCCGACTCCCTTTTCCGGCCGCCTCATGAATATGAGGAATTCCAGGTGGTGAAAGGAAACGTGAAGTTCCGCCACGGCGGCATGTGGATGTTTTGCGACTCGGCGTTCTATTACCCCGAGAAGAATTCGCTCGACGCCTTCGGACATGTCGAGATGCGTCAGGGCGACACGCTATTCGTCTACAGCGACAAGCTCTATTACGACGGCACGATGAAACACGCCACGCTCGCGCGGGGTGCGTCGCGCCCCAACGTGCAGCTGAAGAACCGCAATGTGTCGCTGACCACCGACTCGCTCGACTATGACCTCAACTCGGAGATGGGATGGTACACCACCGGCGGAGTGCTTGAAGACGACGTCAACACGCTGACTTCGATCTACGGCGAATATTCCCCGGCTACGAAAGTTGCCCGGTTTCGCGACGATGTGATCCTCGTCAACAACAAAGACGGCTACCGGATGACCACCGAGGAACTGGAATACAACACCGGCACCCATATCGCCAATATCAGCCGCCCGACGCGCATCGAGGGGGCTAACGACACGATCATCACCACCGAAGGATGGTATAACACCACCACCGACCATGCCCAGCTCACGTCGCGGTCGATGATAGTCCACTCCGATTCCAACCGCAACGTCACCACCCTCGAGGGGGATTCGATCATCTACGACAAGGCTACGCGCGTCAGCCGGGCCTATATGTTCCGCGACATCAGGAAGCAACAGCGTCCGATGGTGCTGACCGACACGGCCCGCAAGGTGGTGCTCTACGGCGGTTACGGCGAATATAACGACTCGACCCGCAAGGCGTTGGCGGCGGAGTATCCTCTGCTTATCGAATATTCACGTCCCGATTCGCTCTTCCTCCGCGCCGACACTATAGTCTCGCTCATTAAGTCGGAGATGGTATGGCCTGATTCCTTGGCTTCCGGCCGCGATGCCGCGACGCGCGCCCGTCTGCGCCACTACAAGAGCCTCGGCGAGATAGCAGGCTCAATGCCTATCTCGCTGCTGCTTCTCCCGAAAGATGTGAAGAATCCGGGCCACGGACTTGTCACGGCAGTAACGGAGACTTCCTCTTCGGAAATTGCGGAAGATATTCCCGATGATACTACCGAATTTCCATCCGACAGCGTCGGGTTGCCACGCCGGCGACTCGACAGGCTCGGCAGGGATTCGGCCTATATGGTGCCCAAGGATTTCCATGTGGCCATGGCGCTGAAACGGGCAAGAGTTTTCAACAAGGATATTCAGGGAATCGCCGACACGCTGATTTTCCGGCAGGTCGACTCGATGCTCTATATGATCCGCAAACCGGTGGTATGGAGCGGCGAACGTCAGGTTTACGGCAATCTGATCGAAGTCCACTTCAACGACTCCACCGTCGACCGCGCCCATCTTCCGCAGTCGGGTGTATTGGCCGAGCATGTAGCCGAAGATTTCTACAATCAGCTTTCCGGTTCGGAGCTGACTGCCTATTTCATCAATCAGCAGCTGAAGCATCTCTCGGTCGACGGGAACGTCCAGACGATATTCCTTCCCCAGGAGAAAGACTCTACATATAATAAGCTTGTGTCGGCCGAGAGTTCCTATCTCACGGTCGATATGGACGGAAAGGATATGAAGCATCTCAAGATGTGGCCTGAAGTGACCGGTTCGGTCATACCGCTGTTTGAAGTGAAAAAGACCCAGCAGTTTCTCGACGGCTTCCGCTGGCTCGAGGCTTTGCGGCCTAAACGGTCATGGTATGGCAACACCGTTAGATGGCTTGACGATCTCGGAGACGTTCCCGATGATCTGGAGCGTTATTTCAACGAGGCTCCGATCATAAGGCAGGCTCCGCGTTCACCCTTCGAGGGGATGAAAAACCCCGCCGGCGGTCCGTCGCAGAGCATCTCTATGTAAGACTTGAACCGTAAGACACTAAATCACAAAAAATGTTCTAAAAGGAATCACGATGAGCGACATTATCAGATTATTGCCTGACTCGGTGGCCAACCAGATAGCCGCCGGTGAAGTCATACAGCGTCCCGCATCGGTGATCAAGGAGCTTGTGGAGAATGCTGTCGACGCCGGAGCGAAAGATATTCACATAGAGGTGAAGGATGCGGGAAAAACGTGGATAAGGATTGTCGACAACGGTTCGGGGATGTCGGAGACCGATGCCCGAATGGCTTTCGAGCGGCATGCCACGTCGAAAATCAGAAACGCCGATGACCTTTTCACTCTGCGGAGCATGGGTTTCCGGGGGGAGGCCCTCCCTTCGATATGCGCCATTTCGGAGGTTGAGGTCAAAACCCGGAAGGCGGGTGCGCCAATGGGCACGCGGCTTGTAATCGTAGGCTCGAAGGTTGAGACTCAGGAGCCGTGTGTCTGCGACGAGGGGACGGTGATGACAGTGAAGAAGCTCTTTTTCAATGTCCCGGCGCGCCGCAAGTTCCTGAAGAGCGACAACGTGGAGCTCAGCAACATCATGCGCGAGTTCGAACGGCTCGCCCTTGTCAACAACCGCATCCATATCGGCATCGACACCGGCAGCCGCACCATCGACCTGCGACCCGGTTCGCTTCGCCAGCGCATTGAAGACATCTGGAAAAACAATCTCGCGCCCGACAGTCTGATTCCCGTCGACGTCGATACCTCGCTCGTGAAAATCGAGGGATTTGTGTCGAGGCCGGAATTCGCGCGCAGGCGCAATCCGTTGCAGTTCCTTATCGTCAACGGGCGCAACATGGTGCATCCATATTTCAGAAAGGCGATACTTTCATGTTTCGAATCGCTGATAGCCACTGACACGCAGCCCTGTTTCTTCATGAAGTTTACCGTCGATCCGGCGTCGATCGATGTCAATATCCATCCCACTAAAAATGAGATCAAGTTCGAATATGAGCAGCAGATTTGGCCGATTCTTGTTTCGGCTGTAAAGACCGCTCTTGGGAAATTCGCCGCCGTACCGACAATCGACTTCACAGCCGAGGCGATTCCCTTCCATCCGCTCAGTCCGGGGGAGAAGCCGAAGATGCCGACATCAGAATTCCGCAGCGACTACAATCCTTTCCGCAGCGGAGGGGGAGGCCATGCCACCCGCGTCGATTCGAGCTGGGAGAAACTATATGAGGGGTTCCGCTGCAACGATCCGTTGGAGAAGCTTCCCCCTCTCGGCGACGATTTTCAGAATACACGGCTGCAGGACGTCAGTCAGAACGAGGATGCCGGCGGAAGCGGATCTGCTCTTTTCGGAGAGAAGGAGGAGAAGGGTGAGCTGGCGCCATTCTGCATTCAGTTCGCGCTCAAATATATAGTAACCACCTCTGAAGAGGGGCTGATCATCATCGACCAGCACCGGGCGCATGTGAAGATTCTATACGAGGAGTATCTGCGGAAAGCCGACAAGAACGAGATGGTGTCGCAGTCGGTGATGTTCCCGGAGACGATAGAGCTCGACGCGGCTCAGCAGGCTGCTCTCGACGAAGTGAGCGAGGAGTTGCGCAAGGCCGGTTTCCGACTGGAGTATGATAGCGGCAACACGTGGCGGATCGAGGGTGTGCCCTCCGTGTCGGGGAATCTTCCGGCTCGCGACGTGATTTACCGAATACTTGAATCGGTGTCGGAAGATTCGGTCAATTATGGCAAAGATGCTTCGGCCACAGTAGAGACGGCTCCCATGCCGATGAAGCGGAGGGTAGCGCTCGTGCTTGCGCGGTCCACGGCGATCAGGCGCGGCGTAAAGCTGTCGCAAAACGAGATGGAATCGCTTCTCGGGCAGCTATTCTCGCTTCCCGACCCCTCGCTGAGTCCCAACGGCCTCCCGATCTTCCGGCTGCTGACCGACCAGTCCATCACCAAAATGCTCTCATAAAATTCGAAAATATGTTCGCAAAAAGTCACAAAAAAAAGCGCCCGAAGGCGCTTTTTTTGTGACAGGTTCCGATTAGCGGTCGGATTCTTTTACTTTGCGGAGGATTGTGGCGTTGAAGGTCTCCTGGGCCATCAGCTCTTCCATTGTGAGGTGCATGCGGTAGCGCCAGTAGTGGCGCGGGTTGGCCGGGACATTGATAACCTCGTCGGCGGGGTTGTTGCGGCGGATCGAGCCGTCGATCGAGAGCCAGTCCTGAAGCGGCAGGATGCAGAGCATAGAGGGCGACTTAAGATGCAGGTCAATGATCTTGTCGCAAACGTAGGGATCTGCGAAATAAGGAGCCTCTCCGCTTTCGCCGAGCACCTGGTTGAAGAAGCGCTGCGATGCACCGTGGTCCTCCTCCCACCATGCGCGGATGCCTCCCATGTCGTGGGTCGACGTGGTGCATACGCTGTAGTAGGGATAGTGCCAGGTGTCGCCGAATTCCACGTGGGGATCCTTGGGCATACGCTGGATCTCGAGCGAGAGGATGCGCAGCTGACGCATCACTGCCGGAACGCAGTCGGGAATCATGCCGAGGTCCTCGCCGCAGGCAAGCATTGACGTGGCGTCGAGAAGCGGCGGAAGCTTCCACATTGCCTTGCCATACCAGAAGTCGTTGTGACGATGGTAGAAGAAATCGTTGTAGAGGCGGTTGAAACACCATTTCGCATAGTCGGAGAGGATGCGATACTGATAGGTGTACTGCGCGGCGATGCGGGGATGATAGTGGCCCTTCTGATAGGGATCCTCGATGAAGAGCACGTCGTCGATGATGCCGAGCAGGGCATTCTTAAGCTTGTTGTTCTTCTCGTTCTCCTCCTTGCCTTTGAAGTAGAGTTCAACCTTCTCCTGGGTGTCGATAAACGTCTTCAGGCAATAGCGGTCGCCGCCTACGCGGTCGAGGAACTCATCCTTCGCCTCCTGCGTGTATTCACCGAAGAAGTCGGTGAGCATCCATTCGAGGATGAGGGGATGGGTTTGCAGATCGGAGTCGATCCAGAAATCGTAGCTGTTGCGGAGCTCTTCGGCCGAGAAGGGGAGAGCCGGGTTGAAGTAACCGAGCAGACCGTGAACGGCCGAGAGGGGAATCTGCCAGATGCGGAAGAAGCCGAGGATATGGTCGATGCGGTAGGCGTCGAAATATTCCGACATCTTGCGGAAGCGGTCTTTCCACCACTGGAAGCCATCTTCCGCCATAGCGTCCCAATTGTAGGTGGGTAATCCCCAGTTCTGGCCGAGCACGCTGAAGTCATCCGGCGGTGCACCGGCCTGGCAGTCCATGTTGAAGAGACGCGGTGTGCGCCATGCGTCGACGCTGAAGCGGCTGATGCCGATAGGAATGTCGCCCTTCAGCACCACTCCGTTCTTGTGGGCGTAATCGCGCACGTCGCGGAGCTGACGGTCGAGATGATACTGCACGAAATAGTAGAAGTTGGCCTCCGATTTCTTCTCGCGGAGCATTTCGTCTACCTTATGCTCGTCGTAAACCTTGAAGTCTCCCCATGCGAAATGGTCGGGGGTCTTGAACTGGTCGCGGAGGATGCGCCATGCGGCGTATGGCTTCAGCCAGTATTCGTTGGCGGCAACGAAGTCCTTGAAAAGTTTCGTGCGCTGTGTCTTCTTGAAATCCTGGGCGAAAATCTCGCGCATATACTCCTCTTTGGCCTTGTTTACGCGCTCATAGTCCACTGTCGAGAGATTGTTGAGCTCCAGGCGGAGACGGTCGTAATATGCGCGGCGTTCCTCGCTTTCGAGCGTGCCGACCTCCTCGAGGCGGACATACATCGGATGGAGGGCGAACGTGGAGTTGGCCTTGTAGGGGTAGGAATCAACCCAGGTGCCGAGCATCGTCGTGTCGTTGATGGGGAGGATCTGGAGGATGCTCTGGCCGGTGTAGCGGCACCAGTCGATCATTCTCTTGACGTCGATGAAGTCGCCGACTCCGAAGTCCTCGTCGGTGCGGATCGAGAAGACGGGGATTGCCGTTCCGGCCCCCTTCCAGGCGCGTTTCGGATTGGCGAAGCGTGTGCCGTCGATCACGATCTGCGTGCCGGGGCCCTGCTGCGAGATACCGTAGACGCGGTTGTTCATGGCCTCCCAGCCCACAGTGTCGCCGTTTTTGTCGAGAATGAGGAATTTATATTCGAAAGGAGCCTTGAGCATGTCGAGGGGAAGGTTAACTTCCCACACCGGGAAGTGGGCGTCGTTCATGCGGATGGCTTTTTTCGGATCCCAGTTTCCGAGCACGTCGTTCTCGCCCGAGATGGCAAGAGTCTCGTCGGGGGCGATCATCGGAGCCTCGATGCGGATGTTGAGTGTGTCGGGGAGCGAGGGGAGGGGAGCCTGACGATGGTGGCGGGCCAGGATTCCGTCGAGGAACATCGAAGAATAGAAGGGCTTGTCCTCGGGCAGATCATGCCAGTTGTCGAAGAAAATATAGTCGGTCACGCCTTCGCCGGCGACAAAACGGTGGGGTTTGCCCCATTCGAAGCGCCAGGCGCGGTCGGGAGCCTTCACCACGAAGAAATAGTCGAAATCGCCGGGATTTTCGTCGAGTTCTATCGTGAATTGCCACATGTCGGGGCTGGTGAGGCTCATTTCGCATGCCTTGCGGGAATCGCCGCCGCCGAGGGCCGGGATGCCGCCGCACACAAACAGAGACTCGCCCCAGTTGGTGTGGTAATTGATGTTGAATGTAAGTTTCATAATTTTTCTATGATATGTTTTAAGTTACGTTGTTGGCAGGTATAGCGTTTGCGGGCGGCCATCAATAAGATGTTATCAGCCGCATTTGGAGGTGCCGCAGGTGGTGCAGATCAGACACCCCTCCTGATATACGAGGGTTTCCGAACCGCAGTTGGGGCATTTCTGGCCGGTGGCTTCGGTGCCGTTTGTGAGATATTTTTTCAGGGCGCGCTCCACGCCCATCTTCCAGGTGTTGATGTTGGTGGAGTCGAGTTCAAGACCGCTCACGAGCTTGAGCACCTGATCGATAGGCATGCCGTAGCGGAGCACGCCCGAGATCAGTTTGGCATAGTTCCAGAATTCGGGGTTGAACTTCTCGCTCAGACCCTCGATGGTGGTCTTGTAGCCGCGTTTGTTGATAAACTGGAAGTCGTAGCGCTTGTTGCCGTTGGAGTCGTAAGCCTTGATGATTTTGCCGTGGGTCACGCTCTTGGGGCAGAAGATACCATCTTCGTCATCGGCCAGACCGGTGAAGATCTCGTAGGGCTTGTTGTCGACAAGACCGACGAAAGCGATCCATTTCTCCTTGTTGTTCTGGAAACGCACCACGTCGGCCTCGAGTTCGGCGGGGCGCTTCATTATATGCTCGGGGTTGGCCATGTAGACCTCCTTCGGTTTCTCTTTCTTCACAGCTTCGAGCACATTATTTCGCGATCCGTCGCGATAGACCGTGCAACCCTTGCAGCCGGCCTTCCATGCCTCCACATAGAGATTGCCGACGAGTTCCTCCGACACGTCGTTGGGGAGATTGATGGTGACGCTGATCGAATGGTCCACCCATTTCTGCACGGCGCCCTGCATCCTGACTTTCTCCATCCAGTCGACATCGTTGCTGGTGGCTTTATAATAAGGAGAACGAGCCACGAGCTCCTCGATCTCCTCGGGAGTCATGTTGCGTTTGCGCTCTATTCCGTTGATCTTCATCCATTCGAGGAACTTATGGTGATAGACGATATATTCCTCGAAAGCGTCGCCCACTTCGTCGACGAAATCGATCTTTACGTCGGTGTCGCTGGGGTTGACTTTGCGTTTGCGTTTGTAGACAGGGAGGAACACCGGTTCGATGCCCGAAGAAGTCTGGGTCATGATCGAGGTAGTTCCTGTGGGTGCGATAGTGAGGCAGGCGATATTGCGTCGGCCGTGGCGCACCATCTGCTCGTAGAGCTCAGGGTCAGCCTCGCGCAGGCGGGCGATGTAGGGATTGTTTTTCTCGCGCTCGGCGTCGTAAATTTCGAACGCCCCTCTCTCCTCGGCCATCTTAACTGAAGCGCGATAGTAGGCGAGGGCGAGTTCGCGGTGCACCTTCACCGAGAAATCGGTAGCCTCCTGAGTGCCGTAGCGGAGACCGAGGGCGGCGAGCATGTCGCCTTCGCCGGTTGTGCCGCAGCCGGTGCGGCGTCCCTTGAGCGTCTTGCTGCGGATTTTCTCCCAGAGATGGAGCTCGGTGCCTTTCACCTCGGGCGTTTCCGGGTCGGACTTGATCTTCTCGATTATGGTGTCGATTTTCTCCATCTCGAGGTCGATTATGTCGTCCATCATCCGCTGGGCCATTCCGACATGCTTGCGGAAGAGGTCGAAATCGAATTCAGCCTGCGGGGTGAAAGGATTCTTCACATAGCTGTAAAGGTTAATGGCCACAAGGCGGCAGCTGTCGTAGGGGCAGAGGGGGATTTCGCCGCAGGGGTTGGTCGAGACGGTCTCGAAGCCGAGGTCGGCATAGCAGTCGGGCACCGACTCGCGCTGAATGGTGTCCCAGAAGAGCACGCCGGGTTCGGCGCTTTTCCAGGCGTTGTGAACGATCTTTTTCCAGAGCGCAGAAGCGTCGATCTCCTTGACAACTTTCGGATTGTCGCCTTTCACGGGGAACTGCTGGCGATAGGGGACGCCTTCAGTGGCGCTGCGCATGAAGTCATCGTCAATCTTTACTGAAACGTTGGCGCCGGTGACTTTCCCCTCGGTCATCTTGGCGTCGATAAACTGTTCGGAGTCGGGATGCTTGATGCTCACGGTCATCATCAGGGCGCCGCGGCGGCCGTCCTGAGCCACCTCGCGGGTGGAGTTGCTGTAACGTTCCATAAAGGGAACGAGACCGGTGGAGGTGAGGGCGGAGTTTTTGACGGGGCTTCCTTTCGGACGGATGTGGGAAAGGTCGTGGCCCACGCCTCCTCGGCGTTTCATCAGCTGCACCTGCTCCTCGTCGATGCGGATGATGCCGCCGTAAGAGTCGGGATGCTCGTCGAGTCCGATCACGAAACAGTTGGAGAGCGAACCGACCTGAATGTTGTTGCCGATGCCGGCCATAGGGCTTCCCTGCGGCACGACATAGCGGAAATCCTTAAGCAGCCCGAAGACTTCCTCCTCGGTCATCGGGTTGGGATATTTCTGCTCGATGCGCACGATTTCCGACGCGATGCGATGGTGCATGTCGTCGGGGGTCAGCTCGAAATAATTCCCGTCGGAGTCTTTGAGAGCATATTTGCTCGCCCAGACACGGGCGGCAAGTTCATCACCTTTGAAATAATCTAAAGTAGCTTCGTATGCTTGCTGATAATTGTATTTGGGTTTTTCCATTATTACTCGGATGAGATAAATAATCGGTAACGATAGTAATGGTTTTTCTGATATTCTCTGCAAATATCGCACATTTTTTTCAATTACGCCCCATCAAAGTTGCTTTTTTTTGAAAATTTATCAACATCCCGGCGGCGGAAAGTTTCCGGTTGGGGAAAGAGAGGGGGAGGGACAATATTTCACGGTCCGATTAGTTTTTTTATTAGAAAGAGATAAGACAGATGGCCACGGATTACCATTATAATATAGAGCTGCCGGAAGATGTGTCGAAAATACTCGAGCAGGACTTCTGGATGCTTGAGAACATCGGTCCGATGATGCTCAAATCGCTCACGGAGCCGGTGAAATTTGCCGCCACCTCATGGATTATTGTGACTAAGGGGTCGTGCAGGGCCGACATAAATCTGGTGACGCACGAGATCACTGCTCCGGCCCTTGTGACGGTAAGAAGCACGCAGATTCTTCAGCCCACATATATCTCCCCCGACTTCAACGCCTCGGTCATGGTGATGTCGAAGCGGTTTATGGAGAAGATCTTCATGTATAGCGGAAATTCATCTTTCTATTCGATTTCCGCCCGCCATCATGTGGTGAAATTTCCCGAAGAGGAGATGCCGGAATATGAGAAGTTCATGGCGTCGATGCGCGACATCATCGCCGATAAAAAGAATCCTTACGGTTCGCAGGCGCTCGTGTTCCAGATAATGCTTTTCATCTACAAGGTGGGGTATAAATGCTATGAACCCTACAAAAACGAGGTGACATCGCGTCAGGGGCGTCTCTCCGACCAGTTCCTCTTCCTTGTGCAGGATAATTTCAGGGAGCACCGCTTTCTCGATTTCTATGCGCAGAAGATGAAAATCACGCCGAAGCATCTTTCCCGCACTGTCAAGGTGCAGACCGGCTATTCGGCTGTGGAATGGATCGAGCGGTTTGTGATCCTGGAGGCTAAGGTCCTGTTGAAATCATCAAATCTCAATATCCAGCAGATAGCCGACGAACTTCATTTCCCGTCGCAGTCGTTTTTCGGCAAATATTTCAAGAAGCTGACAGGGATGTCGCCGAAAGAATATCGCAACAGCTAAGGCAGCTAATATAGCTAAGATAGCTGAATTAGCCAAGGTAGCTAAGATAGCTTGCTTGGACTTAATGAACAAAGAAAAGCCGGAGGCCGTTTGAGAAGTAGAACGGTTCTTGCCGGTTTTAAAAGTCATGGAAAAAGGATATTTTCCCGTCACGGGAATGGGTTGCGCGGCCTGCGCCGCCCGCGTTGAGAAGACGCTGAAAAATGCGCCGGGCGTATGTTCGGCGGCAGTGAACTATGCGGGCGGGATAGCCACGGTGGAGTGGGATCCGGCCGTGACGTCGGCCGAAACGCTCGGCAAAGCGGTTGAGGATGCCGGTTATGGCCTGATCATCTCGAAAGATGAAGCCGACGACGCCGACAAGATAGCAGCAGAAAGATATAAGAATCTGAAATGGAGGATGTGGTGGGCCATCGGGCTCTCTCTTCCGGTTGTGGTCATCGGCATGTTTTTCATGGGGCATGCCTGGGGCGATTGGATTTCCTTTGTGTTGTCGACGATTGTCCTTTTCTGGTTTGGCCGTGGTTTTTTCATCAATGCCTGGAAGCAGCTGCGCCATAGGTCGGCGAATATGGACACGCTTGTGGCCCTCTCCACAGGAGTTGCATGGCTGTTCTCGATGTCCAATCTCTTCTTCACCGATTTCTGGCGGTCGCGCGGTATAGAGCCACATCTCTATTTCGAGGCGGCGTCGGTGATCATCGCCTTCATTCTGCTCGGCCGCACACTCGAGGCGCGGGCAAAGGGTAACACGGCGGCCGCTATCAAGAAGCTTATGGGGCTTAGACCGAAGACGGTGATCAAGGTGATTTCCGACGAGGAGGTGATCGAAATTCCGGTTGAGGCGGTGATGCCCGGCGACACGCTGCTTGTGCGCCCCGGAGAGAAGATCGCGGTCGACGGAACGGTCTCCTCAGGAAATTCATTTGTCGACGAGAGCATGCTCAGCGGCGAACCGATAGCTCTGGAGAAGGGAGAAGGCTCGAAAGTCTTCGCCGGTACGATCAACAAGAGCGGTTCGTTCCGGTTTCGCGCCGATTGCGTCGGAGCAGATACGGTCCTTGCGAAGATCATCAAGCTCGTGCAGGATGCTCAGGGAAGCAAAGCGCCGGTGCAGAAATTGGTCGACCGGATTGCCGCCGTCTTTGTACCGACAATTATATGCATCGGTCTGATTTCCTTTATGATATGGTTTGCGTTCGATGCTGACAACGGCTTTATCCGCGGCCTGTTAGCCTTCGTCACGGTTCTTGTTGTGGCATGTCCATGCGCTTTGGGTCTCGCGACTCCGACGGCAATCATGGTCGGAGTGGGGAAGGGAGCCGACAACGGAATCCTGATAAAGGATGCCGAAGCATTGGAGTCGGCCGTAAAGATCAACGCGGTGGTTCTCGACAAGACGGGCACACTGACCGAGGGGCATCCTTCGGTAGAGAAGATCAAGCTCGCTGCCGGAGAGGCTGCGGAGACATGCGACGACCCGGCCAACCGCTGGGCGGAAGAGGAGAATGCCGGGAACGCCGTGAGACGTCACGACATATCGATGCTTCTTGCCATAGAAACGATGTCGAGTCATCCGCTTGCAGAGGCGGTGGTGACCTATCTGAAAGAGAAGGGTGTGACACCGGCCTCCAATGTGGAGAATTTCAGGAATATTCCCGGCCGGGGAGCCGAGGCGGAGAGCGATGGAGAGAAATTCTATGTAGGCAACCGCAAGCTAATGACAGAAAACGGAGTCGAAATCTCCGAGTCGCTTCTCAAAAGCGGAGAGAAATTCACGGCCGATGCGATGTCGCTTGTCTGGTTTGGCAATTCGAAACGGGTTCTGGCGGTAATCGGCATCTCCGACAGGATCAGACTGACTGCCAAAGAGGCGGTGGCTCAGCTTGAGAACAATGGCGTGGAAGTCTATCTGCTCACCGGTGACAACCGCGAGACGGCTGCATTGGTGGCCAAAAAGGTAGGCATCACCCATTGGGAGGCTGAGATGCTTCCTGCCGGGAAGACGGAGTTTGTCGAGGAATTGCGCAAGAAGCATCATAAGCATGTGGCGATGGTCGGCGACGGCATCAACGACAGCGCGGCCCTTGCGGCGGCCGATCTCGGCATAGCGATGGGGAGCGGCAGCGATATAGCAATGGATGTGGCCGGAATCACGGTGATTTCCTCCGATCTCCGCAAGATTCCGCAGGCACTGAAGCTTTCGAAGCTCACTGTCAGAACGATCCGTGAGAATCTCTTCTGGGCATTTGTCTATAATATTGTCGCGGTCCCTATAGCAGCCGGGATCCTTTATCCGGTTTGCGGATATCTGATGAACCCGATGCTTGCCGGAGCGGCGATGGCGTTCAGCTCAGTGAGTGTGGTCACAAACTCGCTGCTGCTTCGCACCAAAAAGCTCTCCTGATAGAGAAAAGTAAATCGGATATCAGGCAGGTGTCAGAAGAGAGTCACGAGCATGTAGAGGAGATGGGCTGTGACAGCAGCGCCGAGTCCTCCGATGGTATGGGCGATGATTGCCTTCGGGGTGAGGGTGCGGTAGCCGAGGGAGTCGAGCATGGCGGTGTGGGTGCTGAGGTAACCGCTCCAGCACATGCCGATTGCGCAGAACACTGCGATGGCGTTACCGTCGACCCATCCTTGCGCGATGAAATTGGGCACGAGCGAAAGGGCCGCGCCGACAGCGCCGAGAGCGGTGATCGGGAAGGCCACGAGGTGAGGATCGCTGAAACCGAAAAGCCACTGGAAGACAATCTGGATTTTCTGTGCGAGCCAGGGGAGGAGTTCCACTCCCTCATAAGCGGCGCCGGTGTATTCGCCGGTGGCCGAGGCACCGAATGTCAGAATCATCACGAGCGTTGAGATGATCAGCACGCCGGGGATGATGGCGATGCCGACGTCGACACCCGAGCGGCCGCCGTCGAGCAGGGCGTTGAGCACTCTGACGAATCCCGACTGGCCTGAGTCTTTCTTCTCCTCCGCTTCAAGAGCTTCGGCTTCTACCGCGATCTCCTCCTTATATTTCGGATACTCTTTCACGATAAAGCGCTGCATGAGTCGGGTGGAGATGATGCAGCCGACGAACGCGCCGACAAGTCCGACGATCGGTTCCCAGAAATAACCCTGGCCGATCATGAAGACCATCACGAGCAGACCCATACCGAAGGCTGTGCCGAAATTGGTGAGCGAGATATATTGGTATTTCTTGAAATATTGGGCGAATCTCTTGTCGTTGGCCAGCGAGATGATGGCGGGGTTGTCGCTGAGGAAAGTCATCACGGCTCCGAGCGAGGCTACTCCGGGGAGATTGAAGAGGGGTTTCATCAGCGGACGGAGCAGGCGTTCGAGAAGCTTCACCACGCCGAACTCCACGAAGATCCTGCCCAATGCACCGGTGATCACGCAGATGCCCATGAGATAGAACACAGTGTTGAGGAGCAGGTCGTGGGCGGTGTGCATGATGGTGTTGAGCATGTTGGCTGTTCCCATCTGGCTCCCGATATAGTAGAAAAGGAGTCCGACGATGAGCAGGCAGGGAATCCCCGGGGGGATAAGCTTCGCCAGACGGCTTTTCTTTTTCTCAGCGGCCGGGGTTGCGTTTTCAGCTTCGACGGTGCCGTCGATGCCGGCAAATTCGATTTCCGCCTCTTTGCTTACCGAAGTCTCCTCTTCTCTTTCCAAAACGTCTGGAGTTTTCATGGTTTATTTCTTCTTTCTGTTGAGAGAATAAATGTTCATGTCCCATGTGAGGCCGACGGACGCAAACTGGGTGTTGCGCTGCATCACGTCGTCGGGATTGGCGTTCTTGCCCCAGGAATAGTAATAGTTGGCGTGGATTCGGAGCGACATCTTGTTTTTCTTCAGTGGGAAATAGTCGAGTCCTCCGCCTATCATCTTGAGCTCGGTGCCGTCGGTTACGGTGAAGTCTGCGTCGGTGCCGGAGCGGTTCACGTCGTAGGTGAATTTGCCGTGGACTCTCCAATGCTTGTTGGGAGAATAGGCAAGTTCCGCCATGATCGAATTGTCTTTGAAGAAGAAAGTCTGCCCGGAAGCGGCGCGGTTCATCAGGTCGAGCTCGAGGGTGAATTTCTCAACCTCGAATTTGCTGCCGAGCGCGAGATAGCTGATGTATTTGCCGGGAAGGTATTCGATAAGGTTGGCCGACCAGAGCGACGAGAAGATGCCGTGACGTCCTGTCCACATCAGGTTGTAGGCATACATGTCGCGGTTCTGCTTGGTGAAGAAGGGGGATTGTGTGGCCTGGATGGTAAGCTTGTCGGAACCGGTGATATGGTAGCCGACCGAAGCCCCGATGTCGTAGCAGGGGATGTTGTTCCAGAACACGGAACCGGCGTAAATGTTGATGGGGGCGCGGTCGTATTCCCAGCCGCCGATGCAGACAACCTGCTTACCGGCCGAAAAGTCCCAGCCGCGATAATGATAGTTGAGGTAAATCCAGTCGGTGGCGTCGAAAAAATTATTGTCGAGATGCTCTTTATAGAGACGTTGGCGCCAGCTGTAGGTGAGACCTTCCACGATTGATCCGTCAATCTGGAAATTGAGATATTTTCCCTCGAAGCCGGAATTGCTTTTCACCGGGGAACCGTTGTTCCAGACGCGCTGATAATCGAGGCGGGCGTCGGCCCGGATGTTTAGAAGGTCGCCTTTTACAAATTCGTCGGTTTGAGCCAATGCGGAGGCAGCGGTCAGTGCCGCCAGCATTGCGGTCAGCAGTTTTTTCACGTTGTTCGGTATAGATTTAAGGTTGAAGGGGAGAGAGTTCTTAGATCTTAGATTGTAGTTCTTAGATCTTAGATTGCAGATCTTGGTTCTGAGTTCTTGGATTGCAGATCTTGGGTATTAGATGGGAGAGGGGGGATTCCCCCGGAAGCATTAGGGTTTATCCCTTTTGATTCCGGGGGAATTTTATCGGTTTATTTCACCATTACCTTGAAGCTCTTTCCGTCGGCTTTCACGATGTAGAGGCCGGGGAGAAGATTGGTAGTGGTGCTCTTGCGTCCGTCGAGAGAGTAGACTTCCACGTTTTCGGCGCCGTTAACGCTGATCATCCCTTTACCTGCAACCACGCTGATGTTGCTGCGGTTGTCGTCGAGGATGTCGCTGACTGCGGAGTTGTCTTTCGTGCAGTCTGCGAGTGCGGCGTTGACGATAAAGCCGGTTTCGGCGTTGGTGAGCAGTGCGATCACGCGATAGCTGTTGCCTGTCACCTCGGTAAGCGGAATGCTCATCTTATAGTTGTAGGTCTGACCCTTCTTCAGCGTAGCGGGAAGGGAGTTGGGTATGCCGGGATATGAACGGTAGGCGCGGGCAACGTCGTTGAAGATGGTGCTGACGGCCGTTTCATCGGTCTTGCTCCATTCTCCCATTTCGCAATATGCGCCCCCGGCATATATATTGTTGTTCTGGTCGTAGGGGCCCACTCCGTCTTCAACTATCACGAACGAGAGATAGTGGGGCACGTCGGTGTCGAGAATGATTTGCGCATCGGCGCTGACTTCTGCTTTCTTTCCATCTTCGACGCTCTTCACGTAGAGGTCGACCTTGCCATAGGAGTCGATTTGGGTGACCTGAGCAACCTGCTCCTGAAGGATAGATTTCATTTGCGGACCGGTATAGTTGCCCGGGCTGATGGAATATTTGCGGTTGATCACGATTGTCGGGAAGCCGTCTACATAATCCTGCAGGAAGCCCATATAACTGTTGATCTGCATGTCGTCGCCATAGTGGACGCCGATCGGATAGATTACGTCGGGGAAGCTCTTGCGGGCCTCTTCGAGCATCACGATACCGGAGGGGCACCACTGGCACCATGTTCCGGTGGCATCTTCATAGACCATCTTCTGCGGGAAGCCGGACTTTGAATCATAAACGCTCACATAACCCGAGGTTTTGTCGGCGGCGTAATAGTTGGGGGCGTCGTCGTTGAGCGACGGGATGCTGATCTCGACGTTGTAGAGTCCGGGCTCGGAAATCTTGATGCCGTCAACGCTGACCTCGCCGATCGAGGAAGCGGGGATAGGCTCTTTGAGGGTTACCTTGCGGGTGTCGGTGTTTTCTCCGACCTTTGTGATGACGTTGAAAGCGGAGATCTCGTTGGCTCCGGCGTTGCGTACAGCTAAAGTATACGACAGATCCGTGCCGGGCTGAACGAAATCGGCAATCGAGCTTTCGAGTATCCTCAGACGGTTCTGGGGAAGGTTGTCCCCCTCCAGATAAACACCGATACAGAGCGATCCCATCGAGGAAGCATAGTTTTTCCAGTTGGTCGGCTGTTCGAGAAGTTTGTTGTTGTAGCCTAAGATTGTATTGTTCTCACCCTCCACAGGCATTGCGTCGGTCACGACATAATAACATGCGGTGCGGTTGAGCTGGAACGTATATCCCACATAGAGAGGCTTGCCGTCGGAAGGAATCACAAACGGTTCGTCGAGGGTGAAGACGTTCTCTCCAAAACCTTTGGAGTTGAGTTTTCCACCCTTTCTCACAGTCGGAGCCTGCGAAATGTCGGAGGAAATCCAGACAAAGCCGTTGGTGATGGGGTTGGCATAATTCTGTGTGGTCGGAGAATAGAAACGGATCGCGGTGATTTTTTTGCCGGCAAGAATTTTGAGGTCATCCTCTTTGAACTGCATGGCGCAGCTGATCACTCCGCTCGAAACCGATGAATTTCCATCGGGGGTAGGTATCGTATAGGCTGTGCCGACTCCATTGTCGTAGGAGAAGACATATTGCGACTCGCCGGCGCGTGTGATTTTCTTGCCGTTGTCCTGCTTGGCCGGGGCGCTGATTCCTTCGAAGAGCTTGCCGTTGCAGAAATATGCGCTTTTAGGCGCGGAATTCACCGGCGTCAGAGCCATTGCTCCTGTGGCTGCGAGGGCTGCGCAGGCCAATAGTAAAGTTTTCTTCATATCTTTATATTTTTATATTTTGTGATTCCCGACATTCCTGTCGTGGATGCCGGGAATCAGATTAATCGTTTTGACCATTGGTGCGATTGCGGTTGCTATTGCACTGAATCCTGGTCGGATAGCTGTAACGGAAATCGGCCGAAACCCCGCTTATTTCACGAGGATTTTGCCCGACTTGTTAACGCCGCCTTTCACGCTGTAGACGTAAACGCCGTTCTGGAGGTCGGCTGTGGAGATCGAGCCTGCGCCGTCGACGTTGGCGTCGATCACCTTGCGGCCTGCGAGGTCGTAGATAGCGATTGCGGATGCTTTCTCCACATTGTAGATGATCTCACCGTTTGCTATGCGGATGGCAGACTCGGATTCGATTCCCTCAACGGCAGCGTTGTCGGAATTGAAAATCACGGTGAAGGTTTTCTTCGAAGCGGGTGCGAAAGCATACTGTGCTGTGACGACAGTCTTCACGTTTTTCGTCGGAAGGATGTCTTTACCTTTTGTCTTCCCTTTGAATTCGAATTCCATCTTCAGATCTTTACCGGCAGTGATAGCCACATCCTCTTTTGTGATTTCCTTGGCGTTGGTCTGGCAGTTTCCGCCGCAGCAGAGCGACATGAATTCGAGTTCGGTGGTGTATTCGGGGAAGTCGGGATCAACTTCGGTGGGAAGGGCGGTCTCGCATTTCACGCTGACGGAGATTGTACCCGTGGAAGCCCCCTTGATGAGGATTCCGGGATCGTAAGCGAAGCGGATGCCGCTCTTGAGTTCGCGCCATTCTGTGGTGCGGTTGCAATAATAGGTCGAACCGTCGGCAATTTCCTTACCTTCGAAATCAACAAACGTGAGGTCTTGGGCCTGAGCAGCGACTCCGAGAAGGAGGGCGCCGGCAATCATGCAGAATTTTTTCATATTTTGATATTTTGATTTTACTAAGTTTCAGGTTTGGTGCCGGTCGGGAGGTTCAGATCCCGGCCGGCTGTGAATTCTTATTCTTCTGCGGGGGCGGGTTTGACAGGGACGCGGATCACCTGCTGCACACCCTTGCTGTCGCTTACGATAGCCACGACAGAGAGGTTGTCGACAACCCAATGCTCGGTGTCGCTCCAGCGCACGTCGATATCGGCGTTGACCGTTTTTGCAATATCGGCTTCAAGCGATACGGGCTCACCCTTGATCGGGCGGTAGACTGCGGCGCGGAACACGTTGTTGTGCACGTAATCTTCGATAATGCTGCCGTCGGGCTGTTTCTGTTCGGCCACGATTTTGTTTTCCGTAATCCAGAACTGAACGTTGACTTCGCGTGCCGAACCGCTCAGGATTTCGGCGCTCATATTGATCTTCCCGTTCTCCGATGCTGTCTCGTCGAAGCTTACGCCGAGCGAGAGCTTGATGTCGGAGGGCTGCGCAAGGGCGGTGCGCACTGCGGCTGCCCATTCCGGATAATTGATCGGGGAGCCTCCGTTGATCACTCCCATAGGCCATGACGAAATGCCATAGGATGTCATGATGGTCTGTCCCTGTCGGGTCATCAGGCCTACGAAACCGTCTTCAAATGAAGTGTCTTCAGTAGAGATGGCCATATCGCCCGAGTGGATGCTCACCGCGATCACCTTGTCTGCGCCATATTGCTCCTCAAGGCTCTCGATTGCCTCGTGGGCTTTCGGACAGTTGAGGCAGTCCTGGCCGGTGAAATCCTCGAGCAGAACGGCGCGTTCAGCCGTGATTTCCCCCATGTCGATATAGCGGTCGTCTTTGTCGACATTGTCGCAGGCCGTGAAGGTCAGGGCTGCGGCTGCAATCGACAGCGTGGCAAAATTTCTGAAAATATTGAATTTCATTTCAACGTCGGTTTAGAAGTTATAGGAATAGGAGATCTGGAAGCCGTGCATGGCGGGCACCACGCGGCAGACGCCGCCCGAGCAGTTGAAGCCCTTGCGGGTGCGGCCGTAGCTGAGCATCAGTCGGTTGCTCTTATAGTTGCCCGTGATTCCGAACATATAGTAGTGGAGGCCGGTTGTGCCGGTGTTCCAGAGGTCGCTCACCGTGATCATCAGATAGGGGTTGTAGGAGAGCTCGAGCAGACCGTAGGCCCAGTCTTTGTCGGCGTCGTCGCTGAAGAGATACTGCAGCTCGCCGCGGAGAGTGAACTTGCGGTTGAACTTATATTTGAGGTCGCCGACGATGATGTTGGAGTGGATATACTTCTCCATCTTCTGGTCGGGCTTCTTCTCGAGGGGTTCCCAGATGGTGAGGGTGCGGTTGTTGAAGAACTGGTTCATATACATGAACGTACCCTGCAGTTTCGAGGTGAATTTCTTCTCCATCTGGATGTTGACGTCGAAATAGTTGGCGCTTCCCATCTTGAAATAGCTTGCTTTGGCGCCGTCGGTACCGAAGATCGAGCCGTTGAGGCCTTCGGGGTTCGGGCCTTTGTCGAGGCTGCTGATGTAGCTGCCGTTGATGATGAACTTCGTGCCGTAGCGGCCTCCGAGCGGAGAACCTTTCTTGAAGTTATAGCTGAACTGGCCCTGGAATGCCCATTCCCCCTGGGCCACCTGAGTGGCGTAGGGATAGAGTGCGGCGAGGGCGTAGGTGTGCTGATAAGCGAACGCCGGCATGTTGTTGATGAAACCGGCAAGGTCGCTGCGGCTTCTCTGCGAGCGATAGCTCATGTTGTCGGAGCGTTTCACCTGGACCAGGGCGCTCATTCCCTTTCTCGAATAGCTGGCGCTGATCATCTCGGCGTGGCCCGTGCCGTAGGTATACTGGTTGTTGAAGCTCGGGTCCTGGCCTTTCCATGCGAACTCGGCGAGAAGATTCCAGCCGTTGAGGTTGAGCGAGCTTCTCACGTCGAAAGCGTCGACAGCCTTCGGAAGGTTGAGGCGGTCGTTTGTGCCGTCGATGATGATGTCCTCGTCGCGCTCATGCTTGAGCACCCACGAACCGCCGATCATCCAGGTGGCGTTGCGGTCGCGGAGCGAAGGCATCCATTGCTCCATATAGATTTCGGCGTTGGCGCCGTAGACCTGCGAATGCTTGCTCCAGTCCCAGTAGGTGCGCTGCAGACCGCCGAGCAGCGTGAGGCGCACTCCGGGAAGGGCAGTGATGTTGAGGCGGCCGCCGCGGATGGCGTTGTCGACGCCGAGCGAGCGTTCCTCGTAGGTGCGGAGGATGAATCCCGATCCGAACTGCTCGTAGAAATCGCCGGCGGTCAGCTCGAATCCCTTGTATTTACCCTTTACGTAGACATGACTGAGGCCCCAGCCGGCGAAATCGTCATCGTAACCCGGAAGAGGCCATTTCATGAACTCGGCGCGAAGTCCCGCATCGACATATTTGCTCGCGAGATTCACGTCGGCATAGGTGTTGAACAATATCTTGTGGTCGTAAGTGCCGGTCTTGATGTCGTCGTCTACCTCAGGGAAAACAACGTCGGCCTGAACCGAACCGTGAACCGCCACTTTATTCTCGGCCGAGGCCTGCAGGGGAAGCATCAGGCTTCCGGCCAGCGCCAGACCGAACGTAAAAAATTTCTGGAACATGCAATTGGATTGTTGTAGTGGACTTCTGAACTGGATGACTTGAAATCCGGATCGTCCCCTCCGCCGGGGAAGGGACGATTCGGAATGATTTCCTGATTATTCGGCTTCGAGTTTGCGGATGAGCTCGATGATATGGTCTTCGGAGCCCTCGGTGTAACCCTGGTGCGACTCGACGATGTTTCCTTTGCCGTCGACAATCACAGTGTGGGGCACGTTCTGCACACCCATGGCGCGCTTGAAGTCGCCGCTCGGGTCGAGGAGCACCTCATAATCCCAGCCGCTGGCGTCGACCACCGGTTTAACTTTGGCCACGTTCTGGGCCTCGTCGATAGAAACGGCGATGACCTTCATGCCGGTCTCCTCCTGCCAGTCTTCGTAAACTTCGCTGATGGCTTTCAGCTCGCGGCGGCAGGGTTTGCACCAGGTTGCCCAGAAACTGATCACGAAGGGCTTGCCGTCGTTGGAAAGAGTGGAGGTGTCGACCGTCTTGCCGTTGATGTCTTTCAACTGCACGGAGGGAAGCTGGGCCTGGGCTTCGAAACCGAGACCGCTGATAAAGAGAGCCGCTACGGCTACAATCTTCAGGATAGATTTCATGATATTATGGTTAGTTTTGTTCGTTGTTCTGAAGCTCGTTGTTTCCATAATTGAGTAATGTTTAAAGTAACTTAATGTTCAACTAACGAGGCGAGAGCTTGAACGGCTCCGAATCGTTGGCTAAATTAGTCCATTCAAATTAAATATGCAAATTTTTTACGTTAATTTTTAGATTTGTTCAGCGTCGGGAGGTTTAAGCCGATATTTGGGCAGGTGGATAATTTTTTGTAATTTTGCTCCTGATGGAGACAAATAATAATAATGAGCCACGGATGGTGACATTGCGTCGCTTTCTCGATCCCCGAGGCAATCTTTCGGTAATCGAGCAGACGGTCGGGGATTCCTCCGCTGCCGGACATCCCGGCGACGTACCCTTCAAGATCGAGCGTTGCTACTGGGTTTACGACGTTCCAGGGGGCGACAGCCGCGAAGGACACGGCTACCGGCGCAACGAAGAGCTGATCGTGGCCCTTTCCGGTTCGCTGGAGGTGGCCTGCAGTTTCGGGGGCGAGGAACGGGTGTTCCATCTTTCCCGATGCTACGAGGGGGTGTATGTTCCGGCCGGAGTGTGGCGCGAACTGAGGAATTTCTCCACCAATTCAGTCGCTCTCGTAGTGGCTTCGCGCCATTATGAAGAGGATGATTACTTTTTTGAGAAAGAATGAACGGCAATACAGTATTCGACTGCGCGCTGATCGAGCTCAAGCGCCACACGTCGCCGCGACTGGGGAATCTCTCGGTGGTGGAGAGCGGCGAGACGCTCCCCTTCGACGTGAAGCGGGTGTTTCATATCTACGACGTGCCGGGGGGTGCGTCGCGCGGCGGCCATGCCCATATCGCCGTCTATGAATTTATAGTGGCCGCCTCCGGAAGTTTCACGGTGACTGTCGACGACGGCAACCAAAAGCGCACCTTCCTTCTCAACCGTCCATATCAGGGGCTGCTGATAGTCCCCGGCGTGTGGCTCACTCTCCAGGACTTCTCCTCGGGAGCAATCGCCCTGGTCATGACCTCCGATTATTTCGACTCCTCCGACCATATCAAGGACTACGACGAATTCCTGCGTCGCAAAAGGGAAGCGAAGGCTGCGAAACCGGAAGCGCCCGGGCAAAAAGAATCAATGTAATGGAAAACCCAAAAAGCAACATACCCTATCTTGACCTCGGGAAAGTCACGGCATCCTTCGGCGGCGAAATAGAAAGGGCCGTGGAGCGCGTGGTGAAATCGGGGTGGTATCTTCTCGGCAAGGAGACAGCCTCCTTCGAACGCGAATATGCCGATTATCTCGGTGCGAAGCATTGCGTGGGGACAGGCAACGGCCTCGACGCACTGACGCTCATCTACCGCGCCTATATTGAACTCGGCCGGCTCCGACCGGGAGATGAGGTGATAGTTCCGGCCAACACGTTCGTGGCCTCGATACTCGCCATTTCGGAAAACAACCTCGTTCCGGTGCTCGTGGAACCCGATCCTGAAACCCTCAACCTTGATCCTGAGAGGATAGAGGAGGCGATAACTCCCCGAACGAAAGCGATCATGCTCGTTCATCTCTATGGCCGCAACGCCTACACGGAGAAGATCGGGGAAATATGCCGTCGCCATAATCTCCTGCTTATAGAAGACAACGCTCAGGCCCACGGTTGTCTGTATGAAGGGAAGCGCACCGGAACATTCGGCGACGCAGCGGGCCATAGTTTCTATCCGGGCAAAAATCTCGGTGCGCTGGGTGATGCAGGCGCGGTGACTACCGACGATGCCGAACTGGCCGGCACGGTGCGCAGGCTGGCCAACTACGGTTCGGCCCGGAAGTATGTGTTCGAAAGCATCGGCCGCAATTCGCGCCTCGACGAAGTGCAGGCGGCTGTTCTGCGTACGAAGCTTCCGCGCCTCGACGCCGACAACAACCGCCGCAAGGATATTGCGGCCCGCTACATGGTTGAAATCAGCAATCCGGCCGTGAAGCTTCCGAAAGTGTCCGACCGCGACTCACACGTGTTTCATATCTTCCCGCTTCTTTGCGAGTGCCGCGACGAGCTGCAGGCTTACCTTGATTTGCAAGGGATTAAAACGCTGATTCATTATCCGATTCCGCCGCATCAGCAGGAATGCTATCGCCGCAGCGGAGAACTGGTATATGAAGGGGAGTTGCCTGTCTCCTGCATGATCCATAGGCAAGAGCTCTCGCTTCCCCTCTCGCAGGTGATGACCGATGAGGAAGTTGACCGCGTGATCGCCGCCGTCAATTCCTTCAAATAAAGCCAATTAAAGGAAATTTTTGCTGTTTGAGATTTTTGCGGATCTCAGACAGCTTATTTTTTGCGGCCGATGAGCCAGACGGGGCGGTAGGTGAGGGTGTGGAGTTCGGCCATATCCTTCAGCGAACGGCCCGACGAAGGGGCCGAACCGCCTACGCCGGTATGTTTCAGATGCATCAGCATCTCCCTCACCGACTTGAATTCCACGATAATATCCTCGGTCTCGATCCTGATGTCGGAGAAATTTCTCTCCATGCAGTCGCGAAGCGTTTCAAGACGTGGATAGATCAGCGGAGAGGGACGCAGCGTGTCGAGTTCCCCCATGTTGCCGGGCAGGAAAGTCGAGACGGCGAATATCCCGCCCGGAGCGAGCGCTCTGCGGCAGTTGTCGATAAAGCGGGGGAGGTCGGCAAACCACTGGATCGCCGAAGCCGACAGGATGCAGTCGAGGCTTCCCCTGAAATCCTCAATCCATTTTTCAGCGTCACCTTTCACGTAGGTCTCCTTCCCGGCGATTCCGAAGGGCCCGCAGTCGGTTATGTCGACGAAGCAGGCTTCCGACGGGTGGAGGAACCGGGCGTATTCGCGGGTGAAAAGGCCTGTGCCGCAGCCGATTTCCAGAATGCGGCAATCCGGGGTCTGAGGCGTCGCGTCGAGCGCCGATTTTAGCATCAGGGCGAGCCTTACGGCCACCGCGTGCTGTGCGATTGCGTGGGTGTCGTAGGAGGAGGCTGCCTTTGAAAAACGGCGGGAGACTTTCCCGGTGTCGGGGATGGCGGCGGCGAGTATGTCGCCCAGCGGTATCCAGTGCGCCCCGCTTACTCTGACAAGCTCCACTTCCGGCTCCTCTTTCCAATAAGCGAGCAGATTTGTCGGTGGGAAAATGCGGTCGGCGTCGCTTGCGTAAGCGCGAGTCCAGGGGAGGCGGGCCGTCCGGCGGCCGGCGGCGGTTTCGTTTGTTGCCTCGTTGGCGGCGATTTCTTCCAGCCCCTTTTTCAGCGCCGGAATGTCGTCGCTGCTGTCGTCGGGGAAATAGTTGGCGAAAGTTTCGGCATCGGGCATCATGCGGCGACGGAACTTCATGAGGTTGCGGCGGTCGAGTGCGGCGGCCGTTCCCTGAAAAATAGCCGGCGGAATCCCATATCGCGGATCTACCGGCATCGGAGTGCCGTTGACTGCGAATGCAGCGGTAATCCTCTCAGCGGGAAGGGTGAGTTCGGCGCAGTAAACCCCTAACGACCAGGCAAGAAGATAGACGGTGTAATATTCATCGAGAAAAGAGGTGTCGAGCGTAAGGTCGGCGTAATCATAGACCACAAGGAGGTCCCATCCATCCCTCACGAGGGATGAATAGAAAGCAGGCGCAGTGCTCCAGCCGGAAAAAACGAGCAGCAGTCGGGTATTGTCGGGATCCTTGCGCAGGAATTGAGTTTTCATTTCGAAGCTTTTCTGATGATTGTCAAAATGCGGTCGATGTCGTCGGCCGTGAGATCGGCGTTGAGCGAGAAACGGATTCGTTCGCCGCCGGGAGGGACAGTGGGACGCCTTATGGGGAGTGCGATCACGCCGTTCTCCTCCAGTTGTCGGGAAATCGCCACAGCTTTTTCGGCGTCTCCGGTGATCAGCGGTACGATCTGCGACCGCGACGCGCATTCCCGGCCGGTGATCTCCTCGACACCTTTGCGGAATCTTTCCGACATGGCGGCAAGATGCTCGCGTTCAGCCTTCATCTCCACGAGGCGGGAAACCATCAGTTCGGTCCATGCCGCCACAATCGGCGGCAAAGCGGTGGAGAAAATCAGCGGGCGCGACGTGTTGAGAAGATAGTCGTGAAGGAGTTGTGAAGCTACGATGAAAGCGCCCGCCGACGCGCATGCTTTCCCGAGAGTTCCAACGATGATGTCGATATCATCGGTGAGACCTTTTTCCTCGCAGAGCCCGAGTCCTCGGTCGCCTCTCGTTCCGAAACCGTGGGCCTCGTCGACCACGAGAATCACATTGCCGAATTCGCGCTTGAGAGCAACCAGTTCGGCGAGCGGTGCCGTGTCGCCATCCATGCTGTAGACTGACTCGGCGAGCACTACAAAGCGGTCGTAGCCGGAGCGGTGTTTTTCCAATAGCCGGCGCAGGTGGGCCGGGTCGTTATGGCGCCAGCGCTCGAACTCGCATTTGCGTTGAGACAATCCGTCGATGGTCGAGGCATGGATCATCTTGTCGGCGAGGAAGAGTGTGCCGGGCACGTTGAGCGCTCCGATCAGTCCGACATTGGCATGGTATCCTGAATTGAAAAGCAGGGCGGGACGGCCATAGAGCGATCCGAGCAAGTTTTCGAGGCTGCAGAAAGCCTCCTGGGAGAGGGCGAGCATCCTCGATGCCGACGCAGAGAAGGGTAGCCATGACTTCTCCTTCAGAAACCGGGCCTTGAACTCGTCGGCGTGGAAGGCGAGAGCCATGTAGTCGTTGGTTGCCAGGTCATAAAAACGGCCCGGGTCGCGATGGGGAGGGATGCGGCGCAGTCGTCCTTCGCTCTCGAATTGCGAAAGGATGCCGCTGTAGGCTTCAAGATGCTCTGTTGTCATTTCTTTTCGACCTCTCCTTTATTGCTTTCTCCTTTATCAGCAGGAATATACATTTTCTTGAGAATACTGATCAGCGCCCGGGAGAGCTTGACAAGTTGCTCGTCGGTGACGGCCATGTATGGGGGCATGATGTATGCGTTGTGGCCGAAGGGGCGGATCCATACGCCCTCCTCTATGCAATGTTTCTGAAACTCGCCGCAGTCTACATAAGGCTCGACTTCGATCACGCCGATACCACCGAGCACCCTCACATCCCTCACGAACGGGAGCGAGCGGGACGGCTCGAGTTCGCGGGTCATGATCTGCTCAAGCTCCCTGACTCTCTTCTGCCATGGCTCTGAGAGGAGCAGGTGGGTTGATGCCACCGCTATGGCGCAGGCGAGGGGATTGCCCATAAATGTCGGGCCATGCATCATCACTCCCGACTGCGAATTTGAAATCATGTCGGCCACGCGATGGGTTGTGGCTACGGCGGAGAAAGTCATGTAGCCTCCGGTTATCGACTTGCCGATGAGCATAATGTCGGGTTCGACGCCGGCATGTTCCCAGGCGAAGAGCTTGCCGGTGCGGCCGAAACCGGTGGCGATCTCGTCGAAGATAAGGAGCACGTTGTGGCGGTCGCATTCGCGGCGCAGTTCGCGCAGATACTGCGGATGGTAGAAGCGCATTCCTCCGGCGCCCTGCACAATAGGCTCGAGTATCACGGCGGCCAGCGAGTCGGCGTTCTCCTCTATAAGTTTGCGCATCGGCTCGAAATCGGCGGGATCCCACTCGTCGCGGAAACCGCATTGCGGAGCCGGGGCGAAGAAGCGGATCGGTAGGGCCGGACCGAAAGCACCGTGCATTCCGGTGACGGGGTCGCACACCGACATGGCGTTCCATGTGTCACCGTGATAGCCGCTGCGGATGGTTGCGAAATTGCTCTTTTTCGGGTTGTCGAAAGCCTGCACGGCCATCTTCATCGCCACTTCAGTAGCCACCGAACCGGAGTCGGCGTAGAAAATATGCTCCATCGACGGGGGAAGGATCGACAGAAGAAGCTTGCCGAGCTCTATGGCAGGATCGTGGGTGAGTCCGCCGAACATCACGTGCGACATCCGGTCGATCTGGCGTTTGGCCGCCTCGTTGAGCACGGGATGGTTATAGCCGTGAATCACACACCACCATGACGACATGCCGTCGATCAGCTGCGTGCCGTCGGCGAGCGTGATGATCGCCCCTTCGGCATGGTCTACTTTGTAGGTCGGAAGTGGGTCGTGGGTGGATGTGTATGGATGCCAGAGATGTTCTCTGTCGAAATCGTCGAAATTGCTGTTTTCCGTGTTCATGATATTTGGGTTCATGATATTTCAGTTATACGGGATCGACGTCGTAATAGACAATCGTTCCCTTCATCTCGGGAGTCTGGGCGATCTGCTCGTAAACTCCGCGCAAAATATTTTTAACTTTCTTCATTGACGCCCCGGCCTCCACCTTGAGCATGATCGACTGCAGATACCAGGTGGCCACCCTGGAGACAAACGGCTTTTCGGGGCCGAGAACGCGGTCGCCGAAGACGGCCCGCAGCCTGAGGGCGAGGGTGACTGCCGCCCGGTCGATCATCATCGGGTCTTTGTTTTTCAGAAACACGTTGATCACCCGGGTGAACGGCGGATAGCCATATTTCTTGCGTTCGGCCAGTTCGGCCTTGTAATACCCCTGATAATCATGCGCTTTGACAAACTGCAGCACGGGGTCCTGAGGTTTCGAGGTCTGTATGATGACTTTCCCTTCGCTGTCGCGGCGGCCGGCGCGGCCAGCCACCTGGGCAAGCATGTTGAACGCACGCTCGTTGCTGCGGAAATCGGGGAAATTGAGAAGCGTGTCGGCGTTGACCACTCCCACCACGTTGACTTTCTCGAAGTCGAGCCCTTTGGAAATCATCTGGGTGCCGACGAGAATGTCGGTTTTCTTGGCGGCGAATCCTTCGATAATCTCCTGATAGGCATCCTTGTTGCGCGTGGTGTCGAGGTCCATACGCTGCACCTTGTAGTCGCTGAACTGCTCGTGGATTTCCTCCGCGATGCGTTCGGTGCCGTAGCCGAACTTGTTGATGCCGTTAAGTCCGCATGCCGGACACACCGTGGGGATCACGCGGGTGAAACCGCAATAATGGCAGCGAAGCAGCGACGAGTTCTTGTGATAGACGAGCGAGACGTCGCAGTTCTCGCATTTCGGCACCCAGCCGCATTGGCCGCATACCACCACCGGAGCGAATCCGCGGCGGTTCTGGAACACGATCGCCTGCCCCCCTTTCTCAAGTGATGCCTTCATCGACTGCTTGAGTGGGGAGGAGAGGATGCCGGTGTTGAGCTTTTTCTCGCGCTGCTCCGGCATGTTGACAAGCTCAATGGAGGGGAGTGTGGCGCCCCGGAATCGTTCGGAGAGGGTGACGAGGCCATATTTTTCCGATTGGGCTTTATAATATGTCTCCACAGAAGGGGTGGCTGATCCGAGCACCACTTTTGCACCGTGCATAGTGGCGAGGACGGTGGCGGCGTCGCGGGCGTTGTAGCGCGGAGCCGGGTCATATTGCTTGTAGCTGCTTTCGTGCTCCTCGTCGACCACCACGAGGCCGAGGCGGGCGAAGGGGAGGAACACCGATGACCTGACGCCGAGAATCACGAGCGGTTCGTTGCCGGAAAGGAGACGTTTCCAGATGTCGACGCGTTCGTTGTCGGAGAATTTTGAATGATACACCAGTAGTCGGTCGCCGAAAATGCGGCGCAGGCGGTCGGTGAGCTGGGTGGTGAGCGAAATTTCAGGCACAAGATAGAGCACCTGGTTTCCTTCTTCGAGAGTCTTGGCTATGAGGTGGGAGTAGATCTCGGTCTTGCCGCTTCCGGTGACGCCGTGTAGCAGGGTTACGGCGTTGGCGCGCATCGACTCGGTGATCTCATTGCAGGCTGAGGCCTGCGCCTCGCTGAGCGGGGAGAGGTTGATGGCGGCTGATGCTTTGGCGGAGTTGAAACGGTTGATCGTGCGCTTCTCCATGCGGAATATTCCCTTCTCCTCCATCCGTTTGAGAGTGGCGGCGGTGGCGCCGGTCGCTTCGAGTAGCTGGCGGCGGCTCACGTCGCGGAGTTCGCTGTTGCGCACGAGCCAGCCCGACATGTCGAGCCAGGAAATGAGCAGGCGTTCCTGCTGCTGCGAGCGGCGCACGAGGTCAAAGAAGCCGTGGACCTTGTCGCGCTCCTCGCGGTCGGCGCAGATGGTGACAAAAGTCTCCTTCTTCGGCTTGTATTTCTCCACGACTTTCTCGTCGATGCCGATGAGGTCGTGCTCGAGCATTGAGTTGATGATGCGGGCGGTGTCTTTCATTTTCGTTTCCGCCTCGATCTCGGAGATGCGCAACCGCTTCTTGTCCTGAAGCAGGGCAATAATCAGGGCCTGACGTTCGCTGAGCGAGAAACCCTCTTCAGGCTCGTAGTCGTCGTTGATGGTGACAAAGGTCTCGCTCTCCGGCTTCAGACCGGTCGGGACGGCAGCCTTGTAGACCTCGCCCGGTGAACATAGGTAATATTCCGCGATCCAGTCCCAGAACTTCAGCTGGGGGTATCTTACCACCGGCCGGGGGTCGAGAAGCGCCATTATCGGCTTCACCTCATAGTCGGGAGTGCGGGTATGGATAAGGCTGACGATGCCGGTGTAATATTTCTTGCGGCCGAACTGCACGAGCACGCGGGAGCCCACCTGCAGATCGGCCTCTATATCATCGGGAACCGAGTAGGTGAACGTGGAATAGATCGGGAGCGGAAGAATTATTTCGGCATAAGATGTCATCACAGCATCGATAAGGGGCCGGCGCAGAGCCCCGGGGGTTGATATTTTTATTTCTCGGGGGCCTTTTCGTCGGCAAGCAACTGCAAATTTAGTGAATTTTTCATAAAAACGGCGGCGGTTAGGAATTTATAACTATTTTTTGTTAACTTTGCCAAGTAAAATCAAACAGCCTTATATGAAAAAGTCAAAAATCTTAATCGCGACCCTCGTTGTGGCTCTGTTCACATGCTTCCAGGCCAACGCAATCGGTCTGAGATTCGGTCTCAAGGCCGGACTCAACGTCGACGAAATGAAGCTGAATAAAGATGTGTTCGATTCATCTAACCGTTGCGGTTTCACTGTCGGCCCGACAATGGAGCTCGGTCTTCCGTTAGGCTTCAACGTCGATCTGTCGGTGATGTATTCGAGAATGTATTCCAAAGTCGGAGTCGATATGAGCGATCTTCCTGGAGGTGACGATGAAACAGTCTCCAAAACAGAAGGCCGCAATTTCATCGAGATTCCTCTGAATGTGAAGTATAAGCTGTCGCTTCCCGCTGTGGAGCGCATCATCAGCCCGTATGTCTACACCGGTCCGACACTCGCTGTCAGAGTCGGAGGCGACGAGGATTATCTGAAGACCAAGAGCTGCCAGTGGGGCTGGAACCTCGGCCTCGGCGTGGAGCTCATCAAGCATCTGCAGGTCACCGCAGGCTATACCTGGGGTATGAACAATGTGGCAAAACACATCGATGCCCTCGATTCATTTGGTGAAGTTTCAAAACTCAAAGTAAAGAACAACTACTGGACAGTGACTGTAGGCTGGATGTTCTGATATGAAGAAAATACTTGCAGCTCTACTCCTCATTTGCGTCGCATTCGGAGCCTCGGCGAAATTTCGCTGGGGCCCGACTGTGGGCGTGAATTTCAATACTTGGCATTGGAAACAGAAACTCATCACGTCGGAAATGCTTCCGGGCTTCAACGCCGGTGTGATGGGTGAGGTGATGATTCCGGGCATCGGATTCGGCATCGATTTCGCGGTGCGCTATTCGATGATGGGCGGTAAGGTCTATTTCGGCGAGAAAGAGGTGTGGGCTTCCTCGGGAATCGGCACCACCGATCTCTATATGCACACGCTTCAGATTCCGCTGAATCTGCGGTTTAAATGGACCCGGATGAACGGTATCGAAAACTATATCGCGCCGTTTGTCTATGGCGGACCGGTGTTTAATTTCCATCTCGCGCATTCGAAGTGCGAGGCCGTGGAGAATCCGCTCGGTTCGGTTGGCCTGCGGTGCGCGCTCGGCGCCGAAGTTTGGAAGAGATATCAGATTTCATTCGGATATAACTGGGACGTGACCTACGATGTCCGCACCAAAAAGCTCGACAACTTCTCGGCCCGGAGCGAGGGCTGGTTTATCGACGCGGCTATCCTTTTCTGATTCTCTTTAGCGAAGTCGTCAGCGAATAGAACTTTAGCAAAGCCTTTTGACGAGGAGAATAATATATCTGAGAATATGGCAACAGAAAAAAAGCCGGTTTCCGGCGAACAGCCCGATGAGCAGAGCATTCTGACGCAGACCGTCGACATGCTCAAGACTGTCTATGACCCCGAGATTCCTGTGAATCTCTACGACCTCGGGCTTATATATAAAATCGACTACACGAAGGAAGACAAGACGCTTCACGTCGACATGACGCTGACGGCTCCTTCCTGTCCGGCTGCCGATTTTATCCTTGAGGATGTCAGGCAGAAGCTGATGAGTGTCAAGGGGCCTGAAAAGGTTGACCTCCGCCTTGTATTCGAGCCGGAATGGAACCAGGACATGATGTCGGAAGAGGCCAAGCTTGAGCTCGGTTTCCTTTGATATTCCCGGCTTGATTATCTTGCCTGATTATCTCGCTTGTTTCTCAAGCTGATGATCTTGCTTGACTCTCCTGATTGATTATCCTGCCTGGAATATCCTGCTGCCAAATAGAGAATAAATCTTTTAGATTTGCGAGCCTATTTTTTAAGTGATCTCCATCTCGGAGCTCCCTATTTTGAAGATTCACGCGAGTCGGAAATGCGTGTGGTGCGCTTTCTCGACTCGATTAAGGATGACGCCGATGTGATCTATCTGCTTGGCGACATCCTTGATTATTGGTATGAATACCGTTATGTGGTGCCGCGTGGATTCGTGAGATTTTTCGGCAAGCTCGCCGAACTCCATGACCGCGGCATAAGAATCGTATGGTTTATCGGCAACCATGATATCTGGATCTTCGACTATCTTCCGTCGGAACTTGGCGTGGAAGTCGTTGACGGCTATCTTGACGAGGAGATCGACGGGAAGCACTTCCTGATGACGCATGGCGACGGAATAGGGAAGTTGAAGCCATCATTCAAACTGTTGCGCAGACTTTTCCGCAACCGGGTCTGCCAGCGGCTTTTTTCAGGCATACATCCCCGCTGGACTGTCCCCTTCGCCTACAACTGGAGTCGCCATTCGCGCAAGATGGAAGGTCCCTCCGAGGCAGATGCCGAAAGGATGCTGACAAATGTTAATGAATTCAGCAAAGAGTATCTTGCCGATCATCCCGATACCAACTATTTCATCTACGGCCATTTGCATCTCTTCAGGAGATATGAAGTCAAGGCAGTTTCATCGGAAGGACAAGAACTGAAGGCCGAGATAGTGATTCTCGGCGAATGGATAAAGACCTTCAGCTACGCCCACTGGGATGGCAGCCGCCTGACCCTCCACAAATTCCGGTTCTGACTAAGCGTGAAAATATGTTATGCAACACATTTGCAATAATTTATTCGGGAATGTTTGGCCGGGTGACATATAATTCTTAACTTTCCTCTAAAACGTATTTGTCAACATCATTCAGGAATAGCATCAAAAAGG
>CAJMNI010000002.1 GCA_905214735.1 uncultured bacterium | reverse complement strand
CGCCCGTGGTCAAGCGGCCTCGGCCTCGGGGGTCACGCCGCCCCGGTTTTTCCACTTAAGCTAAAATTACTAAAATGCAAACGTAGTCAATGTTAACTACTGCTAAAGAGTGTTAACTACTGCTAAACAATCTGATTTCTGCTCCTTTTTTTGATTTAGAGCAAGCGAATAATTGCTAAGTTTGTAGTTTGTAAGAAAGAAGATCGAAAAATATTGCTTCGTTGCATAGATTAAGCATAGATCTGTTGCATAGATAAAGCGGGGTTTCAGGCCGCGCGTAAAATGAAAATGCCATGTTGACCGACATAAATAAGACGAGCACAATCCGCGAAGTGGTGAAATTCTATGTGGATGCATCCGAAGAGAGCATAGCGGCTCTTGAGGATGCGGTGCGTCTTGTGCCTGTGGCGCGTGGAGAAGCGGTGGTGAAGCAGGGGACGGTCTGCAGCGACATCGTGATCAACCGCCGCGGTCTCTTTCGGGTGAGCAATATCACCGACGGCGTCGAAGACACCCTTCTCTTCGGCAGCGGAGGCGACGTTTTCACCTCGGTCCATTCCTTCTTCATGGGGGAGCCTTCGATATTCTCTCTTGTGGCTGTCGACGATTCGGAAGCCTGGCTTCTCGACTATAAGAAGTTTCATGAGCTTTCCGACCGTTATCCCGAACTTGTGAGATGGATGCGCGACCTATTGGTCGAGCAGATGTATTGTTTCGAAAAGCGTTATCTATTCTTCAACAACAAGTCGGCCGAAGACCGTTTTCTGAATTTTCTGCGGATCAACTGCGGCTCGTTGCGCAGGCCGGCGGTGGAATATATCACTCGTATAGTACCGCTGAAATATATCGCTCAGTATCTTAAGATCACGCCCTCGACACTTTCGAGGCTGCGCCGCAAGCTCGTCGCACGCCCCGACTACGAATAGACTTCATTTTTTCACCGGCTTTGTGAGGATGTCGAGAAGGTTGGAGCAGGCGTCTTCAAGCAGGTTGAGCACGAGCTGGAATCCTGCCGCCCCTTCATAATAGGGGTCGGGCACATAGGTGTCGTCGGGATGGTCGGAGGCATAGTCGATCATTCCGATAATTTTTTTCTCCATTTCGTGCGAGGGGGCCGCGCGATGAAGGTCGTCGAGATTGTTGCGGTCCATACCGACAATCAGGTCGAAGTCGATGAAATCTGAATAGGTCACCGTGCGGCTGCGGTGGTCAAGATGATAACCGCGGTGCAGGGCGGCTTCGCGCATGCGGATGTCGGGCAATTGCCCGCGGTGGCCGCCGTAAAATCCGGCTGAATCGCATTCCATCATCTTGTCAAGACCGCGGTCTGCGGCCATCTTCTCCATCACCCCCTGAGCGGCCGGACTGCGGCAGATGTTGCCGAGGCACACAAAGAGCACTCTCACGGGGCGGCCGGCGTCGGCGGCCGATTTTACGGCGCTCCGGGCTGCTTCAAGGGCATCTTCAGTGGGCCGTATCGGTTTATGTCGTTTGAAAATCATTCTTTCTTTGGTTTATTAATTCTTTCCCGTTAATTTTTTTCTTCGGCCGACTGGGTCAGCAGCACGCCTTCTGATGCGACGCTCAGCATAGTCGGCGCCCCTATCACGAGGGGGACGTTGTCGGCGGTGTGGCCTGCCGGGAAGTCGAATGCCACCGGAATGCCGGTCACCCCGGCTTCAGCGAGAAGCGAGGAGAGCATACTCTCCATGTCGGGGAAATTGGCCGACGGCCGATAGTCGGTGAAGTGGCCGAAAACGATTCCTTTCACGCGGGCGATTGCGCCGGAAAGGATCAGACGTCTCACCATCCTCTCCACGGCATATATGGCTTCTGATATATCTTCGAGGAAAAGGATGGTGTCGCGGTTGAAAATGCGGTTGAATTCATCGAAAGGTGTGGCGGCCAGACCGTTGAGCACGGCGAGGTTGCCGCCGACCAGCATTCCGCTTCCCTCTCCGGCGATGTTGAGGGGATGGGCCGGGGCGTAATATTCCGAGGGAAGGCCTTCGCGCAGCAGCCGGAAGAGTGCCTGCGAGCAGTAATGGTCGGGCTCCTCTGTGGCGAGATGTTTTGCCATCGGTCCATGGATCGAGGCCACGCCGGCGCGGAGCATCATGGCGTGGAGCGCCGACACGTCGGAGAACCCGATGAGCCATTTGGCGTTTTCGCGGAGGAAAGCGGGGTCGAACTCGGTGATCAGATGCACGCAACCGTATCCGCCGCGCGCGCAAAGCACCGCGCTGATGTCGGGATTGCCCAAGGCGTCGGCGAGGTCCTTGAGGCGGTCGGCCTGCGAGGCGGCATAAGTGCCGCTTGCCGGACCTTTCGCCGCCGGCATCACGACAGGCTCAAACCCTTCCGAGCGAAGCCTTTCGGCGGCTCCGTCGATATATTCCCCCTTGACGATTGTGGCCGGCGCCACGATGGCGATCTTGTCGCCCGGATGCAGGGATTGCGGGAAGATGATGTTCTCGGCCATATCAGAAAGAGGCTACCGGTATTCCCTCGCTGCGGAGGCGTTCGGCTATGGCGAGCATCTCCTCATGAGGCACTTTCTGAAGATGCTCCTCGGGGGTGGAGCGGTCGAGGCTATAGATCATCACCTCGCGCGGTTTTATTCTCTTGTAGGCGGCCACAAGGGCGTCGAGCTCGCGGGGAGTGGTGTTGTCGATCGGCTTGCCGTCGTGTTCCCCCCGCAGCAGCATGGTCTGGATGATACCGGTGCCTTCGAACTGACGCAAGGCTTCGACCAGGCGGTCGACTGTAAATTCCGGAGAGTTCGGACGGTCCACGAGCCGCATCGTCTCCTCGATGGCCGAGTCGAGCTTGAGGATGTTGTTGTCGACGCGTTTGAGCGCTTCGGCCACGGCGGGGTCGAATATTCGCGTGGAATTGGTGAGCACCGATATTTTCGCGTCGGGGTAATATTTGTCGCGGAGTCGGGTCACGATGTCGATTATGCGCGGAAACTCGGGATGAAGTGTCGGTTCGCCGTTGCCCGAGAATGTGATCACGTCGAGCGGATCGCCGTTGCGTTTCATTTCCGCGAGTTTGGCGTCGAGGTCGCGTTCCACCTGTTCGGCCGAAGGAAGGCCGGCCTTTCCTGCACCCTGGGAGTTATAGCCCGCCTCGCAATAGAGGCAGTCGAAGGAACAGATCTTGCCGTCGCTCGGCATCAGGTTCACTCCGAGCGACACGCCGAGGCGCCGGCTGTGGATCGGCCCGAAGATGGTGGAATGAAACAATATCGTCTGGTCTTTACTCATTTTTTCTTTTTATTTGGAGAGTCAGTTGGGTTTGCCGGTGAGGAGCGACTGGAGGTCGTGGAGGGTTGTAAGGGCCTGGAGGGGGGTGAGGTTGTCGATGTTTATTCCGAGCAGGCGGTCGCGGATCTGCGAGAGGAGGGGATCGTCGAGCTGGAAGAGGGAGAGCTGGTAGCCGTCGCGTGCCGATCCTACTTTAGAGAGGTCGGCTTTCCCCTCGTCGCCCTGCTCGAGCTTCTTGAGCACCTGGTCGGCGCGTTTCACGATCGAGGGGGGCATGCCGGCGAGTTTCGCCACGTGGATGCCGAAACTATGGGCCGAACCGCCGCGCTCGAGTTTGCGCATGAAGACCACCTTGCCGTCGATCTCGCGCACCGAGACGTTATAGTTCACCACCCGCTTGAACGCCTTCTCCATCTCGTTGAGCTCGTGATAGTGGGTGGCGAAGAGAGTCTTGGGATGGCAATAGGCGTTTTCGTGGATATGCTCCACGATGGCCCAGGCGATGGAGATGCCGTCGTAGGTCGATGTGCCTCGGCCGAGCTCGTCGAAAAGGATCAGCGAGCGGGGGCTCATGTTGTTGAGGATCGCGGCCGCCTCGTTCATCTCTATCATGAAGGTCGACTCGCCCGAGGAGATGTTGTCGGAGGCGCCGACACGGGTGAAAATCTTGTCGACGTATCCTATTTTGGCAGCCTGGGCCGGGACGAACGAACCGATCTGGGCCATGAGGGTGATGAGTGCGGTCTGGCGGAGGAGAGCCGACTTTCCGGCCATGTTCGGGCCGGTGATCATCATCACCTGGGTCTTGTCGCAGTCGAGCTTCACGTCGTTGGCGATATAGGGTTCGCCGGCGGGAAGGCGGCGTTCGATCACAGGGTGGCGGCCCCCTTTGATCGAGAGCGTCATGGAGTCGTTGACTTCAGGGCGCACGTAGTTGTAGAGGTCGGCGGCGATGGCGAGCGAGAGCAGGCAGTCGGTCTGCTCGGCGGCGCGCGAATTGCTCTGCATGTCGGGGATGAGGCGCACGAGGCCGGCCGTGAGTTTGTCGAAAATCGCGGTCTCTATCTCCTGAATGCGCTCTTCGGCTCCGAGAATCTTCTGCTCGTATTCCTTGAGCTCGGGAGTGATATATCTTTCGGCGTTGACGAGGGTTTGCTTCCTGATCCACTCCTCGGGCACCTTCTCCTTATGGGTGTTTCTTACCTCGATGTAATATCCGAACACGTTGTTGAATCCGATCTTCAGCGAGGGGATTCCGGTGCGTTGGCTTTCGCGCTCCTGGATTTCGAGGATGGTCTGCTTGCCGCCGGAATGGAGGCGTCGCAGCTCGTCGAGTTCCGGATCGACTCCGTCGGCTATCACCGAACCACTTGAAATTTTCAGCGGGGCCTCTTCGGAGAGAGTAGCCGTGAGAGTGTCGGAAATCGGGGTGGGGTCGGCCATTGAGTCGGCCGTCTGCCGGAGTTCCGGTGAATCTGATTCGGCGAGGCAGCGGCGGAGGGCGGCGGTGGCCACCAATGCGTTGCGGAGCTGGAGGCATTCGCGGGGATTGATGCGGCGGGCGCCGACTTTCTGGATGAGGCGCTCGAGGTCGCCGGTGCGCTTGAGGGCTTCGGCGGCACGCTGGCGGGTGGCCGGGTCGCGGAAGAAATATTCCACGATTTCCTGACGCCGGCGGATTTCCTCAAGGTCGAGAAGCGGGAAGGCTATCCAGTGTTTCAGGCGCCGCGAGCCCATCGGGGTCGACGTGTGGTCGAGCACGTCGAAGAGCGACATTCCCTCCTCCGAGAGGGGATGGAGAAGCTCGAGATTGCGCAGCGTGAAGCGGTCGAGGGCTATATAGCGCGAGCTGTCGATGCGGGCCAGCGAGGTGATGTGGCCGAGCTGGGTGTGCTGCGTCAGGTCGAGATAATGGAGGATGCTTCCGGCGGCGATCACGGCTTCGGGCATTCGGTCGATGCCGAATCCTTTCAGGCTCGACGTGCCGAAATGCTTCATCAGGCGCTCCTCGGCGGCGTCGGTGGTATATACCCAGTCGTCCATCTCGAAGACGCTGCATTTGTGGGAGAAATTATCCTCGCAAAACTGGCGGGTGCCGTGCATGCGGAGCAGCTCGCGGGGGGCGATGTTGCTCAGAAGCTTGTCGGCCTCGCGGGCGTCGCCTTCGGCGCAGAGGAACTCGCCGGTAGAGATGTCGAGAAAGGCCACCCCGACGCGGGTGCGGTTCACGTGGATGGCGCCAAGATAGTTGTTGTCTTTGGCCGAAAGGGAGTTGTCGTTGAGGTTCACGCCCGGGGTGACGAGCTCGGTGATGCCCCGTTTCACGAGCTTTTTCGTTTTCTTAGGGTCTTCGAGCTGCTCGCAGATGGCCACGCGTTTGCCGGCCCTCACGAGTTTGGGGAGATAGGTGTCGAGCGCATGGTGGGGGAAGCCGGCGAGCTCCACGTAGGCCGCCTTTCCGTTGGCGCGGCGCGTGAGGGTTATGCCGAGAATCTCGCTCGCCGTGACGGCGTCGTCGGAAAATGTCTCGTAAAAGTCGCCCACGCGGAAAAGAAGGATGGCGTCGGGATGCTTCTTCTTCATCTCGACATATTGCGTCATGAGCGGAGTCTCTACTATTTTGGCCATTTCAATGGGATTGTTTCGATTTTGGATTGCGGCGCGTCGCGTGGATTATTTAGGAAAAACATTCAGCATCCATATAGACATGCCGACATAGATGAGGAGGCCGACCACGTCGTTGGTGATCTGGATGAAGGGGCCGGTGGCGAGGGCGGGGTTTATTTTGAGGCGTTCGAGGGTGAGGGGGACGAGGGTGCCGAAGACGGTGGCGAAGATCACCACGCAGAATAGCGACACGGCCACGGCCATGACGAGGGCCCAGTCGCCCGGTTCAGTCACCAGAATATAGGCGAACACCACTCCCGAGATCACTATGGCGTTGAGGAGGGCGATCCTGACGGCGCGCCAGATCTGACGCCAGAACTCGTTGAGCTCAAGGCGCCCGTTTGCGAGGCCCTGCACCACGATGGCCGAAGCCTGGACGCCGACGTTTCCTCCGGTGCCTCCGATCAGGGGAATGAAGAAGGCGAGGGCGGTGACGGCGGCGAGCTGGGCCTCGAAGCCGCCGAGGATCAGCGAATTGACAATGCCGCCGATTATGCCGATCAGCAGCCAGGGGAGGCGTGCCTTGGTCTGGGCGAAGATGGAGTCGTCGGCGTCGATGTCGGAGGAGATACCGGAAGCGAGCTGATAGTCGCGTTCCTGTTGCTCGCGCACCTCGTCCATCACGTCGTCGACCGTGATCTGCCCCACGAGTCGTCCGATGCTGTCGACCACAGGCATGGCCACGAGGTCATATTTCTCGAAGTCGATGGCCACCTCGTCGAGGGGAGTGTCGGCCTTCACCGAAACGGCGTCGGTCTCCATCACGTGCTTGATCTTCGACACCGACGGATGGGTGATCATCTTCTTGAGCGGGAGCACACCCTTCAGCCTGTTTTCGTCGTCGACCACATAGACGTAATAGATGTCGTCGAGGTCTTCGGCCTGATGGCGCATCTCGCGCAGGCAGTCGGGCATCGAGAGGTTTTCGTTGACGGAGATATATTCCGTGCCCATCAGACCGCCGGCCGTGTCTTCGTCATATTGGAGGAGGTCGACGATGTCGCCGGCCTGCTCCACATCCTCGATGCTCTGGATCACCTCCTCGCGGTCTTCCTCGTCGAGTTCCTGGATGAGGTCGACGGCGTCGTCGGTGTCGAGCATGTCGATGTAGTGGCCGATCTGCTCGGGATCCATCCCTTCGAGGAGCTTCTTGCGGTCTTCCTCGTCGAGCTCCATGAGCACGTCGGCTCGCTTCTCCTTGTCGGGAATGAGGTCGAAAAACCATTCGGCCTGCCGGAGGTTGAGGCTCTGGAAGAGCTCGGCGATGTCGGCGGGGTGCATCCCCTCGATTTCGGCTATGCAGCTTGTGCGGTCGTTCTCGTCGATGAGGCGTTCCACGCGCTCGATGTCCTCGTTGGTGAATTCTTTCATTAGCGGAAGGGAGGAGATGGGATGATGTTAGTCGGAAAATCAGTAGCGGAAAGAGGAGCCTCCGAGGAATTCGCGCAGCAGAGAGGTGGCGGGCACCTGGCGCGAAGTGATCGGTCGGAAATAGGAGAGGAAGCGGGCGAGGCGGTGGGCCACGGCATATTCAGGCACGTCGTGGGGAACGCTGTGGAGCAGAGGCTCGGCATATTCCTTCATCACTCCGATTTCGAAGATGAGCGATGAATTGAACATTGCGTCGGCGTTTTCCTGGAAGGGGAAAATCCATTTCTCCTCTCCGCGGCGCACGCTCGGCCAGCGGCGGATAGTGTCGACCGGGGGAGTGTGGCGGTATTTGTGGTCGCGCACGATGCGGCGCAGCAGCCGCGAGTCGGAGGTCGATATCCAGTTGTGGTTGTCGATATGGAGTGTGGTGAGCGCAGAGACATAGACCTTGTAGAGGTTGCGCGGGTCGATTTCGGCGGTCAGTTCGGGATTGAGTCCGTGGATTCCCTCGATGAGGAGTACGTCGTGCTCGTCGAGGCGGAGCGGACGGTGCTTCTCCACGCGGCGTCCGAGCTCGAAGCTGTAGGTCGGCAGGTTGATTTCCTCGCCGCGGAGCAGGCGGCAGAGGTCGGAGTTGAAACGCTCGAGGTCGAGGGCGTAGAGCGATTCGTAGTCATATTCTCCGTCGGCGTCGCGCGGCGTGGCCTCGCGGTCGACGAAATAGTCGTCGAGCGAAATCAGCTTGGGAACGATGAGGTTGGTCATCAGCTGGATGGCGAGCCGCTTCGACGTGGTGGTCTTCCCCGACGAGGAGGGACCGGCCATGAGCACGATGTTGGCCTCGCCCCGCTCCTTGCGGCGCAGGATGTCGTCGGAGATGCGGCCGAGCATCTTGTCGTGCATCGCCTCGGCCACGTTGATGAGGCTGGCCGTGTCGCCGCGCTCCACCTCCCGGTTGAGCTGATAGACGTTGGAGACGCGGATCACCCGGTTGAAGCGGAGATGGTCGGTGAAGGCCCTGAACATCTTGTCTTGCGGAGCCGGAGTGGCGGCCACGTCGGCGTTCTTTTCGTCGGGTCCGAGAAGAAGCATCCCTTCGTGGTAGGGGATGAGGTCGTAGACGTCGATAAGACCTGTCGACGGGGCGAGCGGACCGTTGTAGGAATCGGCCGTGCCGTCGAGCGTGTAGTAGACGGTGTAGAGGTCGTTGAGGGTGCGCAGCAGCTTTACTTTGTCGAAGAGGCGCTGCTTCTCGAAGATTCCTATCACGTCGCGGGTGAGCTTCTCGCTGCGCACGAACGGGATGTCGGCTGCCGTGATCTCGCGCAGCCGGGTTCTGATTTTATCCACGAGGGCTTCGTCGGCCTTTACCGGATTTCCGGCTTCGTCGAGGAGCCGGCAGTAGTTCCCTTTCGAGATGGAGTGCTCGAACTGGAGCACGAGTCCGGGGGCGATCTCGAGCGCCGCCTTATAGAGCATCATGCAGAGCGAGCGCGTATAGACATTGCGGCCGTGGGGAGTGGTGCGGTCGAGAAATTCCACCTCTTTCGGGGCGAAAATCGGGAAAGAGAGCGCTTCGGTCTTGTTGTTGACCAGCGCGCAGACCGGGCGCAGACCGAGCTCGCCTTCAAGACGACGGTAGAGGTCGAGCAGCGAGTCGCCGCCTTCCACGTCGATGTAGCGGCCGATATTCTTGCAATATACCTGGATGAATTTTGTCATGACATTTTGATTGAGAGGGGAAACAGGAAGCCGTCATGGTCAGGGGCTAACTGCAAAAATAGCAAAAAATCGCGGCATACGCAAAAAAATGTCGTCCCGCGGCCTGAAGCTGCGGGACGACGGTAAGGTTTTGCCATTGTCGCGGGAATTTCCCGGGCAAGGTTGTCTTATTTCACGATGACTTTAGCCACAGCCTTACCGGCCTTAACGATGTAGACACCGGGAGCGGCGGAAATCTCTTCCTGACCGGCTGCCGAGCCCGAGGCTACCACGCGGCCTGCAAGGTCGGTCACCATATATCCGACGGCTGTGTCGGAGGAAATCATGATTGCGCCGGCTGCTGCGGCGATGTTCACTCCGGAAGCTCCGGCGATCTCGTCGATTCCCGAGGGAGCGAGTTTCACATAGATGGGATCGGATTCATCGGAGGTATAGCCCACGTAAGCTTTCTCGCGGCTCGCGCGCACCGAGTAGATATATGCCGAGGCGTCGGCGAGGTCTTTGACTGCAAGTGAGTTGGCGTCGGATTTGAGTGTGTTGTAGGGCACTGTGACCTTGTCGCCCTTGTGGATGTCCTGGATGATCTTCACGTCGTCGACGAAGAAGTTATAGCCGGTCTGCGACATGAAGGCCACCAGCACGTTCTCGCGTCCTTCGCTGTCGAAGGTGACTGTGCCGCTCTGGTATCCGGCCTGCGCCACTTCGATGGCCTTGCCTGCAATCGACTGAGTGTCGTTGATGTCGTTGAGAAGCATCACCCAGATGTTCTCGCTGCCGTAGGGGGAATATACTGTGGCTTCGACGGTAAACTTGCCGCCGTCGTTGTTGAGCGAGATGCGGGGGGAAACCACGAGGCCGGCGGTGCCATACCATGTGGTGCCGAACGAGCCGGCCATTCCTTTCACCCAGCAGGGGTTGGTGAGCACCCAGCCGGTGTTGGCCATGTCGTTTTCGCCGAGGTTGATCTGAGGCTCGTAGGTGCGGCCCGGATCGGAGAAGTCGCCTTCGGTGATCTTGCTGAAGTCTTCTTCAAGGAGCACTGTGCCGGGCATATCTTCCTGGGCGTCGATCACGCGCTGGAGGGTCACTGCATATTCGGCGGCGTGGGGAAGAGATTCCCAGTTGGCGGTGAAGCCGTTGCTCTCCACTAAGGTGGCGTCGAGGGCGGTGACTTTTATGCCGTTGATGCCGTCGACCCAGACTTTGGGCGTCTGGTCGGAAAGGATCTCGCCTTCGCGGGCCTGGAGGAAGTAGAAGTAGTCGGCTTCGGGGTTGATTCCGCTGACCTTCTTCGATGTGCCGCTGACGGGCTCGTCCTTGAGCACATAGATCTTGTCGGGCTCTTCGCGATAGACGATGTTGAGGTCGTCGATGGCATAAGCCACGTCGTCGTCATCGTAATATTTGTATTCGATGCGGATCTTCGAGGCTCCTTCTCCGATGGCGTCCTTGTCAAACACCCGGAGGTAATCCTGACCGAGGAATGCGCAGTTGTATTGCGCCATGAGCTCCCATTTGCCGTTCTGCCAAACTGAGATTGCGATCATTGAGTCGGAATATGTCTGGCCGTTTACGGGCTTCACCCAGAGCGAGAAGCTGTCGATGGGATAGGGTGTGGGGCCGATCTCCACATAGTCGTCTTGCTTGGAGAGAAGGAGGGCGGACGGACCCGACTGGTAATTCTCGGTGGTGAGGGTGGCGTTGCTGCTCGCGGGGAGTTTTGAGAAGTCTTCCTTCATGCTTCCCGAAACTAACTCGCGGGAGGTGTCGTTGTAATAGACCGAAAGAAGATGGTCGGGTGCGGAGGTCGGTTCCCAGTTGGCCTCGAACTCGGTGAGCGAGAGGTTGGTGGCGGGAAGCGCCGTCGGGGATTTGATCACGTTTTTCACCCGGTCGATGACGATGTCGTCAATGAAGATGTTGCCGTCTTCGGCGGTGAACTGCACGTTGCAGGGGGCGTCGAATTCGCGGCTCTGGATGGTGTAGGTGAAGCTTTTCCACTCGGTGGTGAGTTCAGGGTAGAAATACTGCACCGGGCCTTCGTTGTCGTTGCAGAAAGCGAGCCACATTGAAGACTCTCCGGCCTCCTGCTTGCGGGCGCGGAAGCTGATGGTGATGTCGCCGAAAAGCTCCATCACGGGCGTGGAGATGAAGCCGAAATCGGGCTCGTCGTAGCCGTTGGTGAAGGGGCCGAGCAGGCAGACGCCGCCGGCCTGGAACACGCCGCCGCCGGGCCAGTTGGGCTGATGGGTGAACGACGAGGGTACATACCAGTCGACATTGATGTCTTTGGCGTCGGGAGTTGTCTCCGATCCGGCTGTGAAGAGCGAGAAGTCTTCACTGACCACAACTTCGGCGTCGGTTCTGCCGGCAAAAGCCGCCACACAGAGGGCCGTAATCGTTAATGTAGAGATTTTTTGCATATCTATTACTTTTAAGTAAGCTCTCCGGCTGACAACCGGAACTCGTCTCCGGCGTCGGCAGAAGTATTGACTTAAATAACGAATCGGCGCCCCTGTAAATTATACAGTTCTGAAAAATTCAGACGATTATCTGAATAATATTTCAAAATTGCCAAAACTTTATGCTTTTGCGAATCCTTCAGAAGGGAATTATCTTGATAATTCTAAAAAGAATCAGATGGCGACGATTTTCTCCGCGCAGCGGTTGAGCATCAAGGCCTGGGCGCGGGTGAGGGTGCGTCCGTTTGCCTCGGGAAGTCCTTCTGGGCAGAGAATCAGCATGCGCCCTTGTTCACACAGGGAGAAATGGAGTCCCGATGGTTTATACCGTTCTCCCATTTTTTCGTTTGTGAGGAAAATAAATTTCGATCCGATTTCTATTGCTTCCCGGAAAATATCTTTTTCGGCGGCCGAGATATAGGGAGAGGCGAGGACTCCCCCGTTGGCACCGACATAAAGCCATTCCTCGCGGTTCCGGGCGCGCTGCTCCGGGGTGTCGGCGCGATGAACCACCACCTGCTCCTTGAAAGGATTCCGGAGAAGCTGGAAATTGCCGTATGCCTGATAAACCTGATCGCCTATTCTCAGCCTGTTGACGCGCTTGAAATATTCCGGATGAGCTCTGCGCACCGCCAGCCGGTAGGGGTTCTCCCGCAGGTAACTGTAAAGGGCATCGAGAGATCGCGATGGCTTGAGAATCTGGTCGTTGAAACCTTTGGCAAAAACGGATTCCATGGCTGCTGTCTTGTTGACCGCGACCTTGAATCTTGCAATGACCCGGCCTAAGATCTCTTTCAGTTCTCGGACTACAAAAAGAAGAATATGCACATGATCGGGCATCAGGGCATATTGCAGAATCCGGATATTAGGCTCGATGAGAAAGAACTTGCGAAGATTTTCCTTTATCGCTATGCCAATGGGTGACGCCCAGACAAAAGGACTCCCCTTCCGGCCAATAGGCACCCGGTAATCGCCGACAAGCTCGCCAAAGGGGCCGACGAGGGAGCTTTTGCTCAGAGTGATCATATAGATTCCTCTTTGCTTATAGTCACGCCAGGGAGCGCGATAAATTTCATTCATGAATCCGGTTGTTTTTTGCTGATTTTTTTCGCTAACTTTTTCGCTGACTTTTTCGCTGAAGCTCAAAGCTTAGACAAAAAATTAGGCCGGGAGTTTGCGGGCGGCCCGGGGGCGGCAAAATTTTTTCGCTGAAGCTCAAAGCTTGGACAAAAAATTAGGCCGGGAGTTTGCTTGCTGGGGGGAATGCTGCCGGAGGGGGCATAATTTTTTGTTTTTGCGGTGAGCTTTAGCGAATCATAATTGTTTTTGCGGCGCGAATTTATTAATTTTGCAGTTTAATAGGCAAATAAATAAAACAGCATAATGGAAACCAGACCAATGACCAACCATGAGCTCAGCGAGCAGGAGATCGTGCGCCGCAAGAGCATGGAGACGCTGCGTTCGATGGGCATCGAGCCCTATCCCGCAGCTGAATATCCGGTGACAGGCTATTCGAAAGAGATCAAGGAGAATTTCAAAGACGACGAGGAGCCTAAGCGCGAAGTGAGCGTGGCCGGCCGAATCATGAGCCGCCGAATCATGGGTAAAGCCTCTTTCATGGAGCTCCAGGATTCGGAAGGAAGAATCCAGATCTATGTGTCGCGCGACGAAATCTGCCCCGGCGAGAACAAGGATCTCTACAACGTGGTCTTCAAGAAGCTTCTCGACATCGGCGACTTCATCGGAGTGAAGGGTTACGTGTTCCGCACTCAGACGGGCGAGATTTCCGTTCATGCCCAGAGCCTCACGGTGCTCGGCAAGAGCCTCCGCCCGCTCCCTATCGTGAAGATGAAAGACGGCAAGGCTTACGACGCCTTCACCGATCCCGAACTGCGCTATCGCCAGCGCTATGTCGACCTGGTGGTCAACCCCGGAGTCAAGGATATATTCCTCAAACGCACGAAGATGTTCAATTCGATGCGCGAATATTTCAACAGCCACGGCTATATCGAGGTCGAGACCCCGATTCTTCAGGGAATCCCCGGCGGCGCTTCCGCCCGCCCCTTCATCACTCACCACAACGCCCTCGACATTCCCCTCTATCTGCGCATCGCCGACGAGCTCTACCTGAAACGCCTTATCGTAGGCGGCTTCGAAGGAGTATATGAATTCTCCAAGAATTTCCGCAACGAGGGTATGGACCGCACCCACAACCCCGAGTTCACCTGCATGGAGATCTATGTCTCCTACAAGGATTACAACTGGATGATGCAGTTCACTGAGAAGATGCTCGAAAAGATCTGCCTCGACGTCAACGGCACCACCAAGGTGAAGGTCGGCGACAACGAGATCGACTTCAAGGCTCCCTATAAGCGCGTCACCATGACCGAAGCCATCAAGGAGAAGACCGGCTTCGACATCACGGGGAAGAGCGAGGAGGAGCTCCGCGCCTTCTGTCGCGAGGCCGGCATCGAGACCGACCCCTCCATGGGGAAAGGAAAGCTCATCGACGAGATCTTCGGCGAGAAATGCGAAGGCACCTACATCCAGCCTACTTTCATCATCGACTATCCCATCGAGATGTCGCCGCTCACCAAGCGTCACCGCGACAATCCCGAGCTCACCGAGCGTTTCGAGCTTATGGTCAACGGCAAGGAGCTTGCCAATGCCTATTCGGAGCTCAACGACCCGATCGACCAGTATGGCCGCTTCGTGGAGCAGATGCGTCTGGCCGACAAAGGCGACGACGAGGCGATGATCATCGACGCCGACTTTATCCGCGCCCTTGAATACGGCATGCCGCCGACATCGGGCATGGGAATCGGCATGGACCGCCTGGCAATGCTCGTCACCGGCCAGACCACCATTCAGGAAGTGCTTCTCTTCCCCCAGATGCGCCCCGAGAAGAAACAGCAGGCCAAGGAGGAAGAGGCAGAAGGAGAAACCAAAGAGGAGCAGAAATGAACGCCATGGGAAGGGTGGCCGTGATCGGCAGCGGCAGCTGGGGCACGGCCTTGGCCAAGCTGCTGATGGAGCATTGCGAGGAGATCGGATGGTATTTCCACCGTCAGGAAGCCATCGACGAATTCCGCCGCTGCGGCCACAATCCGGTCTATCTCAGCGATGTCAGCTTCAACACGCAGCGCATCGGGTTCACCTCCGACGTCAACGAGGCTGTTGCCTCGGCCGACACGCTGGTGATCGCTGTGCCGTCGCCCTATCTGCGCGACACGGCCGACTGCATCTCGGTCGACATATCAGAGAAAAACATCGTCTCGGCCGTGAAGGGGATAGTGCCGCGCTCCAACATGCTGGTGACCGACTTTTTCGAGACCCGCTTCGGCTGCCGCCGCGACAATCTGCTCGCCATCGGCGGCCCCTGCCATGCCGAGGAAGTGGCCCTCGAACGCCTGAGCTATCTCACCATCGGCTGCAGCGACCTCGATAAGAGCCGCCGGTTTTCCGAGCTGATCGCCGGCAAGAAGATGAAGACCATCGTGTCGCGCGATGTGAGCGGGGTGGAATATGCCGCCGTGCTCAAAAACGTCTATGCCATAGCCGCCGGAATCATCAGCGGGATGAAAGCCGGCGACAACTTCATGGCCATGATGGTGAGCAACGCCATCCGCGAGATGGCGCGTTTCGTCGACGCGATCGCCCCGATGGAGGGCCGCGACATCTGCCGCTCGGCCTATCTGGGCGACCTGCTCGTGACCGCCTACAGCCGCTTCTCGCGCAACCACAACTTCGGCGCCATGATCGGAAAAGGCTACCGCGTCAAGGCCGCGATGATGGAGATGGAGCAGGTGGCCGAAGGTTATTACGCCACCGACTGCATCCACCGCATCAACGCCGAAGGAACGAAGGTGAGCATGCCGATACTTGACTGCGTCTATTCGATTCTTTACGAGAACCGTTCGCCGCGCCGGGCGATCGACGCCATTGTCGACACTTTCAGCTGATTGCGAGGCCGCGGGCCGAACTTAAAGGGGCGCCGGCGCGTTTCAACTTTAGCGACGCCGCGCCGGAAATCCCGGCTATGACGCCCTGCTATAAATGATAAAGACTTATAATAACCCAATATTACAAGATGAAAACTATTGAACTCAACATCGATCACGCTCTCTACTTTGCAGAGAAGGAGTATGACGCTCTGAAAGACGAAACGAGCGCCGCCGTCACGACAGTGGAGGAAGGCACCGGCGCCGGGAATGATTTCCTCGGCTGGGTGAAGCTCCCCTCGGAGACTCCCGAATCGCTTATCGCCGGCATCAACGCCACGGCAAAACGCCTTCGCGAGAAATGCGACTATGTGGTTTGCGTGGGCATCGGCGGCAGCTATCTCGGCGCCAAGGCCGTGAACACTGCCCTGGCTGACAATTTCGAATATTATTACGCTCCCAATCCGGGCAGCCCCAAAGTGCTCTACGCCGGCCAGAACATCGGCGAGGAGTATACAGCCGAACTCCAGAAGCTTCTCGAAGGGAAGCGTTTCGGCATCATCGTGATTTCCAAGTCGGGCACAACCACCGAGCCCGCCATCGCTTTCCGCATCCTCAAGGAGCAGCTCGAGAAGCAGGCAGGCAAAGAGGCCGCCAAGGAGCTGATCGTGGCAATCACCGACGCCAATAAGGGTGCGCTCCGCACTCTCGCCGCTCAGGAGGGTTATGAGACTTATGTGATTCCCGACAACGTCGGCGGACGTTTCTCGGTGCTCACTCCCGTGGGCCTTCTCCCGATCGCCGTGGCAGGTCACGACATCCAGAAACTCATCGATGGCGCCAAAGAAATGGAGAAGACCACTCTTCATCCTTCCGACAGCAACCCGGCTCAGATCTACGCCCGCATGCGCAACGCCCTTTACCGCAGCGGCAAGAAGATCGAGATCCTCGTGAACTTCGATCCGAAGCTCCACTATTTCTCGGAGTGGTGGAAACAGCTCTACGGCGAGAGCGAGGGTAAAGACGGCAAGGGCATCTTCCCCGCAGCTGTCGATTTCACCACCGACCTCCACTCCATGGGACAGTGGATCCAGCAGGGCGAGCGCACGATCTTCGAGACCGTGATCTCGGTCGCCAAACCGGCTGTGGAACGCCGCGTGCCCGAAGACAAGGATAACCTCGATGGTTTGAACTACCTTGCAGGCAAACGCATCGACGAAGTCAACAAGATGGCAGAACTCGGCACCCGCATGGCCCATGAAGAGGGTGGCGTGCCCAACATCCACATCACCATCGACCGCCTCGACGAGCACACGCTCGGTCAGCTGATCTACTTCTTCGAGAAGGCTTGCGGCATCAGCGGCTATCTGCTCGGTGTCAATCCCTTCAACCAGCCCGGCGTAGAGGCTTACAAACGCAATATGTTCAAGCTTCTTAAGAAACCCGGCTACGAAGATTAATGAGCGACGGCCGCAAGGCGTCGCCGACATAAAAGAATCCCCGGAGCTGCCGGAAATTTCCGGCGCCTCCGGGGATCTTTCTATCTAATTATGTAAGGTCCGGAATTTGAGGTTCTGAATATGCCGGTTTTGAATCCGGGGTTCAGAATTCGATATGGAAGCGGGTTATGCCGTCGTCGCCGGTGAGCAGCGAGAAGCGGGCGTTGTGGCGGCGCAGTATTTCGGCTATGAGAGTCAGTCCGAGGCCGCGCCCTTCGCGTTTGGTGGTGAAGAAAGGGCTGAAAAGGCGCTTCGACACCTCCTCGGAAATCGGTTCCCCGTCGTTGGCTATATCGAGCCACACATGTCCGCGGTCACTACCTGCGGAAATAACTATCTTTCCCTCGCCGCGGATGCTTTCCACGGCGTTTTTCACTATATTGACCACCGTCTGCTGGATCATGGCGGCATCGAAGTCGGCCATAATCGGGGATTCTCCGAGCGAGGCTTCGACCGATACTGAATTTCCCGCCATGCCGCGAAGGAAAGGAAGGATCGCCCGGATCTCCGCGGCGAGATCGGCGCGGCGCAGATCGGGTTCGGGAAGCTTCACCACTTCGGCGTAGGCCCTGATGAAGGAGCACATCCCCGAGCAGCGGTCGTCGCAGCTTTCGATTACTTCGCGCATCTCCTCGTCGTCGGTGGAGTCGCAGAGCATTCCGAGCACCGCCTGCACGCCTCCCATCGTGTTGTTGACCTCGTGGGAGATGATGCGGATCACCTTCTCGTAGGCCTCGCGCTCCGCTTTCATCACCTCCTCCGTGAGGCTTTCCAGAAGATAGAAGCGGCGGCGGAAACCCCTCTGCATGAAACAGAGATGATAGCAGCGGAACATTCTCGCGTCGCCGCAGCGGATCGTCATCTCCTCGCCGAGAGGCACCTCGGCCATTTTCGCCGCCAACGGAGAGGGAATCTTTTCAGGCTCCGTTCCGATCGCCTCCTTCTCGTCTGCAATCTCGGCGAGCCTGAGCATCGACCGGTTGATGAGGCTGACCTTCCCGTCGAAATCGAGCATCATCACTCCCATCGGCGACGCCTCGATCAGGAGGCTCAGAAAACTTTGCTGCTCCATGTTGAGAAGCCGCTCGTTGTGGAGCTTGTCGATAAGGGAATTGAAGAGGGTCACCACCCGGTCGGCGTTTCGTTCGCCGACATGCCGCAGGCGGTTGTTGAAATCTTGGGCGGAGATGAGTTCCATGCCGAGCATTGCCACCGAGGCGGGGCGCACCACGCTGCGCCATAGCAGCAGGGTGCCGGCAAGCGAGAGAGCCGCTGGGATAAGAGCCCAGAGCCTCCGGTCGGCGGGAAGGAACCATATCATGGCGGCAGTGACCAAAATGCAGATGACGGCCGCGGCAAACAATATCTTAGATTTCATGCGCTCCGGGATTATCGATTCCGTATTTCTGCATGCGGCGGTAGAGGGTCTGGCGGGTGAGGCCGAGCGACCGCGAAGCCTGCGAAAGGTTTCCTCCGGCGTCGGCTATTGCCCTGACGATCGCCTCGCGCTCCATGACGTCGAGCGAACCGGAGGGCTTCATCTCCTGCGCTTCGCTCTCCGCCTCTCCGGCTGTAGGGGCGAAATCTGCTTTCTCGAGGCGCGGGCCGCCGATAAGCACCGCCCGGTCGACCATGTTTTTCAGCTGGCGGATATTTCCCGGATATGGGAGGCGGGTGAGCCATTCCATGGCGTCGGCCGAAATCTCCGGCAACTCCTTGCCGAGCGGGGCTGCCGCCTCCTTTATGAAATGGCGCACGAGGAGAGGAATGTCGTCGCGGCGCTCGCGGAGGGCAGGCACGCGGAGAGTGATCAGATTGATGCGGTAGTAAAGGTCCTCGCGAAATGTACGGGCCGCAACCATCTCGGAGAGCGGCGCGTTGGTGGCGCAGACCACCCGGATGTCGACCTTCCTGGGACGCGAGTCCCCAATCGGTTCGAAAGTGTGCTGCTGGAGCACGCGGAGAAGCTTCACCTGGCAATTGATGTCGAGGTCGCCGATCTCGTCGAGAAAGATAGTTCCCTTGTCGGCCATTTCGAATCGCCCCGTGCGCGCTGCGACAGCGTCGGTAAAGGCCCCTTTGGCGTGGCCGAACATCTCGCTTTCGAAGAGCGACTGCGAGATTCCGCCGAGATTCACCATCACGAAAGGATTGTCGCGGCGCCGGGAATTGATGTGGATGGCGTTGGCAATCAATTCTTTGCCGGTTCCGTTCTCGCCGAGGATGAGCACCGGCGCGTCGGTCGGAGCCACGCGTTCGGCAGTGTCGAGCAGTTCGAGCAGGCGCCTGTTGTTGCCGATGATTCCGTCGCGGCGGAAGGGGGCGGCGGGGGCTTCTCCCCCGTTGTTGAGGCTGAGGGCAGTCTCCACGCGCTGCAGGAGCACCCGGTTGTTCCAGGGCTTGGTGATGAAATCGTAGGCGCCGGCCCTCATCCCCTCCACGGCGAGCTCTATGCTCCCCCAGGCGGTGATGAGGATCACCGGGGTGTCGGGCTGGAAGATCTTCGCCTTCATGAGCAGTTCGATCCCCTCGCGGCCGGTGATGGAGAGTCCGAAATTCATGTCCATGATGATCAGCCCGTAGCGGTTGGCCCGGATTTTGGCGAGCGCCTCGTCGGCGTCGGGGGCCGTGTCGGAGTCGTAACCCGCCCGTTTCAGCAGCAGGGCGAGCGACTTGCGGATCGAGCTGTCATCGTCAATTATCAGAATCATGGTTCAAAATTACAAAAACTTGAAATAACTGCCAAAAGCGGAATCCCGCGCCCGGCTCTCTCAGCCGGCACAGTCAGCGCAATATGTCGTCGAAATCGGCGTCGATGCCTGAGTTGGAGCTGTAGTCCCAGAGGGTGAGGCTGCGGATCTGGTAATAGTAGTCCCAGAAGAGATAGAGCTCGCTGACATATTGGCGGCGGGCCTCGTCCTTCTTCACCTGCGAGTCGTTGAGGTCGAGGGTGGAGATCATCCCTATCAGATAGGTCTCGACATTGGTCTCATAGCGGCTGCGGGCAATCTCATCGGCCCGACGGGCAAGCTCGAGCTGCTTGAGCTGGTTGCCGTAACGCTCCACGAGGATAAAGAGATTCTGGTTGAAATCCATGTTCTCCTGCCTCACCTGGCTCTCCACGAGGCGGCGGTTGCTCTCGGCCACTTTCACGGCTCCCTTGCGGCGTCCCCAGTCGACGAGCGGAATCGAGACTCCGATCTCCACCACCTGGTTGCTGCGGAGCGAGGAGTAGCTGCCCCCCAAGTTGCGGTCGGTGCCCGTGAAACCGAGCTGGGCGAAGAGGGAGATCTCCCGCTGCGCCCCCTTGGCCTTCGCTACCTCATAGTCGGCCTCGAGGAGCCGGCGCATCATGTTTTTGGCAAAGCGGTTGTTTGCAAGGGCCTTCTCCAGGGCGTCGCCGAAATCGATTTCCGCTTCGGGCACGTCGAGCGGAATCTCGGGGCGGATGTCGACCGTCTCCCCCAGGTCGAGAAATGAGCGGAGCTGAAACATGCAGTTGGTCAGCGTGCTCTCGCTGTCGGTCATCGTGGAGCGGGCGTTGATGAGGTTGAGCTCCATCTGCAGCAGGTCGTTGCGGCTGATCTGTCCCATTTCGCGCTTCGCTTTCGCCACTTCGTAAAGGCGCTCGGCGTTCTCGAGGTTGCCGGCGGCGATACGGCGGTTTTCCTGCGCCATGAGCAGCGAGAAATAATAGCTGATGGCGGTGCGGGCCACATCCTCCGTGGCGCTCAGGAACTGTGCCTTTGCCTCCTCATATTTCACCGGCTCGATGCGGCGGTCCCATTTCACGCTGTTCACCCCGAAGATAGGCTGGGTGAGGGTGACGGCCACCGGAATCGACATGAACCTGTTGTAGGCTCCTCCGCTGAGCTGGCGGTAGAAGTCGAGCGAGGTGTTGACGGAGATTTTTCCGCCGGTGAGCCAGACGTTCTGGGTCACGGTGAGTTCTCCATTGAGCTGCAGATAGTTGTTGGGTACGAAAGTGAAGCTTCCGTCGGAGTCCATATATGAGGAATACTGTTTGCGGTAGGCGGGGAGGGTGGCGTCGAGAGAGAGCTCGGGGAGGAGTTCGGCGCGGTAGCTCCGGTAGCCCCAGTAAGCGCTTTTGAGGCGGTTGAGGGCCACTTCGGCGTCGACGCTCCGGGCGCGGGCGCGGGCGATCGCGTCCCGGAGCGTGAGCGGCATCACCTGCGTCTCCCCTTCGGCGCGGGCGGAGGCGGTCAATGCCGCGAGCAGAACCGCCGGCACCAAAAGGATGAGGGGGAAGGAAAGGAGCTTTTTCATTTCAGGGTCGGTTTTCTTATTCGGCTTTGATGGCTTCGGCCGGGTCAATCCGCATGGCGCGGCGTGCGGGCCACCAGAGGGAGATCACTATACCGACGGCTATGATTGCTGCGGCGACAATTTCGCAGACAAGGATCGGCGTCCAGCTTTCGTCGAGATATTCGCAGATGTCGGAGTGGAAGGGCCAGACGCAGGCGGCAGCTACGATGGTGGCCGCGAGCAGCAGTATCATACCCTCCGAGATGACGCGGGTGAAGATCTGGCGCCGCGTGGCACCGCACACCTTCCGGATGGCGATCTCGCCGACCCTCTGCTGCATTCTGAACCAGAAGGAGCCGAGCAGTCCGAGGAAGATAGTCGCCAGCATGAAGAGCATGATGGTCAGCTTGGTATTGATTGACGTAGCCACATCCCGCTGCGCGGTCTCGCGGACTTGCGAAAGCGGACGCAGGTCGGTAAGGTAGACGTTGCGCTGGCTCCGCATGGCGACATTCTCGCGGAAACTCTCCTCGAAGCGCGTCTCATGTCCGGGGCGCACCCGGATTACGACCGTACCCCAGAGATGATCCGCAGGCATCAACCGTAAGATTGTTCCATCTCGAACCTCTTCGTAATCGGAGCGCCTGATATTCTCAATCACATCCGCAATGCGATATGTTTTCGACGAATCGTTGTCGATAAAGACCCTTTTCCCTTTAAGATCGGCAGGTTTGCGCCCTTTCTCCTGATATGGCATATTGTCGGAAATCAGGATTTCGTCACGCCCGAGCATCTCCTTAAGGCGGGCGGAGGGGGTGCCGGCGAGACTTTTAATCCGGAACACGTCGATATATTCCGGCGTGCACATTCTCAGGTTGGCTGAATAAAAAATTGTGTCGGAGAAATCGGCGGGAGTTGCGCTTGTGCCGTAATAGTCTAAGTAATACGGAAACGAGGAGGCAACAGCCACCGACTCCACAGTCGGGTCTCTCTTGAGGCGATTCACGATATCGGCAAGATCTCGGTAGTAACCATTATCATCAGAAGGAATGTACCGAGGGCTTTCCTTACTTACCCCGAAGGGAGTGGTCACATAGACATTGTCAGGGTCGAAACCGCGTGGCATGCGGAGCCCCTTGGTCTCCACGAACAGGAGGAAGATGATTGTCCAGATCACGAGCGAGACCACCGTCAGCTCGATAACGAGCCAGAGATTGCTGCGCCATTCGGTCAGAATCTGCGTGTATAGTTTTCTTTTCATAGAAGCAGTCGAAAATTAAAGATACTAATGTGAAGCCGCTATTGCTTCGGCGGGATGGACGCGCGAGGCTTTCCAAGCGGGCACGGAGGCGCTCAGCACATTGATCACTAAACAGGCGAGCAGAGCCAACAGGAACGTGCTTGTGCTGAAGAGCATCGTGAAATTGGGTCGGGCATTGAGCAGTTCCCGGGAGTCCGTAAAGTTTGAATACGTGAAAAGCAGGTTGGAGAAAAAGAGGAGGAAGATGAAGCTCAATATGAGTCCGATCAGGCCTCCGGCGAGGGTCATTATGAAGTTCTCTCCAAAGATTTGCACCACAATCTCCCGTCTTTTGGCCCCGAAAGCGCGGCGCACGCCAATTTCCGATATGCGGTGGCGCATCCGGCTGCGGGTCATGCTGCTCAGATTGATGGCCGGCAAGATGATAAGGAGCGAGAGGATTATGGCCATCAGCCGGTCGGTTTCGGTGGTGTCGGGGGTGGTGTTGCTCCCGTGGAAAATAGCCATTTCCCTTGCGGTATACGGCTGGTTGTGATAGGCGATTCTCTGGCCCTCTTTCGCGGCGACGGCCTGCAACCGCTTGTAGCGCTGTTCCACCTGCGCTTTCACGGAAGCCGGGTCAACACCTTTTTTCAGAAGCATCATTACATTGACGCGTCCGAAATATGTTTCCCGGATCACGTCGGTGTCGGGATTGAAGGGGATGATGATTTCGGCATAGCTTCGAGGCATGATCGGTTCAGGATCCTTTATCACGCCGGTGACGGTATAAGGGAACGACCCGACAATAATCTCGCGACCGGCTACATCCTCCTTTCCGAAAATTTTGCGTGCTGCAGATTGGGAGAGCACAGCCTTCCTGGCGCCTGATTCTGCTTCGGAAGCCCTGAAAGGGGTGCCGCTGACAAATCTGTAATCGTAGACCTTCCAGATGTTGGCGTCGGCCGAGAGGGAGACCAACGAGTTAACTTCGCCGCCGGGGGCCGAGACGCCGATATTGTCGCCGGCATAGGAGTTGTAATATGAAACCTGCTCCACACCCTTCAGGTCTGAGTAGATCGATTTTGCGACCTCCCGGCTTAAACCCATGGAGGATTGTGAACCTTCATCTCCATAATACACATCAATTCCCTCTCCGTAGAGGATGCGGCTTCGCTGCGATTCAGGCGCGGATTCGATCACTTTCACCTGTTCCGACATGACGAAGATCATCACCAGAAAGATGGCGAGCGCGGTGCCGCTGACCGACACCCACGTCATCATCTTCTGATGCTTCATCTCGAAATATATCTGTTTGAAATAATTCATAGGATAATCATTTTGATTGGTTTGCAACCGTTGCTTACTTCACCTGGCGGCCGTCGAAGAAGCGGATGATGCGGTCGGTGAGGCGCGCCTGGTCTTCGTTGTGGGTCACCATGACGATGGTGCGGTGGTCGTCGCGGTTGAGCTCCTGCAGGATATCCATCACCTCCTGTCCCATTCTGGAGTCGAGGTTGCCGGTAGGCTCGTCGGCGAGGACAATCTGCGGGTCTCCGATAATCGCCCTGGCGATCGCCACTCGCTGGCATTGGCCTCCGGAGAGCTGAGAGGGGAAATGGCGCGTGCGGTGGCTCATCCCGAGGCGGTCGAGCACGGCGGCCACTTTCCTCTTCCGCTCCGAAGCACTAATCCCCTTGCGATAGATGAGGGGGAGCTCCACGTTGTCGGACACGTTGAGCGAGGGGATAAGGTGGAAGCTCTGGAACACGAATCCGATGTTATGGTTGCGGAAGTCGGAGAGCCGGGTGTCGTTCATCCGGCCGGTGTCGGTGTCCATGATCGATACCGAGCCGGTGGTGGGGGCGGTGAGCAGCCCGATGATGTTCAGGAGCGTCGACTTGCCGCAGCCCGACGGACCCATAATGCTCACAAATTCACCTTTTTCGATGTCGAGGTTGACGTTGTCGAGGGCTATTGTCTCGATCTCTTTGGTGCGGTAGACCTCGCTGATGTCTCTGAGTCTGATTATTGCCATATTCTGATTCTTTTATTATTTTCGGTTATTTGAGTTTGAGCGACTTGCGCTTGTTGAATCTGCTCATGTCGGAGACGGCCACCTCCTCGCCGGGGCTGATTCCGGAGATCACTTCCACGAAGTCGAAGTTGCTTTCGCCGAGGGTAACGCTGCGTCTCTCCAGACGGTCGGGGGCCGTCCTGACAAACATTGTGTAGTTGCCGGGACCCTGGAAGTAGGAGCCGTTGGGAATCCGGAGCACGTTGGGGCGCACGTCGTAGATTACGTTGATTTCCGTGCGGAGTCCGGAGCGGAGCAGGGGGTCGCTGTCGTTGTCGAGGAAGACTGTGAAACTGACCATTCCGTTGTTGCTCTGTGGGGATACGGTGGCGATGCGTCCTTTGATTGTCCGGCGGTTGATCCTGATGTTTACCGGGGAACCGACGGCGAGTTTGCCGGAATCGCTCTCGGGCATCTCCCCTTCGATCTTGAAATGTCGGAGGTCGGAAACCACAGCGAGGCGCTCGCCGGGGGCGATGCTGGCGCCGAGCGATTTGTTTAGCCAGGTGACTGTGCCGGCGAAGGGAGCGGTGACGCGTGCGTCGTCGAGGGTGCGCTGCATGGAGGTGAGATTCCTTGCCGAGATGCTTTTCTCGAGTTGCTTGCTGCGGTAGGTGGCGGCGTGGGAGCGGCGTTCGTTGGCAAGCTGGGTGCGGAGCTGCTGCAGTTCCATGCGGGCCGTGGCGTAGGAGAGCTCCGCTTTGCGGATGCGGTCGCCGGTGCCGCTGCCGATGCTGTCGAGGCGCCGTTCGTTTTCCATCTCGGCGCGAAGATGGCTGACGGCCATCTCCTTGACGCGCACCCGCATCTCCAGGTCGGTGAGATAGGTGGCGTTGTCGAGGGCGGTCTGCTCCATCTCGTTGCTCTTCATGCTGACCTCGTCGGCTGCGCGGCGATAGTCGGTCTCAGCGTCCTGAAGGTCGAGCCGGAGGAGGGATTCTCCCCGGCCTATGGAGTCTCCTTCGTTGCAGTAGACCTCCATGATGCGGGTGGCAACAGGGGAGACGATCTCCTGCTCGCGGAGCGGAACGATTTTCCCGGTGGCCGCGACGCTGCTTTCGAGAGTGCCGCGCGTGGCGGGGCGTATCCGGATGTCGGCGCTGCTTACGCTGTCGCCGATGAGAAACATCACGACCGCCACTGCGACGGCCACTGCGGCTATCGCTGCTGCAACCTTCAGCCATTTGCGGAGCGACTCCCGGCGCTGTTCTTTTTTCGGTATCTCTTTATCCATTGTTGTCTGATTTCTCTTGGGAGAAAAGGAATGATATGCCAAAATGCCAATCACTCTCCGTGCCAATTATGCAACCGGTTGGAAATTAAGATTATGGCTAAAATGGATGGTGACCATCCGCGGACACCTGTCCGAAATCGGACAGCAAGATTATTTTATTTTGTGAATGTCGGAGGGATTTGTTACCTTTGTATTCGAATATCGGCACGCTTTTTGCGTCTATATTCATCGCATATCACTCATATTACTAAAAATTTGACTAATTAACACCCACTAAATTTTTTGACACAATGGCAGTTAAAAAGAAAGCGGCGGCAGCGTCCGCCGGTCCTATAAACGACAAGGCCGAGAAGCTGAAGGCTCTTGAGGTCACCATGTCGCATCTCGAGAAAGATTTCGGTTCGGGCACAGTGATGCGTCTCGGCGATGAGAAAGTTGCCGATGTGGAGGCTATATCCACCGGCTCCATATCGCTCGACTACGCTCTGGGCGTCGGGGGGCTTCCCCGCGGCCGAATCACCGAGATCTACGGCCCGGAGTCTTCGGGTAAGACCACTCTCGCGATCCATGTGATCGCCGAAGCCCAGAAGAAGGGTGGCATCTGCGCCATCATCGACGCCGAGCATGCTTTCGACCGCTTCTATGCCGAGAAGCTTGGAGTCGACGTCAACAATCTCTGGATCGCGCAGCCCGACAACGGCGAGCAGGCTCTCGACATCGCCGAGCAGCTGATCAATTCCGGCGCCATCGACGTGCTGGTGGTAGACTCAGTGGCCGCCCTCACGCCGAAAGCGGAGATCGAAGGGGAGATGGGCGACAAGAATGTCGGCCTTCACGCCCGCCTCATGAGCCAGGCCATGCGCAAGCTGACCGGCACGATTTCGCGCACGCGCACCTGCTGCATCTTCATCAACCAGATCCGCGAGAAGATCGGCGTTATGTTCGGCAATCCGGAAACCACCACGGGCGGTAATGCCCTGAAGTTCTATGCTTCGGTGCGTCTCGACATCCGTTCGTCGACACCGATCAAAGACGGTGAGAACGTGGTCGGCCGCATCACTAAGGTGAAAGTTGTGAAAAACAAGGTGGCGCCTCCCTTTATGAAGGCTCAGTTCGACATGATGTTTGGCGAGGGAATCTCGAAGTCGGGAGAAATCGTCGACATGGGCGTGGAGCTCGGAGTGATCAAGAAGTCGGGGGCATGGTTCAGCTACAATGGCTCGAAGCTCGGCCAGGGTCGCGACGCCGTGAAGAAGGTGATCGCAGACAATCCCGAACTTATGGAGGAGCTGACGGCGAAGATTGTCGCCAAGCTCAACGAAGGAAAGGAGGATCGCGGGCCGCGTTCGGCTGCCGCGCCGTTCCTTCCCGGCGACAAGCCGACGGAGGAGAGCAACTTCACGCCGGGTCCCGACACTTATGACGAGCAGCCCGAGGCGGCCTCCGACGATCTTTTCGCCGAAGACCTCGACATCGACCTCGGCTGATCCGCCGCCAACACCGATAAACAAGCGGAACCTATAAAACCGATAAAAAAGCAGAGCGCATCATAATTCAGTTATGATGCGCTCTGCTGCTTATGAGACAGCTATGAGCGGCCCTGGCGTTTCAATACAACCGTTTATGGTTAGAAATATGTTTTGACGGCGAATAGGAACTGGTCGATGAATATGCGCTTAAAGGCGGCAATATTGTTCTGTTCGTAGAACATCAGCATTCCCTTCTTATAGTCGATAGAATCTACGGTGCGGAAAGAAATCGGACAATAGCCGTTGGCTATCAGTATTCCGTTGCTGACGATGCGGGCCGTGCGTTTGTTCCCGTCGGTAAAGGCTTGAATATAACTCAGCAGCACAAGAGCAAGCAGAGCTTTTTCGAAGATGTTGCTTTTGCCATTAATAAGATTAACAGTATCCTCAAGAGCTTTGCGAATCTGGAACTCGTTGTCTAACGGGGTATAGTTCGTTCCGGTAATACCTACTCGGCGGTGTCGGATGTTCCTCTCTACGCCCAATTCTTTGGTAAGCAACGCGTGAATTTCCTCTATGCGCGCGACAGTGAGATTTTTCAGATAGTCGGGCACATCAAGAATAAAATCGAGCGCATCTTTATGATTCAGAAGCATCACTGCCTCCTCCTTGGTTTTGCCGCTGGCTGTCTGTTTTTCTTTCAACAGCCGTTCTGTTTCCAGGAGAGAGTAAGTATTTCCCTCAATCTGCGAAGACTTCCACGACAGGTCTATGCCAAGTCGCTCCATCTCCTTACGGTATTCAACATCAGACATTTCTGAGAGATGTTCCCGAAACGCAGACTGTGCCCGGTCAAGCAACTGCAATTCCTCGGCAGTAAAGAGCTCAACCTTCGGAAGTGTATCATTGATAAGCTCAAAATTGAAGGATTCCTGCACTTGACGTTCATCTATATCCTTGTCAAAGTATGTGTCAAGATTGAGATCCATGGTAACGTGGGCCTGGGGAGTCAGCCTGTAGCGTGTGGAGGGTCCGCGCCCCGCAACTTCAACATATCCTTTAGCTACAGCGTCTGAAAGCATACGCATGAGGGTGCGGTCGCTTATCTGTTTTGACAGAGAAGGCAATATATCCGACCGTTTTGAGAGCGGATTATAATGCAAAAATTGCAGTATTTCTATGTCGGTTGTCATGAGAGCATAATTAATCGCGTCAAATTTAGGGAAAATTTACGAAAAATCGCGCCAAAATGGCGCGATTTTTATGATTTTGAACCTGCTTTTGGCGCGATTCAGGCGCGATTATGAGAATAACAATCTTATTTGTTCAGTCGGCTTTCGGTTTTTACGGTTGGTGACGGAGCGCGTTATTTCTCGCGCATGAAAATCTGGATGGGGGTGCCGTGGAAATCCCAGTGCTCCCGGATCTTGTTTTCCAGGAAACGGCGGTAGGGCTCCTTCACCCATTGCGGCAGATTGCAGAAGAAGATGAATGTCGGCACGATGGCGTCTTTCAGCATCGTGACATATTTGATCTTCACATATTTCCCTTTGTTGGCCGGCGGAGGCGTCACGGCCACCACTTCGAGCATGTAGGTGTTGAGCTGCGAGGTGGGAATCGTGCGGCGACGGTTGTTGTAGACCTCGATGGCGGTCTCGAGCACATTGTAGATGCGCTGCTTGGTGAGAGCGGAGGTGAAGATGATCGGGAAGTCGGTGAAGGGAGCGAACTTGCGCCTGATCGCCTCCTTGAACATCTTCTGCGCCTCGATCGACTTGTTTTCCACCAGATCCCACTTGTTGACGCAGACCACGAGCCCCTTCTTGTTGCGCTGGATCAGGCCGAAGATGTTGGCGTCCTGGGCCTCGATGCCGCGGGTGGCGTCGATCATCAGGATGCAGACGTCGCTGGCCTCGATGGCCCTGATCGAACGGATCACCGAATAATATTCGATATCCTCGTTGACCTTCTGCTTCTTGCGTATTCCCGCCGTGTCGACCAGATAGAAATCGAAGCCGAACTTATTATAGCGGTGATAGATGGAATCGCGGGTGGTGCCGGCGATGTCGGTCACGATGTGGCGTTCCTCGCCGATAAAGGCGTTGATGAGCGACGACTTTCCGGCGTTAGGGCGTCCGACGATCGCGAACTTGGCGATATTTTCCTCTGTGGGAGTCTCGTCGTCGCGTTCCGGCATATCCTTCACGATCTCGTCGAGGAGGTCGCCGGTGCCCGAGCCGTTGGCGCTCGACACCTCCACAGGGTCGCCGAGGCCGAACTTATAGAATTCGGCGGCATTGAAGCGGGCGTCGCCCACGTCTTCCTTGTTGGCCACCACGATCACCGGCTTCTTCGAGCGGCGGAGAATCTGGGCCACCTTGTCGTCGAGGTCGGTGACGCCGGTGGTGCAGTCGACCACGAAGAGAATCACGTCGGCCTCCTCGATGGCGATTGCCACCTGCTTGTTGATCTCCTCCTCGAACACGTCGTCGGAATTGACCACCCAGCCGCCGGTGTCGACGATCGAGAATTCCTGGCCGTTCCAGTCAACTTTGCCATACTGGCGGTCGCGCGTGGTGCCGGCCGTGTTGTCGACAATCGCGCTGCGGGTCTGCGTCAAGCGGTTGAAAAGCGTGGATTTTCCCACGTTCGGCCGCCCTACTATTGCTATGAGCTTGCTCATATTTTAATCTGTTATTTATCCATATATCCGAACTCGCGGAGCTTGTTCTCGCGGTTGCGCCAGTCTTTCTCCACTTTCACAAAGAGTTCGAGATATACCTTCTTTCCGAAGAGTTTTTCGATATCGGTGCGGGCCTGGATGCCGACCTTCTTGATCTTGGCGCCCCCTTTGCCGATGATGATCCCTTTCTGCGAATCGCGTTCCACATAAATCACCGCCATGATATGGATCGCCCCCTGCTTCTCGTCGAATTTCTCCACGATCACTTCGGCGCTGTAGGGAATCTCCTTGTCATAGTCGAGCAGGAGCTTTTCGCGGATGATCTCTGTCACGAAGAAGCGGGCCGGCTTGTCGGTAAGGGCATCCTTGCCGAAGAAGGGGGGCGAGACGGGGAGGAGCTCCTCGATGCGCTTCTTGAGGTTGTCGATGTTGAAATGCTCCGTGGCGCTCGTGGGGAATATCTCCGCCTTGGGAAGGCGTTCGTGCCATTTGTCGACCAGGGCATTGAGCTCCTCCTGCGATTTTAGGAGGTCGACCTTGTTGATCACCAAGAGCACGGGAATCGACTCCTTGGCCACGCGGTCGAGAAACTCCTTGTTTTTCTCGGGTTCTTCCACCACGTCGGTGACGTAAATCAGGATGTCGGCGTCGGTGAGGGCTCCCTCGGAAAACTCGAGCATCGACTCCTGGAGTTTGTAGCGGGGCTTGAGCACTCCTGGAGTGTCGGAATATACGATCTGATATTCCGGAGTGTTGACGATTCCTGTGATGCGGTGGCGAGTGGTCTGCGCTTTCGAAGTGATGATCGAGAGGCGTTCGCCGACGAGGTCGTTCATAAGGGTCGACTTGCCGACGTTGGGGTTGCCCACGATGTTGACGAAGCCGGCTTTGTGCTCGGGGTTCACTTGATTATCGACGGCTGCGGGAGCCGTCTCTTTTCGGGGGGCTTCGTCGGTGGCGATGCCGCCCTCGGTGTAATTTCTATCCTCTTTCATAATAATCGGTTTAAGGGAGGAGGGGCTTCAACAGGGGCCGGAGCCTGTCCGGGCCGGATCTGACCGGGAGGGGACGGGGCGCCTGTTGAGCTCGCTCTCTTAGAGTAAACCACGGCGGTTCGCTTAAAGTTCACGAAAAAGGGCATCGGAAAAAGATCTGATGCCCTTTATGCAAAAGCGCGGTGACGCGGAGAATCGAATGCCGGTCAGGAGTCGAACGCCCAGACCAGATAGAGGGCTCCCCATGTGAATCCGGCGCCGAAAGCGGTCAGCACGATGCGGTCGCCTTTTTTGAGGCGGTGCTTGTATTCGTCGAGACAGAGGGGAATCGACGCGGCGGAAGTGTTGCCGTAGTGCTGGATGTTGACGAGAATCTTCTCGGTGGGGATCTTGATTCTGCCGCCTACGGCCTCGATGATGCGGAGATTTGCCTGATGGGGCACGAACCAGTCGAGGTTTTCGGGGGTAAGGCCGTTTTTCTTCATCACCGACTGCGAGGAAGTGAGCATGTCGATGACGGCGTTGCGGTAGACGGCCCGGCCTTCCTGATAGACGAAATGCTCGCGGAGGTCGACAGTCTCGTGAGTTGTGGGTCGGGCAGATCCGCCGGCTTTCATCAGAAGGTTGTCTTTGCCGGAGCCGTCAACGTGGAATTCGCCGTCGATGATGCCCACGGGTTCGTCGGTAGGCTCGATGAGGACAGCGGCGGCCGCGTCTCCGAAGAGGGGGCAAGTGGCGCGGTCCTCATAGTCGGTCATGCTCGACATTTTCTCGGCGGCCACGACGATGACTTTCTTGTAAAGGCCTGATTCGATGTAGGCTCTTGCCGACTGGAGTGTGACGAGGAAGCCGGCGCAGGCGGCTTCGAGGTCGTAGCCGTAGGCGTTGGTGAGGCCGGTTTCGTGCATGATCACCGAAGCCGTCGAGGGGAAGCGGTAGTCGGGGTTGGAAGTGGCGCAGATAAGGAGCTCCACGTCCTCGGGACTGGTGCCTGTTTCGGCGAGGAGTTTCTCCACGGCCTTTATCCCCATGAAGCTGGAGCCTTTGGTGACGTCTTTAAGTATGCGGCGCTCCTTGATGCCGACGCGGGTGGTGATCCACTCGTCGTTGGTGTCGACCATCTTCGACAGCATGTCGTTGTCGAGGATGTCTTCGGGCACGTAGGAAGCTATGCCGCTTATCTTGGCATTGGGCATGTCTTGCTTATTAAATTCTATAATGGCTGTTAAAAACGGAGAGGGAGAGGTTTATTTCTCGATCATCTGTTTGCCACGATAGTAGCCGCATTCGCCACATACGGTGTGATACACGTGCCATGCTCCGCAGTTGGGGCAAAGAACGATCGTCGGGATGAGTGCCTTGTCATGTGTGCGGCGTTTCGCGGTGCGGGTGTGCGATTGTCTGCGTTTAGGATGTGCCATGTCTGTTTTATTTTATTTTGTTTATATTAATCTTCGCCATCATCCATTCCGGAGTCGATGTCGTCGAGTTCGCGGTCGGTTTCCTCGTCGTCGCAGCGCTTGTGCTTGCGGAGCGCGTCGGCCATTGCGCGGTTGCATTTCCCGAGGGGATGCACGTGGCGCAGCGGAATGGTGAGAAGGATGGTGTCGTAAAGGATATAGGCCACATTGAGATAGCTGTTGCTGTAGGGGATCACGAGCAGGTTGTCGGCGCCGTCGTCGTAGCTGTCGCCATATTTGACGATGACGTGATAGACGGTGTCGACCTCGTGGTCGATCGGGTCGAGACATCTGTCGCAGGGGATCTGGATCGTCCCTTTGAGCGTGAACGTGCAGTCATAGGCGTCGCGGCGCTTCTCCAGATCGAGATGCACGTGGACGTCCGCATCGAGTATGTCGGAATTTTCCATGTTTTCGAAAAAATCCTTCTTTATCTCGAAGTCCTGCTCGTAGTGACCCTCTTTCAGGGAGGCGAGCTCAACCTTGTATGCACTGAATTTTCCCAATGTAGTAGTCTGTTGTTTGTCTGTACCTCCGAGGGGAATCGAACCCCTATCTAAAGTTTAGGAAACTTCTATTCTATCCGTTGAACTACAGAGGCTTGTCTCCCTCGACGGCGCGGTGTGACGTGCCGCCAACATGCGTTGACGGCGGAAAAACCGGGCCAGCGCATGCCTTTTGACCTGCAAAATTAGCTAATTATTTTGATTTTCACAACTTATTCTCGTTTTCTCTTGCTTATTTGGCGCCGTGAAGCTAACTTTGTGATGAAATGATTCGTGTTTCGATAGTTGCACCCTGCTATAATGAGGAGGCCGGTCTGCGCCGGAGCGCGGAGCGGCTTGTCGATCTTCTGCGCCGCATGACGGAGGAGCATCTCGTGGCGTCTGACAGTTTCATACTGCTTGTCAACGACGGGTCGGCCGACGGCACATGGCGCGAGATCCGGGCGCTTCATCATGATTTCCCGTCGGTGCGCGGCCTCGACCTGGCCCACAACGTGGGGCAGCAGGCGGCCCTGATGGCCGGACTTATGGAGGTGGCGAAGATATGCGACGCGGCGGTGACAGTCGACATCGACCTTCAGGACGATATCAACCGCATTCCCGAAATGGTAAGACTCTATGAGGAGGGGTGCGAGGTGGTCTATGGCGTGCGCAGTTCGCGCGGCGTCGACCCGGTGATGAAGAGGCTGACGGCGGCGGCGTTCTATCGGCTGCAGCGCGCCATGGGGATCGAGGCGGTGGCTAACCATGCCGATTTCCGCCTTATGGGGCATAGGGTGCTCGAGGAGCTGGGTCGTTATGGCGAGCGGAATCTTTACCTTCGCGGCATCGTGCCGCTGATGGGCTTCAGGGCGGCGAAAGTGGAATATCCGCGCGTGCCCCGCGAAGGTGGAAAGTCGAAATATACTTTCCGCAGGATGGCTTCGCTCGCGCTCGACGGCCTGACCTCTTTCTCGGTGAAACCGCTGAAGATCGTGATTGCGCTCGGTTGCCTGTTTGTGCTTTTCGCCCTGGCGATGGGGATCTATGTGCTCGTGTCGATCCTGATGGGGAAGACGGTGGCGGGCTGGTCGTCGCTGATACTGTCGATCTGGTTTGTCGGAGGAATGATCATGATGGCCGTCGGGATGACGGGCCTCTACATCGGCCGGATTTATATCGAGGTGAAAGGACGTCCGCGCTATCATGTGAGGGAACGCATTTTTTAAGCGCCTTCTTCATGTCCTTTTGCTCAGCGATCGCGCCGAAGGATGTTCTTTTTTGTCAATAGCGTGGTCGGCGGTTAAAATTTTTTAAGCAAAGGTATAATATATAGCCGATTCCGTCAAGTCGGTTTGGCCGATTGTAAAATTAGGATTATATTTGCAGACCTAAATCTCACTAACTTTTGCTGTTTGAGCGAAACTCATGACCGGTTCCTGTCAGCGACATGGCGGATTCCGGACTATCTAATACCATTCGAAAACTTATGGCAAAATCAAGAATAAGCCCGCAGCAGGGGCTTGTCGACAATGTTATTACCGAAGTAACACCTTTGGGCGACTGCGATTTCTTTTACGTGGTCGACCGTACGAAAGATTCTTTCAATTTCCCTGTTCACCGTCATTCGGAATTCGAGATCAATTATGTGGAGAATTGCGCCGGTGCTCGCCGAGTGGTGGGCGATTCGGTGGAGGATGTCGGCGATTTCGACCTTTGCATAGTGGGCCACGGAGTGGAACACGGCTGGGAGCAGCATGAATGCAAAAGCAAGAACATCAGGGAGATCACAATTCAGTTTCCTGTCGACATCTTCGGCGACGAGATGCTCCGGCGCACGCAGATGCGGTCGGTGAAGCGTCTTCTCGACCGTTCGGAGCGGGGAGTTGCTTTTCCGATGAGGAGCATCATGTCGGTTTTCAGCCACATCGAGGCGCTCCTGGGGGCGAAGTCGGGTTTCTACCAGATGCTGAAGCTGATAGAGATCCTGCATATCCTTTCGGAGGATCCCAACGGGAGGGAGCTGGCGCGTTCGGAAAGCGCCGGTTCGGTGTCGGAGGAGAGCAACGACCGTCTGAAGAAGGCGCGTGAATATATCGCGGAGAACTTCCTGAAGGAGATCCGTCTTTCCGACCTTGCGAACCTGGCGGGGATGTCGCCTTCGTCGTTCAGCCGGTTTTTCAAAGCGCGCACGGGGCGGTCGATATCCGACTATGTGATCGGGATAAGGCTTAGCTACGCGGCGCGCGAACTTGTCGGCACGACGCGGCCGATAGCCGAGATCTGCTTTGCGTCCGGCTTCAACAATGTCAGCAACTTCAACCGCATCTTCAAGAAAAACAAAGGGATCACGCCCAAAGAGTTCCGCGAGATCTACAAGCGCAACAAAATCCTGATCTGACGCGCCGCCATCCGGACAGCGGCCCGAAATGGCTGCTGTCCGGTGGCTGGAGTCTAAGATGTTTATCGTAAGTGTTTGATAAACTTGCGGGTTTTGCCGTGGTCGCGTTCGATGTAGATGCCGGGCGCGAGCCGGTCGGCATTGCTGCCTGCCGGCATTCCGTCGATGGTGAAGAAGCAGTGGTCGGCAGCTGAGGCTGCCGCTTCCGCCTCACCGGGCTCGGTCGGTTCGGCGTCGACAACAGGAATCTCTACTCCGGAGGAGCCTTTAACCTTCACTGCGATCGGTTTAGATTCGTAGGTCCCGGTGCTGGTCGCGATAATGCGCTTGGCTACGGTCTGGCCGGTGCCAACGGCCGTGATTGTGTCATTCTCTATCTTAATGACAGACGAATCATACTCCCACTTGTCGCTGTAGATGGTCACGTCGGCATAGTTTATCACTTTAGAGAATATGCTACATGTCTCGTTCTGTTTGAGAGACACTTCGTAGGGAATTCCATTAACGATGAAGAGGTCCGGAATTGTCTTGAAATTTTTGAAGTAGGTCCACCACTGCCATCCGTGGGTATCGTAAGGCCAGTCGGGATGATCCAGATATACTGGTTCTCTGTAAGCAGTATATTTTTCAAGGCTTCCATCAGGAATATAGACGGTGATGTCCTCCACATTCGACATGTTGCAAAATGGTTTTGCATCATAGTCGAATTCCGGAGGTTCCGGCGCGAGCACATACAAATCCTTAAGTTGCGAATCATTTTGCCACTGTTCGCGAATGTTCCATACTTCCGGACTAATAATGCTATGCCCCAATGTCTTTATGCCTCTTCCCAAAACCATTGTGTGCACGGTATAGCAACTTCCAAAAGCAAAATCTTCCAGTCTGTTGACATTGTCAGGAATAATTATGCTGTTTAAGCATGTGCAGTAAAACGCCCAGCTACCCACAGTTTCCAAACTTTCTGGTAATCCTACATATTCATAATATCCAAGGCAGGCAGAATTCTCAATGTATTTTAAAGTCGGAGGAAGGAGCAGATATCTGCTATTTCGGCAATTCACTAAAGCTCTATGCCCAAGGCCAATCACTGTGTATTCTCTTCCATCAATTTTAACAATAGGAGGAATGATAATAGTTTCAGGCACTGTTTCCCGGTTCCCATTGACCACTTCCACGCATTTTTCAGAATCCCCCAATATTTTGTAATAAAGGCCATCTGCAGTGTAATCGTAATCGATTTCCTCTGCTCTTGTCGGAATTCGATTATCTGATACAGGAGAGGAGGCTATGATAGGGAATTTGCCCGGAGTAGGGGAGATGTAATGGGGTTGATAGACTGCTTGAGAATTGATGTTTTCCGACGGAGAAGGAGCTTTTGATGCTGACGGATTCCCTGCCGGAGTTCCTTTCATTCCTATGAACGGAAGAAGGAAGATCGTTGCTGCGATGAATAATAGTTTCTTCATGAGCTGATGGTTTTGGCGGTTAATATTATTGTTGTTTCAAGCAGTGGAAAGTCAGCGTTGGTTTTGGCGGGGGAATTGGATTCCGTGTCTGGGGCTTGAGTAAAGCTATGGCCGGTTTCTCCAGCTTTTTTTGTTGATTTTTTTATTCTTTCCACAAAAGTATGATAAATAATTTTAAAAAGCAATAATTTTAGAAAATATTTTTCGAAAAATACATGAATAGTGCCTGAGTGCTTAAAAATCGGCTGATCCTATGGAAATAATCTCGGTATGCGTAACTATTATTGGCAATGTGCTTGGCGTTCAGTCCCTGCGGGTACAGGGCAACCCACTTTGGGGTTCATGCCGATTGGTTGGCTGGTCCCCGGGTTGACTCGGCCGGGCTACGCCCGGCCTCGCTAACCCGGGGTTTCCGAAATGCAGCCACCTTCGGGGCTGGCAGCCGGCAACTGCAATAAGTGAGTGAACAGTGAATGGTGAGGATTGCTGAGAGGGGATGTAAAGCGGCGTCTTGGATGCCGATGAAACAAAGAAGCGCAAGGATTTTCGGGAAACTTTGTAAAGATGGATTTTTGTTGTTACCTTTGTAATAGGTAAGGTAACTAATATTGCTCATGAAAGAGATGAATCCCCTGAAATATCCTATAGGAGTGCAGAATTTTCCCTCTATGAGGGAAAACGGCTGGCTCTATGTGGATAAGACTGCCTATATCCATGAACTGGTGAACGATGCGACCCCATTTGCATTTTTAAGCCGTCCCCGTCGTTTTGGTAAAAGCTTGCTTATCAGCACGCTGGAAGCATATTTCAAGGGAGAACGAGATCTATTCAGAGGTCTGGCTATCGACAGGCTTGAGCCTGAACCTTGGAATGAATATGCCGTGCTTCATATTGATTTCAATAAGCAAATATATGCGGATGATTCCAATCTTGAGAATCTCCTGAATTATCAGTTGTCAACCTGGGAAAAGGTATATGGCAAAAATGAAGGTGAAGATTCCTTACCTCTTAGATTTTCAGGCATCCTTCATCGTGCAAAGGAATTGACGGGAAGAGGAGTCGTTGTTCTTGTAGACGAATACGACAAACCGATTCTTGACGCCATTGACAATCCCGAATTGATGGAGTCCAACCGCCGGCTTCTGAAATCATTCTATGGCGGGATGAAATCCTCCCAGGGAGATTTAAGGTTTGTGATGCTCACCGGAGTGGGAAAGATAGCTCAGCTGAACGTTTTTTCGGGGCTTAACAATATCCGCGATATTTCGATGGATCAGGAATTTGCCGGCATTTGCGGCATTTCTGAAGAAGAACTCCACTCGACAATGAATTCCGGTGTTGAACTGCTTGCAAAAGACAACGGATATTCACCGGAAGAGGCTTACAGAAAGATGAAAGCCAACTACGACGGGTATCATTTCGCTCGTCGTTCTCCCGACATGTATAATCCCTGGAGTGTGTTGAATGCTCTGAAGTCGAAGGAAATATTAGACTATTGGTATGGCACCGGCACTCCCACGCATCTGATAAAATCGCTCAGGGCGATGGACATCCCCGTCATGGCGCTCGAAGGATATCAGACTGCAGGATCGGCATTATTGAACGGGAACGTTACCGGCGAAGATCCTATCCCTGTGCTTTATTATTCGGGATATCTGACAATTAAAAGCTACAATCAGGAATCTGGACTTTACACCCTGGGGTTTCCCAACAAAGAAGTCAGAAATGGATTCCTCAACAATGTGCTTTCCGTCATAGGCAAGATTCCCAATCAATCAAAGTCTGACATGCTTATCAGAAGGATGAAAGAGCTCGTGGTTGAGAATAAGATTCCTGAATTCTTAGAAGTGATGAAATCCTTTATGGCAGGTTTCGATCACATCGCAATCGGCAAGAACGAATATCATTACCAGACAGTAATCTATTGTGTTTGCAAGCTGATGGGACTCGAGTCACAGATGGAAGTACACACGTCTGAGGGGAGAATTGACATGTTTCTGGGCAGCAAGACCCACATCTATGTGTTGGAATTTAAGGTCGACAAGCCTGTTGAAGAAGCCGTCAAGCAAATGGAAGAGATGCATTACGCCCTCCCGTTTGCCATCGACAGCCGTCAGGTTGTCAAAGTAGCAATCTCTTTCTCTTCCCGCACCCACACCATTGATTCATGGCGTATAATCCCGGCTGAGTAACGCTCCGGGTAGATTCTGCTGCCGGATGACGGGGTAGGGGAAACGGGTTAAAAAAGAAGGCGCCCGCACGGATGCGGGCGCCCTATCGCGGTTAGAGGATCATCAATTAGATGTGCGGGCCGGCCTTGGCGAGCTCTTTGCCATGCTCGTTGTTCTCGAACTTCTTGAAGTTCTTGATGAACATCTCGGCGAGCTTTTTAGCCTTGTCGTCCCACTCTTTGGGATCTGCGTATGTGTCGCGCGGGTCGAGGATCTTCGGATCAACGCCGGGGAGCTCTGTGGGCACCTTGAAGTCGAAGTAGGGGATGATCTTCGTCGGAGCCTTGTCGATGTCGCCGTTGAGGATGTCGTCGATGATGCCGCGTGTGTCGCGGATGGAGATACGCTTGCCTGTGCCGTTCCAGCCGGTGTTGACGAGATATGCGTTGGCACCGCTGAGCTTCATTTTCTTAACGAGCTCCTCAGCATATTTCACGGGATGGAGCGAGAGGAAAGCCTGTCCGAAGCAAGCCGAGAAAGTCGGAGTCGGCTCTGTGATGCCGCGCTCTGTGCCGGCGAGCTTAGCTGTGAAGCCGGAGAGGAAGTAATACTGAGCCTGCTCGTGGTTGAGGATCGACACGGGAGGAAGCACTCCGAATGCGTCGGCCGAAAGATAGATCACCTGCTTTGCAGCCGGACCTTTCGAAACGGGCTTGACGATGTTCTTGATGTGATAGATCGGATAGCTTACGCGAGTGTTCTCTGTGACGCTCTTGTCGGCGAAGTCGCAAGTGCCGTCGGGGCGAACCGTAACGTTCTCGAGGAGAGCGTCGCGAGTGATTGCGTTGTAGATATCGGGCTCGCTCTTCGGGTCGAGGTTGATCACCTTGGCGTAGCAGCCGCCCTCATAGTTGAAGACGCCCTCGTCGTCCCATCCGTGCTCGTCATCGCCGATGAGCTTGCGCTTCGGGTCGGTCGAAAGAGTGGTCTTGCCTGTGCCGGAGAGGCCGAAGAAGATTGCTGTCGAAGTCTCGTCCATGTTGGTGTTGGCCGAGCAGTGCATCGATGCGATGCCGCGGAGGGGGTTGAAGTAGTTCATCATCGAGAACATACCCTTCTTCATTTCGCCGCCATACCAGGTGTTGATGATCACCTGCTCGCGCTGCTTGATGTTGAAGGCAACCACAGTCTCGCTGTTGAGGCCGAGTTCCTTATAGTTCTCGCATTTTGCCTTCGAAGCGTTGAACACCACGAAGTCGGGCTTGAAGTCCTTGAGCTCCTCTTCGCTCGGTCGGATGAACATGTTGGTCACGAAGTGAGCCTGCCATGCCACTTCCATGATGAAGCGAACGCAGATGCGGGTGCTCTTGTTGGCGCCGCAATAGCAGTCTACCACGTAAAGAGTCTTGTCGCTGAGCTCGTCGACTGCTTTCTCGCGAAGCTTGTCCCATACCTCTGTCGAGATGGGCTTGTTGTCGTTCTTATAGCCGTCGCTTGTCCACCATACGGTGTTTTCTGTCACCTCGTCTTTAACGAGATATTTATCTTTGGGGCTGCGGCCGGTGTAAACGCCTGTGAACACGTCTACAGCGCCGAGGTCGGTGAGATACCCTTTCTCATACCCTTCGAGGGCAGGATTGAGCTCATCTTTATACAGATCGTCATAACTGGGGTTGTGAATGATTTTCTTCACATCCTTGATGCCATACTGGCTAAGATCTACTGTATTCATAAATCTTTTGTTATTTGGGTGTTATATGTTTATTTGATATTTCCGATTAACCTTGCTGCCGCCCTCGCGGGAGGCGAAAACCTTAGTGTCTTTCTACTTAACAAATCCATTCCGGATTTCAGACTGCAAATTTACTAATTTTATTTCAAATTAACCTCCTTTATAAAGAAATTTTTCCATAATTGGATATTAAAAAATGTAAAATGCCGAGACGCGATGATTTTCTGCGGTCCAAGAGCAATCAGACATAGTAATCGGATAAGGATGCCGCCGGGGGAGGCCGGTGATATATTTGCGCGGCCGGAGGGGTTCTCCGGCGGTCTAAAATAAAAAGTATGATCATCAGAATTGAATTGGAGGATGTGGCCACTCGCAAGCTGAATCCCGACGGAAGCTATGCTGAAGATCCGGAAATCACAGAAGGAGGCTCCGGAAGCGGCAATGAAGGCGGCAGCGGCAGTGGCAGCGAAAGCGGCGGGAGCGGGCTTCCGGAAACGGGGCTTAGGGTCACGCCGGTGGCGGTGAAGGCGGGCGAGACGATGCCCGACGGGAGCGGTGTATATCTTGCCGCCTACGCTTCGACCCGTTTTGATTATCCGGTGGCTGATCTGGAGTTCATCTTTCCTAAAAGCGATTATGAGAGAGTGTCGGCCTGGTTTTCGGGGGATTTCTCGAACGTGACGACAGGAAAGAGCGACACACTCGATTCCAACATGAAGAAAGGGGTCCACGAGATGCTCGACGCCTATTATGCCGAGTTGGCGGCCGAGACATTGGTGGGGCGACCGCTGAAGGTGGTGGTGGCATGGCGGCTCACCGACGGACGCCGGGTGGCGGTCGGCGATCCGCAGCTGTTTTACCCCGATGCCGTGGCGCCGCGGCTGATAGTTCGCAACCGGTTGCTGCGCGAGACGTCGCTCGCCATGCAGGTGGAAATCAGGAGCAATCCCTGCCGTCTGACAGTCAATGCTGCGGCGGCCAAACTCCCCGACGAGGTCAGAAGCCGGGTGACACATGTCGACGTATGCATCTCCGCCGGCACACCTCTCTATTCCAAGAGCCATGGCGTCGACCGGATCGCGACGCAGAGTGTCGACGGTGAAAGCGTTACCGTGATTTCCTATGAAAGTTACCCCGCAACCACGGTCGAGGCCACCCTCGCCGCCGACAACGATCTGCGGGTGGTAGCCTCTTATACGGTTGAGGAACTTGAGGCCGGCATAGATGGCGAGCTTGCCATCGCTCGGGGAAGTCTGTCAACATTCTCCTCGCTGCCGAAGCTAACCGACAAGGCGGGGGGCGGCTCGGGCGGCGATTCGGGCGGCGGAGGCGATGAACCGGTGATTGTAGAGACCCACCGGCATTTCATGACCGAGCCGCTCGACTTGGGTCGGCCGGAGAGGGAGAAGTGGGTGAGGGGCGTGATCTTGCGCGGCATCTATCCGCGCGACTCTGCCAAGGTGACGCTTTACGGCTCTCACCATCGCGAGCATTGGCGGAAGCTCGCCTCGGCCCGGGGCGGAATGCTCCGCCGGCTGAGGGGAGTGCGCTATCGCTGGCTGCAGGTTGAGGTCGACACCGACATCCGCTCCGGTGATCGCCTTGACGCCCTGACATTCGACGTGGCGCTGAAATAGCCTCTGAATCATAAAAAAGCCGCGCCACCGATGATCTCATCTGTCGGTTGCGCGGCAATTTCTTTATCGCTTTATCAGTTGTTGCTTACGCTGGGAGCGGTAAATGTGCGGGCGGCGAGTTCGCGGTCGATCTGGAGCAGACCTACGCCGGAATCGCCGATGAGGTTGAGATTGTCGATGATTTCCTGAACGTTGGCCTCTTCCTCCACCTGCTCGGCGATATACCAGCCAAGCATCTGGCGGGTGGCGTAATCCTTCTCCTCTTCGGCGAGGGCGTAGAGGTTGTGGATCAGGCTTGTGACTTTCTGCTCATGCACGAGAGTGTCGGCGAAGCTTTCGAGCACAGTCGACCATTCCTGCTTCACGTCGGTGATGGGCTGCAGGCGGACGATGCCGTTGCGGTCGTGAACGTATTTGATGAAGATCTGGGCGTGAGCCACTTCTTCCTTAGCCTGGATTTCAAACCAGTTGGCAATGCCCTGACGACCCTGCTCGCGCCAATAGATGGCCATGGAGAGGTAGAAATATGATGACCAGAGTTCGGCGTTGATCTGTTCGTTGATTGCGTCAGCAATACGTTTCTGAATATTCATGATTCTTTATTTTGGGTTTGAAGTTTGTTCAGTTTCGCAGTTTATCGGGTGCTGTAAAGGCGTCCGATTCCTTTTTAATAACGCTCAAACGGACAAATATTGGAGCAATCGCGGAAAAAAATTTGTTTCAGCGGACCCAGAGGACTCCCTGGCATGTAGCGCAGCTGTGATGATGTTGTCAACGTTTGATGAACTTGCGGGTTTTGCCGTGGTCGCGCTCGATGTAGATGCCTGGCGCGAGCCGGTCGGCATCGCTGCCTGCCGCCATTCCGTCGATGGTGAAGAAGCAGTGGTCGGCGGCTGAGGCTTCAGTCTCTTTTGGCGCTACAGATTCAGTTTCTATGACGGGAATCTCCACACCTGAGGTACGCAACACTTTAACGGTCATCGGTTTGGATTCGTAGGTTCCGGTGCTGGTCTCAACAATGCGCTTTGCAACAGTTTGACCTGGGCCAACAGCCGTGATAAGGTCGGCGTCGATCTTGATGATTGCAGGGTCACACTCCCACTTGTCGCTATAGATTGTTACGTCAGCGTAATTTATTATCGTCGAATATAATCTCGTCGTTTCTCCATTCTTTAATTTCACCTCCGTGTCATCATTAACTATGAATAGATCAGGGATGGGTTTGACGTTTTTAAAATACGTCCACCATTGCCAACCTTGATCGTCATATAGGGGATACTCGGGATAGTAAGGGACAGGCTCCCTGTATTCCTTATATTTTTCTATACTCTCCTCAGGAACATAGAGGATTAATCCATTTGGATCACCTATATAATTGAAAGGCCTGGCATGTTCATTGAATTCGGGTGGCACCGGATTAAGCGAATACACCTCCCTCAACACTGACAAGTCATAAATGCTTTCTTTAAAGTCTAATGCCTGTCCCCCAAATGCATTATGCGCCATTTTTGTAATTCCCCTTCCCAACACAACGGTATGTGCCTGAGAGCATCCATGAAAAGACCCATAGACCAGACCTTTTACTTTGTCGGGAATTATGATGCTTTTTAATCCACACCCGGCAAAAGCGCGATCTCCGATATACTCCAAATTATCAGGAAATCTGATATGTTTAAATGAAGAATAGTTAACTACCATTGCTCCTATATTCTTCATCGTGTATGGAAGTTCCATCGATTCAAATGTTTCATCCCGAGCGTAAATTGCATCATCTGCAAGTTTAACAACCTGATAATCCGTCCCCTCGATATTAATAGTCGGTGGGATAACCAGATGGGCAGGCGGGTACATGCACTTTGTCACTTCGACACTGTTTTCGGCACCCTTGATTATAGAGTAATATATAATTCCGTCAGTATAATCATACGTAAAATCTTTGGCGATTGCCGGAAGAATCCCACAGCATAGAGCTGTAAATGCTAAAGAAAATATTTGTTTTCTCATAATTTCTTATTTTTAATAATATTTTTTATCCTTTGCTCATCTGATTCATGAATTCTCTGACTCGTATAGCAGTGATGTTTTGTCGAATCATCATTTCTTTGCCATCCCTTCTTCCGCTTGCCGTTTCAATAGGCGTATAATCATATTCCAAAATCATATATCCCGCTGGTTTAAGTCTGTAACTTATGCCCCAAAGGCGATTTATAGGATGTAGAGTGTCTGGAAGCACCGGTCTATCTATGCTTATTACCTGTGGGTCCTCACCATCTGTTGTTAAGAAATCATGGTAGAAAAGCGGGTTACCCAACGAATCCGCATGCTCTGATTCAACCATTACTCTATGAAGTTCTTTTCCCCACGGGGCGACGCGGACTTTTGTAGCGGCAAATGGCGATTGGTTAACAATAAAGGTAACAAGGTGATTACCGTGTTTAAGACTTGATACAAGCACACCAGGGCCGGAATCGACTTCCACCCTAAGAGGTCCATCATATTCCGGAATATCGGCTCCGTATGTCGGCCTGACATAGTGCTCATTTCCGAGGAGCGACGCGGTATCTCCCAAGAGGCTGTATGACTGCAGTTCTGTGTTCATAAACAAATCTTCATGCGCAAGAATTTCTTGATTTACTTTTCTCACCTCATTCCAAGCTCGGGTTGGTTTACCGTTCTTATCAGTAAGTGATGAAATATAGTGTTCGTATGTTGTTCCTACTGTGTCGGGATGATTTCCATCTTCTCGATAGGAATATCTCCAATATGTAATCGCTTTAGCACCAAGTGCAAGGGCATTGAAAGCTTCATACCGCAAATACTCCTTCTTCGCCTCTGGATGTTCTGTATAGGTGTAATGACCCATAGAGTCTGCAATCGTAATAAATCGGATGTTGGTGGATTGACAATAGGCCCAGAAAGGGATTGCATTCTCCTTTGACATCCTTGCGAAAAGCTGCAGATTATAATAAAAATCTTGGTAGTTTACATGCAACTTGTGATCCTCTGACTTATATAAAAATGGATAGAAGTCATAAGACCATACGTCAGGATGAACCATATCATAAAAGTGATCGAAATACATCGACATCGTATCGCGTTTAAACGGATCAGATGAGTATGCTTTCTGGGGAGCGCTTGGCCTAAAGTCGCCTATTGGCTGAGCGGCTAGATTAACAAATGGCATCACATATGGATCGGTACTCTTTATTGCAGCATGACGTTCACCGATGATTTTCATATTATCATATATTGGCTCGTCTTTCACACGATAACCACCAATCATGGAATATGGTATACCATTATCGTTCATATACCGTCGTATATACCTTATGGTATCTTTGATTTGCTGGACAGTATAATTGTCCATTATAGGCAACAATGTCAAACCGGTATTATCGATTTCCTTCATCAAAGGAAGGAACTTAGAGGTATGGAAAACAGTCATGGCGGCATTGAACCTGCAATCTATAAGAAGATTAATGTCATCTTTCGTGGGAATCCGATTATCGGAAATTGGAGAACAGGCGATGATCGGGAAGTGTCCCGGAGTCGGAGAGATGTAACCGGACTGGCCGGAAGATTTGGCCGGCGCGTTGCCGGCGCTTGACGATGACTGAGAGTGAGAGGTTACCGGATTCCCTGCCGGAGTTCCTTTTATTCCGATGAACGGAAGAAGGAAGATCGTTGCTGCTATGAATATCAATTTTTTCATGAGCCGATGGTTTTTGTGGTTAATATTATTGTTGTTGCAAGCAGTGGAAAGTCAGCGTTGGTTTTGGCGGGGATTTTGGTTTCCGGGTCTTAGGCTTGAGTAAAGCTATGGCCGGTTTCTCCTGCTTTTTGTTGATTTTTTATTCTTTTCACAAAAGTATGATAAATAATTTTAAAAAGCAATAATTTTGGAAAATATTTTTCGAAAATCTCGCGGATGGTGATCTGATGCTTAAAAATCTACGGCGAGGATGGAAATATTCTTGGCGTATATATCGATTGGTGGCAATGTGTGCGGTGCGTAGTGGTGTCGTGAGAATGGTGTCGCGCGGGTGGGGGACTGTGTGCAACCCCCTTGGGGCTCTGAGGTAGTGAATGGTGATTTGTGGTTAGTGATTAGTGAATGGTGATTAGTGAATTTGACACTACACTCGATAGTTTTGTTAGTTTTGGGGGTAATTCTTTTCTTTTTGACGGAGATTTGATAATTTTGCAGTTTATGGGCATTTGTTGTCATTTACTATGTGCATTTGCCGTCATTTATTATGAGCATCAGTCATCAAGATAGCAAGCTACAAGAGATGGAAAACTGTCGGCAAGAGGAAGTCGGTCGGCGAAAGGAAAACGGCCGGCAAGGGGAAGTCTGTCGGCAAGGGGAAAAGCGGAAACGGATTGCCGTGACGGGGGCCGGGGGAATGCTCGGGCGTTACCTGATGGAAATCCTCCGCAATGATCCCGGCGTCGAGGTCGTGGCCGTTAGCTTTCGCGACAAGGAGGGGGTTAGCATTCGCGACAAGATCGAGCTGCCGGAGGATATCGATACCTTCTATCATCTCGCCGGGACCGAGGAAGAGGCCGACGCCGAAGCGGTCAACCTCGGGCTGACGCAGCGTCTGCTCGCGGAGCTGGAGAAGCACCCGCCGCGCAACCTCGTGATGGTCAGCAGCTGGCGCGTCTATCCGTCCGATGCCGGCGAGAACGTCGGGGAAACCCATAACACCTGGACCAGCTCCGAGGCAGGCCGCACCAAAGCCCGGGCCGAGATGGAGGCCGAGAAATGGGCGGCGCGGACCGGCGCATGTCTCACGATCGCAAGGCCGGCGCGAATGTTCGGCACCGGCGTACACGGCGATACCCTCCTCCTCTTCAACCGAATATTGAACGGCCGCTACGTGCAGATCCGCGACAACGCCGCCCGCACATCGGTGGTGACTGCCCTCGACTGCGCCCGCTGCCTCTCCCTCCTTCCCGGGAAGCCCGGCATCTTCAACATCTCCGACGGACGCCCCTGCACATGGGAGGCCCTCGCCGAAGCCATGGGAGCAAACACCGGAGTCAGAAAACGCCTCGTGCACCTTCCCGCCAAGTGGGCGGCCACTATCTACCGTTTCTTCCGTTTCCTTCCCATAGTGAAGGAATCCCTCTCGCCCGAAGCCCTCGAACCGATGTCGCGCACCCTCACGCTCGACAACTCCAAAGTGAAAGAGGCCACAGGCGTAGAATTTTTCGACACACTCTCCGTAATCTCGCGCGAAGAGAAGAATTATCCCTATGATATTAAATAAGATACAGTCTGCATCCGGGAAGTTGGGCGCAACGCTCGCCTCCTTCATCAAGATTCCGATAATGTCGCGCCGACCCTCGCCTAAGAGCCGCGACCGCAAAGATACGATAATCATCATGGGCAACGGTCCGTCGCTCCGCGACGCCATGGAGCAGGACCGCGATGTGCTGATGTCTTATCCCCGCCTGGCGGTCAACCTATCCGCCCTCACCCCCGACTTCCGCGACCTTCGGTCCGACTATTACATCTTGGCCGACATAGCCTTCTTTCTCAAAGAGAAAACGGGGAAAGTGCCCCAGCTCTGGGAAGCGCTCCGCAGCGTCGACTGGCAGATGACCCTCTTCCTGCCGGCCACCGCCCGCAAGATGCCGGAAGTAAAGAGTCTCCCGGCGAACATCACCCTGAAATTCTACAATCTCACTCCCGCCGAAGGATTCCGCTGCGTGATGCATCCCCTCTACGACTCCGGCCTCGCCATGCCGAGGCCGCGCAACGTGCTCATCCCCTCGATCATCTCCTCGATGAGGGAGGGTTTCAGAAAGATAGTGCTCATCGGCGCCGACCACAACTGGAGCAAGACGCTCTGGGTCACCGAACGCAACCGCGTCGTTTCCGTCCAGCCCCATTTCTACAAAGACGATGACGCCGAACTGCGCCGGGCCGAGGAGATCTTCAAAAACGTGCATATCCACGACGTCTACGAGAATTACGCCATAGCCTTCCGCAGCTACTTCAACGTCAAGGCCTACGCCGACAGGCGCGGCGTCGAAATTCTCAACGCCACTCCCGGTTCATTTATCGACGCTTTTCCGCGCATCCGCCTCGCCGACCTGAGAAAGTGATGATTTCGGGTGGGAACCCTTTTAAATCCCCGCAAAAAAGCAAATTGCCGCCGGGAGGTGTTTTAATATAAATCTCATGTTATGGAAACACTCACGATCATAGTCGGATATTTGGCGGCCATCTGCATGGTGCTCGGTTATCTGCCACAGGCCATATATACAATCCGCACGCGCGACACCGACGGCATAGCCCTTCCCACATTCCTGCTGATGGGACTCGGCTCAATTTTCTTCATAGTGCAGGGGATATTGCTCGGCAACATCCCGCTCGTGATCACCAACGTGATCACCGGAGCCTCGTCGGCCATTATCTTCGGCATAAAGATCTATAACGACCACTTCCGCAAAAAATAAAACCACTTCCGCAATAAAAATAAGGCGGCGCGCCGGAAAGCCGACACGCCGTCTTTATAGGGTAAATAAAGGGGCGGGGATTACTCCTCCTCCTCCTTCATGTTGTGGAACACGTTCTGCACGTCTTCATCCTCCTCGAATTTCTCAAGAAGCTTCTCGATGGCCTCGCGCTGTTCGGGAGTCACCTCCTTATAGTCGGTCGGGATGCGCTCGAACTCCGAGCTGACGATCTCCAGCCCCTTGTCCTCGAGATATTTCTGGATATTGTTGAACTGGTCGAAAGCGCCGTAAACGATCCATTCCTCAGCCTCGGCCTCGGCCTCGATTTCAGCCTCGAAGTCCATGAGGTCGAGCTCGAGCTCGTCGTGGTCGATGCCCTCGCCCGGTTTAACGTGGAACACGCTCTTGTGGTCGAAGAGGAAAGAAAGCGATCCCTGGGTGCCGAGCGAGCCGCCGTGCTTGTTGAAATAGCTGCGCACGTTGGCCACGGTGCGCTGGTTGTTGTCGGTGGCTGTCTCCACCACGATTGCTATGCCGTGGGGACCGTATCCTTCGTAGACGATCTCCTTATAATCTCCGGCATCCTTGTCGGTGGCCTTCTTGATGGCGCGTTCAACAGTGTCTTTGGGCATGTTGGCGGCCTTTGCGTTCTGGACGAGGGCGCGCAGACGCGGGTTCATGCTCGGGTCGGGACCGCCTGCTTTGGCTGCGATGGTGATCTCCTTGCCGATGCGCGTGAACGTGCGGCTCATGTTGCCCCAGCGTTTCAGCTTGCGGGCCTTGCGATATTCAAATGCTCTTCCCATTGTGTGAAAGTCTTATGTTGTTTTCGTTGATTCTTGATTTAGGGGAGGCCTGCGGTCAGCGGATTTCGGCTCCGATGGCAGCGAGGGCCTTGGTGATCTTTGCCATAACGGCTTCGATCTGCTTGTCGTTGAGGGTCTTCTCCATGTCCTGGAACTGCATGGCCACGGCGTAGCTCTTCTTTCCTTCGGGGAGCGACTTCCCTTCATAGACGTCGAAGAGGCGGACGCTGCGGAGGAGTTTGCGCTCGGCGTTGCGGATGGCGTTCTCGATGTCGGCAAACTTCATGCTCTTGTCGACGAGGAGGGCGAGGTCGCGGTCCACGGGCTGGGTGCGCGGGATTTCGGCAAACACCACCTTGCCGTCGGAAGCCGACTTGAAGAGTGCATCCCAGTTGATGCAGGCGTAGACCACCTCTTGCTCGATGTCGAACTTGGCGAGCTGTTTGCGGCGCACGAGGCCGACTGATGCGATGTGGCGTCCCTGGCGGGTGGCTATGTCGAGTTTGGCGGAGAAGATGTCGTCGGCGCCCTGGGTGCGGGTCAGCGAGCGCTCGGGCACTCCCAGGCGCAGAAGGATTCCGTCGACCAGGCCGAGCATGTCGTAGACGGTGGCTTCGGCCGCTTTGGTGTTCCATGAGGCGGTCGTGAAATCGCCGGTGAGCCAGATGCCCAGTTCGGCGTGCTCGGAATAGGGGGCGAGAGGATGCTCGCGTGTGCTCTCCTTGGCCGGATTGAAGGAGTAGACGTTGCCGAACTCGTAGAATTTCAGGTTGGCCGACTTGCGGTTCACGTTGTGGGCGATGCTTTCGAGGCCTCCGAAGAGGAGGGTCTGGCGCATCACGTTGAGCTCGTTGCTGAGGGGGTTGAGCAGGCGCACGCAAGCCGAGGCGGGCATTGACTCGAGATCGTCGTAATATGCCGAAGCAGTCAGCGAATTGTTGAGGATCTCGTTGAAACCGAGGGCGGTGAGCTGCTCGGCCACGATCTGCTGCATGTCGTGGGAGGCGTCGACATCGGTGCGCTGCGAAATGTTGATGTGGGCTTCGGAGCTGATTTCCACGTTGTTGTAGCCGTAGATCCGCAGTATTTCCTCCACCACGTCGCAGGGGCGGTAGACGTCGACGCGATAAGTCGGCACGCGGAGATGGAGCGTGTCGGCGTCGGGACCCGGCTCCACGTCAAATTCGAGGGCCTTCAGGATGGCGATCACGAGTTCGCGGGGGATCTCCTTTCCGATCAGGGTGTTGCAGTAGGAGAGGGAGAAATCGAACTCGGCTTTCTTTACGGGTTCGGGATAGATGTCTTCGACGTCGCCGCAGATTCGTCCGCCGGCGAGTTCCTTGATCAGGCAGGCGGCGAGTCGGGCTGCGTAGACGGTGATGTTGGGGTCGGTGCCGCGTTCGTAGCGGAACGAGGCGTCGGTCGAGAGCTGCTGGCGGCGGGCGGTGCGGCGCACGCGCGTCGGGTTGAAATAGGCGCTCTCGATGAAGACCGATTTAGTGGCTTCGGTCACGCCCGAGTCGAGGCCGCCGAAGACTCCGGCGATACACATCGGCTCCTCCGAGTTGCAGATCATCAGGTCGGCCTCGTCGAGGGTATGCTCCACTCCGTCGAGGGTGGTGAACTTGGTGCCTGTGGGGCAAGTGCGCACCACTATCTCCTCCCCTTTCACCTTGTCGAGGTCGAAGCAGTGGAGGGGCTGGCCGATGCCCTGGAGGATGAAGTTGGTCACGTCGACCACATTGTTGATCGGGCGCTGGCCGGCGGCGGTGAGGAGGTTGCGGAGCCATTCGGGCGATTCCTTCACCTCGACGTCGCGGATCGTCACGCCGGAATAGCGGGGGCAACCCTGGCGGTCTTCCACGCGGATCTTCACGGCGCCCTCATTGCAGTCGGGGGCGAAGGCGCTGTCGTCGGGCACGCTGATCTCGGGATATCCCGAAGTCTCCTTTCCCTCGGCGATGTCGCGCCAGAAGCGGGCCTTGATGTCGCGGGCCACTCCGTAATGGCTGGCCGCGTCGACGCGGTTGGGGGTCAGCTCCACCTCGAGGCGCCAGTCGCTCTCGACGTGGAAATATTCCGCTGCCGGAGTGCCGGGCTTCACGTCGTCGGGAAGCACCATGATGCCGTCGTGGCTCGTGCCGACTCCTATTTCATCTTCGGCGCAGATCATACCGAACGATTCCACGCCGCGGATTTTCGATTTCTTGATTTTCACCTCCTTGTCGCCGTCATAGAGGGTGCAGCCGACAGTTGCCACGATCACGTTCTGGCCGGCGGCCACGTTGGGGGCGCCGCAGACGATCTGGGTGGGTTGGCCGTCGCCGAGGTCGACGGTGGTGATGTGAAGATGGTCGGAGTCGGGATGCTCGGTGCAGGTGAGCACGCGGCCTGTCACTACTCCGCGCAGGCCGCCGCGGATGGTCTCGACTTCCTCGACCGTGTCGCATTCCAGACCTGTCGACGTGAGGAGGGCGGCCAGGTCGCGCGCGCTCATGTCGAGGTCGATATAGCGTTTAAGCCATTTATAAGAGATATTCATACTTAACTGATCAGTAGCGGGGGAGAGCGGAATTAGACGCGGCCTCCCCGGGAAATATCTGCAAAATTAATCAAAAATCTTCAAAACGTCAGTATTTTATCACAACTTTCTCAATTCGCCCGACGAAATCGGAAAATGACGGGGCAAACACCCCTATTTTCGGCGGAATGCGGGGGATTTTCGGGAAAGCTCCGATTAAACCTCCGGCGGGCGGGGGGAGTCATTAATTTGTGTGGTCGTAAAAGAATCCTAAAGGTCAAGGTCGGACGGCCGCCCCAGTTTCAGTTTCTAATGGAAAACAAAGGAAGAAAAATATCGGCATCTGTTGTAGGATGCATGTTGATGGGAACGCTTGTCGCTCTGAGCGCGCCTGCCGAAGCGATCTCCGGGCGGCCTGTTGGGCCGGCTGACGCTGACGCCGGCACGGCGGCGGCCGATTCTGTCGCCGCGAATGCCGCCGATTCGATAGCGGCGCTACCGACGGTAAATCTCGACGAACTTGTGGTGACCGGCGTCAAGGCGGCGGTGGTGTCGAAAGGTGACACGCTGGAATTCAACGCCGGGTCGTTCCGCACCGCCCCCAATGCCGCCGTGGAAGACTTGCTGAAGAAGCTGCCGGGTGTGGAAGTCGGGAGCGACGGCTCGATCACTGTGCAGGGAAAGACGGTGAAGAAGATCCTCGTCGACGGCAAGGAGTTTTTCTCCGACGATCCGACGGTGGCCTCGCGCAATCTTCCGAGCGACATTGTCGAAAAAGTGCAGGTTTCCGACCGCAAGAGCGACACCGCGCGTCTCACCGGCATTGACGACGGCGATGACGAGACGGTGATCAACCTCACCGTCAAGAAGGGGATGAACCAAGGCTGGTTCGGCACCGTCTCCGGAGGCATCGGCACCGACTCCCGCTATGAGGGGAACCTGAATGTCAACTGGTTTGGCGACGGGAATCAGGTGAGCATCATCGGGGGCACCAACAATGTCAACCACATGGGCTTTTCCGACCGGGGGAGGGGATCATTCCGCGATTTCGGCGGCAACAACGGCATCAACACCACCCGTCAGCTCGGCCTCAACTTCAACGTAGGCAACGAGGAGAAATTTCGCATCGGCGGCAATCTTCTCTATTCCAACACCGACCGCACCGCCATCTCGCGCAGCCACACGCAATATCTCTTTCCCGACTCTGTGAGCACGAGCAGCAGCGGGAGCCGCACGCGCGACCGGGGCCACAACCTCCGCGCCGACTTCCGGATGCGCTGGAACATCGACGACTACAACACCCTCGAATTCTCGCCCCGCTTCTCCTACAGCCTGCGCAAGTCGGAGGTGGCCGACACGAGCGTGCTCCGCTCCGGCGCCGAGGGGAATCCTAAGGTCAACTCCGGCGACTCCCGGCGCTTCAACTCCGGCAACAGCTACGAGCTTTCCGGCCGGCTGACGTTCAACCATCGCTTCGCCTCCCGGCCCGGGCGCTCCTTCAGCGCGATGTTCGGTTATAATTTCTCCAACACCCGCGAGCACGCCACCTTCTGGAACGACATAGAATATTATCTGCGTCAGGAAGACTCCGAAACCCTTTTCCGCTATCTCGACAACCACAACTGGAGCAACCGCGTGGAGGGGCGTCTCACCTGGACCGAGCCTCTCGGCTCCCCCGAATCGGGAAATTCGCTCAATTTCTCCTATAAGATATCCTGGCGTTTCAACAATGCCGACCAGCTGACCTACAACCTTCCTTCCGACAGTTTCTCGCCCGATCTGGCGCTTCCGCATTACACCTCTGTTCCCGACGGCGCCATGCTCAGCGACGATCTCTCCAACCGCTTCCGCAACACATTTTTCAACCAGGAGCTGCAGATAGGCTTCAAGAGGAAGGTGGAGAATTATTCGCTCGACGCCGGACTGCTGTTCGCGCCGGCCATGTCGAAGAGCGAAGACCTGATCAATGAAGCGCGCGACATTCCGGAGCGGTGGACCTGGAACGTCGGCCCCTACGCCCGCTTCCAGTATAAATTCTCCAAAACGTCGAGGCTGTCGCTTCATTACCGGTCGCGCACGTCGCAGCCCTCGATGTCGCAGCTCCAGCCGGTGGCCGACGTTTCCGACCCGCTCAACATCCGCGTGGGCAACCCGGCGCTGAAGCCGACATTCACGCAGACTCTCCGCGCTCATTTCAACAGCTACGACACCGACCGCCAGCAGTCTATATCGGCGATGCTCAGCGGCCAGGTGGCGCTCAATTCGGTGGTGAACCGCACGCTGACCGACCCCGCCACCGGAGTGCGCACGTCGACCTATGCCAACGCCAACGGCAACTGGAGCGTGAGTGGAATGGGAATGCTCAACCAGCCCTTCCGCAACAAGGCGTGGCGTTTCAACGCCCGGCTCGGCGTATCATGGTCGTCGATGGCAGGATATATCAACGGCGAATTCAACCGCTCGGGGAATCTCAACCTCTCTCCGTCGGCCGGGGTGACGTTCACCCATTCCGTCATCCAGATCACCGTCGATCCGCGCTACAGTTATTCGCTGGCCACCAACACCCTCGAGTCGCAGCCCGACCGCACCACCCACAGCTGGGGTTTCAACGGCGACGTTACGCTGACGCTTCCCTTCGGCCTCGGACTCTCCACCGATCTGAACTATTCCCAGTCGTCGGGCTATGCCCGGGGATTCAACAGCCGCCAGTGGCTCTGGAACGCCGAGCTGAGTTATTCCGTCTTGTCCGACAAATCGCTCACCTTCAGCGTCAGGGCCTACGACCTCCTGGGCGAGCGCAAGAACATCTCGCGCAGCGTGTCGGCCAACATGATCTCCGACAACGAATATAACGACCTGGGACGCTACGTGATGTTCGGCGTCAGCTGGAAGTTCAATACGATGAAAAAGCGGAAGAACAAGGATATTCCGGAAGATTTTCCCGGCGGGAGAGGCCGCAGGGGCGGGATGCCACCGGGCGGCCCGGGCGGTCCTCCTCCGTTCTGATATCGGGTCTGGTCATTGGGCCATGGGGAATTCGATGCGGAAGGTGGTGCCTTTCCCGAGCTCCGATTCCTTCACATAGATGCGGCCGCCGTGATACTCCTCGACGATTCTCTTCACGAGCGTCAGGCCGAGGCCCCAGCCACGCTTCTTGGTGGTGTAGCCGGCGTTGAACACGGTCTTGAAGTTCTTGCGGGCGATTCCTTTGCCGGTGTCTTTCACCTCGATCCAGACGCGGTTTTTGTCGGCGCCCGTGGTTATGTCGATGCGCCCTTCCCCCTGCATGGCGTCGACGGCGTTTTTCGTGAGGTTTTCCATCACCCATGCCAGCAGTGGCTTCGAGAGGCGCACGCCGTGGTCGTCTTCGGAGAGATGCATGTTGATGCTCACCTTCCCCGAGACGCGGCTCTTCATATAGTCGAGCGAGCGGCTCACCGTGTCGTTGATATATTCCAGCTCCATCTCCGGCTTCGAACCGATCTTTCCGAACCTGTCGGCGATCACCGACAGGCGCTTCACATCCTTGTCCATCTCGGTGGTGATCTCGGGGTCGGTGCCGGTGGCCTGCAGCAGTTCCACCCAGGCCATGAGCGAGGAAATCGGGGTGCCGAGCTGATGGGCGGTTTCCTTCGAAAGTCCGACCCAGACGCGGTTCTGCTCGGCGCGTTTGGTATAGATCACCGCCATATAGAGGATCACGGCCAGCACCACCGTCACCAGCACCTGCACGTAGGGATAGATGCTCAGGCTCTTCAGCAGCCGGGAATCTTCATAATAGATATACTGGGTCTCGCCCGCAAAAAGCTCGAGCCTGATGAAATGGGAGTTGCGCTCGGCCATTACGGAGAGGGGAGTGTCGCCGCCCGGTTTCTTGAGGCGGTCGAGCAGATAGCGCTTGTTGCGGTCGGAAAGCTCTGAATAGAGGTTTTTGTCGGCGTCGCTCTTGTCGGGGAGGGAGAAATTGCGGAATTCGGAGATATTGAAGTTCGAGTCGGTGATCAGCACCGGAATCGAATTGTTTTGCGAGATGATACCGAGGAGGAACTCCACGTCGGAGTCGACGTCGGTCTGGGCGAGCCGTTCGGTGGCGTGTGCCCAGATGTCCATTCGTTCCCTCTCCTGGCGGCCGAGGTCTTTTATGAGGTTGTTGGAAATGAGCAGGAAGCCTGCCACAGCGATTGCAGAGACGAGGATGATGATGAGTTTTCCGTATCGGTGGCGGTCCATTGTCTGAGGCGTTAATTTGAATTGGGAATTAGGAATTAGGAATTCACTAATCACTAATCACCAATCACTATTATCTACTATCTACTATCTACAATCTACAATCTAATCACTGTTTAGCTTTCGGCAATGAAGCGTGCCACGGAGTCGTCGGTGTTGGGGCCGATCACGATGTCGGCGGCCTCCTTCACTTCGGGGAGGGCGTTTTCGACGGCAACGGCGAGGTCGGCCTCGCGCATCATGGGGAGGTCGTTGACATTGTCGCCGAAAGCCACGATCCTGTCGGCGCCGAGCTCGCGGGCCATGGCGCGCATCGCCTTCGCCTTGGTGGCCTCGGCTGCGAAGGCTTCGAGGATTCCTACGCTTTCGCCGAAGATGTCGTGGTAGAACTGCGGCCTCACTCCCTCCACGCAGCGCATCTTCTCGAAAGTGGCGCGCGGTTTTTCCGACGGCTGCATTCCGTAGAAGAGGATCACGTTTTCGGCGTCGGCCGGAAGCGGACCTTCCTCCACGCGCTTGAAGGGGTTGTGGATGCGTTCGTCGAGAAATTGCCGGGCAAGCGGCGTGATCTCTCCCTGATGGTAGATATGGATCATGTTGTCGACGAGCGTATATATGAAAGTCGGCATCTCCATCTCTTCATAGATGCGGAGGAGGCGTTTCACGGCCTCGGGGCGCATATATTTGATGCGGGAGTAGAGGTTGGCGTCGCGGTCCCAGAGGGCGGCTCCGGTCATCACGATGGCGGGGAGCTGGATGTCGACGCGTTTCAGGATCTCGTCGGCGGTGGCGGGGGTGCGGGCGGTGGCTATGGTGAAGAGTTTTCCGCGGGCTATGGCGTCGTTGAGGAGACCGACGGTGGTGTCCGAAAGACGGGCGTCGGGCTGGAGCAGCGTGCCGTCGAGATCGCTGACAAATAATGTTTTCATTATTTCGGTCTTGAAGAAGTGGTCTTTATTTCGGTAAATTCGGCGTCGGTCACCTGTTCTTCGACGATAATGGCGCCGTTGTCGGGGCGGCGTCCGCGCCGTTGCCGTGAAGAGGGAGTCCCTTCCACGGTGATCTCTTCGCTATAGCTGAAGATTTCGGTGAATTCCACATCCTCGGCCACCTGCTTCATGAGCCGGGCGGGATGGGGGTCGGCGGCGGGTCGGCGGCGGCGCGAGCGGGAGCGGCCGCGGGTGTCGGCCCGCGAGTTTTTCTCCTGAGCGGCGCGCATGCGTTCCTCCTCCTTGCGCGAAGGCATCCCCATGGCGCGGCGCAAGGCGTCTTCGGCGCGGCGCATCATGAACTTCTTGGTCCATTTCACTATCCAGGGCCATAGAAGCAGGAGGATTATGATGATTATAAGAGTAGTTCCCATTGATAGTCGATCTGATTCTTTAATTTTTTGCCGGGCGGATTCCCGGGGCGGATTATTTTCCGCCGGCGGCGAGGCCGTAAAGCAGATAGGCCACGATGAGCCACATCAGTCCGGGCACTCCCATGACGCTCACCAGCACTATGGCCGTGACGATCAGGAGCCAGCGCCATTGGTTTCCTTTCCATCCCCAGGTCTTGAATTTCAGGGAGAAAAGCCGCAGGGGGGAGATCATCAGCCAGCTTTCGAGCAGGAGCACCGAAATCCACCAGAGGGGGGATACGAGCGTTTCCACGCCGCTGTAGGCCATCGAGGCGTAGCCGATCCAGAAGATGGCGTTGGCCGGGATGGGGAGGCCGATGAAGCTTGAGGTCTGGCGGGTGTCGATGTTGAATTTGGCGAGTCGCAGGGCGCCGGCCACCGGGATGAGGAGCGCTCCCCATTTGATCCAGCCGGTTTCCGGGGCCACGCTTTCCAGGCAGTTGAGCATGATCATCGCCGGAGCCACTCCGAAGCTCACGAGGTCGCAGAGGGAATCGAGCTCCTTGCCGAGTTCGGAATAGGCATGGAGGGCGCGGGCGGCGAAACCGTCGAGGAAGTCGGCCACGGCAGCGATGCCGATGAAGATGAATGCCCACTCGTAGGCTTTCAGTCCCCAGAGCGGCTCGGCGCCTCCGAAGGCGCAGACTATCGACATAAGACCCGCCGCGAGGTTGAGGCAGGTTATGCTGTTGGGTATGTTGCGGGTGATAGGGTTCATAACAGTAGAAACTTCAGAATAGAAACTTCAGGGCGCGAACGAAAGTTCACGTTCATACGGCTGCGGGGCTCTCTTTGGGAGACTCTTTTCCGTTTTCGGGCTTGAGGATGGCCACCGGAGTGACTCCTCCCTTGGTGAAATCGCCGATTTCGAGCAGGATTTCTGCGTCGAGGGGGAGATATATGTCGACTCTCGAGCCGAACTTTATGAAGCCGAGATGATTGTCGATGTCAGCGTGCTCGTTGCGGCGGGCGTAGGTCACGATGCGCCGGGCCATGGCTCCGGCGATCTGGCGCACGGTGATGCGGCGGCCGTTGTCCATCTCGATGCCGATCGTGGAGCGCTCGTTCTCGCTGCTCGCCTTCGGAAGATAGGCCGAGAGGAAGCGGCCGGCGTGATGCTTCACATAGAGCACGCGGCCCATCACTGGAAACCAGTTGGCGTGGACGTTGAGGGGCGACATGAAGACTGAGAACATTATGGCCTCCTCCTTCAGGAATTCCCCTTCAAAGACGCGCTCGATTGCCACGACGCGGCCGTCGACCGAGCTGACCACATGGTTTTCCCTCTCGCCGCGGTAATGGCGCTTCGGGCTCCGGAAGAAGTTGAACACGAAGAGATAGACCGTCACCGAGATTGCGGAGAGAATGGCCGGGATCATGAAAGGAGGCATAAACAGCCAGAGCGGCACGTTGAGCGCCGCCAGCACTATGAAGAGCATGATGAGGATGTTGGTGCCTTCCCTGTGGATTTTCACTTTTTTCTCTTGTTGTCGCGGCGCTTCTGCGCCATGTCAGGTTGAACGGGGAGAGATTAATCTTACAAATTTAAAAAACTTTGCGTTAATGCGCAAATTTATTTTGCATCGCGGGGCGCGTTGGGTGGGGTCGGGGGGACATATTCGGGGTAGAACTGGTAGGCTCCGAGCGAGGGATTCCCGTCGCTGAGGCGGTTGATTCCGTCCATGTCGGTGATTGTCGCGTCGCCCACGAAGGCGGGGTTTCCGGCGCTCTTCACCGGGGAGTCGGGCTGGAGCCGATAGTTGAAGTAATAGATAGGCCGGTCGGTATAGAAGAGGGGGTCGGTCTCCCAGAGGCAGTTGCGGAAATTGGCGTCGTTGTCACCCTTCGATTTGAGCGAGACATAGTCGAAAAAGACTTGCGAGCCCTTGAGGTCGCCGGGTTCGATGTCGGCGGCGAGGCCATAGATTATGGAGTTCTCGAAGTTGGCCTGCATCAGCGGGTTGGGATTGTTCTTGGCCTCTTCGGGGAGGCAGTGGATGAGATTGACGAGCGGGCTATAGATTGCGGAGAAGAGATAATTGTTGGCGAAAGTGCACTGCACGAAGCGGTGGCTTCCGCCCGAGAGCTCCACGCAAGCTCCGGCGGCCTCGGAGAAGCATACGCCGTAAGCGTCGACCTTGGCATATTTCGATTCGAAGGCGTTCCCCTGGGAGTTATGGAGCCAGGAGTTGCGGATGGTGAGTTTCTGGCGGGAGAGGTCGGCGCAGGAGTCGACCACGAGCCCCTGCACTGTCGAGCGCATGTTGACATATTCGATGCGGTTGTCGAACGAACCGGCGGATATTGTCACCCCTTTCCATTGGCCGGCGAGCACGTCGTAGCCGACGTTGGGGAGCACGTTGTCGATCCTGTCGCCGCGGAAGTCGATCATTTTCCCGGGGGCTCCGATGGCTTCGAGGCGGCCGTCGACGGTGAGGGAGGCCTTGTCGTGGAAGAGGAGGCGGGCGCCGGGCTCGATGGTGAGGGTGGCGCCGGCCTCGACGCGGAGATCGCCGAAGATCACGTAGGGGCGTTCGGCGGTGAGCCGGGTGTCGGAGGTGACGCGCAGGTCGCGCAGCCGGGTGACGTTCTGGCCGTAGGCTTCGACGCGCACCGTCTGCGTCACGCCGTTGGTCACGAATTCAAGATCGTCGGCCACAAGCTGCGGCACATTCCCCTGGGTGGCCGGCAGATAGGCCTCGATGAAGACATAGATGGAGTCTTTGGCGCGGATCTCGACGTCGTGGAAATCGACGCCGCTCACTCCGTCGACATTCAGCCGGAAGCGGGTGTCGGGATCGCGGAATTTTATCGACGAGATCTCGATCCCTTTCTTGGCGCGGTTGTGCACGATCAGACGGGCCGTCGGGGTGCCCAGGTCGGTGAAGACGGTGTCGAAATTCACCGTATCGCGCGAGAAGGTCAGCGTGTCGCTCGACGAGGTGGAGATCGTGTCGTTTATGCATGACACCGCCATTAAACTAACGGCGGCGATTAATGTCATAATGAAGTAGCGCATGATTTTCATATCTTGAACAACGTGAGCTTCAATGGAATTATTTTATCCGATAGAACGTAAATCCGGGCCTTCGGGTTTGCGTCTGAGATGCGTATGAAATATGTATTGATAGCCGGGGAGGCGTCGGGCGATCTCCATGCTTCCCAATTGATAAAATATATAAAAGGCTTCGATCCCGAGGCTGAATTCCGTTTTTTCGGAGGCGACCTGATGGCGCGCGAGGCGAACCGCGAGCCTGATCTTCATTACGACAAGATGAACGTGATGGGTTTCAGCGAGGTTCTCCGCAAGCTTCCGACCCTCTGGTCGAACATGAAGCAGGCCAAGAAGCTCCTTCGCGAATACCGGCCCGATGCCCTCGTGCTCGTCGATTATCCCGGATTCAACCTGGCGATGGCCGGATATGCCCACAAGCTCGGCATACCGGTCCACTATTTCATCTCCCCGAAGGTATGGGCCTGGAAGGAATACAGGGTGCGCAAGATCAAGAAGACTGTCACCCGGATGTATTCGATCCTTCCTTTCGAGGTGCAGTTCTATAAGAAACATGGCTACGACGTGACTTATGTCGGGAATCCGTCGGTGCAGGAGGTGGCCGGATATATGGGCCATCTTCCGCCGAAGAAGCATTTCATGGAGCGTCAGGGACTCGACGACGACCGTCCGATCATCGCGCTTCTTCCCGGTTCGCGCCGCGGCGAGATCCGCAACAACCTTCCGCTGATGATCGAGGCGGCGAAGCGCTATCCCGATTTCCAGTATGTGGTCGGGGCGGCTCCGGCCGTGTCGGAGAAGTTCTACCGCGAGGTTGCGCAGGATCCGGGGCTGAAGGTGGCCTTCGGCTGCACGCCGACGCTGTTGAAATATTCGCAGGCCGCCATCGTCACTTCGGGCACCGCCACGCTCGAGACGGCGCTTATCGGCACTCCCCAGGTGGTGGTCTACCGCGCCAACGGCATGGCTCTCTCTTATCATATAATGGAGAAGCTTCTGAAGGTGAAATATGTCTCGCTCCCGAATCTGATCGTCGGCAACTCGGTGGTGCCTGAATTGCTCGTGCATAAATGCACGGTCGATTCCATCTCGCGCGAGCTCTCGCCGCTGCTGCAGGCCTCGCCCCGCCGCGACTGGCAGATCCAGGGCTACCGCAACATGCAGCGCCGCCTCGGCACGTATGTCGCCGCCGAATATGCCGCCGAACTGATCGTCGACTCCCTCCGTCCCCTCTCCGAAGCCGGAAAAGAGGGCTAAAGCCCGCTATAACGGCAATAAAGACACTGTTACTATTTTAGTAAAAGCTCCGGTCGTCGCGAGATGCCCGGTTTTTTATTTTTTTTATTCAATCCTGTTTGTTAACTTTGTAACATGACCGAATTTCGTCCCATGCCTGCCGAAGAAGAAGACCGGATGGTCGACGCCGCCTTCCGGGAAGTTCTCGACGCCTATCTTGCGAGCAATCACCGCAAGAAGGTGGAGATCATCGAGCGCGCCTATATGTTTGCGAAGAATGCCCACAGGGGGGTGCGCCGCCGCAGCGGCGAGCCTTATATCCTGCATCCTGTGGCGGTGGCGAAGATCGTGATCACGGAGTTCGGGCTGGGGAGCACCTCGATATGCGCCGCCCTGCTCCACGACGTGATCGAAGACACCGAGTTCACCCGCGAGGACATAGAATACAATTTCGGTCCGAAGATAGCCTCGATCGTGGAGGGTCTCACGAAGATCTCCGGCGGAATATTCGGCGACCGCGCCTCGCTGCAGGCGGAGAATTTCCGCAAGCTGCTCCTCTCGATGTCGACCGATATCCGCGTGGTGCTCATCAAGATGGCCGACCGCCTTCACAACATGCGCACCCTCGGCTCGATGCGCCCCGAAAAGCAGTTCAAGATCGCCGGCGAGACCCTCTATGTCTACGCCCCGCTCGCCCATCGGCTCGGCCTCAACAAGATAAAGAACGAGCTCGAAGACCTCGCCTTCAAATATGAGCATCCGGCGAAATATGCCGAGATCATGGCGAAGGTGAGCGAGAGCGCCGAGGAGCGCAAGAAGATCGTCGAGGAGTTCGTGGCCCCGATCCGCGAGAAGCTCGACGCCGCCGGTTTCAAATATGAGATAAAGGCCCGCGTGAAGAGCGCCTATTCCATCTATAAGAAGATGGAGACCAAGAAGGTGCCTTTCGAGGAGATCTACGACGTCTACGCCCTGCGGGTGATCTTCGAGAACGACGACGACGAGAAGGAGCGCATCCGCTGCTGGGAGATATATACCTTCTTCACCGACGGCCACCGCGTGCACCCCGACCGGCTGCGCGACTGGACGAGCACCCCGAAGAGCAACGGCTACCGCGCCCTGCATCTCACGGTGATGGGTCCCGACGGCAAATGGATCGAGGTCCAGATCCGCTCCCGCAAGATGGACATCGTGGCCGAACTCGGCTATGCGGCCCACTGGAAATACAAGGAGGGCGTCTACGACGACGACACCGAGCTCGACAAATGGATGAACACCATCAAAGACATCCTGGCCAACCCGGAGCCCAACGCCATAGACTTCCTCGACACCATAAAGCTCAACCTCTATTCGGCGGAGATCTATGTCTTCACTCCGAAGGGGGACCTGATCACCCTGCCGGCGGGAGCGACGGTTCTCGACCTGGCCTACAACATCCACACCAAGCTCGGGCAGCACAGCATCGCCGGGAAGATCAACCACCGGCTCGTGCCGCTCTCCCACGTGCTCGACTCGGGCGACCAGGTGGAGATCATCACCTCCGAGAGCCAGACTCCCCGCCAGGAATGGATGCAATATTGTCACACTGCCAAAGCGCAGAGCTGCGTCTGCAACTCGTTGCGCCGTGAGCGCCGCGCCCTCGTGGCCCGCGGCAAGGAGATGTTCCGCGAGCTCATAGAGCGCGAGCATGTCAGGATGCGCCCCGCGGTGATGAAGGCGATTCTCAATAATTACAACATCCCGACCGAGGAGGAACTCTATATCCGCCTGGCGCAAGACTCGGTGGAGCTTACTCCCAAGCAGCTCAAGGAGCTCGACAATACCCGCCGGTCGGTGCTCAGCCGCGTGCTCCGCAATCCCTTCGCCTCGCGCAAGCCGCAGAAGGAAGAGGAGGCCGCCGGAGAGGGCGCTGATTCGACCGACGCTCCGGAAACTCCCGCGAAGCCGAAGATCAACCGCAAGGAGGTCTATGTGCTCCATCCCGACGGCGAGCGTCCCAATTATCTGCTCGATCTCTGCTGCACTCCCGTGCCTGGCGACGACGTGCTCGGTTTCGTCAACGACGACGAGGAGGTGGTGGTCCACAAGGTGAGCTGCCCGAAGGCGATGCGCCTGAAGAGCAGTTTCGGCGAGAGGCTCGTGCAGACCGTCTGGGGAGAGCTCGCCGACAAGTTCATGGCCACGATCGCCGTGGAGGGTATCGACCGCCCCGGAGTGCTCGAGGAGATCGCCGGCACTCTCTCGCTGCGCCTCGGCATCAATCTGCGCGGCCTCAACATCGAGGCAACCGACGAGGTCTTCACCTGCCGGCTCACGGTGCAGGTCGACTCCACGCAGACTCTCGACGCTATTTGCCGCGCCCTGCTCGAAATCAAGGGTGTCCGCACGGCCAGGAGAGTATCATAACCCAAGATTTCAAGAGCAAGATTTCAAGAGAATGAAGATAAAATCGAAAGTAAAAGACCGGCTGCTCCGCCTCTCCCTCATCATCGGGGCCACGGTGCTGATAATGCTTCTGCTTCCGGGGTCGGACCATCAGTCGTATAGCTACGAGCTCAACCAGCCCTGGCGCTATCCGCTGCTGACGGCGGAATTCGACATGCCGATTCTGCGCGATTCGGCCTCTGTCAGAGTGATGCGCGACAGCATCGACCGCACTTTCGTGCCGATCGTGAAACGCGACGCCGAATCGACCCGCGTCAGCGAGGAGCGCTTCGCCCGGGGCATTGCCGCCGACGTCTCCCCGCAGGAGGCCCGGCTGCTCGAAAGCCTGCTCCACGGCGTGCTCGCCAACGGTGTGGTTCATTCCGAAGTCTATGCCAAGATGAAGAAGTCGGGGAAGGAGGAGCTCCGCGTGGCCGGTGTCGACAACGGCGCCGGCATGGTGGAGACCATCGACGCCTCGCAGATGATGTCGCCGGCGATGGCCTTCCATTTCATCGATTCGGTCTATTCCGAGACGTTCACCCAGCCCGCCCCCCCGGGAAAACGGGAGAAAGTGGCCCGCGCACTCAATGCCGTGCTCCAGCCGAACGTGGAGGTCGACACTGCCGCCAACACCAAATTCCTCGCCCAGGAATATCTGATGATCAACGCCGCCCTCGGTGTCATTAAGGCCGGACAGCGCATAGTCGACCGGGGCGAAATCGTCACCCCTCAGGTGTTTACCAACCTCAACACCTACATGACGATGCTCGACAAGAACCGCAGCCAGGAGAAGTCTGACAGCTATTTCCTCGTCGGCCAGGTGCTCTATATCCTGATGTGCTTCAGCGGCCTCTATCTCTTCCTCGGAATTTTCCGTCCGGTCTTCTTCAACTCGGTGAAGAAGATGACTTTCCTGATGATATTCATCACGGCGTTCGTGATTTTCTCGGTGTTGATGTTCGAATATTTCCGCAACGGCATCTATTACGTTCCCTTCGCGGCGGTGCCTGTGGTGATCCTTGTCTTCTTCGACTCGCGAACGGCGATTTTCTCGCTGCTCGTCACGGTGATGCTCGCCGCGGTGGTGGCCGTCTATCCCTTCCAGTTCATCTTCCTGGAGGTCACGGCGGGAATGACCGCGGCCTTCAGCATCCATCAGCTCAGCCAGCGCTCGCAGCTGCTGCGCACGGCCCTGATCACTTTCGTCACCTACTGCCTGGCCTATTTCACAATCCGCCTTCTCACCGACGGCAACCTCGGCCAGTTCGAATGGCGCGTGATCGGCGCTTTCGCGGTCAACGGCGTGCTCCTCTCCTTCGTCTATATCCTTATTCTCGTGGTGGAGAAGCTCTTCGGTTTCACCTCGACGGTGACGCTCGTGGAACTCTCTGACATCAACAATCCGCTGCTCCGCCGGCTCGCCGAGGAGGCTCCGGGCACTTTCCAGCATTCGATGCAGGTGTCGATGCTCGCCGCTGAGGCGGCCCGCGCCATCGGCGCCAACACCCAGCTTGTGCGCACCGGCGCCCTCTATCATGACATAGGAAAGCTTGAAAGCCCGATATTCTTCACTGAAAACCAGCATGGAGTCAACCCCCACGCCGGCCTGAAGCCGGAGACTTCTGCCCAGAAGATCATCTCCCATGTCACAGCCGGACTCGCCTTGGCCGGAAAGTCTAAACTCCCGGCGGAGGTGAAGAACTTCATCGCGCAGCATCACGGCAAGAGCGTGACGCGCTATTTCTACAACACGGCGGTCAACGAGAATCCCGACCGGCCGGTCGACAAGAGCCGCTTCACTTATCCCGGTCCCAACCCGCAGACCCGCGAGACGGCCATTCTCATGATGGCCGACGCCGTGGAGGCGGCCTCCCGCAGCCTCAAGGAGTATTCGTCGGAGTCGATCAACGCCCTTGTCGACAAGATAATCGACACCCAGCAGGCCGACGGACTCTACAACGAGTCGCCGATCAGTTTCCGCGACATCCAGGAGATAAAGGATACGTTCAAGAAGCGTCTGGCCACGATCTATCATGCCCGCATAGCCTATCCGGAGCTCAACCGCCACGAAGGCGCCCCGCATTCCGACGAGGCTGCTCCTGCCTCCGGAAAGGCTGCTTCCGAAGCCACTCCGGCCGCCGGCTCCGAGGCAAAATCGGCCGCCGGCAAATAAAAATTCTTCCTGAAGCGTTTAATCAGTAGGGGAGGAGATGCCGCCGGCGCCTCCGCCCCCGCCATGATTGTAACCTCTGCGGAGGCGCCGTTAAACTATTGGCGCTTTTCCGCCTCTAATTATATGACCCGATGACTCTGTTTCTTATCATATTGAGCTGCGTGCTTTGGGCGGTCTCGCTCATCGCGCTCGCCGGGCGTCCGGCTCTCGGCCCCGCCCTTTCCTATCTGGCACTCCTCTCGCTGAGCTTCGCCGGCTTCCCCGCCGCCGAATATATCAACAACACCATCCTTATCGGCTGGCTCTGCATGACGCTGGTGGTGATGTTCGCCACTTATCTGCAGCCTGCCGCAGTGGTGAGCCAGACCCGGGGAATGGGGTATATCATCGTCGGCGGCGTGGTCGGTATGGCGGTGGGACTTCTCGGCTTCACCTTCATCTCGACGCTGAGCCTTCTCTACGCGGTGATGATCCTCGCCACCCTGGCAGGCATCTTCTTCGGATTCCTGCTCTATTCGCGCACTCCCGACGGGCAACCCGTGGCTATCGGCTCGGGCCGGTTCTTCCCCTATCTGCTGGCTAAGGGTTTCCCGACTGCTGTCACGGTGATGCAGCTCGGCGTCGCTCTGGTGCTGGTGATAGCTGTCAGCGGGCAGTAATTTAAAACCTCGCAAATAATGATGTCGTCAATAGAAAGTATAGCTGAAAATATAATTAAAAACATCAGGCGCTGGCGGATTCGCGCCATTACCTTGGCTGTCGTGGCCGCTTTCTCGCTTGGCATTCCGGCGGAATATGCCGTGGCTGCCGAGCCGCCGGTCGTCGCCGCCTCTTCCTCGTCGCGGTCGAAATCGCGCAAGAAAAGCAGCCGGAAAAGCAGCAAGAAAAGCAGGAAGAAATCAAGCGGCAAGAAGACGAAGGTGACGAAGAAGAAACGGTCGTGGCGCCGCAGCGGCTCTCGCGGCTCGGTGTCGGGTTCGACTACCGTGGTCACCGTCGAACAGCAGCAGCCGGCCCGTCTTCCCGGAAGCCGTTCGCTGGCCGAAACCCCCGAGACTCCCGCCCCGAGAGGAGGGGAGAACCCCCGAAAGATCAAGGTGGTGAAGCCGGATCTCAATGAAATCCGCACTTCCACCCTCGACCCCAAGAGCAAATATTACTTCCCGAAACTCAAGGCGAAATATGAGGTCAACGACACCACGATGACCAACGACGAATTCCGCCATCTCTATCTCGGCTATATGTTCCAGGAGGATTTCGACCCCTACCGCATGTCGCCTTATGCCGAGAAGACCAAGGATCTCCGCTCGAAAGCCACCCACACCCGCGAGGAGATCGACACTATCATCAAGTATGCCCAGCTCTCGCTCGAGGACAATCCTTTCGACCTGAGGCAGATGTCGTTTCTGATCCATGTGCTCAAGGAACGCCGCAAGGATATGCGCGCCAAGATCTGGGAATACCGCCTGGAGCATCTGCTCGGCGCCATCAAGAGCACCGGCACCGGCGAGGATCAGGACAACGCCTGGTATGTGATCTATCCCATGCATGAATATGACATGGTGCAGCTCCTCGGCTACGAAGCCACCGGCGCCGAGTTTATCGATCCGGGATATGACTACCTCACCGTGCAGAAGAATCCCGACGACAAGCGGAAGGTGAAAGATGTGAAGGGATTCTATTTCAACATCGTGGTCCCGTCGGAACAGTATGTGCTGAAGCATCCTGAGGATGCCGAGGCGATTGAAGAGGAGGAGGCCGCACCGGCTCCGGAGACTCCGGCGCAGACAGCCCCGGCTCAGGCCGCGCCCGCGGAATCTGAGGAGGAAATCGATCCCGACGACATTCCCGCAGAATAGACAGAATAAGCAGAATAAAATAATAACCCGCTAATATATTAGATAATAATGAGCGTATTGTCAGAAGAATACGAAAAGATTGACGAAAAGTCGAGGCAGACGGTTCAGCCCGGCAAGTTCGTGCAGTTTGCATATAAGGTTTTTGACGCGTCGAACGGTGAGCTTCTCTTCGAGGCTCCTCTTTCGCAACCCGATGTGATGGTGTTCGGTGCGTCGCGTGAGATCATCCCGGGCCTTGCTTCCACCATGGAGGGCCTCGGCGAGGGGGATCGTTTTGAGGTGGAGCTTCCGCCGGCCGCCGCTTTCGGCGACTATAATCCGGAGGATGTCTTGGAACTCGACCGCGAGATTTTCATGCGCGGCGACAAGATGGCCGAGGAGATCAAGGTCGGCGCGATGGTGCCGATGATGACCGCCGAGGGTTATCGCGTGATGGGGAAAGTGCTGGAAATCGGCGACAAGGTGAAGATGGATTTCAACCATCCTTTCGCCGGGAAGACAGTGAGATATCAGGGTCAAATCGTGGAAGTCCGCGAGGCCACGGAGGAGGAGATCCATCCGACTTCGGGTTGTGGCGGTTGCTGTGGCGGCGGTTGCGGCGACAGCGACGGCGACGGCTGCGGCGGCGGTTGCGATTCTAAGGGTGGCTGCTGCGGCGGCTGCTGATTCCCGGATATCATTAAAAATAAGCTGAATATGTCAACAGTTCTGAATACCAACGGCGAGGAGCTGCAGGTGCCGCAGATTGTGGAGCCTTCGCAGTTCAAGTGCGCGATTTTCACGGCGGAGTGGAATCCGGCCGTGACGCATGCGCTTCGCGACGGGGCAGTCGACGTGCTGAAGCGCGCAGGGGTGTCTGACAGCGCCATCTTCCAGGCCGAAGTGCCCGGCACGGTGGAGCTGGTCAATGCCGCCGGCATGGCGCTCCGCTCGATGCCCGATATCAAGGCGGTGATTGTGATCGGCTGCGTGATCCGAGGCGACACTCCTCATTTCGACTATGTCTGTCAGATAGTGTCGGAGGGGACAGCGCGGCTCAATGCCGAGGGGCGCACGCCGGTGATTTTCGGCGTGCTGACCGTCGACTCGCTCGAGCAGGCGCTCGACCGCGCCGGAGGAAAGCTCGGCAACAAGGGGGCCGAGGCTGCCGTGGCCACCATAAAGATGGCCAACCTTCACACTTCGGCCGCCGGCCTGAAATGGACTTCATTCCGGGAATAAACCCGGGATGAGATAGAGCATTCTGCTCTATTACCTTAAGTGCAATCCTGATCGATAACTTCAGATAAAAAAGGCGCATCGGCTAAAAAAGGCGCATCGGCTAAAAAAGGCGCATCGGCTGAAAAGCTGATGCGCCTTTTTTGGCCCTTTACGGGAGCTTTTATTTCTTGGAGGCTTTTTTGGCCTCCTTCTCTATCTTTTTCTCGGTTTTGGCGATCTTCTTTTCAGTCTCCTTGATTTCGCCTTCCGATTCCTTCTCCTCTTTCACATCTTTTTTCGCCTCTTTTTTCTCTCTCTCCTTCTCCTCCTTTTCCTTCTTCTCGTCGCGTTTGCGGAGGCGGGTGCGGGTGGCGCGCTGGAGCTTTTCGAGGAATGAGCGCCACATCGGTTCGTGGGCTTCGCTTTGGTCGATGTCGGTGAGCATCTCCTTGATCTTCTCCTCAAACTCGATCAGCTCGAGGGCGATGGCATGGGGGAGCACGGCGTTGAGCAGTCGGCGGGCGCGGTCGTGGTCGGCCTTGGAATGCATCATGATGCGCGCCATGTCAATAGTCATCTTGATTTCGCGGCGGGTCACCTTGCCCGAACGCTTCTTGGCGATGCGGATTGCCTCGACATAGAATTTCACGGCGGCGCGGTAGTCGCCGGTCTGGGCGAGCATCTCGGCCGTCTTGCGCAGCGATTCCACGAGCTTGTCGGTGGCTGCGGAGACGCCTGCATGGACTTTCTCATAGAGAAGGCCGGTGTTGAGCTGCTGCTTGGCGAGGAGCTCGAGCGTCTTCTTGCGCGAACGCAGGATTCGGGTCGAGAGCTCCATGGCGAGCACGTGGTAGCGGCCGAAGCGTTCGGGATCGTCCTTCACCATCTGGTCGAGCACCTTGAAGAGGAGCTCGAGCTCCTTCTCGCTCTGCTTGAAGTCTTTGAGCTGGTAATGGATCTCCGAGAGGTCGAAGAGCAGACCTACGAGGAGGGCGCGGAACTCGGTGTGGCTGAAGCTGGAGAAATCGCGCATCTTGCGGAGCGCTTCGACATTGGTGGCCAAAGCGGTTTCAAACTGTTCCTGCGCGAATTGCTTCATCGATTCCCCGCGCAGTCTGAGGGCCTCTTCGATGATATGCAGATCTTGCGAATCCTTGGGAAAATCCCTCAGGTCGAGGGAAAGATCTTCGAGTGTCATAGCTTTCTCTTTTGGGTTAATCTAAATGCCGGGACGTCAGCAGAGTTCTTTCGACTTGTGGCCGAGGTATCCTCCGTGGTGGCGCTTGGCATATTCGGCGGCGGTGAAACCGATCGTCTTCATCACACCGACCACGAGCACGTCGCCCATCACGGTCATCATCGTGGTGGAGGTGGTCGGGGTCAGGCCCAGAGGACACACTTCGGGCGCCGGAGCCGTGACGAGCGTCACGTCGCCTCCCTTGGCGAGAAGCGAGTCGCCGTTTCCTGTTATAACAATTATCGGGATCCCGGGGTTCAGCACCTTGGCCAGCTCCACAAGTTCCACGATCTCACGCGTCTTGCCCGAATTGCTCAGAAGCAGAAGGAGGTCGTTTTTCTGGATGATGCCGAGGTCGCCGTGCTGTGCCTCAGAGGGGTGGAGAAACACCGATGGCGTACCGGTGGAGCAGAACGTAGTGGCGATGTTCATGGCAATCTGCCCGGCCTTCCCCATTCCGGAAGTGATGAGTTTGCCGCCGCGGCGGTTCACATGCTCAACGATCAGTTCCACAGCCTTGTCATATCCGTCGGTCACCGGGATATTCAGCACTGCGTCGGCTTCGCGGCGAAGAATCTCGCGCATCAGCATTTCCACGTCTTGTTTGTGTTCGTTCACGATATATAATAGTTTTAAAGTTTTAAAGCTAAATCACTAATTACTAATTATTAATTATTAATTACCAATCCCTCCCCGATCGCTCTCCTCGATAAGGGCGGCGGTCAGGGCGCGGCGCCATTCCTCCTTCATCGGCACGGCCTGCTTGGTGTCGGGGTCGAAGCTCACCATCACGCTCTCGCAGGCCGACTTCAGCTCGCCGGTGTTTTTCTCCACGAGCATCTGCTGCAGCCTGAAACTCTTGTCGTGGATTTCCGAAACGCGCGTCCACACCTGGATCTGCTCGCCGAAATAGATCGGGGAGATATAGGCGCAGTCAACATTGGCTATCACGCAGTCCACATGCTTCCACTGCATCGGAGAGTTCATGATATGCTCGAAGAAGTAGGCCTTCCCGGTGTCGTAGAAGGAGAAATATATTGTATTGTTGAGGTGGCCGAGCACGTCTACGTCGTTGAAACGGAGCTGCAGGTCGACCGAATGGGTGAAATATTTTCTTGGCGGAAGTTTCTTGGGGTCCATGATTTCAGGATATGAATCTGATTTCGGTGATAGCGTCGCGTCCCACGGCCTTGTTGAGCGATTCGACGAGCCGGGAACGGATCATGGTGAGTTCGTGGCGCAGGGGGGCGGCGTGTACGCTGACGGTCATCACCCCGTTTCTCACGAAGGGACGTCCGCAGAGGTCGGCGATATTCCCCATCACCGAAGGCCACAGCTCCACCGCCCGGCATTCGTCGAGTTTCGGGGTCATGTTGCTCTCCTGGAGGGTGAGCCTCAATATGTCGCCGACAGATTCCGGCTCCTGGCGCTTCATTTAATTATTAATTCTAAATTCAAATTCAAAATTCAAAATTCCAAATTATCTTAATTGCTAATTATCTCAAATTTCCCTGCCGAGACCTCGAAGATGCGGCTTTCGGAGTGGATGCCGGCTATCGTCTCGTCGAGATGCTCGCGGTTGGTGTCGGTGATGAATATCTGGCCGAAATTGTCGGTGGAGCTCACCGCCTCCATGATGTTCCCCACGCGCGAGGCGTCGAGCTTGTCGAAGATGTCGTCGAGCAGGAGGATCGGGGTGATACCCCCGGCACGGCGCAGATAGTCGTAGATGGCGAGGCGGAGGGCGATGGTAAACGACTTCACCTGCCCCTGGCTTCCGAGGCGGCGCATCGAGTAGTCGCCGAGGCGCGTCGTGATGTCGTCGCGGTGAATGCCGGCCGAGGTGAATCCCAAGGTGAGGTCGCGGTTCCGTTCGGCGTCAAACACCTCGCGGAGGTCGCGGTCGTTGAGCACGCTGCGATAGGATAGCGAGGCGGTTTCGGCGTCGCCCGAGATCTTGCTGTAATAGGCGGCGAAAGAGGGAAGTATCTCCTCGGTCCATTCCTTGCGGGCGGCGTGGATATGGCTCGCGGCGTCGGCCATGGCCGTCTCGATCGACTCGTAGAGCAGGCGGTCGTTGACTCCGGCGCGGAGCATCTTGTTGCGGCTGTCAAGGCCGCGCCCGTAGCGGATCAGATGGCTCAGATAGCCGGGCGACGCCTGCGAGATCACCATGTCGATCAGGCGGCGGCGCGTCTCCGAACTCCCCGTCACGATCTCGCTGTCGGCCGGAGTGACCGACACGATCGGGAACTTCCCGATATGCTCCGAGATGCGGCGGTATTCCTTGTCGTTGCGGCGGAGGGTCTTCCCTTTGCCGCGCACTATTCCGCAGCTCACGCTCTCCTCGGCCCCGGAGTCCATCCCGTAGCGCCCCTTCACCATCAGCATTTCCGCGCCGTGGGTGATCAGCGCCGATTCGGGTATCGACGTCATCGGCCGCGCCATACTCAGGAAATGGATCGCTTCAAGAAGATTGCTCTTCCCCATGCCGTTGAGGCCGATGAGGCAGTTCACGCCGGGGGAGAATTCCATCTTCGCCTCGGCGATGTTCTTGAAGTTGAGTATTTCGAGATTGCGCAGGATCATAAGCTGGCGTCACTCCTTCTCACCGTAGGCCAGGTCGCCGGCGTCGCCGAGCCCGGGCACTATGTAGCTGTGGGCATTGATCTCCTCGTCGATGGCGCCACACCAGATGGTGGTGCCGTCGGGGAAATGCTCCTTCACATATTCCACGCCGTGGCGCGAGGCTATCACGGAGGCCACGTGGATCTTCGCCGGCACCCCCTTGGAGAGCAGTGCGCGGTAGGCGAGGTCCATCGAGCTGCCGGTGGCGAGCATCGGGTCGACGATTACAAGGGTCTTTCCCTCGATCGAGGGGGAGGCGAGATATTCGATCAGCACGTCGAAAGTGTCGCCCCCTTTCTCTTTATATTTGCGGTATGCGCTCACGAAAGCGTTCTCGGCGCGGTCGAAATAGGATAGGAAACCGTGGTGGAACGGCAGTCCGGCCCGGAGGATCGTGGCGAGCACCACCTTGTCGGCCGGTTCGCGGCAGATGCATTTTCCGAGCGGGGTTTCTATTTCAACATCGCGATAATCGAGGCGCTTGGAGATCTCGTAGGCCATGATCTGGCCGAGGCGGTCGAGATTGTTGCGGAAGCGCATCGGATCTTTCTGGATTTCCACATCGCGCAGCTCCAGCATATAGCGGTTGGCGAGGCTGGGGCGGTCGGCGAAATTAATTACTTCCATCATGACAAAACGGAATTATATGCTAATTTACAAAAGTAATAAAAATTTTCGGCAATGCCAAATCTACACCAAATCGCAGCCGGGAAATGCCTTCTGCAAATTCCGGCGGTTTCTTCCGGCGGTTTCCGGGCCGAAGATTGGCGGGCCCGTATAAAAGCAAAGGCATTCCCGAAGGAATGCCTGCTGAAATCGTTATTGTTGTTGTAGTTGCGTTGTGGGTGGAGATGGATTCGAACCACCGTAGGCATAAGCCAGCAGATTTACAGTCTGCCCCATTTGGCCACTCTGGTATCCACCCGATTGCGAATGCAAAGTTAGGAAAAAGTTTTGGCATCCGCAAATTTTTTCTGAAATCTTTTGGGTTTTTATGCTTTCGGCAGGGGCGGGACGGGGCACCGCCGTTTCGGCGGCGTACAGAACCATGCTAACGCGCCACCCGGCCTAAAGCCTAAAGCCTATCGCCTAAAGCCTAAAGCCTGATTAAATCGAGAGTCTGCGGAGCGTGGAGACGAGGTCGCGGTTGATCGGCTTGTCGTTCTTGATCGCCTTGGTGAAGGGGACGTAGACGATTTCGTCGTTCTTGACGCCGATCATCACGTTGCGCTGGTCGTCGAGGAGTGCGTCGACGGCGGCGGCTCCCATGCGCGAGGCGAGGATGCGGTCGTTGGCCGTCGGCGAACCGCCTCTCTGGAGGTGGCCGAGGATCGTGACGCGCACGTCATAGCCGGGATACTCCTCTTTCACGCGCTGGGCGAGACCCATGGCGCCGCCGGTGATCGGCGATTCGGCCACAAGCACGATCGAGGAGTTTTTCGATTTGCGGAAACCGTTTTTGATAAGTTCGGAAAGCTGGTCGACCTGCGTGGAGATCTCGGGGATGATGGCTGCCTCGGCGCCCGAGGCTATCGCGCCGTTGAGGGCGAGGAAGCCGGCGTCGCGTCCCATCACCTCGATGAAGAAGAGGCGCTCGTGGGAGGTGGCCGTGTCGCGGATCTTGTCGACGCATTCCATGATGGTGTTGAGAGCCGTGTCGTAGCCGATGGTGGTGTCGGTGCCGTAAAGGTCGTTGTCGATCGTGCCGGGGAGGCCTACGATCGGGAACTGGAACTCGTTGCCGAAGATGCGGGCGCCGGTGAGCGAGCCGTCGCCGCCGATCACCACGAGCGAGTCGATGCCGCGGCGGCGCAGCACGTCGTAGGCACACTGCCTTCCCTCCGGCGTCTGGAACTCCTGGCAGCGGGCCGTCTTGAGGATCGTGCCGCCCCGCTGGATGATGTTCGACACATTCTGGGTGGAAAACTCCTCTATCTCGTCATAGATCAGGCCGCGGTAACCGCGATAGATGCCATAGACCTTGAAACCTGCGAAAATAGAAGCTCGCGTCACCGCGCGGATCGCGGCGTTCATGCCGGGGGCATCGCCTCCCGACGTGAGAATGCCTACTGACTTAATGTTATTCATATCTTATTCGTTTTAATACTTTTCGGAATATTCCCCCGTCTCGGGAGTTTTCTTTTCGGAATATCCTCCCGTCTCGGGAGAGGGGCGCCCGGCAATTGGCCGGACTTCATGACTTATTTCGACCGCGAGATGCGGAAACATTCCACAAAAGTAAACAATTTTTACTAAATTTGCAGCATGGACGATATAAAAAATCTTAACGGCGGCGTGTCGGGAGATCCCGGCGAGGCGCCGAGAGCGGTGACGGTGGGCACTTTCGATGGCCTCCACCGGGGCCATGTCGCGGTGCTCTCCCGCCTTGTGCAGCAGGCTTTAGCAGCCGGCCTGCAGCCGACGATGATCACGTTCCAGCCTCATCCGCTGCAGCTGATCAACCCGGAGAAGGCGCCGCTGCTCCTCTCCGACACGGCCGCCAAATGCCACGCGGCCGAAAGTCTCGGCATCGACGTGGCGCTCGTCCCCTTCACCCCGGCGCTCATGAGGCTCACGGCCGAGGAATGGATGGATTTCCTCCGCCAAAGGCTCCACGTCAGAATGATCGTGATGGGTCATGACAACACTTTCGGCAGCGACGGCCGCCTCATGACCTTCGCCGACTATCGCCGCCTCGGCGCCGAGAAGGGCATCGAGGTTATCGAGGCGCCGAAGATCGAGGGAATCTCCTCCTCGGCGATACGCCGCGCCCTCGCCGACGGCGACATCTCCGCGGCCAACGACATGCTCGGCCGCCACTACGACATCCAGGGCGAGATCGTCCATGGCCGCCATATCGGCCGGACCATCGGTTTTCCGACGGCCAACCTCGCCGTCGACCCGCAGCGCCAGCTCCCGGCCCCGGGCGTCTACGCCGGCTACACCGGCCTCCCCGACGGCAAGATCCATGTGGCCGTGGTCAATATCGGCCGCTGCCCCACGGTGACCGACGACGGCCCCGTGACCGTCGAGGCATACTTCCCCGACTACGACGGCCCCGACATCTACGGCGAGGAGATCCGCATCCTCCTCCCCAAGCGCCTCCGCGACGAACGCAAGTTCGCCGGCTTGGGCGAGCTCCGCAGCCAGCTCAAGCGAGACACTGACGAAGCCCTCCGCTATTTCTCCGCCCAAGAGCAGAATTAGGCTGGTTCCGTGCGGCGCGTTAGCTTGGTTCCGTGCGCCGCCCGAAGGGTGGTGGCCCGGCCCGGGGCAGGCCTCAGCAGGCCTCAGCGGCCTCAGCGAGCCCCCGATATTTGGGAAGTTGCGTTTTTTTGCTTACTTTTGCGCTTTCAAAACAATCCGATTATGAAAAAATTCAGATTCAATGTCTTTCTGGCGGCTATGCTCCTCTTCGCGGCTGTCGCCCCTATGCTGACTTCCTGCTCCAAGGATTCGGCCAACGCCGAGGATATCCTCGCTACCGTCCCCGCCGACACCCCCGTGGTGGCCGTGGTCAATGTGGAAAAGATGCTCGACGCTTTCGGCTGCAAGGCCAACGGCTCGGAAATCACCGTCAGCGACAAAATCGACCAAGCGTTCAAGGGAAACCTCTCCGCCAAAGATTATCAGGACTTTCAGAAAGTGCTCAACGGCGACTCGGGCATCGAGTTCTCCGTTTTGGTATATTTCGTGAGCAACGGCTATCCCTATGTCACCGGCAATCTCTCCGACCCCGACAAGTTCAAGGCTTTCTGCCAGGAGCAGAAGATTGTCAGCGAGGGTTTCTCCAGCGATAACGGCGTGGACATCTCGGGCAAGGTGGCCATGAAGGGCACCCGCTTCTGGATCGGCATGGGCGCCGCAGTCGACGGGCGCACCATCAAGAGCTTCCTCGACCTCTCCGATAAGAACAGCTTCCTCAGCAATCCATACGCCGACAACCTCGTGGAAGTCGACAAGACCGTGGAAGGCTGGGCCGACCTCTCCGGAGTGATGAACCTCGCCAACGTCGACTTCCAGTCGAAGGCTATGGCCCAGGTGGCCCTGCAGACAATCTTCAAGGATGTGGAGGATCTCGGCTTCGACCTCTCCATAGATAAGAACGAGGCCAACGTCAAGGTGATGCCCCTCAACAGCAAGGGGAAACCGGCCAAGTGCATCCTTCCGCTCGACAAGATTGACGAGAAGGTTGTGAAAAACCTCGGCGGCGACTGCAACGTCCTCATCGCTGCAGCCATCTCGCAGAAGGGGGTGAAGAAGATTCAGGAGGCTGTCTCCGGCAACGGCCCCTCATATATCGGCGAGATCGTGAAGGTGCTCGTCTGCCTTGACGGCACGATGGCCTTCGCCGGTGACAGCAACGGCCGCGGCATCAAGGGAGTGGTCAGCACCACCGGCACCGACACCTCGGCGCTCGTCTCGATGCTCAACATGGGCAAGCTCACTGTCGGCAAGGAGGGGAATCTCCTGATGTGCAAGACCGCCGAACCGGTCAGCGGTCCGATGCAGGTGGCCGAGGGCGCCAAATATCTCGACGGCTGCACGATCGGCGTCGTTGCCAACGGTGTCGGCTCCTTCTCCCCTGAAGAGGGCATTGTGGCCTTCACACTCCGCCCAGAAAACGAGACGCTCACCATCAACCTCCAGCTCCACAGCGAGAAGGCTCTCGCCGACATGCTCGTCGACTCAGCCAAGAAGGCCCGTTTCTGATATATCTGATATAATTAAGGATAAAAGTATATAACCCTGAGGAAGGCGTAATAGACACCCCGGGGAGGATTGGATTCATAATATGGACACTCCTGAAGAACGGGGCGGCCGGCAAATCGGCCGCATAGAGATGAAGGGGATGCTTCCGCGCGTGTTCGTGTCGGAGAAGATACCCCCGAGCGACGTGTGGCGCCACGACGTGGCGTTCGAGCGCGGCAAGTTCTATCTTGTGGAGGCGGCTTCCGGCGGCGGCAAGTCGTCGATGTGCGCCTACATCTTCGGCGCCCGCACCGACTATGAGGGCAGGCTTCTTTTCGACGGCGAGGACGCCGCCGGAATTTCAATGGCCGGCTGGCAGGCTCTCCGCCGCCGCAACATCGCCTATCTCCCCCAGGAGCTCTCACTCTTCCCCGAACTGACGGCCTGGGAAAACATCCAGCTGAAAAACCGCGTCACCGGCTATGCCTCCGAAAAAATGGTGGAGCGCTGGCTCGAACAGCTCGGCATCGCCTCGCGCCGTGACTATCCCGCCGGCCGCATGTCGATCGGCCAGCAGCAGCGCGTGGCGATCATCCGCAGCGTCTGCCAGCCGTTCGACTTCATCCTGCTCGACGAACCCGTGAGCCATCTCGACGAAGAAAACAACCGGATCGCCGCCACCATAATCGCCGAAGAGGCCCGGCGCCAGGGGGCCGGAGTCATCTCCACCTCCGTCGGCAACCATATCCTCCTTGACTATAACGAAAGGCTAAGACTATGAAAACAGAGTCGCTTGTCGTAAGGCTTCTGCGCAAAAACACCTCCGCCGCGCGGGTGGCCGCTTTCGTGGTCTCGAATTTCATCGGCCTCGCCATCGTGCTCGGCGCCCTCCAGTTCTATGGCGATGCCCGATCGATCTGGGACGAGGAAGACAGCTTCATCAAGACCGACTATCTCGTGGTCAACAAGCGCGTCACCTCCGCCAACACCCTCGGAGCCGAGTCGACCTCCTTCACCGAGGCGGAGATCTCCGACATCGAGGCGCAGCCATGGGTCAGGAAAGTCGGCCGCTTCTCGGCCAACGACTTCCGCGTGGCCGCCAACATCTCGCAGCAGGGGCGCGACCTCTCCACCTATATGTTTTTCGAGTCGATCCCCGACGAGTTTGTCGACGTGCCGAAAGGGGAGTGGACCTACCGCCCCGGCAGCGACGAAGTGCCGATCATCATCTCCAAGGATTATCTCACCCTCTATAACTTCGGGTTCGCCACCTCGGCCGGTCTGCCGCAGCTTTCCGAAGGACTGATGAGCGGCATCCCGATGAACCTCACCATGCGCAGCGATGACGGCACGCGCATAATGCGTCTCCACGGCCGCGTGGCCGGCTATTCCAACCGGCTCAACACCATTCTCGTGCCGCAGGAATTCATGGAGGAGAGCAACCGCCGGCTCGGCAGCGGCGCCACGCGCCAGCCCTCGCGCCTGATCATCGACGTCAACTCCCCCGGCGACGTGGCCATCTCGAAATATCTCGACGACCACGGCTACGAGCTCGCCGGCGACAAGAAGGGGAGCTCGGCGGCCTTCATGCTCAAGGTGGTGATCGGAGTGGTGCTCGCCGTCGGAGCTATAATCACCATCCTCTCGATCTTCATCCTTTTGCTCTCCATCTCGCTCATCCTCGAGAAAAACAGGATGACCCTCCATCGGCTCATGATGCTCGGCTACGACGCCGGGGCTGTGGGGCGTCCCTACCGGATGCTCGTGATCTGGGCGTCGGTCGCCGCCTATCTGCTCGCCCTGCTCTGCGTGGTGGCGATGCGCTCGCAATATATCGCCCCGATCCGGGGCCTCGGCGGCGGCGACGGCTCCCTCTGGGTGGTTCCCGCGGCCGGCGCGCTGCTCACTCTTCTCGCGATAGCGTTCAATCTTCTGGCCGTGAAACGCCGCGTCGACGCCGCCTGGAGACTGGAGAATTAGTGGCAGATTTTGCAAAAATTATATCTTAACAATGTTAATTAACAGTGTTAAAAGGGTTTTGTGGCCAAAAATAATGTTATAAAATCTATATTTTTGTATCTGTTTTGCACAAAAGAAGGGAAAACGGCATGAAAAACTCTGCCCGCGACTATCTCCGCGGGTCTCTCCGATTGTAAGCTTCAGCTATCTATCCGCTTCCATGAAAACAATGCAAGCAAAGCACTAACTGTCTGAAAAAGAATAAATTTAAATAACCCTAATGTAAAACTTAATTTCATTTCTGCATGAAGAACTTTTGTTTTCAGCTGAACAGGAAATTGTGGGTGACGATGGCAATGCTGTTGGCGCTTGCAATCCCGTCTCTTGCTCAGTCGATCACAGTCACGGGACATGTGACCGATGAGACAGGAGAAGACCTGATCGGTGCCACCATTATGGAAAAAGGCACATCCAACGGCACATCGGCCGACCTGGAGGGAAACTTCTCGATCACGGTTCCTTCAAATGCCACTCTCGTGGTGAGCTATGTAGGCTATGATCCTATGGACGTTCCCGTGAATGGACAGACCCATCTCAACATTGTGATGAAGCAGAACGCCACGGTTCTCGCCGAGACAGTGGTGATCGGTTATGGTACTGTCAAGAAACAGGATGCAACCGGTGCGGTTGCCGTGATTTCACCCGATGATGTTGAGGCAGGTATCTCGACATCGGCCCAGGACCTTCTGGTCGGCGCAAGCCCGGGCGTTGTCGTTACGACCAACGGTGGTGACCCGACAGGTTCGGCCAACATCCGAATCCGCGGCGGCGCTTCGCTCAACGCTTCCAACGACCCTCTTATCGTGATCGACGGTGTCCCCATGTCGAACATGAACAACGGTGCCGGCGGTAACCCGATGAGCAACCTCAATCCTAACAACATCGAGTCGATGACCATCCTTAAGGATGCATCCGCCACTGCAATCTACGGTTCGCGCGCATCCAACGGTGTGATCATCATCACGACAAAGAAAGGCAAAAGCGGTCGTCCGCAGGTGAATTTTGCTGCCAACTGGCATGTCAACACCCCCGGCAAGCTCATGAACATGATGGGCACCAACAAGTTTGTCGACTTCATCAACACCTACGGCTCAGATGCTGCCAAGGGTATGCTCAGCAAGCTCAACTATAATGAAGATCCCGAGGGCGAGCCCATGTATCACAACACAAACTGGCAGGATGCAGTGCTCCGCACCTCTTTCTCTCAGGATTACTCTCTTAGCGTAGGCGGTAGCGCAGGTATTCTTCCTTATCGCGTCAACGCCTCCTGGACCGACAACAACGGTATCATGAAGACCAGCGGCATGCAGCGTACCACTGTCGGTTTCACGCTGACTCCCAAGTTCTTCAACGATGCCCTTAAGATTACGGCTACAGCCAACGGATCATACGTCCGCACACGCCATTGCAACTGGAACCTCTCCAGCGCTGTGACCATGGCTCCCGTCTATCCCATCCATGAAGATTATGCCACAACGGGCCGCACGGGCATGACGATGTTCAACGGTTACTACAACCTTACCGAAGCCGGCAAATATGCGACCCAGGGATTCCAGAACCCGGTGCAGGAACTTGATGATGTCAAGAATATCGGCAAGAGCCTCTCGTCAAACGGCAGCCTTCAGATCGACTATTCCCTCTACTGGGTGCCTGAGCTCCACTTCAACCTCAACCTCGGTTATGAGGTGACAAAGGCATGGCAGCATAGCAACACAAAAGAAAACTCCATCATGGCATGGAGAAACAATGACATGGGCAATACCGGTGCCGGTTATGACTACAAATGGTATCAGCTCCAGCGCAACACGATGCTCTCTTTCTATATCAACTATAAGAAGCAGTTTGACGCCATCAAGTCGAATCTCGACGTGACGGTCGGTTACGACTGGCAGCGTCAGGACGCCTACGATCACAGTTCGACAGTCTATACGACCATGGGCTTCTACAACAACTGGAGCGACGGAAGCGTATACAACAACGGCGTATATACGCTCAACTACGATCCTGCCACCGCAGCCAACATCGGCAAGACATATAAAGACGCTCCCGTCAACTACGGCGGTTTCATCTATCAGCTGCTTAGCTTCTACGGACGTCTGAACTATACCTTTGACGACACCTATCTGTTGACGTTCACTATCCGTGACGACGGTAGCTCGCGTTTCTCTAAAGATAACCGCTGGGGTCTCTTCCCCGCAGCCGCTCTTGCATGGAAGATCAACAATATGTCGTTTATGGAGGATACAAGAGGATGGCTCAACGAGTTCAAGCTCCGCGCATCGTGGGGCCAGACCGGTCAGCAGGACCTCAACGGTATGTACTTCCCCTACATGCCTAACTATATCAACTCTTATACCAACGGCTTCCGTTATCTCAGTCCCGACGGCTCCGGCGAATGGATCTATCCTTACTATCCGCAGGCCTACAACCCCGACCTGACATGGGAGACAACCTCCTCTTGGGATGTCGGCCTCGACATGGGATTCCTCAATAACAGAATCACGCTGACATTAGACTGGTATAAGCGCAACACCACCGACCTGCTTGCAAACGTGGCCACCGCTGCCATGAACACCCAGACGAAGATGTGGCGTAACATCGGCGAGATGGAGAACATCGGTATCGACGCTACCATCACCGCCAAGCCTGTGGTCACCGACAACTTCACATGGACCACAAGTCTCAACATCGGCTGGAACAAAAACAAGATTACCAAACTGCAGGGCGAGGGCGTTTCTTCCGCACTTCAGGCTGAAGGCCTCGGCGACAAAGGCAACACCGGTCTGCAGTATTTCATCGTCGGAAAGCCCGCATTCACCTACCTGGTTTATGAGCAGGTTTACGACAAGAACGGCGATCCGATCGAGGGTGTGTTCGTCGACCAGGATGCGAACGGTATCATCGACGAGAACGATAAGATCATGTATCATAGCCGCGACCCGAAGGTGACGATGGCATGGAACAACAGCTTCTCCTGGAAGAACTGGGATCTCAGCATCCAGCTCCGCGCAAGCATAGGCAACTATGTCTACAACAGCATGAAGTATGACAGCACCAACGGCTATAGCGCCAAGTCGCCGGCTTATAACCTTTCCAATCTTCTCGACGATACGTATATCTTCATGAACGGAAACACGAACAACAAGCTCTCGAATTATTTCGTTGAGAACGCTTCGTTCCTGCGCTGCGACAACATCACGCTCGGCTACACATTCCAGAAAGACTGGGGTTCGCTCCGAATCTTCGGCGCCGTGCAGAATCCTTTCCTCATCACGAAGTATTCCGGTGTCGATCCTGAAGTGTTCAGCGGTATAGACAAGAGCCCCTATCCGCGTCCTATCACCACAACTCTCGGTGTAGTTCTCAATTTATAATTTTAAGGAAAGAACAAAATGAAGACATTCAATAAAATATTCATGACATTGGGAGTGTCGGCGCTCTGCCTTGGTGCGACGTCGTGTGTCGATGACCTCGACCTGTCCCCGGTTAACCCCAATGAAATCACCGATGTCTCGAAAGACATCAACAGGGTGTTCAGCGATATTTATCTGAACTTTTGTACCTATGGCCCTAACGGCACGAACATCCTTGATCCGTATGACGGCGGTATGGGTTCGTTCCAGCGCGCCTTGTTCACGGCTGAGTGCATCCCCACCGACGAGGCTTCCTGGCTGTGGGACCCCGCTACATACGGCATGATGAACTATGGTATAGTCAGCCCGGACACTCCTTCGGTCTATGGATTCTATTCGCGTCTGATGATCAACATCACCCTCTGCAACCAGTTTATCAATTCGGCGCAGAGCGGCCAGTTTGAAGGTGTTGACCAGGCCACGATTGACGAGTATGTCCGTCAGGCCCGTATCCTCCGCGGCGCATGCTATTTCTACATGCTGAGCTTCTACGACAAGATTCCTTATGCCGACGAGAGCACTCTCGTGGGTCAGCTCCCCACGCAGCTCCCCCGCGCTCAGGTTTACGAGCTCGTTACTTCCGACCTTGAGGAGGTTGTCGCCCAGTATGGCGCAAACCAGGTTCCCCACTATGGTTTCGTCGGTCTCGACGCTGCCGAGTCGATCCTCGCAAAGATCTACCTCAACGGCGAAGTCTTCGCAGGCCGCGCCGATTACGACAAATGCTACGCCCACTGCAAGAACGTGATCAACCGTCTCGGCAAGGGCGGCTACTACGGCAACGGTCTGGCAAAGACCTATAAGACCCTCTTCGGCGCCAACAACAAGAAATATGTGCTTGGCAACGAAGGCAGCGATGTCAACGAGATCATATGGTCGCTCGTTCAGGACGATCCCAACCTGCTCAGCTACTCGGGCGCCACGTTCCTTTGCGTCGCATGGCTCGGCACAACCGACGGTGTATCCGTTACCGACGATCCGTCGAAGGTAAACTACACTGCTCCCGACGGTTCGACATGGAATTTCAAGGATCCCGAAACCGCCAATCTCGCAGCCGCATGGTATAACTGTGGCGACGCTTGGAAATGTATGGTGGCCCGCAAGAGCTTCATCCAGAAGTTCGAGTGGCTTGACCCCGAAATGTCGGAAAGCGATGACTCGCGCACTGACCTCTTCGCAACATCGAAGTTCGGTTTCACTCCCGAAAATGTTACTCTCCTTGGTGACAACTGGGGCACCAACGGCTATCTTGCCATCAAATATTCCAACTGGAATTATGATGACGACGGCAAGCTTTTGCCCGAGCAGCCGCAGCCGAAGGATCAGCTGGGCGGCGACTATGCCATGATCCGTCTGGCTGAGATTTACCTCACAGCGGCCGAGGCCATCCTTCAGGGCGGCGGAGGCTCCCCCGCGGAAGCTGCGACCTATGTCAACTATATCCGCGAGCGCGCTTACGGCGACAAAGACCACAACTTCTCGTCGGTCAACATGCAGACCCTCCGCGACGAGCGTTGCCGCGAACTCTACTCTGAGTCCACACGCCGCACCGACCTTATCCGCTGGAACCAGTGGTGCACCGGTTACACCTGGGAATGGAAAGGCGGCGTCGAGACCGGTACGAACCTCCGCGAATTTACGAAGCTTTATCCTATCCCCACCGATGTGATGATTTCTTCGAATTTCGAGCAGACCACAGGTTATTAATCAATCATTGTCACAAATCATCATAGAATCATAAGATATGAAGAAATTAATGATGGCTTCGGCGCTCGGACTGATGCTCACAATCAGCTTCACAAGCTGCGAGCAGAACGAAGACCCGAAATATAAAGATCCGACGACGTTCACGGTCAACACACCGGCCCTTCAGCAGCAGGTGCTCCAGACCAACGGCGATCTGACCAGCAACGAGACGTTCAACCTCTTCTGTTCGCAGCCCGATTACGGCTTTGCGGCACAGTGCAACTATTCCGCCCTTGTGAGCCTTGATCCGACAGTGCCCTATAGCGACGAGGATATCGCTGCAAGAAAGAGTATCGCTCTCGAGAATACCAACCCCAACAGCGCAGCAATGTCGCTGAAGCTCTTCAACCTCGCCGTGGCAGCCAACCAGATGGCCGGCATCGCCGACGAGGATGCCTACGCCAAGAGCGAATTCGCAAAAGGTCCCGTGAAACTCTATTTCCGCGCCGTCTGCGAAATCCCCGGAATCGAAGGCAGCCGCATCGTCTCCAACAATGTGGTAAGCTACGACAAGGTCAACGTGATCTTCGCACTGCTCAAACCGGGATGGATCTACATCTGCGGTGACGTATCCACACTCGACGGCTCAGTCTCCAACGGCTTCCTCGCCCCCTCCGCAGCCAACTTCGACGCCTACGTCCCCTTCCGCGTTTACGAACCGGACGCCCTCGCAGGCCAGAAGCTATATGTCGGCCACTTCCTGCTCGATCCGAAGGATAACGGAGGCGACACGAGCAATCCCGACAATGCAAGCCAGTTCCGCTTCTTCACCGAGCTCCTCGGATGGAAGCCCGACGCTTCGCTCGGCTCGCACGCCGACGACTTCTATGTGAAGCCGATCAACGACAATGTGGCCAACGGAGGCACATTCAACGGTGAGATCATTAGCCCGGGTTTAGGTAACTGGGGCATCCACTGCACCGAGCAGACTCCGTTCACCGTCGTTGTCGACGTTACCGGTCTCAACATCTATGTTGTGGAAGGCAATAAGGAAGTTACATTCGTAGGCCGCACGCCTCAGTTCAATTGATGCCAACCTGAAACGGCGGTTCCGGCCCGAAGCCTGACCGGAACCGGCCGTCTCAATAATGACAAATCAGAAATTTCAGTATGAAAGCTTTTAAATATTTATCGATTATTGCTCTCGCAGCGGGTATGGTGTCATGTAGCGACGATCTTCCTGATCCCCCCGCTCATGGCTATCCCGACACCGGTCTGGTGTTTGAGGATGCTAACCTCAAGGTGTCGCAGGATGCCTCCGAGTTCAACCTCAAGACTCTCAACGAGCAGAATTTGTTTGCCGAAGCGGCTCACATCGACGAGCTCGTGAACTTCCCCGCCGAGTATAACCTCGTGGTTTACGCTCAGGTCGCCGGCGACGCGAACTTCTCGAATGCTGAACAGATCGAAACGACGGTTGATGCCGACAACAAAATCACGATCAATCCCGACATGCTCAACGGCGCCATCCAGAGAGCCATTTCCAAGGCTCCCGGCACCTACGACGTATATATCCGCTACCTTGCCTATGCCAAACTCGAGACAACCAAGGTCCGTCTCGGCGGCATGGATGCCTACTACGGCAGCTACCTCTATAAGGTGACTACCCTCGATCCGACCAAGGTGATCGAAAACGCTTACTATCTCGTCGGCAACTTCTGCAACTGGGATATCACGAAGGCGATTCCCTTCACCAACACCCAGGCAGGCGCCAACCAGTATGACAATCCTCAGTTCTCGATCAAGTTTGACGTTCCCGAGAACCTCGCTACTTCCGCAGAGGGCTACAGATGGATGATCATCCCGGCTTCGACATACGCAAGCAAGCAGTTTGCCGACGGCGCATTTGGCGTCAAGGGCGAAGCTACGGCTATCAGCGGTCTGCTCAACCCGGTTACGACTGCCAACAGCACTCCGGGCGTCATCACAAGCGCAGGCCCGATGCTGATCACCGTCAACATGGAGACCGAGACATTCAGCGTAAGCTTCGCTCTCGACCAGCTCTATGCCTTCTCGGCAACGAAGAATGTCTTCACGCTCCACACCGACAACTACATCGAGTATAAGGGCGTGGCCGCTCTCGGAAACATCGCCCGCATCGGCGAGCGCCCGACTCTCGGCGGCACGATGTTCAAGCAGTCGGCAGATGAGGATCCCGTGGTTGACGAGAACAACGTTATGACCGGTAAACTCACCACAAGCAGCGACGGCAAGAATATCAAACCGCAGCTCAAGGGCACCAACTTCTACTGGGTTGAGATGAACCTCGCTCTGCTCACCTACAGATTCAGCCCCATCGAGTCGATTGCAGTGATCGGTTCCGGCAACGGCTGGGACCTCGCATCCGCTACCGAGCTCACTCACTCGAGCGACTTCAAGGTATGGACTGCCAAGGGAGTCAAGGTCGGCGACAACTTCAAGCTCTGTTGCAACCATGCATGGACGCTCAACTTCGGTGGCGCCAAGGTTGAGACAGTAGTCGGCAACGAACAGAGCTACAACCTGAACTTCAACGGCGACAACATGGAAGCCAAGGAGGGAACCTACGACATCGAGGTTAACTTCGGCGTTTATCCTTACACTATCACCTTGAAATAATCAGGAGCGAAACAATCTTTGAAAACCCCGGCGGACCCCGGTCCGCTGCGACAAAAGGGTGCGTCAGCGAGCTGGCGCACCCTTTTTTTCGCCCCCTTTTCGCCGCTCTGATATTTTTCTGCAATTTTTTTTGCAAATATTGTGCGCGTTTCGATTTTTTTGATTATTTTTGCATCGGAATTGTGCCCGCAGGGCGGCTACCATGATTTAAGGCTAATCCGAACTCATTCATCCGTTGGTTAAAAAGTAACCATTGAGCGTTGACCTCTATGATTCCGGCAGCAATCGGCTGCCTGCAACGAATTGAGCAATGATGCCGAGCAGCGTAAGCCTCTTTGTTTTTCCCGCGTTTTTTTTCGCGTCGAAATGGGCACTCCCGTTCCGAAGGCTATCTCATTAGATTTATAATCAACTTATATAAATAACCAACAAAAAACTCAATCAATTATGAAGAAGTTTTACGCACTTGCACTTGCTGCTGCAGCAGCACTTACAGTAAACGCACAGAACGGTGCTCCTCTCTACGCTACAGGCGCCGGTACAGGTTTCCCCGCAGAATGGGCACCCGGCAATCCCGCTGAGTTCGTATACGCTGACGGCGTTTATACTCTTGATCTCACCAACGCTTCGTCGTTCAAGATCTCCACTGCAAAGGATGGCGAAGATGTTGCCGCTGCTTGGGACGGTTTCAACACAGGTATCCTCGTGCCCGAAAGATCCTACGAAGAGGCGGATTTGGGCAAGCCCGTTGTTCTTGTAGCAGGTGATAAGGACAGCCCCAACATCGAGACTCCCTGGGAAGGTGATTACAAGATCGTAGTAGCCGGCGACCTCAGCACTATCACAATGACAACCACTACTCCGAAACCCACCGGTTTCACAAAGGTTTACTTCCGCGGCGATATGAACAACTGGGGTAATAATGAAGGCGATCTCGACGCTTGGGAGTTTAGTACTACCGATGGCGTTGTCTATACCTTCGTGTGCGGTGAAGATCAGTCGGTTCCTGCAGGCGCGGCATTTAAAATTGCTGATGCAAACTGGCAGAAGATCAACTGCGGCGGTTACGCTGACGGCGGCTCCAACGAAGCTCTTGAGCTCGACACGGACTATGTTCTCGCAAAGAATGGTGACAACCTTACTTTCGCTGAGGAATGGTCTGGCAGCTGCGTTCTCAACATCACAGACGTAAACAATCCTTCGGTTATCTTCAACTCCGAAAAAGAGATCGCCGGTGTTGAGGGTATCGAGACTGAGGTTAACAACGCTCCCGCTGTTTATTACAACCTTCAGGGTGTTCGCGTGGCTAACGCAGAAAACGGCCTCTTCATCGTGAAGAAAGGCAACAAGGTTAGCAAAGTTTTCGTGAAATAATCAATCCTCCGAAACTATAACCCCACCATAAAGGCGCGTCCCTCCGGGCGCGCCTTTCCTTATGTCCGGGAGTGGAGCATGTCCGGGAGTGGAGCCCCTACGGGGCTGCCCTCGCGCCCTGCATCCGCGCATGGCCGGCTTGCGCCGGGGGGGTATTTTACAAGGTGGCTGAACCCTTTTCACCGCCGGGCGTTTTTACTATACTAATATTAAAATCCCAAGTTATGACCTATACCGAATTACTTAGCGAAAGCCCCGTGGTGCTTGTTGAATTCTTCGCCTCCTGGTGCCCCCACTGCCAGAGAATGATGCCCGTCGTGGCCCAGATCAAGGAGTTGCTCGAGGGACGCGCCCTCGTCGCCCAGTTCGACATCGACGAGAACCGCGAGCTTGCCTCCGAGCAGGAGGTCGAGAGCATCCCGACGTTCATCATCTATCAGAACGGAGTCGAGAAGTGGCGCCGCAGCGGAGAAATCGACGGCGAAACCCTCCTCTCCCAGGTGGAATCCTATCTATGAAAAAATATTCGGGGCGTGCGATCTTTCGCACGCCCCTCTTATTGTGAAGTTTCTATCGGTGATTAGAAGGTCAGAATGATGAGTTTTAACAGGTAAGTTTTCCCTCTGCGAGGGGTCAATGATAAGGTATTACAAGATTGTTCAGTTACATCGAGTCGGGAAGCCGTCGCGGCTTTTCCCTTTTCACGCTGCAAAGTTAGCTATAAAATCGTCAATTAGCATCATGCGGGAATATGTTATGCAACATGTTTCGGGGTTTTTATATCATTTTTTATCAAAATAAGAGTGTCAACAGGGATTGAAAAGGTGCGATAAAAGAAAAATGTCAAAAAACAGGCCGAGCGGAAAAATCCGCTCGGCCTGAAAGCTGTAGTAGTCGCGGTTACTTCATCAGGGCCTTGACGGCCCCTTCGAGCTGCGCGTCGCGGCCGTTGAGTTCGTCGGCCGGATTGTTGTAGATGGTGATGTCGGGATTGAACTGCACGTTCTCCAGCGCGCGGCCGTTGAGGTCGGCGTTGGTGACCTGCGGAATGCCGAACACGATCGTCGGGTCAATCTGCGTCTCCCACCATACGGCCGTCATAGTGCCGGGCACCGGAGCACCGACGATCTTGCCGAGGCCGAGCGTGCGGTAGGTATAGGGCGATCCGTGGGCATCGCTGTAGTTACCCTCGTTGACGAGCATCACCGAAGGCTTGTACCACTGCGAGAAAGGCTCCGAACCGATATAGCGTCCCCGGGGCATGAAGCGCACATATTCGCGGCCGCCGAGCAGCTGCGCCAGGTCGTTGTGGAGCCAGCCGCCGCCGTTCCAGCGCGTGTCGACAACCACTGCGTCGCAGTTGCGGTATTTCCCCAGCAGACGGTCGTAGGCATTGCGGAAGCTCGGCGAATCCATCCCTTTCACGTGGATATAGGCCGCCTTGCCTCCAGAGATCGAATCGACGTATGCCTCGTTGCGCTCCACCCAGCGGGCGTAAAGCAGATTGTTGAAGGCGCCGGTCGAGATCGGTTTCACGGTCACCGTGTCGGTCTTGCCCGAGGCGCGGCGAATGGTGAGGAGCGTGCGGCGGCCGCTCTTCCCGGCGAGCAGCGGGTAATAATCCTTCCCCGCCTCGATCTTCTCGCCGTCGATGGCGAGGATCACGTCGCCCTTCTTCACGTCGGCCTTCTTCGAACTGAGCGGTGAACCGGCCACCACCTCGGCAACCTTCAGGCCGTCGCCCGTGTAGCTCTCGTCGTAGAGAGCGCCGAGCTGAGCCGTGGCGAGCTTCGCGCCGTCGGCCGAATAGCGCGCACCCGTATGGGAGGCGTTGAGCTCCCCGAGAAGCTCGCTGAGAAGCTCCGCGAAGTCATAGGAATTGCTCACATAGGGGAGGAACTCGCGATAATGCTTGCCATAATAATCCCAGTCGACGCCGTGGAGATTCACGTCGTAGAACTTATCGGCCACCTGGCGGAGCGCATGGTCGAAGATATACTCGCGCTCCAGCGACGGACGGCGGTCGTAGGCCGCCTCGAACTCGACATCCTCCGCCGCCCCCTTGTCGAGGTCGAGCTTCTTGATGCCGCGGCCGCTGAGCACGAAGAGCTTCTCACCCTTGGCGTCGGTGGCAATGCCGCCCGACACGTTGCGGATCAGCACTTTCGACTCCCCTTTGCGGAGGTCGCTTTCGATAAGGTTGTAGCCCCCTTCCGAAGCCTGGGCGATATAATAGAGCTTGTCGCCCTTCGGAGAGAGCACATAGTCGAGGATAAAGGCCGAATTGTCGGTGAGGCGCGCCATGCGGTGGCGGCGGTTCTCCAGGTCGAGCTCCAAGGGCTTTTCATCCTTCTTGCCCGCCTTCTTATCCTTCTTGTCTTTCTTCTTATCCTTTTTCTTATCCTTGTCGGAGTCGGCGGAATCCTTCTCCTTGTCGGCCTCCTCCTTGAGGGCGGCCTCCTCCTCGGTGGCGTTGAAATCGTCCCAGGCCTCCTGGTCGAAGACCATCATCACCACATCCTCCTGGTTGCCCCAGCTGCCGTGGCTCTTCATGCCGTAGCGGCCTGTGGTGAAAGTCACTGCCTTTCCGCCGAGCGCCCAGCGGGCGCCCCCGTCGGAATAGCCGCTCTCCGTGAGGTTGACCACTCCCGAACCGTCGGCGTTGACCATGGCGACGTCGGTGTTGTTCCAGCCTCCCTCGTCGAAATAGGTGATGAGCAGCCGGCGGCTGTCGGGGCTCCACGAGAAGGGAACGTCGCCGTCGGAATAGGAATAGTTGTATTTGCCGTCGAGCACGGTCTTGACCTCCTTGCTCTTCACGTCGATCACGCGCAGGGTGGTGCGGTCTTCAAGAAAGGCCACCTTCTTGCCGTCGGGGGAGAAGGCGGGCTGCTGGGCGATCTTCTCACCCTTGTAAAGAGGTTTCTCCACTATTTCAGTGGCGTAGGCGAACTTCTTCTCGGCGGGATTCTTGATCTCGGCGGTGAAGAGCTGCCATTGGCCGTCGCGGTCGGAGTCGTAGACGAGCATGCGGCCGTCGGGCGAGAACGACACCTCGCGTTCCTGGGCGGGAGTGTCGGTGATGCGGCGCGTGGTCTTGTATTTGGCGTCGGTCACGTAGATGTCGCCGCGGATCACGATGGCGATCTCGCTGCCGTCGGGGGAGACGGCCATGTTGGAGGCTCCCGAGGTGACATATCTCTTCACGAGGTCGCCGTCATACTGGTCGGCGGCCACCGTGATGTCGAGCTTGCGGGGCTGCTCGCCCTCGCGGAGGGTATAGATGTCGCCGTCCCAGCTGAAGGCCATGAGGCCGTCGGAGGAGGCGGAGAGGGTGCGCACCGGATGGCGCTCGAACGAGGTGAGCTGACGGCGTGTCTTCCCGTCGAGCGAGGAGGAGTAGACATTGAGCGTGCCGTCCTGCTCGCTGATGTAATAATAGCCGCTGCCGTCGGATTTCCACACCGGCGACATGTCGTGGCCGTTGAAGTCGGTGAGCTTGGTGAACTTGCCGTTTTCGAGGAGCCAGACGTCGTCGGTGCCCGAGGAGCGCTCATGCTTGCGGAAGGGGTCTTCGAAGCCCTTGCGGTCCTGATAGAGAATGCGGCCCGAGGCGTCGGTGCTCACGGTCGACATGGGCATCGAGAGCCAGAGCCGGGGACGCGCCTGCGGCTTGGTGACGTCGATGGCGTAGGTCTTGGTGAGGGCTGTCGGCATCCGCGAGGAAGTCACGGATGGTGCTCCCGAGGCGGAGAAGAGTAGGGTGGTGGCGTCGATGAAGCCGAGGGGCTTCTCGTTGGAGGCGGCGGTGGTGAGCCGGCGGGGCGTACCGCCGATGGCGTCGACGGCGAAGAGGTCGGCGCTCCCCTCGCGGGTGGAGGAGAAGATGATGGTGCGGCCGTCGGGGCTCCACACCGGCGCCGTGTCGAACGCCGGATTGGAGGTGATCTGGCGGGCAAGGCCTCCGGTGGAGGGGACTGTGAATATGTCGCCCTTATAGGTGAAAGCGATTGTTTTTCCGTCGGGGGAGATGGCGGCGTTGCGCAGCCATCGCGGTGTCTCGGCGGCTCCTGCCGTCAGGGCGGCTGCCGCCGCGACGGCCAGAAGAGGCAATAGGTGTTTCATGCTCGGAAAGGTATTAGTGGTTAGATTGTTCGTTGTTTTCGTCATCCTTGGGCTCGGGGAGCTGCGCGAGCATCTCGGCGCAGGTGAGCCCGGAGGCGGGATGGCGCCACATCGGCGCGAGTTCGGCCATAGGCTCCAGGAAGAAGCGGCGCGCGGCGAGATGCCGGTGGGGCACCTGCAGCTGCGGCGTGTCGATCTGCAGCTCGTCGACGGCCACAATGTCTATGTCGATCAGGCGGTCGGCGTAGCTGCCGTCGGCATGGCGGTGGGGAGCCGGCGACATCTCCTTTTCGATCTGCTGCAGCTCGGCGAGCATGTCGAGCGGTTCGCGGTCGGAGATGACCATCACGGCGACATTGCAAAACACGTTGTCGCTCACGAACCCCCAGGGGCGCGACTCCACCATCTTCGACATCTCGAAATAGCCGAAGCGGCTTTCAATAGCACGGACAGCGCGGCTCAAATTGAGCTTGCGCTGTCCGATGTTGGTGCCTAAATTAAAGAAGTAATGATAAGCCATGGCATTACCATTTATGAGATTTATATTTTTGACATGAAAGGTAGGGGCCTTGCATTAAGGCAAAGCGGCGTCAGAGGGTCTTCTTGACCTCGACTTCCTCGTAGGCCTCGATGATGTCGCCTTCGCGGAGGTCGTTGTAGCCCTGGATCGACAGACCGCAGTCATAGCCTGAGACAACCTCCTTGACGTCGTCTTTGAAGCGCTTGAGCGAGCCGAGTTCGCCGGTGTAGACCACGATGCCGTCGCGGATGAGGCGCACCTTCGAGGCGCGTTTGATCTTCCCTTCGCGCACGATGGCTCCGGCAATCGTGCCGACCTTCGAGATGTGGTAGGTCTGGAGCACTTCGGCCGTACCGGTGACTTCCTCCCTGATTTCCGGGGCGAGCAGACCCTCCATGGCATCCTTCACCTCCTCGATGGCCTTGTAGATCACGGAGTAGAGGCGGATTTCCACGCCCTCCTTCTCGGCCTCCTTGCGGGCGGCTCCCGAAGGACGCACCTGGAAACCGATGATGATGGCGTCGGAGGCTGCGGCGAGGGTGACGTCGGATTCAGAGATGGCGCCGACACCCTTGTGGAGCACGTTGACCTGGATTTCGGGAGTCGAGAGCTTGAGCAGCGAGTCGGAGAGGGCTTCGACCGAACCGTCGACGTCGCCCTTGACCACGAGGTTGAGCTCGTGGAAGTCGTTGAGGGCGCGGCGGCGTCCGAGTTCCTCGAGGCCGGGGCGCTTCTTGGTGCGCAGCCCGAGCTCACGCTGCAGCTGCTCGCGCTTGCCGGCGATCTCGCGGGCCTCCTGCTCGGTGGGGAGCACGTTGAACGTGTCGCCGGCCTGCGGGGCGCCGTTGAGGCCGAGGATCAGCACCGGAGTGGCCGGTCCGGCCTCCTTCACGCGCTGGTTGCGCTCGTTGAACATCGCCTTCACCTTGCCATAGTTGGTGCCGGCCAGGATGACGTCGCCCACGCGCAGAGTGCCGTTCTGCACGAGCACCGTGGCCACGTAGCCGCGGCCCTTGTCGAGCGACGACTCGATCACCGAACCGATGGCGGCGCGGTCGGGGTTGGCCTTGAGGTCGAGGAGCTCCGCTTCGAGAAGCACTTTCTCCATCAGCTCTTCAACGCCGATTCCCTTCTTGGCCGAGATGTCCTGGCTCTGGTATTTGCCGCCCCAGTCCTCGATGAGATAGTTCATGTTGGCAAGCTGCTGCTTGATGTTGTCGGGATTGGCCGTCGGCTTGTCGATCTTGTTGATGGCGAAGACGATGGGCACTCCGGCCGCCGAGGCATGGTTGATGGCCTCGACCGTCTGGGGCATCACGTCGTCGTCGGCCGCCACGATGATGATGGCAAGGTCGGTGACTTTCGCGCCTCGGGCACGCATGGCTGTGAAGGCCTCGTGGCCCGGGGTGTCGAGGAAGGTGATGTGGCGCCCGTCGGGAAGCTTCACGTTGTAGGCACCGATATGCTGCGTGATACCTCCGGCCTCGCCGGCAATCACGTTTGATTTGCGGATATAGTCAAGAAGCGAGGTCTTACCGTGGTCCACATGACCCATCACGGTCACGATCGGCGGACGGGGCTGGAGATCCTCCTCCTTGTCTTCGGGATTCTCGATGGCCTGCGTCACGTCGGCGCTCACGAACTCGGTGTCGAAGCCGAACTCGCCGGCCACCAGGTTGATGGTCTCGGCGTCGAGGCGCTGGTTGATCGATACCATCTCGCCGGCGCTCATGCAGGTGGCGATCACCTGGTTGACGGGCACGTCCATGAGGTTGGCAAGGTCATTGACCGTGACAAACTCGGTGATCTTCAGAATCTTGCTTTCGGCTGCCTCGCGCTCGGCCTGCTTCATCTCGCGGTTGTGCATCTCCTCGCGTTTCTCCTTGCGGAACTTCACGCTCTTCTTGACGGATTTGTTGGTGAGGCGGGCGAGGGTCTCCTTCACCTGCTTCTGCACATCCTCGTTGCTGATTTCAGGTTTGGCCTGGCGGCGGTCGCCGCGTTTCTTATTGTTGCCGGAGTTGTTGCGGTCGCCGCGCTGGCCCTGCTGGTCGCGGCGGTTGCCGCCGCCCTGGCCCTGGCGGTCGTTCTTGCGGGAGTCCGACCCGAAGCCCGGCTGCTGGGCAGCCTTCTCCACGTCGACTTTCTCCTTTCCTATGCGTTTGCGCTTCTTGCGGTCGGCATCGCCGGCGCCGGCTCCCTGGCCGCCGCGTTTTTCCGCTTTGCTGCGCTTGCGCGGACGGGTGCTCTGGTTGATGGCCGAAAGGTCGATCTTGCCGAGCACTTTCAGCTCGGGGCTCGGCAGGGCGCCCCCCAAACGGAAGGGCTGCGTCCCCTCCTTCTGCGCCTCGGCGGGTTTCTCCTCCGGCTTTGCTTCGGCCTTCGCTTCCGGCTTGGCCTCCTGTTTCGGCTCGGCCTTCACTTCAGGCTTCGGCTCCGGCTTCGGCTCCGGCTCCTGCTTCGCTTCGGCTTTGACTTCAGGCTTAGGCTCCGGTTTAGGCTCGGGCTTCGGTTCCGGCTTGGGCTCGGGCTTCGGTCCCGGCTTGGGCTCGGGCTTAGGCTCGGGCTTCGGTTCCGGCTTAGGCTCGGGTTTGGGCTCGGGCTTCGGTTCCGGTTTGGGCTCGGGCTTCACTTCCGGTTTCGGTTCGGGAGAGAGTGCCGGTTTTTCCGCAGTATTGGCGTCAGCGTCAGCTGCTTTTATTCCGTTGCCGGGGTGGTCGAGGTCGATCTTGCCGAGGATGCGGGGACCGGTGGGGCGGTGCGTGAGCTGTTCCTCCTGGTTCCGGCGCCCGTTCTTATGCTCCTTCTTCTCCTCGCGGCGGATGGAGCTGATCTGCTTCGCCTCGTCTTTGGCATTCTTGTCTTTGCTGAATTCTCGGGTGAGCAATTCAACGGCTGCGTCGTCTATGCGGGCGTTGATGTTGCCCTCTTCGACGTCGATATTGTTTTTGCGCAGGAATTCCACTGCCGTGGCTACTCCCACATTGAGGTCTTTTGCTACTTTACTGATCTTAGTGCGCATATACTGTGGTTAGTTGTAACTATGTGAGAAGAGAGGAGTTGACGCGGGGTCTTAGTCCTCGAATTCGGCGCGGAGCACCTGAAGCACGTTTTCGAGCGTGTCGTCTTCGAGGTCGGCCTGTTCGAGCACATCGCGGGGGGCGTTGAGCACGGCTTTGGCTGTGCCGAGGCCGAGGTCTTTGAGAGATTCGATCACCCAGTCGTCGATTTCGTCGCGGAATTCGTCGAGATAGATGTCTTCCTCGCCCTCCTCGATGTCGCGGTAGACGTCGATCGAATAGCCTGTGAGCATGGAGGCGAGGCGGATATTGAGACCCTCCTTGCCGATTGCGAGGCTCACCTCGTCGGGATGGAGGAAGACTTCAGCTTTCTTCTCCTCCTCGTCGAGACGCATGGAAGAGATCTTGGCGGGGCTGAGGGCGCGCTGGATATAGAGCTGCGGATTGGCAGTGAAGGAGATCACGTCGATGTTCTCGTTGCGGAGCTCGCGGACGATGCCGTGGATGCGGCTTCCCTTGATGCCGACGCAGGCGCCGACCGGGTCAATGCGGTCGTCGTAGCTCTCCACGGCGATCTTGGCGCGTTTGCCCGGGATGCGGGCCACATCCTTGATGGTGATCAGGCCGTCGTGGATCTCCGGCACCTCCTGCTCGAACAGACGGCGCAGGAAACGCGGGTCGGTGCGCGAGATGATCACCTTCGGATTGCCGCTGGGATTGTCAACGCGCTTCACGATGGCGCGGACCATGTCGCCCTTGTGGAAGAAATCGCCCGGAATCTGCTCCTCCTTCGGAAGGATCAGCTCGTTCTGGTCTTCGTCGAGAAGCAGCATCTCCCGCTTCCAGATCTGATGGACCTCGGCCGTGACGATCTCTCCTTCGATCTCCTTGAATTTGCTGTAGATGGCATCTTTCTGCAGGTCGAGGATCTTCGCCTGAAGCGTCTGGCGCAGGGTGAGGATCGCGCGGCGGCCGAACTTCTCGAAGAAGATCTGCTTGGCCACGTCCTCGCCAATCTCGCACTCCGGGTCGATCTCGCGCGCCTCAGTCAGTCCGATCTGCATGTTGGGATTGTCGACTTCGCCGTCGGGAACCACCGTGAGGTTCTGATAGATCTCGCAGTCACCCTTGTCGGGGTTCATGATCACGTCGAAGTTCTCGTCGGTGCCATATTTCCCGGCGAGAACCTTGCGGAAGGATTCCTCCAGCACTGATATCATTGTGGTCTTGTCGATGTTTTTGAGCTCCTTGAACTCGGCAAACCGGTCGACCATATTGACTGTCTCTGCTTTTTTTGCCATAAGACTTTATATCTTTTTCTTATTTTTTTACCTATTGAGTGATTCGGGAAATCAGAATTTGAGCTCGCACTGCACCTTTTTCACCGCCTCGAAGGGGAAGCGGGTGTCGACCTGCTGCTCCACGGGGCGTTTGGCACCTTCGGGGCGGACTTTCTCGACCGTGCGGATAGTGAAGCCCCCGTCGTCGACCGCCGCGAGCACGCCGCGGAGCTTACGCCCGTCGGCCGTGACCACCTCAACGTCGTTGCCCACGTTTTTCTCATACTGGCGGCGAACCTTGAAGGGAGAGGTGATGCCCGCCGAACCAACTTCAAGCTCGTAGTCCTCCTCCTCGCGCGGGAAGGCCTCCTCGAACGCGCGCGAAAGCTCCACGCAGAAGTCGATGTCGACGCTCCCCATGCTGTCGATCTCTATCTTTATCTCGTTGTCGCCGCTCACTTTCACTTCCACCGGGAAATAGTCGGTGCCTTCAAGCTTGCCGGCGATAAATTCTTCAACTGATTTTTTATCAATCATGCTTATTTTCGCGGCCTCCCCAACGGGGGGGACGACCCGTTTTTTCACGGCCTCCACGGAGGCGGCCCGTTCATGCTTATTTATCAAAAAATTCGGAGGAGACTGGCGTCCCCTCCGGAAATCATTGCAAAGATAATAAAAAAAGCGCGTATATTCTTATATTATTGTCATCGATCAGCGGTATGCGACAATATTTTTGCACTTGTTAACAACTTTTAATAATATATAACGCTTTTTCACGCCATTCTCAGTCGCGTAGCCGGGAATGCCTTATGCGATTACTCCTTGTCGGCTTTCGCGGCTTTGCCGGCCTTGGCGGCGTGGTCTTCGGCATAGGCGCGGGCCGGGCAGCAGCCGGTGCCGTCGAAGCAGTGGGTGCAAAGGCGTTCCTTCGGCAACCCGATGGCGGCCACAAGTTCTTCGATCTTGCTGAAGGCGAGTGTGGTGAGCCCGAGCTGGCGGGCAATTTCCTGCACCATGCGCTCATATTCCGGCGTACCGGTGGTGGCGTAAGCCTCGAGGTTCTTGTCGTGGGCTCCTTCGAAATCCTGGATGATGCGGCGCGAGATGAGTTCGAGGTCGCTCTTGGAGGATGTGAAGCCGATGAAGGGGCAGCCGTAGACCAGAGGCGGGCAAGAGATGCGGGCGTGGACCTCTTTTGCTCCGCCGGCGAAGAATGTGCGCACGTTGTCGCGGAGCTGGGTGCCGCGCACGATCGAGTCGTCGCAGAAGACCACGCGGCGCCCTTCGAGGATCGCCTTGTTGGGGATCAGTTTCATGCGGGCCACGAGGTCGCGGCGTTTCTGGTTGCTCGGCGTGAAGCTGCGTGGCCAGGTCGGAGTGTATTTGAGCACGGCGCGGCGGTAGGGGATGCCTCTTCCCTCGGCATAGCCTAATGCGTGGCCCACTCCCGAGTCGGGGATGCCGCAGACGCAGTCGGCCTCCGTCGGGTCGGTCTCGCCCATCATGCGCCCGGCCGCCTCGCGCACAGCCTCGGTGTTGACGCCGTCGTAGTCGCTGGCCGGGAATCCGTAGTAGACCCAGAGGAAGGAGCAGATCTGCTCTCGCGGGGCCGCTTTTTGGAGCACCTGCATGCCGTCGGCGCGGATCAGCACGATTTCGCCGGGGCCGACGTCACGGACCTTCTCATAGTCGAGGTTGGGAAACGCCGATGTCTCCGAGGCGGCGGCGTAGGCGCCCTCCTTGTGGCCGATCACGATAGGGGTGCGTCCGAGATAGTCGCGGGCGCAGATGATGCCGTGCTCCGTGAGGATCAGCATCGAGCATGACCCCTCGACTTTCTCGTAGACGAGGTTGATGCCCTCCACGAAGTTCTTCCCCATGTTGATCAGCAGGGCCACGAGTTCGGTGGGGTTGATGTTGTTGGCGGAGAGTTCGCTGAAATGCATTCCTTTCTCGATCAGTTCGAGGGCGATTTCGCGAAGGTTGTTGATTTTGGCCACCGTCACCACCGCGTAGCGGCCGAGGTGGGAATTGACGATGATCGGCTGCGGATCGGTGTCGCTGATCACGCCCAGCCCCTGATTGCCCACGAAGCTGTCGAGCTCGTCTTCGAATTTCGAGCGGAAATAGTTGCGCTCGATGCTGTGGATCTTGCGGTTGAAGCCGCAGACAGGGTCAAATGTTACCATGCCGGCACGTTTCGTTCCGAGATGCGAATGATAGTCTGTGCCATAGAAGATGTCGTCTATACAGGGCCGTTTGGAGATAGAACCGAAAAAACCTCCCATATTGCTTTACGATTGAATATTGGATTTGAAAATGCAAAATTAGTAAAAAGCGGCGAAACGGCCTCAAACAAATCCGATTTTTCCGATTTTTTCAGCCTCCTTTGCGTAAGTTGCGCTTTTTAGCTAAATTTGCTCCTTGAAGGGGAATCCTCCCCGGCTACAACACTTCCGACATGAGCGACAACTATATAGTAAGCGCACGCAAATATCGTCCGGCGACGTTCCATAGCGTTGTGGGTCAGGCCAATCTGACGGCGACACTGAAGAGCGCCATCGACAGCAACAGGCTTGCGCACGCATATCTTTTCTGCGGTCCGCGAGGCGTGGGCAAGACCTCCTGCGCCCGCATCTTCGCCAAGACCCTCAACTGCCTCAACCGCACTCCCGAAGGGGAGGCTTGCGGCGAATGCGAGTCGTGCAAGGCGATCGACCGCGGCGTCTCCTACAACCTCGTCGAACTCGACGCCGCCTCCAACAACGGCGTCGACGACATCCGCTCGATCACCGAGCAGGTGAACGTCCCCCCGCAGGTGGGCAACTACCGCATCTTCATCATCGACGAGGTCCACATGCTCTCCCAGGCGGCGTTCAACGCCTTCCTGAAAACCCTCGAGGAGCCCCCGTCCTACGCCATTTTCATCCTGGCCACCACCGAGAAACACAAGGTGATCCCGACCATCCTGTCGCGTTGCCAGATCTATGACTTCAAGCGCATCACGGTCGACGACATCGCCGACCATCTCGCCTACGTCGCCTCTCAGGAGGGGATCACGGCCGACCGCCGCGCCCTCGGGGTGATCGCCCGCAAGGCCGACGGAGCTATGCGCGACGCCCTTTCGATCTTCGACCAGGTGAGCGCCTCCTGCCGGGGAAACATCACCTACGAGGCGGTGGTGGAGAACCTCAACGTGCTCGACTACGATTACTTCTTCAAGCTCGTCGACGCTTTCCGCGAAGGGAACGTGCCGCAGGCCCTGCTCCTCTACAAAGAGGTGCGCGACCGCGGCTTTGACTCCCTCTTCTTCATCAATTCGCTGGCGCAGCATGTGCGCGACCTCATGGTGGCCGCCGACAAACGGACGCTGCCGCTGCTCGAGACTCCCGACGACATCAGCAGCCGCCTCGCCGAGCAGGCCTCGGCCCTCCCGTTGCAATGGTATTACACGGCAATGAAGCTCCTCAACGACTGCGACCTCAACTATCGCACGGCCTCCAACAAGCAGCTCTTCGTGGAGCTGACCCTCATCCGTCTCTGCCAGCTTCTCAAACCGGCCCAGCCCCCTTTTGACCATCCGGACCGCAAAGTGCCGTTGCGCAATCCGGCAGAGTATTTAGGCACACCGGCTCCCAAGGCCGCCCCGCAAGCTCAGCAAGCCGCTCCGCAGACCTCTCCGCAGGCTCCGCAAGCCGCTCCGCAGGCCGCTCCCGTTCATCCTTCCGCCCCGGCTTCGGCTGCTGCTCCCGCTCCGGCACGACATGCCGCTCCCGGCGGCCGGCCGCTATCTTTCCGCCTCCACCAGTCGCTGCAGGTGGAGGAGAACCATATCGAACGGCGCAACGGAAGCTTCTCCGACGCCGATTTCATGCGCGTATGGAACGAATATATCGTGGCCAATCCGAGCCAGCACATCCTCGTCAGCGCCATGCGCACGGCCAACCCGAAGCGTTCGGGCGACGCGGAGTTCCGCATCCTCGTGGACCATCCAGCCCAGCAGCAGGCTTTCGAGCTTGCCATGACCAAGATTCTGCAGTTCATGCGCGACCGGCTCGGAAACGACTTCCTGTCGCTCCGGGTGGACATAAATCCCGAATCGGCGGTGCCCAAGATGCTCCCGCCTCAGGAATTTCTTAAAAAAGTGATGACGGAAAACCCCGAACTCGGCAAATTCCTGATTGACATCGACGCCGAGATCTCGTAAGCCCGGATCTTCAGCGCCTTTATGGCCGGGGGGGGTATCAGTGTAATATTTTCATGAGTCGATTTCCATCAGCTCGAGCAGACGGAGTTCGTCGGCGTCGAGTTGCTCGATGACTTCTCCGATGCGGTTTCCGGCGGCGATGATCTCGTCGTTGGAGAGCGTGGCGCCGCTCAGTGCCTCTTCAAGATCCTTTTTCTCCGCGGTGAGGAGTTCGACACGTTTTTCGAGTTCCTCCATCTCGCGGCGTTCCTTGAATGTCAGCTTGCGTTTCTGCTCGTTCTGGCGGCGGGAGACGCCGGTGGACTTCTCGCGCGGTTTTTCGGCCGACTCGGCTGCGCGGCGTTCCTTCTCCTCCTGCTGCAGGCAGTGGCGGTAAGTGGAATAATCGCCGGGGAAATCCCTCACCTCGCCGTCGCCGCGGAACACGAAGAGATGGTCGACGATGCGGTCGAGGAAGAAGCGGTCGTGGCTCACCACGATCACGCACCCCTTGAAGTCGGCGAGGTAATCCTCGAGCACGGCGAGCGTCATGATGTCGAGGTCGTTGGTCGGTTCGTCGAGCACTAAGAAATTCGGCTGGCGCATGAGCACAGTGGCGAGGTATAGGCGGCGCCGTTCCCCTCCCGAGAGCTTGGCGATATATTTCTGCTGCGTCTCGGGGGTGAAGAGGAATTTGCATAGGAATTGCGAGGCCGAGAGTCTGTTTTTATCGTCGAGGCGTACCTCCTCGGCGATCTCGCGCACTGCGTCAATCACCTTCTTGTTTTCGTCGAACCCGGTCATCCCCTCCTGGGAGTAATAGCCCCAGCGCACGGTCTGGCCGATGTCGAAGCTGCCGGAGTCGGGCTTGAGCAGGCCGAGGAGAAGCTTGAGGAAAGTCGACTTTCCGGAACCGTTCTCGCCGACGATGCCGACTTTCTCGTAGCGGGCGAAGGTATAGTTCCAGTCGCGGAGAATCACCTTGTCGCCGAAAGCCTTCGACACTCCTTTGGCCTCGAAGATTTTCGAGCCGATATAGCTTGACTTCACGTCGATGCTCACGTCGCTGCGCGAAAGGTTCACGTGGGAGCGGCTTTCGAGTTCGTGGAAATTGTCGATGCGGTATTTCGCTTTAGAGCCGCGTGCCTGGGGCTGGCGGCGCATCCAGTCGAGTTCGGTGCGCAGCAGGTTTTTCACGCGGGCGAGTTCGGCGCTGAGGTTCTCTTCCCGTTCGGCGCGGCGCCGCAGGTAATAGTCGTAATTGCCGTCGTAGGTGAAAAGCTGTTGCCGGTCGATCTCGATGATGCGGTTGCAGACCTTGTCGAGGAAATAGCGGTCGTGGGTGACCATCAGCAGGGTGACGCGCTGGCGGCTGAGGTAATTCTCGAGCCATTCGATCATCTCGATGTCGAGGTGGTTGGTGGGCTCGTCGAGGATGAGCATGTCGGGTTTTGTGAGCAGAACGCGGGCGAGAGCCACGCGCTTCGCCTGACCGCCGGAGAGGTGTTCGACGGGCATGTCGGGATCCTTGATATTGAAGAGGGTAAGCATCTGGCGGGCGAGGTCGGGGCCGTTGTATTCCTCGTCGTTCTCATGGAGAGGGGCGGGGGTGGCATATTCGAGGGCCGACATGCCCGGCGGCATCGGGGGAAGCTGCTCCAGATAGCCGACGCGCAGGCCGTTGCGGTAGACCACGCTGCCGGAATCGTAATCCTCGTGGCCGGTCAGGATGTTGAGAAACGTCGACTTGCCGTCGCCGTTGCGGGCCACGATTCCGATTTTGTCGCCTTCATATACGCCAAACGTGATGTCGGCGAAAAGGAGGCGGTCGCCGAAAGATTTAGACAGCTTTTCAATCTGCAGATAGCTTACCATAACAACACAAAATTTTTCCGGCATTGAAAGACCGGATTAAAAGTCGGCATTAAAGACCGGTGATTGCAAATTTACTAAATTTGCCGCAAAATATGCAAATTCCGCTATGTTTTCGCCCAGCCGATTTTCATCTGATTTCAAGAAACAACCACTATTAGCCGGAGGTCGCTTAGAATCCGACTGCCAGTCCCGAGTGGGGCTGCATCCCGGGGCCCGTCAATCAGTCAGCATGAACCCCAAAGTGGGTTCCACTCCCCACCTGCCTAATGAATTCGCGCCAAATTACCGAACAAATTCGCGCCAAATTACCGAATGGATTTGCGTTTTATGGAATAAACGTCTATTAATTAGGGCGTTGATATGCCAATCCTATATTAGGCAATCTGATAGTTTTGGGAGGCGTATAATCCCGCCGGAGCAGGAGAATCTTAGCGCTCTCAGTCGCGGTCGATGAAGAACTGGGGGATGTTGGCTATGAAGATGTCGGGGCGGTCGAACAGACTCCTGTGGGCAATCAGCTCGCGCAGCGGAATGTCGGCGATCAGATAGTTGCTTTCGTCGGCAAGATGCAGCTCGTGGATCTTCGTGATGGCCAGATGCTCGCGCACGTCGGTTTCCTTGAAGCGGATGTAGACCCGCAGGTCGATGTCGGTGGTGTAATGAGGCCGGTCGAGATAGCTCATCTTCTTGTATTCATAGCGATAGTCATGCAGACGCGCCATGATGTCGCTCAGAATCGACGAAGCAGTAGGCAACCCTCCGGCTCCCTTGCCAAACATAAACTGGCGGTCGTAGCATTCGCCCCGGATCACGACGCCGTTGTATTCGTCGTCGACGCTGTAGATATATTTCGATTTCGTCACAAGCTCCGGCATCACGAACATCGTGAACGTGTCGGCGCCCACTTTCGCCACCTGCGCCACAAGCTTGATCTTCGTTCCCTTCTCGCGGGCATAGCGGATGTCGCTGTCGTGGATATGCGATATGCCGAAGGTAAACACATCCTCGGCCGGCACAAAGCTTCCGAGGGCATGGAGAGTGATGATGATAAGCTTGAACAGCGCGTCGTAACCCTCGATGTCGAAACTCGGGTCAGACTCGGCGAACCCGAGTTCCTGGGCGCGGCGCAGGGCGGCGTCGTAGCTCTCGCCGTGGTCGAACACGCGCGAAAGAATATAGTTTGACGAACCGTTGAGAATTCCCTTCACTTCGAGGAGCAGGTCGTTGTCGTAATACTCCTCGAGGTTGCGGATCACGGGAATTGATCCGCATGAAGAGGCATCGTAGAGAAGCGCCGTGTCGTGCTCGCGCTGCAGCTTGATAAGCTCCGGAAGATGGCGGGCGATCATCGCCTTGCTTCCCGACACCACCGGAATGCCGCGGCGCAGAGCCGTGGTGACGATCTTGTAAGAGGCCCCGGCATCGTCGACAAGCTCTACAATCAGGTTGATCTCAGGGTCGTTGAATATGTCGTCGGCGCGGTCGGTGATCATTCCTTCGGGAGTGGCGATGTCGCGCGGTTTGGCAATGTTGCGCACGCAGATGCGGCGGATTTCGGCATGGGCGTTTTTTGTGCGCGAAAGCACGCGGTAGACACCCTGGCCCACCGTGCCGAAGCCGAACAGCCCTATCTTGATATTCTCTTTTTCCATCTTCTATATTTTTTGAGAGAGGTCTATGTTATTGAGAGAGAGGATTACATTCTTTCAGGGAGGGAGAGAGGGATTATATATCATGTTTCAGTCACGCCTCCACGACTCCTGGTCGGTGAGGATGCGGTTGAGCTGCTCGTGCTCCACGAGGAAGCCGTCGTGGCCGAAGGGGGAGTCGATCTCGAAATAGCAGGCGTTGGGGATCATCGCCGCCAGCTGTTTCATCTCGGGGGGAGTGAAAATGATGTCGGTGGTGATCCCGACCACTACGGTCGGCATCATCATCCGGCCGAGCACCTTCTCCACGCCCCCTCTGTTGCGGCCGATGTCGTGGGTGTCGAAAGCGTCGAGGATCGTCACGTAGGAATAGGCGTTGTAACGGCGGCAGAGCTTGTCGCCCTGGTGCTGCTGATAAGTGCATGCGCGGCGGGGCGTCGACAGCGGGGCATCTTCGGGGTCGGCCTGCGTGCGGTTATACCCCTCGGGACCGCGGTATGTCAGCATTCCTATTGCCCGGGCGGCCGCCAGACCGGCCATGCCGGCGTCGGGACGCGGTTCGCCGTAGCTCTGATCGGCGAATATCGCCATGCGCTGCGTCTCGTCGATGGCTATCGTCCAGGGGGAGGCTTTGGCGTCGGTGGCGATCAGGATCATGCGCCCGAAACGTTCAGGCTCCCGTGCCGCCCATTCCAGAGCCTGAAAACCGCCCACCGAACTCCCCACGAGCGTCGCGATGCGGTCAATGCCGAGATGGTCGGCGAGAAGGGCATGAGCCCGCGCCATGTCGCCGATCGTAAGCTTCGGGAAAGATCCGTAGAGCGGCTTTCCTGTCGCCGGGTCGGGGGTCAGCGGACCGGTCGTGCCGTAATGCGAGCCGAGGATATTGGCGCAGACCACGAAGTGTTTCTCCGGATCGAGGAAGCAGCCGCGTTCCACGGTGTGAGGCCACCAGTCGGCAACGTCGCTGTTGGCCGTCAGCGCGTGACACACCCACACGGCGTTGCTGCGGTCGGGGGCGAGGCGTCCGAAAGTGTGGTAAGCTATCGTCAGCCCCGGCAATTCACCTCCTAATTCGAGAGGAAACGCCTTCTCGTAATGATAATATTCCGGCATGTTCACAAGGAATCTTCTATCAGTTATGCAACTCAGGGTTTCAATTATGCAACTCAAAGTTCCGGTTTTCAACTCAAAGTACCGGTAATGCAACTCAGGGTTTTGCTTCGGCAAAATTATCCAAATTTAATCTATTCTGCAAATAATTGCAGAATCACAGACGAAATTTGCAGCGTTTGCGGCAGTCGGCTTTTCAGTTCAGATGCAATATATTACCCTAAAAATTAGAAAAGTGTAGTTTTCAACCCTGAAAATTCATGGAAAAGTGTAGTTTAACCCCATAAAATTCCATGGAAAAGTGTATATTTGCAGTGTCGAATTTTATGGAAAAGTGTTGCAAACAAGCGACAAACAAGCGACATATATCCTACAGGCCACGCGCAAAAAGCCTCAAAGGCGAATTTCATAAGGCAATTGAGCACGCGGTCGGTACTAAGATTCAGGTTTGCAGCGGATCTAAAAAGTTGTTGGGGTTAGCGGAAGAGGCGGGGGAGGAAGTCGGTCAGATATTTGCGCCAGTTGTCCCAGGTGTGGCCGCCGCCGGTCTCGTTGTAATAGTATTCGTAGCCGGCTGCATTCAGCTTCAGACGCAGGTCGTCGTTGAGCTTCTTCACGAAGTCATCCTCGCCAACCGCTATGTAATAGAGCTTCGGCGGATTGGCGAACTGCTTCTTCAGTTTGCCGTCGACATCGTCGTAGATGTTCAGGTCGTCCGACGTATAGCTCTGGATTTTCCGGTCGACGCTTCCGCCGCCGATGAAGGGGAGTGCCTCTTTCAGATCGTTCCAGACATTGCCGATTCCCTGCATTCCACGGATTCGTTTGTCGTTGAGGGCGTTGGTGGTCTGCGCCGAGAAGAGTCCGACGTAATCGAAAGCATCCGGATTGTTCATCGAGATAAACATCGTGTGCAGCCCGCCGAGCGAAAGACCGGCTATCGCGCGGTCGGCCTTGTCATTGAGCGTGCGGTAGTTTTCATCCACGAAATCCACCACCTCGTTCATAAACGCCGTCTCGATCTTTCCGGTCATCGAACTTGTATTGTTGGCCGACGGTTTTTGGTCAGGATTTTTCGGGTCGGAACCGGGAGCGGCCGCAAGGTCGGCGTTACCGTTGGGCATCACCACAATCATCGGCACGCAACGCTTATCCGCAATCATATTGTCGAGAATCTGAGCCGCCCGACCCATGTCGAGCCACGAATCCTCATCCCCTCCCGAACCGTGGAGGAGATAGAGCACAGGATAACGCCGAGAGGCGTCGGCGCTATAGCCCGCAGGGAGATAGACGCTCATGCGGCGCCGTTTCATACCGTTGAGCGTCGAAGGATACCACACCTTCTTGACCGTGCCGTGAGCCACGTCGCGAACCATATAGTCGTCGCCTATCCCTCCCGGAACGATAAAATAATTATAGATGTTGTCAATGTCGCGCACCCGGTCGGAATTCGCCGGATCGTTCGCCCTCTCCTCGTCAACCTCGAAATAATAGGTATAGAAATCCGACGGAAGAGGATCGGTGGTGCAGGTCCAGACATCGCCTGAGCGGTGCATCTCGATCTTGCCGCTCTTGCTGATAGAGCCGATTCCCGTTTTGAGATACTTCTTGTCGGGGATGAAAGAGCCCTTCACGATCACCTCGTCGGCATCCGGGGCGTAATAATTGAAAGTCACCGAATTGTCGGGATTTATCACCGGGGAATCAACACGTGTCCTCGCGGCGCACACAGCGCTGCCTGCAAAGGCGGCGAGCATAAATATCAGCAGTTTCTTTATGTCTATCATATAAGTATGCAAATTGTTCCGGCCGCATCTTCCGGTTTGTCGGTGACGGTCAGGATGATGGCACCATCCTCCGTCGCCTCGGCGGCCTCCTTATTATCTATAACGCGAATATCGGGCGCAAATCCTTCGTCGCAACCCCGGAAAAGCGAAATCGTGTCCTCTGCGCGGAGATTGCAGCCGACAGCAGCCTCCGGATAAAGCAGCGCTAAGAGCAGCGCCAGCTCCCCCTGGCCGATGCGGTCAATCACCACAATCTTCCCATTCGCCGGGAACGCATCGAGCTTGTCGCTCTGCCGTCCGATCCCTTTCAGGATTCTCTTCGCCCGGATAAAGATATCGTAACCCTTGTATCTGTATCGGTCGAGCACCACCGGCGTCAGGCTCTTCACCGTCGGCGTTGCGGGCTGACGGGTGCGCCGGCTCAGGAGGTTGCGCAGCGTTATCGGACGATAGCGCACCTTCCCGTGGCTGCTCACCAGCCAGTTGAAGGCAAGCGGCGGGAAAAGGTAAGCCATAAGCACAACCGAAAGCATTCCGACCACCGTCACCTCGCCCAGCGAACGCATGGCGGGATGGGCGGCAAACGCCAGGGTGCCGATGCCGATAAACATAATCAGCGCCGAGACGACGATGCTGTTCTTGTAGGAGCCGAGCAGTTTGCGGCGGTAGGCAAATTCATACTGCAGTCCCTCCGTCATGAATATGGTGTAATCGTCGCCCTGGCCGAAGATGAAAGTGGCGAGGATCACATTGACGATATTGAACTTGATTCCGAGCATTCCCATGATTCCGAGAATCCATATCCAGCTGAACGCCATCGGGAGGAAAGAGACCGCGGCGAGTTCGATGCTGCCCAGTGAGATCCAGAGGAAGATAAAGACGATGCATCCGCAGACTATGCCGATATAATTGAAATCGTCGGAGAGAGTGTCGGCTATTGATCCGTTCATGCTCTTCACGTCGAAGAGGATGCCGTCGAAATCTCCGCGGTCCGCAAGCGACTTCTTGACAGCATCGACAGATCCGGCCGGAACGGAGAGGGTCTGAACTATCGACTTCCGGCCCGAAGCCTTGTTTTCGCTGACGTTGCCGGCGAAAACGGCCGAAGCGAGCTTTCGGAAATAATCGAAATCGCGCGGCTCATAGCTGCCGCCGACAATATCTCCGAAATCGTCGAACGCCGACTCGCTGAAACCATGGTTGAGCGCGGCGCGGTCGAGATCGGCGGTGAGCTGCTCCCGATGAGAGGCGACGAATTCCTTCCACATCTCCAGCCGGCGTTGCTGCTCCTCCTTTGAGATGAGGAACGAGGCCGAGGCGTTCTGCCTCGAAGCTTTTCCGGCGGCCACTACCGAATCGACCGTTGTCCCGATACGCTCGTTCTGCCGCAGAGCCTCCTCCCAGTTTTTCCCCGAGCTGACCACATAGAGGCTTTCAGTGCCGCTGTCGTTGCTCATGAGGCTCTGGAAATAATTCATGTCCTCCTTCTGCTCAGGAGTCATATAGTTGATGTGGCGCATGTCGGAATCGAACTCAGTGCGGAGGCTGAAATAGCCGAACACCAGCGTCATGGCGAGCACCACCCGGACTGTCCACTTGTTCTGTTCCGGCTTAATCGAGGCCAGCCTGACAATCATCGCCGGTTCCTTGGCCGGAGCCGAACCCGGCTTGCGCGTCCTGACGATATGGGGAAGGAAAACGAGCACGAAGAGAATCGTGCCGACGAGCAGCAGCGAACTGAAGAGCCCCAGGTCGTGGAGCGCCGGGGAATTGAGCGGCACCAGGCAGAGGAAAGCGCCCACCGTGGTGACGTTGCCCACCACGAGCGGCGAGATGATCTGCTTCAGCGCCGCGCGCGGATGCTCGCTCTCCTTCAGATGGTCGATCAGATGGAGAGGATAGTTCACTGCTATGCCGAGAATCACCGACGCAATGCCGATAACTATTATCGACACCGAATCGTAGAAGAGGGCGATACCCCCCATGGCGAAGAGCCAGCCCCAGCCGATGGAAACGGCGATCAGAAGGATATTGCGCACGTTTCTGAAGACATAGATGAGGAGCAGAAGGATGAGGACCCCGGCGAGTCCGCCGGCCAGAATGCTGTCTTTCTTGATGCGGTCGGCGTTGGAGACGGCGATCACCGGACCGCCGATTATGTGGATGTCGATTCCGGGAGTCTCAGCTTCGGCCCGGGCCTTCGCTTTCCCGAGCATCGCCACGAGAGCCGCATTGTGTTCCGACTCGTTGGCACCGAAAGAGGATTCGAGAATCACTATCGCTTTTTTGCCGTCGGGGGTGAGGATATATCCGTCGTAGGTTTCGAAATTGACCGGCATCCCGGTCTGCGAAAGCCGTCCGAGCACAGGCGAGAAGAGTCCCAGCGGATCTTTCGACATATTTTGCGCCAGCACGCCCGAGCTGGGGAATAGGAGCAGCTCCTTGTCTTCGGCGACGCGGGCGTCGACATAACCCGGCTGCGAGAGCAGCGAGTCCATCCGCCTGTAATCGCTGTCGGTCAGGAAGTAAGGGATGTTTTCATAGACCATGTCGGCCACCTCCAGCATCTTCTCCATGTCGACCACCTTCATGATCTGCCGGATATAATGCAGGGAATCCGCCTCCTCAACTCCGGCGACAAACGAATCCACTCCGGCCACAAGTTTATCCGGGTCGGACGCGGTGGTATCGCGGGCGGAGAGGATGGCATAGATCTTGTTGGCGCCCGAGATCTCCTGATAGATGGAAAGGGCGGTCTGGTTCTCCTCGTCGAGCGGCAGAAAATCAGATATGTCCTCCTTATACGACAGCGTAGTGACCGCGTAGACCAGCAGCGCGGTCACGGCCGCGAAGATGCTCCAGGCTATTGCCGGCGCCTTCCGGAACCTGTCGTAGATGATGATGAAGAATCTGATCATTGGAAACGAATACTATATGGCCGGGTTCAGTTTTTGTGGCGGTTGTCGATGAATTTGATCGGTTTCCGGTTGTTGGCGGGGTTGTTGAGCCGGTTGACGTCTTCCGGAGAGAGAATCTCCACGATCGGAGCCACGCGGATCTTGGAGCGGAAGCGGTCTTTGAGGTCCTTGATGATGTCGAAGGGTGGGCGGGAAGCCACTCCGGCCTTGACCACAACCTCGTCGGTGCCGGCGAAACTGTTCTGCACCACCACCACATAGTTCACCACGTAGGGGGTGTTGTCGAGCACATCGTTGATCGCCGGCGGATAGATAGTAGTTCCTTTCAGCTTGATCATGTTGTTTTTGCGGCCCACGAGCGGCGTGAGGCGGAAGGAATATCGGCCGCAGGCGCAGCGGTCGGTGATCTTGCTGCTCATGTCGCCGGTGCGGAACCGCAGCAGGGGCATGCCTTCAACGCCGAGCGTGGTCACCACCACTTCGCCGACCTCGCCATCCTTCACCGGACGGTTGTCGTCGCCTATGATTTCCACGATGATCAGCTCCGGATGCACGTGGCCGCCGCAGCCGTTGGGGCATTCGGAGAACGTCGCACCCATTTCGGTGGAGGAATAGGTGGCGAAGAGCTCCACGTCCCATTTCTCCCTGATGCGTTTGCCGAGGAGGTTGAGGGAGAAATCCTGTTCGCGCAGTCCCTCGCCGATGCCGATGATCCGCTTCACGCTCGAATTGCGATAGTCGATATTGTTCTGCTCCGCATAATCGATCAGCCGCAGGATAAACGACGGCACGCACATCAGCGTGTCGGGGCGGAGCCTCCGGATCGTGTCCCATTGGAGTTCGGGCATGCCGTTGCCCACGCGGATGATGCTCGCTCCCAGTTTCCGGATGCCGAGGAAATAGGCCAGGCCGGCCATAAACCGCTTGTCGAGCGTGGTCATGAGCTGCACTATATTTCCGGGATGCACTCCGGCGCATTCAAATGATTTCTTCTCGTTGTAGGCGAGGCGTTCCAGGTCTTTGTCGGTGCAGCCGAAGGTCACCGGGTCGCCAAGCGTGCCCGACGTGGTGATATAATCCACGATCTTCGCCGCCGGAACGCAGAGAAAATCATTGTTGTGGAGCTGCAGGTCTTTCTTCTCGGTGAAAGGGATCTTCTGCAGGTCGGCGATCTCGCGGATTTCGCTGATGTCGATGCCGTTTTCGCGGAACATCCTCTGATAGAACGGTGAGTTGGCCGCGAGATAAGCGAGGGCTTCCCGCAGATGTTCGTTCTGATACTCCTCGATCTCTGCCACAGGGCAGAATTCTATATCTTCGTGTGAATATTTCATTCGAACAGATTCTTTAACCAGTTGATAAAATCATCTTTCCAGGCGATGGCCTCCGCCGTGGTCTTCTTGGGGTCGGCTCCGAAACCGTGGCCGCCGGTCTTGAACTGCACGTAGCGGTGGGTGACGCCTTTGGCTGTCATGGCCGAATCGAGCAGTTCGGATTTCTGTCCCCTCCTGCGTGCTCTTAGTCACAATTTTAGTAATTTGGAGGAATAATTCAAAATTCAAAATATGGACAGAAACCGAACAGTCGCCGCCCCGGTTTTTCCACTTTACCGTAGTCTTGACCGAAGTTGCCGGATATTCTGTGCCATTCCAAGTAGGAATAAACTTCACATCGGTAACGGAATATCCATTTTTTTTGCGTCATCATCGGTAAAAACTATTGTCACCTTGTCATCGTAGTTGTTGAATCCCTGACCATGAGGCTTTGCATACGCTGTCACACAGAACAGCATAACAAGAGTTATGAATATAAGATGTTTCATATCATGAGGTTTAAAAGCGTGATTTTTCGAAGTTGCCTGCACCGGTGCCACGGTATCGGTCGCGGGTGGTGTTGAAGCGATACTGGAGGGTGAGCATCACCGACCGTCCGGACGAATAATTTTTCTGAGCCAGTTTCACTGCATCGTTAAACATCACAGCATCATTACATGAGGTGTTGAACAGGTCTATAGCTTCGAGAGTGACGCTGAAAGTGTTGTTGAAGAATCCCTTGTAAATCTTGGCAGTGACATACCAGGGAGTATTCGAGACTTTCATGTTGTTGTCCCACATGTGGGTCATCAGTTGAGCGTCTACGTTGAGCCAGATGTCCAAAGGGAGATGAATCGCGTTCTGCCATTGGAAAAGAAATCCCGGAGTATTCATTTTCATCGGCTTGCCGTCTACCGGCAGTGTGAGCCATTGCTTCATCATGCCGATATTAACGCGAGGCGACCATACTCCGACTTTGAACTGACCGCCGACAAATGCCTGAAGATAATGGCGGTGATCCAAATTGGCAGTGCGGATGATGGTTGCTTCGCCATCTACTCCGTAAGGCTCTGTAATGTAGTATACACCGTCCTTGAAGTATGTATAAGACAACTGAGCGAAGAACTGACGCCACTGTGCCATATATTCCACAGTCTGAATTTTTGTGGGTTTAAGATATGGATTGCCGGTCTCATAAGTGAGACGGTTGATATAGCTGACGGCTCCGTCGAGCTGACCGTAGCCGGGTCGAACAGTTTTGCCTGAGTAGTTCAGTCCCATACGCACATTACCTATCTGAGTGGAGACATTCAGCGAAGGGAACAGATTGTTATAGGTCTTGCTTTGGCTGTCACGATGCTCTCCCATCTCGTAGTAATCGAATTTGACATGTTCGTAACGGAGTCCAACTCCTATGTTGAAGCGTCCGAATTGCCTTGCAAACTCTACAAAAGCGGCGATATTGCTTTCATCTACACGGTTATCTGCATCCGATACTTCGGGGATGTTTGCTGTAAAAAGATTTGTAGTGCGCGTATTCGTGTATTCCTCGCCAAACCTTATCTGACCCTGCCAGAGAGGATGACTGACAACTAATTTTTCTGCAAACATTCGGTTGCGGTTGGTCGATTCAGTGCTGACATTGCGGTCATCACCCATCTCGCTGAGTTCGTCACTCAATGAAAGCTCACGGTTTTTATACCAAAGAAAATCCGCATTAAAATCGAAAGTGAATTTGCCGACAAAGCCGTTATAATAAAGATTGACATTATGGCGCGGGAGTGCCGTTGATCTATTGTTTACGTCAGAATTATAGCGGTCAAGCAATGCGCCGTTCAGCCAGACTTCATTCGGAATTGTCCCGGTGGTGCAGTGGCGGTTCCAGCTGTTCTGATAATATGCGCCGATGCTGTGCTTGTCATTGAACATGAAGGAAAAGCCGACTTTTCCAGTCATATCGTTATAATTCTCTCGCCATATTGTGCGGATCGACTGGTTATATCTTCCTGCCGGTGTCGTGGTCGTCATGTCGTTAAGACGGTCGTTGCGGTTATCACCGTACCACCAGCCGTAGTTTGCGAACACTTCGAGTCCGCGGGTACGGTATTTCAGGTCGATTGAGTTTCCGGTACGGAAATAGTAATGGAAGCCGTTATCGGTACGGAGGGTGCCGCTGAATCCCTCGCCTTTCGGCGGTTTCGTCCGGATGATGATTACAGATTTCACATTAGCCGCATAAGAGGCTCCCGGATTGGTAATGACAGAGACATTCTTTATGTCGTTAGAATTGAGCTGTGATAGTTCCTGAAGGTCGTTGACCTTGCGACCGTTGATGTAGATTGCAGGTGCTCCTTTGCCGAATACTTCCAGTTTTCCGTCATTCTCCACCACCATCGGCACACGTGTCAACACGTCGTTGGCTGTACCTGCGATGGCGAGCGAGCTTCCCTCGACATTGGTGACGAGTGCATTTCCTTTCATCGTCGTTGAGGGTCGTGTGGCACGGACCACCACTTCTCCAAGCTCCACCGTAGAAGGAGTAAGCTTGATTGTCCCCAGATAGTCCGAAGCAGGGACCTGGACTACGGTGATTTCATATCCGACAAAAGAACATTTTGCAGTGAGACTTCCGGCGACATCGGTAGGGATAGAGAACATACCGGCTTGGTCGGTGACAGTACCGGTAATATAGGTTGAGTCGCGGTACAACACTACGTTGGCATAGTCGAGGGGAGCATCGTTTTCCCCAACAACTTTACCGGTAATTTCACGTCCATAGACCGTTGCCACGGCCATAAATACCATTATGAGAGTAAAAATCTTTTTCATATAGCGGCTTTATTTATTTTTTTCTAAGTTCAATAAGAGCATCTATCAGGCTGCCGTCCAAGTCGATGCCTTTTTCTTCCATTTTATCGTTCACCTTTTGTTTGACGTCGCCGAGGATCTGGGCGTCCATTTCCTCCCATGAATAAATCTCTGAGCAGTCATCATTGGTAGTGACACGCGCATTATATTCAGTGCGGTTGCCGACAGAATCAGTGACATAGCATATAATCACTGTCTGGAATTTGTCACCATCAAGTTCACGAGCATATGACTTGCCTACGTACTGGATGCCGGGAACGGAGTCAAGAAGGGCAAGAGTCGCCTGTTTAAGATTCCTGTCACGCAGCTCTCCTTTTCTTGGAGAACATGAAGCGATGGCGAATGACACCATCAGAATGATTAGCGCGAGAGCGTAGTTTATTGTCTTCATTTCACATCAGGTTTTAATGATTTTCTTTGCCCGGAGGCAAAGCGTCTTGCGACGATTACTGATGCAAAATTACATCCAAAACGATTTTAACACCAAATATAAAAGTCTTAATACACAAGATGCAACCCGCTGAAAATCAGGGATTGCATCTCTTAAAAGTCTTAATGAAGCCTTGTGCTGTCTTAATGGGGTCTTAATCCTTGTTCCGGTTTATGAGGAACTCCACAATATCTTCCTTTTCGGGCACTCCGAGCTTCTTTCGTATAGACGATTTGCGGACATAGATTGTGGAGGTTGTCTGACCTGTTATCACGCTAATCTCTTTTGTCGAGAATCCGGCTACCATCAGAACGATAATCTGCTCCTCTTTCGGTGTGAGTTGATCTCCATATTGTCGGTGAAGTTTACTATAAAACCCGGCATAAAGGTTGTCGATCATCTCGAATACCTTCCCCCAATCAACGAGTTCGCCATTGGTTTCGCCATCGATGGAAGAGATTTTACGTAGCATCTCGCGGTTCTGTTCGGTGGGAGTCTCTGCCACCATCTTGATAATGCCCAGCTGCTTGAGCATCGCGCCGCGGAGAGCAGATAAATCTGTAGTGCCGGGGTCCTGCATAGGTGTGGCTCTGTATTCGTCCACCATTTTCTGCAGCGCTTCAATACGCTCCTCGTTATCGCGCTCGCGCTGACGTCGGACTCTGATGATCCATGCACTGCAGCCGAGTATCAGAATTGCCGCGATGCCGATGATAAGAATAATCACGGTCTTTTGTCGGCTTTCGGCTTTCAGTTCTAACGCGCGGTTCTGTTGTGCCAGCGCACCGCGTTCAGACTCCCACTGCGATGCCTTCATGCGGTTGAACCGTTCGTTCATACGATTATTTAGCCCGGCTATCTGCATCAGCTTTATGCGTCCGGTCCGTTTGACATCAATTACAGCATGAAGCATATTGCTATAGCTGCGGAAGTAAGCGTCATCATCGCCTCTCATTTTGTAAGCAAGACTGTCGGCGATTGCGAGATGGTGGGCGGCACGAGCTACATCTCCACGGTTCAGGTCATTGATGGCGCGTTGGAAATTAAGCTGGTCGGCGGCTCCATTGTCCTCACCGGCCATGCTGAATATCTTGTTGATAAGGCTGTCGCTTTCATTTTCACGTCCGGATTCACTGAGAAGTTGAGTGCGTTCGATTGTACACTGAAACTCCCAGTCGCCCAACTTGTGCCTGCGGGCATAGTCGATAAGTTCTGTCTCTATATTTAAAGCAGAGTCTACCTTGCCGGCATATAGGTATCCACCCATAAGCATATACTTCGCTTCAATCTGACGGAGGCTATCAGTCTCCAGCTGATAAAGCCTTTTTGCAAGCTGTATAATCTGTTGCCCCTGATACTCAGAGGCTCCGAGTAAGACGCGGATTCGAAGTGTCTGTGCCATTAACGAGTCAGGCACATCATGCAACCCCGCAAGAGAGTCAAGCATGGCGATGGAGCCCGGAGTGTCCCCGACCCAAAATTTGTACCATGCCAGCGCCAAGCCGCTGCGCAGATCTTTCACAATATCTTTGCCTCGATAATAATTGTGTGCAAAGGAAATCAATGAGTCCCCAATCATGGAGCGGTTACTCTTCATGTGACCGAAAGCCCTAAGATAATGGAATTTTGCTTTTAAAGAGTCTACCTTGATTTCTGACGGATCTATCGCCTCCAGAATTGTCAATGCACTGTCCGGATTGCCAGGCATCAGTTGCTCTGCCTGGCTGATTCCCTTGTCATGTTTTATTCCCGATTCCGAGCAGGATGTGAGAATGACAATGACTAATAGCACATATATTATTTTTCTCATTTCCAAATTCCGTATTAGGCTTATTATTTACTCAAGTTTCGGATTTAAAATGCCAGCTTGAAAAAGAGCAATAAAAAAGGCTTTGGGATTTTCGTATGTCACGAAAATTTAGTAAATTAGAGGTGTTCAATCCGAAAATTACTAATACGCCAAAGCCATGAGCAAAATTACAAAAATTCCCTCAGAACTCCGCAATTTTTTCACAGAAAAAAGAAGCAGTTCCGTATTTGAAGCATATTCAAAGATGGTCGAGAATGTGTCGCTGGTGATAATTCGTTATAACCTCCTTGCCTCGATTAAGCGGAGTATGGACTACGACACTATCGGCGGATTGTTCGCGGACATCTATGAGGGTGTCCATGAATTGACGGTGGTTGAGAAAATCTGGGATATCATCTTTGAGGTAATTGCGGTCGTTGCCGAAATCCTTGAGGCTGACTCCGAAAAACTTCTGACCGAAGTTATCAACAATAACAAGCGGCTCGAGGCCCTGAGGCTTTTCGCTCAAGCGGCCTGAAATCTAAATCCGAAACTTGAGTAAATTATAACGTGTTTCACAAGAAGTCGCCGATGTTTCCTCTTATGATCATTTCCGAAATTTCATAGTCTCGTTTCGTCGGATTGGCAACGTTGCCTCCATGAGAGAAAATGCTCTTGCCCAGGCCGGTGTATTTAGTATCAAGATATTTGTAATCGATTTTCAGAAGGTCTAAAATTGTGGGAAAAATATCAATCTGAGACCTATTGGTTGAATTAATTTCTTGAAACATTTATAATGAAAAAGTTGCACATAT
>CAJMNI010000001.1 GCA_905214735.1 uncultured bacterium | reverse complement strand
CTGAGCGACTTTAGCTGACCTCCGGCACCGCCATTAACTGAATATCCCTAAGTTAACATGAGACTCACAATATTCGCTATCATGGCAGCCGCCGTCGCACTGACGGCGGTCGCCGACAACGGCCTCAGCAGCAACCAGCGACTGCTCGGCCACACGGTGAGCGACAACATCGATATCGAGGGAGTCGGTTTCGGACAAGCCGGCGATTACACGATCGGCGCCTGCTACGGTCCGTCGGAACTTCAGCCGTATGCCGGCTGCAAGGTGGTCGGAATCCGTCTGGCGGTGTCGCAAGACCTCGGCCGCAGCAAAATCTATCTGCAAAGCGTCGACGGCCAGAACGCCACCCCGATACAGTCGCAGTCGCAGCGCCTCTACTCAGGCTGGAACAATATCTTCTTCAACGGCGACGGCTACGAGATCAAGGAGGGCGACCGCCTCTTCTACGGGTTCGATTACACGGAGACCGACGACATGGTCACCGCCGAGCAGGGGGGAATCTGCGTCACCGGAGAGAACACCACCGATTCGTTCATGCTCCTGCAGGGGGGCAAGGTTTACGATGTCACGGGGGGCGGCGCGCTCTGCATCTCGCTGATTGTCGACGCCTCCTCGCTTCCTGAAGACGACATGGCCGTGACATTTTTCGACACCGGCTTCAAATACAAGAGCAGCAAAGACAAGATGGAATGCTTCCTGCAGCTCACCAACACGGGGCGCAAGCCTGTGACGAGCTACCGGATGGGATATTGCTTCGACGATCTCGAGCCGCAATATGCCGACAAGGAGGAGAGCATTGAGTGCGGAGAGAGCACCACGTGGCAGAACGTGATCGCTATTCCCGCCGATCTGGGAATCGGCGCCCACACGTTCAAGGCCTGGGTGGCCGCTGTCAACGGCGTCGAGCTGACCGAGAACACTTCGCGCGGCAAATCGTCGAATTTCGCCCTCTATGCCAACAGCGTGGTTCGCGGCAAGGCGCTCTTCGAGGCTTACAACAACCTCAGCTCTCCCTATGCCTCGACCTTCAATAAGGCTGTGGAGGCTGTGGAGGCGGAAAACGCCGACGTGCTGAGCGTGGTGAATGTTTATGCCCCGGGTACGACTTTCGGCGTGGCGGAGGCCGGCTATCTCCACGACTGGTATGCCTACACGCTGCCGTCGTTTACGATCAACCGTTCCTACTTCCCGGCCGAGAACCATATCGCCTACGACATCAACGATTATATCCTGGCGCTGCCGGAGGCTCTGGTCAATGCTATGCTCTCCGACATGGTGACGCAGGATCTCGGCAATCCCTCCTTCGCCACCCTGGATGTGAGCAACAGCTTCGACGTCGCTTCGCGCAAGCTGACGACGAAGGTGAGCGGCACGCTGCTCGAGGAGGCGGCCGCCATCTATGGTAATGTCGGCGTGACGCTGATGATGGTTGAAGATGGCGTGACCTCTTTCTCGAAAAGCTCCGACAACGTGTTCCGCGGTTTCGTGGGCTCCCCTTATGGCGATCCGCTCGCGGAGAGTGTCGGCGACTATGAGGCCGAGTTCAGCACGGTGCTTCCCTCGGGATGGAATCCGCAGAAGATGGAGGTAGTGGCTTTCCTCACCAAGCAGCTCCCGGAAAACGCGGAGATGACGGAGAATGAGCTGAAAGATTACGATGTCATCAACGCGGCGAGCGCCAAGGTCATCGATCCCTCGGGAGTCGACGGCATTGTCGCTGAGGAGGAGGCCGGCGAGGCCGAATATTTCACGCTCTCGGGTGTGAAAGTCGATGCCGCTTCGCTTCAGCCCGGAGTCTATATCCGGAAGACCGGGGGCAAAGCTCGCAAATTCATAAAAGGGGCTTGGTAAAATTTTTGTTTCTTGTTCGCGTTAATTATATGGCGGCTCTCTTCGGGGCTTCTCTTCGCTCCCTGAGAGCCGCCTCTGTTTTAACCGATATTTTTTCACCTATGAATTTTTCTCCTATGAAAAAGATATTTTTACTTCTGGCAGTTGCGGCTGTCGGTATCACGACGGCTTTCGCTGTCAATGAGAAAAAAGCAAACAATTGCCGGAGCGAGGTTTGCACAGACTGCTCCAAGTGCGCCGCTTGCCCGGCTGAATGCGCGGCTGCCAATTGCGCCAACTGCCCGATGAACTGCAGCGACTCATGCGCGGTTTGCCCTGAGAATCAGCAGTGCGTGAACGCTCAGCAATGCCCTGAGCAGCAGTGCCTCAACGCCCAGCAGTGCCCTGAGCGGCAGTGCGTTAACGCCCGGCAATGCGAGCAGAATGCTCAGCAGTGTCAGCAGAACACGCAGCAGTGTCACAAGAAGGCTGCCAAGCATCATGGCAAGCACCATAACTGCGGTAAAAAATAAGGAAAAAAGTATTTGTTAGTGATGATGATAGGGATGCCTTGAAAAAAATAAATTTTTTTTTTGAGGCATCCTTAAACTTTTTCGACGATGGTTTGTCTTAGAAGTAGGTGATTGTCGCAGACATTGCCTTTAAATAATAAAACAATGCTATCGCGACAAAACGGAGCTCGGGTCGAGGCCTTGGCTCCGTTTGTTTGTTTATAGCAGGCTGTTTGTTCATAGCAGGCCGAACCGGCGGAAGGCGTTGAGCACGCCGTGGTCGCGGACGTCGGTGGTGACATAGTCGGCGGCCTCTTTGACGCTGTCGGCCGAATTCCCCATCGCCACGCCGATCCCGGCGAAGCGGAGCATCGCAATGTCGTTGTCGCCGTCGCCGAAAGCCATCGACTCTTCGGGCGCGATGCCGAAATGTTCGAGCATCTTTGCCATGCCGACGCTCTTGTTGCTCCCTTTCGGGATGATGTCGCAGAAAAGAGGATTCCAGCTGGTCGGTTCGCAGTCGGTGAGGATCTCAGTGAAGAGGCCGCCGGCGTCGCGTTCCTCCTGGCTTCCGAAAGCCATCATCTGCACGATTCTTTTGCCTCGCGCCGAGGAGAGGGGTTTTATCGGAATCGGGGGAAGATTGAGCAGTTTGCTCGACTCGGAGACATAATGATCCTCGCGGTTGATGAAAATTCCACCCTCCTCGGGAACCACCACAAAGCAAAGGTCTGACGTCTTGCCGAAGTCTATGAGGCGTTCGAGGTCGGCCGAGGGGATGGGGCGCGAGAAAATCACGCTCTTTTTGTCGGCGAGCACGCACATGGCGCCGTTGACGGTGACGTAACCGTCGGTTTCGAGGTCGCCGAGATTGTCGATCCATTCGAGATGGCGGCCTGTGGAGATGAAAACTTTCACTCCGCGGCGTCGGAGTTCACTGACGGCCTCCTTCACTTCTGCCGGGACGCCGTGGTCGCCGAAGGGAACGAGTGTGCCGTCGATGTCGAAAAACAGAGCCTTAATATTCTTCTTTTCCATATCGGCTGCAAAATTACAGAATAATCCCGAAATTTACGGGAAAAGCGGCCGGCGATTTGCATATTTGAACAGAAGATGCTATATTTGCGTTGTAAAAAAAGCAAGAGAGCTGAAAAATCCCACATCAAAGCAAATTGGGAAACTCATCAAAATATAAAGAAATGCCGAGACAAGCTTACCCGTTAATGGCGGGCCCCACGTCGCAAGGCGTTGACCTCAGGGTCGCAGGCGGATTACAAAAATTGGTAGGCCCTCAAATCCTGTCGTTCGGAGTTTCGTCACATTCCTTTGATGTGGACCTTATAGAGCCGGTGAGCGATCCGCCCGCCGGCTTTTTCTTTTAGTTTAGAGTTTAGAGTTTAAAGTTTAGAGTTTAAAGTTTAGAGTTTAGAGTTTAAAGTTTAAAGTTTAAAGTTTAAGGTTTAGGGGCTCTTTTGATTTTTGCGATAGAAATTATGACCTTGTGTCACAAAAACAAAATATAGACATGAAAGACGTAAAGACGGCGCTTCTGGAGCGCACGAGCGTGCGCCGCTACGAGCGCGAGGCGATTCCCGCCGAAACGATGGAATTCATCTACAAAGCTGTGGAAAACACTCCGACAAGCTATAACGGCCAGCAATTTTCTGTGATCGACATCGATGACCAGGAGCTGAAACTGAAGCTCTATGAGCTCACCGGACAGAAACAGATAAAGACCTGCAACAGGCTTCTGATCTTCCTTTCGGATTATAATAAGATCCGTCTTCTTGCCGACAAGAAAGGACTCGACATGCCGGAGTTTACCGACACGATGGACGGCGTGACGATCGGCATCATCGACGCCTCCCTGGCGATGATGAGCGCTGTTGTGGCCGCCCAGGCAGCAGGCCTCGGCTCCAACTGCATCGGCTATCTGCGCACCGTCGACCCGGCCGCCGTGGCCGAACTGCTCAAGCTCCCTAAAGGGGTGTTTGTGGTGTGCGGTCTCGCCCTCGGCGTTCCCCGCGAGCAACCCGACCTCAAGCCGAAGCAGGGGGATTCGCTCGTGTTCCACCACAACTGCTACCGCCAGGACAGCGAGGCAATGACCGCCGAACTCGAAGAATATGACGAAGTTGTGAAGCATTACAACCGCACGCGCGCCGGAGGCACCACCGAAAACGACTGGGTGGCCCATATCCTCGACTATTACCGCCACGCCATGTCTTACCGGATCCTCGACTATCTCCGCGCCCAGGGCTACGATATCAAGAAATAACAGCATAAAGGGGAATCGAAATAATACTTGGCTTTTGCCGACCGTCGGTCGGCAAAAGCCAAGCTACTGACTATGATAAAATTTCTCAGGAACGAGAACGGGTTTGTGGAACACAGCGAATGGCAGCCGCATTGCTGGGTCAATGTGGAGTGCCCCGACGCCGACGATGTCAGGATGCTCCTCGACGACTTCGGGATGCCCGCCGAGTTTCTCGACAGCGTGGCGGATATCGACGAGCGGCCCCGCGCCGAACGGAACGGCGCCTGGAAACTCATCATCCTGCGGGTTCCGGTCAGAAGCAAGGAGGGGAGAACCCCTTTTATCACCGTGCCGATCGGAATCGTCACCAACAACGAGATCGTGGTGACCATCTGCTATCATTACACCGAACTGATCCCCGACTTCATCAACCACACCCGCCGCAAGGGAATCGCCATCACCTCCGAAGCCGACTTCATCCTGAGGCTCATCTACAGCTCCACCTATTGGTTCCTGACCTATCTGAAAGAGATCAACCGCACGATCGCGGCTTCAGAAACCCAGCTGGAGAGAAGCGTGCGCAACGAAGACCTGCTGCGCCTGATGATGCAGCAAAACACTCTTGTCTACTTCAACACGTCGATCCAGGGAAACGAGGTGCTTCTCGGCCGGGTGAGACACATCTACAACCAGAGCTACGACGCCGACCTGCTCGAGGATGTCGAAATCGAGCTTAGCCAGGCGTCGAACACAGTGAAGATCTACACCCAGATCCTTGCCGGAATGCTCGATTCCTTCGAGTCGATCATCAGCAACAACGTCAACGACATAATGAAAAAGATGACCGGCATCTCGATCGTGCTGATGATACCGACTCTGGTGGCGAGCTTCTACGGCATGAACGTCGAGATCAGCTACGGCAACCATGCGTGGGTGCTCCCGGCGATAGTCTGCGCGTCGCTCTGCCTGTCGGGGATAGTCTATTGGCTTCTGCGCCGTTTCCGCTGGCTCTGATTTCTTTACGCGGCCTCAGTCGTTGTCGAGGCCTCAGTCATTGTCGCGGCCTCAGTCATTGTCGAGGAAGGTGGCGAACGGGGAGGCGAGGGGAATGTATTCTCCCCGGTCGGGATTGGCATAGAGGGAGAACTTCAGTGCGTCATCGCAGCGCTGCCGCTGTTCGGCCTCGTCTCCCAGTCCGAAATGCATCGGGAAGAAATGGGCCACATTGAACTCCCTGACGAAAATCCGGGCGCCGGTGAAATAATCCTTCCCGAGGCGCGAATCGACCGGAAAGAAAGCAAAATCAATGTGACGTTTTTCAGGCGGTGGCACCTCACCGGAGTCGCCGGCGAAACTTTCGGCCACGCTGCGCAGGCAGGCGCGGTAATCCCCCATAGCCTTGCGGATCTCCTGCTCGCTGCTCTCCTCGAGCCATATCCAGGCGTTGAGGTCGCCGGCGTGGAAAATGCGTTTTCCTCCGGCGATGACCATATAGCTGTTGCCGATATCGGTGGAGGGAAAGGCGCTTATGCTTACATCCCCTTGCGAGAATCTCTCGCCGGGAAGCAGGCGAACCAGACGCTCCGGATCGACGCGAGGCCCGTGATAGACCGAAGTCGGGCTCGCGATGTGGCGGCAGCGCTTCCAGACATCGTTGCTCACTATGAAGCGCGCGTCGGCGAAATGCGCCGCCCAACCGAATATTTCCGGATTGTAATGATCCTTGTGGCCGTGGCTCACAAGCAGATAAAGCGGTTTTTCCTCCGGCAGACGTCTGATGAATTCCGGAATCTCTCCCCGCGACTTAGAGCCCGAGGCGGGAGGATCGCGCCAATAGTCGAAAATGAAATTCGCTTCCGGAAGTTCCAGAAGAAAGCATGAATGCCGGATATATGTGATTTTTGCCATAACGATATGTTCTTAATGCGGCTGGTGAAACCTTTCCCTGATGTTAAAACGTTTAAAAGTAAAAATAGTAAAAAAGAGTGGAATTGATTGGCAAGAAGGCAGTTTTTTAGTAATTTTGCATTTGCCAATCGGGAAATAGACCTTGTTCATGATAACTGCATCAGCAAAAAAACGCGAGAACATCGCGGAATATCTGCTCTATATGTGGCAGATAGAAGACTTGATCCGCGCCAACGGACTTGACATCGACAAAATTCAGGAGAATATAATCGACCGCTATGCCGGCCTGAGCGATCAGCAGCGCAAGGAAATGCGCGAATGGTATGAGAGCCTGATCGACATGATGCGCATGGAGGGGGTGGAGAAGAGCGGCCATCTGCAGCTCAACCGCAACACCCTGTCGGATCTCGAGGATCTTCACCGCCGTCTGCTGAAAGATCCCCGCTATTCGAAATATTCCGCGGCTTTCTACGACGTTCTCCCGATCATCGTGGAGCTGAGGGCCAAGAGCGGCGACAAGGCGGTCGACGAGATAGAGACCTGCTTCAATTTCCTTTACGGCATCCTGATGCTGCGCCTTCAGCAGAAGGAGATCTCCGCCGACACGTCAGAAGCCCTGAAGAGGGTGACCAAATTCCTCGCCACGCTCGCGGCTTATTATAAAAAAGATTACAACAACGAGCTGGAATTTTCCGAATGATCCGGCTGTCGCCTTCCCGCCCGGCATAATGCCCGCCCGGCTTTCCCGGAAGAGGCGACTTGCAAACGATAAAAACACAACACAATATATGAAGATATTAGTGACCGGCAGCTATGGCCAGCTTGGCAATTCGCTGCGCAAAATTTTCGAGAAGGATCCGTCGCTCGACGTGACCTACACCGATTACGACACGCTCGACATCACCGACCGCAAGAGCGTGGACCGTTTTCTGAGCGACAACAAGTTTGATATCGTGGTCAACTGCGCCGCCTATACGGCAGTCGACAAAGCCGAGACCGACGAAATCCTCGCCTCGAAGCTCAACACCCAGGCCGTGGGGAATCTCGGAGAAGCCGCAGCCGCCAACGGCACAAAGGTGATCCACATCTCCACCGACTATGTTTTCTCGGGCCAGGGCTACCGCCCATACGCCGAGAACGACGAGCCTTATCCCCAGGGAATCTACGGGCGCACCAAGCTCGAAGGGGAGGGTCTGCTCAAATCCTTCTGCCAGGACGCGATGATCATCCGCACCGCCTGGCTCTATTCCGAATATGGCAAGAACTTCGTGAAGACGATGCTCAGGCTTGCCGAAGACCACGACGAACTGCGCGTGGTCTGCGACCAGATCGGCACTCCGACCTATGCCGGCGACCTGGCCGAAGCCATCTATCAGATCGTGAAGCATGACAGCTGGCTCCCCGGCATCTACCACTTCACCGACGAGGGCGTCGCCTCCTGGTATGACTTCTCCGTGGCCATCTTCCGCGAGGCAGGCAAGAAGATGAAGGTAAATCCGGTGCCGACATCGGAATATCCCACTCCCGCCAAGCGTCCGCTCTATAGCGTATTGAGCAAGCAGAAAATAAAGAGCAAATTCGGCATCGAGATCCCTTACTGGCTCGATTCGCTGAAGAAATGCATCGCAATTCTCGAAACTGAGAACAAGGAGGCATGAGCGACGAACTGAACAAAGAGATAGCCCGCCGCCGCACGTTTGCGATCATCTCCCATCCTGACGCCGGAAAGACCACCCTGACCGAGAAGCTGCTCCTCTTCGGAGGCGCCATCCATGTGGCCGGCGCGGTGAAGAGCAACAAGATCAAGAAAACCGCCACTTCCGACTGGATGGAGATCGAGAAGCAGCGCGGCATCTCGGTTGCCACCTCCGTGATGGGCTTCAACTACGGCGACTACAAGATCAACATCCTCGACACCCCGGGCCACCAGGATTTCGCCGAGGATACATTCCGCACGCTGACCGCTGTCGACTCGGTCATCATCGTGGTCGACGCCGCGAAGGGTGTCGAGACGCAGACCCGCAGGCTTATGGAAGTCTGCCGAATGAGACGCACCCCGGTGATCATCTTTGTCAACAAGATGGACCGCGAGGGGCGCGATCCCTTCGATATCCTCGACGAGCTCGAGAAAGAGCTCAAGATCGGAGTGCGTCCGCTCACATGGCCGATCAACATGGGAGAGCGTTTCAAAGGTGTCTACAACATCTATGAGCAGGGGCTCGACCTTTTCACTCCGTCGAAGCAGACGGTGAGCGAGCGCGTGGAGATCGACGATGTCAACTCGCCGCTCGTCGACGAGCTTGTCGGCGCCGACAACGCCTCGAAGCTCCGCGAAGACCTCGAACTGATCGAAGGCGTCTATCCAGAATTCGACACCGACGCTTACCTGCGCGGCGAGATGGCGCCGGTGTTCTTCGGTTCGGCGCTCAACACATTCGGCGTCAAGGAGCTCCTCGACACCTTCGTGAAGATAGCTCCCGCCCCGCGTCCGATCATGGCCCAGGAACGCGAGGTGAAGCCCGAGGAAGAACAGTTCACCGGCTTCGTCTTCAAGATCCACGCCAACATGGACCCCAACCACCGCAGCTGCATCGCCTTCGTGAAGGTATGCTCCGGAAAATTCGAACGCAACGTCTATTACCGCCACGTGCGTCAGGACAAGCAGATGCGCTTCGCCGCCCCGACCGCCTTCATGGCCCAGAAGAAGAATATCGTCGACGAGGCTTATCCCGGTGACATCGTCGGCATTCCCGACACCGGCAACTTCAAGATCGGCGACACGCTCACCGGCGGCGAACTGCTCCATTTCAAAGGATTGCCCTCGTTCTCTCCCGAGATGTTCAAATATATCGAGAACGCCGACCCGATGAAGTCGAAGCAGCTCGACAAGGGAATCAACCAGCTGATGGACGAAGGTGTGGCCCAGATGTTTACCAATCAGTTCAACGGTCGCAAGATCATCGGAACGGTGGGACAGCTGCAGTTTGAGGTGATACAGTATCGTCTGCTTCATGAATACGGGGCGCAGTGCCGCTGGGAGCCGATCAGCCTATACAAGGCCTGCTGGGTGGAGAGCGACGACGAAGAGGCGATGGCAGCCTTCAAGAAGCGCAAGCATCAGTTCATGGCGGTCGACAAAGAGGGACGCGACGTCTTCATGGCCGACAGCAACTATGTGCTCCAGATGGCGCAGAGTGACTTCCCGAAGATCAAGTTCCATTTTTCGAGCGAGTTCTAAGCTGCTGAAATACGGTAGATTAGGAAGTTAAACTTAAATAAGAAATTTAAGGCCGTTTCAGGTGAATTGAATCCTGAGACGGCCTTTGCTTTTGTCGGGCCGGAGCGGGTGGTAGGGATGAAGCCGCCGGTTGCCGGGGAAGGTATATAAAAAACATAAGCGCCTCACGGCGCTTATGTTTTCCGGCCAGCCTCGAATCAATTCGCGACATAACCGTGGGTCCTAATTCTAATTTTAACTATTAATCCATAACTTTACTAATGCAACAATAAATTGTCAATGAAACGATATATGCGATTTACTACTTTCTCTGCCTTCGGCGGAGCAACATCCGTTGCCCCGTTTGAAGCATTGCAAAATTACAAAACTCTTGACAAACTGCAAAACGATTGAATTAAAAAATTAACATCTGACGGGGTCAGTTATGTTAAATATTTTTAAATAGGCTGATATGTAGCATAAAATGGTCAAATGTGCGCATCAGAATATGCTTTACAAGCCATTTCAAGCCAGTCAACTTTGTCGATATTGCAGCTTGTGCGTTCTGCAGCCGTTTGCGTCACCGAGATTATGCCGTGGGAAAGGCACCATTCGTCGGTGGCTGTATTGTCGGGTTCGAGGTTTTCATATTTTCCGGTCAGCCAATAGAACTTATGTCCGTTGGGGTCGGTATATTCCCGGTATTCGTCGTTCCAGTTGCCGCGGCAGGGGACGGCTACTCTCATCTCTTTTGGTGTCGAGGGGATGTTCGGCACGTTGACGTTGAGGCAGACGTCGCGGGGGAGTCCGCGCTTCAATGTCTCGGCCACGAGCAGGTCGATGGCGTCGAGGCAGGGGGAGAAATCGGCTTCCGGGTCATGGTCGGTGAGCGAAAAACCGATTGAGGGGATACCGAACACGGCTCCCTCCATAGCTGCGCCCATCGTGCCGGAGTAAAGCACGTTGACTGCGGCGTTCGATCCATGGTTGATTCCGGCCACCACCAGGTCGGGACGGCGGCCGAGGATATGGTGCATCGAGAGTTTGACGCAGTCGACCGGAGTGCCGTTGACGGCAAACATGCGTGCGCCGTTGTAGTCGGGCTGCTCCAGGATGCGGAGAGGGGAATTGATGGAGATGGCCATTGACTGGCCGGAGTGGGGATATTGGGGGCAGACGGCCACGACATCGCCGAATTTCACCAGCCTGTCGATGAGCACGTGCACTCCCTTGGCCGTATAGCTGTCGTCGTTGCTTACCAGTATTAAAGGTCTCATATATGATGCTCTTTTAGAGTGTTTATAAGAATTTATCTTCAGAAATAAACCGATTAGTGTTATGGTTTGAGTCTCTTTTTGCCGAGGAGATAGCGCGAGGCTATGGCCGACTTGCGGGTGCCGGGCACGCGCTTCCAGAAGCTTTCGGCCGGGAGGTCGGTATATTGGCGGCGCATGCGGCGGAAATCGCCGTGGGCCTTTATCACAGCCTTTGCGTTGGGAATGTCTCCTTTGATAAGATACATTCCGAAGGCGAGCGAATCGGCGAGCCGGCGCCAGAAGAGTTTCCTTCTCCCTTCGCCCCGCGGCAGGTTCTTATGGAGCAGGAGGAGATTGTTCCGGAAATTGAGATATGTCTTTTTCGGATTTCCCTGCTCGAGAGATGCTCCGCCGAGATGGAACACCATCGAATCGGAGATTGCACAGACGCGTTTACCGGCCCTGATCACGCGGCAGCAGAGGTCGATTTCCTCCATGTGGGCGAAGAAGAGGGGGTCGAGTCCGCCGAGGTCGAGATAGAGGCGGCGGGGCATGGTGAGGCAGGCTCCCGAAGCCCATGCCACGTCGACCGGCTCTCCGTCGTATTGGCCGCGGTCTTCTTCAGTGACGTCGAAAAGGCGGCCGCGGCAGTAGGGATAGCCCAGGGCGTCGAGATATCCACCGGCCGCTCCGGCATATTCGAAGCAGTTGCGGGAGCGGAGGCTCATGATTTTCGGTTGCACGGCTCCGACGTCGGGGTTACCCTTCATGAAGGCGAGGATCGGCTGCCACCAGCCGGGGGTGACCTCCACGTCGGAATTGAGGAGCGTCACGTAGGGATGCTCTATTTCGGCTATGGCGCGGTTGTAGCCTTCGGCGAAACCGTAGTTGCGGTCGAAGGTTATCAGGCGCACGTCGGGAAAGTTCGTGCGCATCCACTCGACCGAATCGTCGTCGGAGCCGTTGTCGGCCACGATGAGTTCCACTTCGGAGCCCGAAGTGTTGGCCACTGCCGCCGGAATAAAACGTTCGAGCAGGTTGCGGCCGTTCCAGTTGAGGATTATTACTGCTAATTCCTTCACTTTATTGACTTTAATTATTTTTCGCCCCGGTCGAAATCGAGCGGAGTGTAGAACCAGAAATGGCGTCCGGCCCGCGAGAATGGGATTTCAATCATTTTCTCGCCGCCGATGAGAAGCACGCGGTGATGGCCGCAGACAGTCCAGATGTCGGTCACCGGGAAATTGAAGCTGAAAGGAGAGATGTAGGAATCTCCGATTTTCACAGGATGCGACATCGAGGCGTAAGGGAGGGAGGCGGCGGCCGTAGGGAGGATCACCGGAGTGTTGGCGTTTGCGTAGAAAAGGCCCATCTTGAGTCGATAGCCGGTGTCGTCTTCATCGGGGACGGCGTGCAGCTTCCGCATGGTCCACCAGGGGAGATCCGGCTCGCGGATATAGTCGTAGAATATCACTCCGTCACGCGACCGGCCGAGGAGTTCCACCACGTCGCGGGTCTGGGCGGTGAGGACCGCCTGCCAGCGTTCGAGGCCGATATAATGCAAGATCACGAGGGCTGCGAGGATGGGGGAGAGGATGATGCTTGCGGGGCGGGGGAGTCTGAGACCGCCTTCGGCTGCCATTATTGTCAGCGCGAGGAGCGAGAAGAACTGGCAGAACCATGCCGGGCGACCGCCGAAACCGGCTGCGAGAGGGAAAGTGCAGCCGACAACTCCCGCCACTGCGAAGAGAGTCCAGGGCGTGGCGGCGAGGCGCTTTATGAAATTGCGGCGGGTGAAGAAGAGAATCGCCGTGACAATTATCAGGGTCAGAGGCCAGTAGAGCGAGCCAAAGATGATGTCGGCGTATGGCTCGTGTTCGGCCATGATCCGTCCGTAGGAAGCGGGACTGGTGAGGGTTAGAAACGCGCCGAGCATGAACGAGGCGGCGAGTGCCTTTTTCGCCTGACTCAGCCGGCTGAAGAGGGGCCGGTTGAAATAGAAGAGGCAGAATAGGCCGATGGCGAGGGGTATGCCGCAGGCCTCGTGCATCCATCCGGCGGCGACGGCAAATGGGAGAAGAAGCCAGAGCCAGCCTGAATCGTTTGCAGGATTCCCTTTGAAAATCAGGAGCAGGGCACCGAGCGCGAAAGCCGAGCTCCAGACATTGTTGATGAAAGCGATATACTCGGTCCAGAGGCCGTCCCAGCGGAGGGTAAAGGCAATCAGAGCTATGAGGACGAGGCGCCAGAAGGTCGCCGAGCGGCGGAAACGGCAGAACAGGAGGGAGAACCAGAAGAAGATCCCGATGAAGAGAGCCATGAAGAGGGCGCGTGGAACAGCCGGCAGATATTCCATGAAAGCCGGAGCGATCATCTCCGCCATGCGGCTGTAGTGCTCTTCCCAGTGGAGATGCATCATGATGGGATACGCTTTCCAGCCGGCGTTGAGGTTCTTCATGGTTTCCGAATAAGCTATGTCGTCGCAGACGAAGACGAGGTCGCGGAAGATGACGAAATAGCAGGCGGCGATTACAAGAATCACCAGGGCCGGAAGCCAGACCGACGGCGGAAAAGCGAATCTTTTCCCGGAGGAATATTCTCGGGGAGTCCTTGTCATTGTTGGTTGGAGATGTTGTCGGGGGTGAGGGTTATTTCGGTGACGGTGTTGATGAGTTCTGGGCGGAGGGGGGCTTCCACGCGGACGTAATTCTCCGTGAAGCCGTGCATCATGTCGCCGCCGTGGGTGGGGTGTTCCCAGAGCACCTGGGCGTTTCTTCCCTCCTGACTTTTCAGGAAATTGGCGAGTTTGGCGTCGGAGACCTCGGCGAGGCGGGCGGCGCGGAGATGCTTGGTGTGCTGGTCGACGACATATCCGATCTGGAGCGCCTTGGTTCCCGGGCGTTCGGAATAGGGGAAGACGTGGAGTCGGGTCACGGGTAGCGACTCGATGAAGGCGAGTCCGCGCTGCCACTCCTCCTCGGTCTCGCCGCGGGCACCGGCAATGACGTCGACGCCGATGAAAGCGTCAGGCATCAGCTTGCGTATCAGCTCGATGCGCGAGGCGAAGAGGCGGGTGTCGTAGCGGCGGTTCATAAGCCGGAGCACCTCGTCGCTTCCGGCCTGGAGCGGGATGTGAAAATGGGGCATGAAGGCGCGTGCCTCGCGGGCGGTCCATTCGATGATCTCCTCGGTGAGCAGGTTGGGCTCGATGGAAGAGATGCGGTAGCGTTCGATCCCCTCCACGGCGTCGAGGCTCCGGAGCAGGTCGATCAGGTGTTCGCCGGTGATGCGCCCGAAGTCGCCGATGTTCACGCCCGTAATCACGATCTCGCGGCCACCTTCGGCGGCCACCCCGCGCGCTATGTCGGTGATCTGCGCGATTGTGCCCGAGCGGGAGCGGCCCCGGGCGTAGGGGATGGTGCAGTAGGTGCAGAAATAGTCGCAACCGTCTTGCACCTTCAGGAAATAGCGGGTGCGGTCGCCGCGTTCGCACGAGGGGCGGAACTCGGTGATCTGCAGCGGAGGAGTCACGGCCACCTGCTGGCGGCGGGTCTCCATCCAATGGTCGAGGAACTGATTGATGAGTAGTTTTTCGTTGGAGCCGAGCACTATGTCGACTCCTTCGATGTCGGCCACTTCGCCCGGTTTCAGCTGGGCATAGCAGCCGGTGACCACGAGCGTGGCGTCGGGCCATTCGCGCGAGAGACGCCTCACGAGCTGACGCCCCTTCTTGTCGGCCATCTCCGTGACCGAACAGGTGTTGACCACTATTATGTCGGGACGCTCCCCTTCGGAGGCGCGTGAAAAGCCCCTCTCGGCAAGCATCTTGCCGATGGTGGAGGTCTCGGAGAAATTGAGCTTGCAGCCGAGTGTATGGAATGATGCTTTCAGACCGTCGGAATTCCGGTTGCCCATTATTATCGCTTGATTTTGAATGATGATTTGGCGGCTGGGGTCGTTTCAGACAACGCATTTTATGCAGCCGGAATGCAAAATTAGTGAATTATTTGCGGAAACGAGTTGCAAAAATCAAAAAAAATGCTTAAAGACTTGACAAACGGCATATCGATTTATTAACTTTGCGACTTGGAAAGAGGCGGCTTCGTGCGGAAGCCGCGTAAAAAAGATAGAAATTTATTTCTGCCCCCGGTCGGAAATTGATAATAAAGTTTGCGTGCGTGTTCGCGCGAACTGAGTTTTATGAAAGAAAACAAGGAGGTAAAAATCTCATATTGGGCCGCTCATCTCACCACGGTGATCAGCGTGTCGCTCGTGCTGCTTCTCGTCGGGATGGTCGGCATGGTCTGGATAGGGGCCGACATCGAGACGAAACGTCTGAAGGAGAAAATCGAGCTCAGCGTCATAATGGCCGACACTGTTTCGAATGCTGAGGCGTCGCGTCTTGCAACGGAGATATCGCGGCAGCCCTACGCCTCCAACGTCAAGGTGATCACCAAAGAGGAGGCTCTGGAGCTCTGGAAGCGCGACACGGGCGAAGATCTTCAGCAACTTTTCGGAGTGAATCCGCTCAGCCCGGAGGTGACCTTCGGCATTAAGGCGGAATATGCCTCCGCCTCGCAAATCTCCGCTCTTGAGAAGGAGATGAGATCCCGGCCCGGCGTGGAGAGCGTCTCGACGCCCGACGCCTCGATGGTCGACGCGATGAACAGCAATATCGCCCGCATATCATGGATTCTCGGTGCGGCGGCCTTAATCATGCTTGCCATCTCGTTCGTGCTGATCAACAACACGGTTCATCTCACGATATATTCCCGCCGATTTACGATCCACACCATGCAGCTTGTCGGCGCCACCGGCGGCTTTATCCGCCGTCCGCTCGTGGTCAACAACCTGCTCTCCGGACTCCTGGCGGGATTGATAGCCTCCGGACTCATAGCCCTTATCATACTGACCGCGAAGCGCAGCGGCACACTTCCTGCCGCCGGCACGGAAGTGTGGATCATCTATGCGGCCGTGTCGGGAACGCTGATTCTGCTCGGCATGTTCCTCTGCTCGCTGGCCGCCTGGATTGCTTCCGGACGATATCTGAGGAAAGATTACGACGAACTTTTCAAATAAAAAAGGATCCATTGCCCGGGCCCGGAAAATCGTGGTGCCCCGGGGATAATAAATTTATAAAATGGCAGATCTGTTTAATTTCAAGAAAGATGATATTTTAAAGGAGCCGGAATCGCAGCGCCCCTTCAGCCGCATCAATTTTATGATGATGGGCGGTTGCCTGCTGCTGATCATCGTCGGTTTCCTTCTGATGAGCGGAGGCGGAAGCTCCGACCAGGTGGCGTTTGATCCGGAAGTGTTCAGCACGCGGCGCATAGTCGTCGGTCCGGCGCTGACATTCCTCGGTTTCCTGCTGATGGCCTTCGCCATAATCTATACTCCCGGCCGCCGGTCGGCAAAAGGGGAGAAGGCTGAAGTTTCACCTGAAGATAAAGCCGGGAAATGATAGATTGGATTGACGCCCTCCTCCTCGGCATCGTGCAGGGGCTCACGGAGTATCTTCCCGTAAGCTCCAGCGGCCATCTCGAGATTTTCAAACAGATACTCGGAGTCGACCTTCCGGCGGATGAAAACCTGCAGCTCAGCGTGCTGCTTCACGCCGCCACGGTGCTGAGCACTATCGTGGTGCTCTGGCCTATGTTCCGCCGGCTCTGTGCAAGTTTCTTCACGTTCCGCCGCGACGCCGATTTCTGGTATGTCTGCAAGCTTTTGGTGAGCTGCATCCCGGTCGGTATCGTCGGCCTCTGCTTCAAGGATTATGTGGAGGGAACGTTCCAGAACCTGACTGTCGTAGGCTGCTGCCTGATGGTGACCGCCGCGCTGCTTATCTTCGCGCATATCACCGGACTCAGGGCCGCCCGCAACGGAGAGGTGAAGTTCGCCTCGGCCTCGGCCGGCCGCGAGATCGGCTGGTGGGACGCGGTGGTTATCGGTCTGGCGCAGGCCGTGGCCGTTCTTCCGGGACTTAGCCGCTCGGGCACTACTATCGCCACCGGCATCATGCTCGGCGACAAACGCGACAAGGTGGCTTCCTTCTCCTTCCTGATGGTGATCATCCCGATTCTGGGAGAGGCGCTTCTCGACGTGAAAGACCTCATGGAGCCCGCCGCGCAGGGAGCTGCGCAACTCGGCGTCGGACCGCTTATCGTCGGTTTTCTGGCTTCGTTTATCGTGGGATGCCTGGCCTGCAAATGGATGATCAGTCTCGTCAACAAGGGGAAGCTCTATTGGTTCGCCCTCTATTGCGTGGCTGTCGGAGCGCTCTGCATCTTATGGTGACCGGCGCTTAAGACCAATTTTTAACCGGAACTGTCTGAGTGAACGAAAATATCAATAACGAAGAGGCCGCACGCGGTCATGAAGCATCTCATGCCGCCTATCCGCCGATGAATTTCGTGGGGGGCGAGGTGATTGCCATCGACAAACCGCTTGGCTGGACGTCGTTTGACGCGGTGAAGCGGCTTCGGGGCGCGATCCAGCGGCGTCTGAAGATGAAGAAATTCAAGGTGGGGCATGCGGGCACTCTCGATCCGCTGGCCACCGGAGTGCTTATCGTCTGCACGGGGCGCGCCACCCGGCGCATCGAAACCTTGCAGGCGGGCACTAAGGAGTATGTGGCCGAGATCACTATCGGCGCCACCACTCCGAGTTTCGATCTGGAAACGGAGATCGACGCCACCTACCCCTGGGAACACGTGACGGAGCAGATGGTGCTCGACGTGCTGCCCCGGTTCACGGGAAGGGTGATGCAGGTGCCTCCGGTCTTTTCCGCGGTGAAGGTCGACGGAAAGCGGGCCTATAATCTGGCCCGCAAGGGAAAGGAGGTGGAACTGAAAGCCAAACCGCTGGAGATTTCCACACTCGAGCTTCTCGGTTTTGACGACCGGAAGATCACGGTGAGGGTGGTCTGCAGCAAAGGAACTTATATCAGGGCTCTTGCCCGCGACATAGGGGAGGCGCTCGGCACAGGGGCGCATCTGACGGCTCTGCGCCGCACCCGCGTAGGAGATGTCGGGGTCGGTTCGTGTCTGACGATCGACGAGGCTCTCAAGCGGATAGCGGAAGCCGAGGTGGTCTTCCCCGACGATGCTCCGGAAGCTTAGCTGCTTTCCGGAATCCCAAAATTTACCACAGGGATGCCACTGCCCCAGCAAGGGATAAGCATCCGTAAGTTTTAAACAGAGGTTTAACCGCCGCACGTGTGCGGCATACGAACACAAAGCAAATTTATGAAACTTTCTCAATTCAAGTTCAAGCTTCCCCAGGAGCTGGTGGCCCAGCGTCCGTCGGAGAATCGTGACGAATGTCGCCTGATGGTGATCGACACGCGCACAGGCGAGATCACCCATCATGTCTTCAAGGAGATCATCAATTTCTTCGATGAAGGCGACGTGATGGTTTTCAACAACACCAAGGTTTTTCCGGCCCGTCTCTATGGCAACAAGGAGAAGACGCGCGCCTGCATCGAGGTGTTTCTCCTTCGGGAGCTCAATGAGGAAAACCGTCTCTGGGACGTGCTCGTGGAGCCGGCCCGCAAGATCCGTATCGGCAACAAGCTCTATTTCGGCGACGACGATTCGATGGTGGCCGAGGTGATTGACAATACGACCAACCGCGGACGTACGCTCCGCTTCCTTTACGACGGCGACCACGATGAATTCAAGAAGGCCCTCTATGCCCTGGGCCAGACTCCGCTTCCGGAATATATCACACGCCCTGTGGAAGACTGGGACGAGGAACGCTACCAGTGCATCTTCGCCGAGCACGAGGGGGCCGTTATGGCTCCTGCAGCCGGTATGCATTTCAGCCGCGAGCTGATGAAGCGTCTGGAGATCAAGGGCGTGGAGCGCGGCTTCCTTACCCTCCATTCGGGCCGCGGAAATTACCGCGAGATCGACGTGGAGGATCTTACGAAACACCGCATGGACTCCGAGGAGATGTATGTGCGTCAGGATCTGGTGGATATCGTCAACAAGGCGAAAGACAACAATCACCGTGTCTGCGCCGTGGGCACGTCGGTGCTCCGCGGACTGGCGAGCGCTGTCTGCATGAACGGCCATCTGATGACGTTCGAGGGCTGGACCAACAAGTTTATTTTCCCGCCCTACGATTTCACTGTGTGCAATTCGATGGTGTCGAATTTCCACATGCCGGAAAGCACGATGCTAATGATGGTTACGGCTTTCGGCGGCTTCGACCTGGTGATGAAGGCCTACGACACGGCCATCAAGGAGAAGTATGCCTTCGGCGCCTACGGCGACGCGATGCTGATCCTCCGCTGACCTTCCTCTGACCTTCCGCTGAAAAGGAGATCTTTCGTATCGGCTTCGAATCGAACCGATTGATAAAATATTGCTCCGGCTTCCAACTGCAATCGGATGGAAGCCGGAGTTTTCTATTCTTTATTCGATCCGCCATCAGATTGAGGTCGGAACTGATTTATGTCGGCAGGAGGTGTCGGATTTATTCTTTGGGATTGGTGAGGGCGGATCTTACGGCTTCGGCGCGGTCTTGGTCGTTGTCGTAATTCGTGCTGAGTAGGTCAGGGAAAAAGAAGAGTTTCAGCACGAGGAAAATCACGATGAGTTTGAAGATGATAATGACCCAGAGGTAGCGGCCGATGGTCATGTTGCGGAATCCGTCGGCATAGAGGTCCCACACGCGGCGCCAGAAACCGCCCGTCCGAGCCTGCGAAGCAGCATCGTCAGGACCAAGCCCGGAAGCGGCTTGGTCCGTAAAATCATTATCATCGCTCATATCAAGGCTCATATCAACTAAACTCAAGATTGACCGCGCAAATATAGTGATAAAAACGCAACCAAGCAACCCCGACGGCCTCGGCGACCCCGGCGATAGGCTCGGGCGATGGGGAAGCGATAGTCTCCGGCGATGGATTCGGGCGATGGGGAAGCCTGCGATATTGCCTCCTTAGACGTCAGGATAAGCGCCCGTCGGGAAGGAAAACCAGTTGAGAGGGCACCCGACGCGAGGGAAACCCCGAAGTGGGTTCCCCTCCCCTTAAGGGGTTGCACACAGTCCCCCACCCGCGCGACATCACTCTCACGACACCACTACACACCACACACATTGCCATCAATCAACACACATACCAAGATTATTTCCATCCTCGCCGCCGATTTTTAAGCATCAGAACACCATCCACGAGATTTTCGAAAAATATTTTCCAAAATTATTGCTTTTTAAAATTATTTATCATACTTTTGTAAAAAGAATAAAAGACGACAAAAAGCAGGAGAAACCGGCCATAGCTTTACTCAAGCTCCAGACCCGGAAACCAAAATCCCCGCCGAAACCAACGCTGACTTTCCACTGCTTGAAACAACAATAATATTAACCACAAAAACCAACGGCTCATGAAGAAATTATTATTCGTAGCAGCGGCGATCTTCCTTCTTCCCTTCATCGGAATGAAAGGAACTCCGGCAGGGAATCCGGCAGCATCACAGCCACCGTCACGAGCCGCCAACGCCCCGACAAAGTCTTCCGGCCAGTCCGGCTACATCTCCCCAACTCCGGGACACTTCCCAATCATCGCCTGGAATCCTTATTACATCAGGCGTACGGCAACAAGATCAGACTTCCAGAAGCTGGTAAGTTGTGGCTTTAACAGCGCTCTCGTCAGCGAAAGTTTCGACAACATCTATGGACTCATTCCCAAAATAAAGGGTCTGGATGTTTCACTGATAGTGAATTTAGACTGGTTCTTCATCAATCACAAAGATACATTATGCTTTCAAGTCATAAAACAATTAAGGGATTATGTAAATGCCAATGCTAATCCGGAACTTATAGGAGGTTACCTTATTACTGACGAACCGTTGAAAAGTGAAATTGTTCCTCTTAAGGCTTTTCACAGCTCTATTGCCGCAATTGACTCCGGAGCGTTGCCGTGGATCAATCTTGTCGGGGAGCCGGCAGAGGCTTTCATGCAAAAGACCGGTGCAAGAAGAATCTATTCCGACTCGTTGAATCAGAGGGAAACTTTCAAGAAGTATCTCTCCACGTTCTGCGATGTGGTAAATCCTGCGGTGCTGTCATACGATTTCTACCCGATAATGCAGAGATCTGCCGATACGCTCGAGATCAATTTCAAGGACTTCTATTACGACCTCGCTCTTTTCGCCCACACATCGAAAGCCCGGGGAATCCCGTTCTGGGCTTTCTGTGAAACAGCAAACTACATATACCAGAATCCCGAAAGCCCGGACATTTATCCTCAGCGCCCGGTAGCCACCGAGGAATACCTGCGCTTCGAGGCATTCAACGCACTTGCCCTCGGAGCCCAGGGAATCGTCTATTGGGCTTACGCGATGCAGGATCCGAATGAAAACGGATATTATCAGTCAGCCGTCGTAGACAAAAACGGGAATCCGGGACCTTCATGGGATGCTGTCAAACAAATAAACAAAGAGATCAAAGAACACTCTGATGTCTTTCTCGGTGCTACGCTCGAGGGATATATATTTATTGGAGATCAATATCAGCGACCATCAGAAATCTGCTTTATACCGGCGCCTGCCCCATGGGATAAATTAAGCGCCGCACGGGTCTCCGGCAAAGGAGCTTTGATTTCAAGGCTCTCGAATAAAGGAAAAAACTACATTGTGATTGTTAATCAGGATCCAGTGAATACTTCGAGAATTCGATTAAGGTATCGCGTGAAACGAGATCCTTTTACGACCTGTGATTCAATTGTCTCTGGAATAATTGGTCCTGTTGGATCAGGTATAAATTCAATTTCTCTTCGCGACAGCATTCCTCATTCAGGTTATACCTACGTAACCAAACACATCACTCTGAAACCATCTCAATACGAGATTTTCCAAGTTCCGGATTCAATTGAATTTTGATAGAATCCAATGACCTTTAATAAATACAATACAATTTATAGATAACTTATTAAAACGGACCAAATATGAAAAGAATACTTACCAATATTGAATCGCGAAAAGTTGCGCTCTCCCTCATGGGGCTGATAGCCTCTTGTTCGCTTTACGCCTACGATTTGGAAGAGAACGGAATCTGCTATTCCATACTTCCCGACCGCGACCATTGCGTCGAGGTTTCCGCTGCTGATCCGGCGTTGAACAATATAAAAATTCCGGACACCGTCAACATCAGCGGCAGCGACTATACAGTAGTCAGCATCGGAGAGGAAGCATTCTGTTTCCATCATGCGCAAAAACTGGAACTTCCTTCGACTCTCGAGAAAATATCATATCTCGGCCTTTTTACTCTTTGCAACGTCGAGTATCTCAAGATTCCCGACAACGTCTCTACCATGGAGTATGGCTGTGTCGGTGACGGTTTTTATTATTCAATAATAATTCCCGATAAGGTTGAGACAATAGATGGATTATTCGATCTTGATCACAACGTTCATACAATTGTTCTGGGCAAAGGCGTAAAGGAAATCAAGAAGTTCGCATTCCGCGATATCAGGACTCTCCGGGAGATGTATGTTATGAGTCCCGAGCCACCGGCACTTTCAACTCATCCTTTCTGGCACTGCTACTCTCCCGATGCAATAATATATGTTCCCAAGGAAGCTTTGGACAAATACCCAGTAAATCAACCGCAGAATAACGGAGAATTGATGAAAAGCCCTCCTTTCGAGCCCACTGAAACCGACACTTCATGGTCTTTCTTCCATGATTTCAGACCGATTCCCGACCTTTTCATGGTCACAGGTCGGGAGGATTATGTAAAAGGGCCCGGTAACAGGGACTTCCTGCGTTGCGACGTAGTCAACTATGCCGGTGTCGAAATTCTAAGTGACAAATGGGTATATGATCCCGAAATCGTTTCAATCGACGGAGACATTTTCACTGCATTGGCACCCGGTAAGACAACCATGAAACGAGTCATCGAGACAAGCGGCGGAACATTCGAATCTCATGAAATCAAACTGACTGTCATAGATCCTGACGTCGCCGGAGTCGAACTCCCGGTGGCAGAACCCGCCGCCCCCGGCTCCATGCCTGCGAACGCTATATCCGGATCAGCCGAATATTTCACCATCGACGGCCTTCCGGCAGGCTGCGATGCCGACCGGCTTGCGCCCGGCATCTACATCGAGCGCGACCACGGCAAAACCCGCAAGTTCATCAAACGTTGAAATCTGAATTTTCAGGACCACAAATTCTCTTCATAACATTTTTATCTATAAGGAGGCTGATTGCAATCGGCCTCCTTGTTTTGATTGTGGGTTGGATTTTCTTTGGCGGATTGGAGTCGGGAGGGTGTTGGGATAGGGGCTGGCAGTCCACCGCGAAAGTCCGACACCCGGCCGAGTCAACCCGGGACCCGCCAATCAATCAGCATGAACCCCGAAGCGGGTTCCCCTCGCGTTCAGGGACGCGGTCTATAGTCGGGTGAGGCCGATCGATATATCGAGGTCTATTTTGGTTGGAGTGTCCGGAAGTTGGAGGGGACGGATAAGGCATATGTATGGGTTCCGGGAGGGCGCAAAAAAAGATTAATTGTCTCACGACAACTAATCCTCTAACCTTAAATCTAATACCATGAAAAACACGCTGCAAAGGTATAATAAATTTCCGTAACAAAAAAATAATTTTTGAGGAAAATCGCTTACAAACTGATATTTTAACACAAATTTGCAGTTTTCCACTCGATTTGCGCAAAACTTGCAAATAAAATACAATTATCGAAATTGCAATGCTGTGAAGGGCAATAAAAAGCAAAATCAACGCCGTTTATGGCATTTGTATACTGCTATTCATTTTGTAATGGGGTGAGGCGATTATATTGCAAGCAAAATGACATTTCGATCTGCCGATATAAAAATCTTTTACGAATAAAAATTTTTATATCGGTGACAACGGGATTATGGCGAGAATATGGAGTTGCGGAAATATTGGTCTAAAAACAATCGTTGGGAATCCGGTTCAAACCGGAATCCCAACGATTTGCAAATTTGAGCGATAGGCGAGGCTCGAACTCGTGACCCTCAGCTTGGGAAGCTGATGCTCTACCAACTGAGCTACTATCGCATTAAATAATGACTCCCGGAGCAGTGAGGCTTCGGAATCACACTGCAAATTTAAATCAAAAATCCCGATTATCAAAATAACCGCCCGTTTTTCTCCATCATTTGAACTTTTTTATTATCTTTGCGGCGAATATGGCATCTCCCTGCCGTTCCGGAGGGAACGCCGGGTGCAAACCCGGGGAGATTTAATAGGGAACACGGTGAGAATCCGTGACAGTACCCGCTGCTGTATGTCCTGCAAAGGTCGGCCGAAACAGCCATTGGAGCTTCACGCTCTGAGAAGGCTCGGCAACGACCGGGACGAGTCAGAAGACCTGCCATATACGTTTGTCTGAATGATGCCTGCGGGATTATGGGCTCACAGTCAGGATTGCCATCGGCAATCCCTGATTCATGGTCGACTTTCCTCTCCCTGTGAAGGAACAGCAGATACCCCGTCAGCTCTTGTCATGAAGACAGGCGCTGACTTTTTTTTGCGCTGCGGCGCACGGACTGTTTTTTCGAACTAATTCCTCAGGGAGGATGAAACATTATCTTCTGCTTGCTGTTGCCGCGGGTGTCGGCATCCAGCTGCCAACATACGGAGCCGAACCCTCCGACAGCATAACGCGCTCACTGAAAGAGGTCGTGGTGACAGCATCGCGTCAGAATCCCGACGTGATCCCCGCCCAGACCCTCGAAGGCGACGAGTTGCACAGGCTCAACTCCAACAGCGTTGCCGACGCCCTGCGCTATTTCTCGGGCGTGCAGGTGAAAGACTACGGCGGCGTCGGCGGCATCAAGACCGTCAACATCCGCTCCATGGGCACCAACCATACAGGAGTGGTCTACGACGGCATCGAACTCGGCAACGCCCAGAACGGACAGATAGACCTCGGCCAGTTCTCGCTCGACAACGTCGAAGCGATCTCCTTATACAACGGACAGAAAAGCCAGATCCTCCAGCCGGCCAAAGACTTCGGCTCGGCCGGCTCGATCTACATGCGCACGCGGCAGCCGCGCTTTGAAGAGGGGGAGAACTATCACGCCCGCGCCACGGTGCGCTTCGGATCGTTTGACCTTCTCAATCCCTCGGCACTCATAGAACTGCGGCTTTCGCGCAATGTCAACGCCTCGCTTTCGGCCGAATGGATCAACTCAAGCGGAAAATATAAATTCCGCTACCGCCGCGTCAATCCCGCCGGCGAACTCGCCTACGACACCACCGCCACCCGGCAGAACGGCGACATCAACGCCACCCGTATCGAGGCGAACCTCTACGGCAATCTTCCGCAGGGGAGCTGGACGTTCAAGGCCTACAACTACAACTCCGAGCGTGGTGTGCCCGGAGCGATCGTCAACAACGTGTGGCGCCGCGGAGAACGCATCTGGGACACCAACTCCTTCGCCCAGGGAAGATATACCGGAACTTTCGGCTCCTTCACCACAATGAACTCGCTGAAATATGCCTTCTACCGCACCCATTATGTCAACAACGACGACAAGCAGGTGAAGGTCGACAACCTCTACCGCCAGCGCGAACTCTACTTCTCCACAGCCAACGAATATGAGATATTCCCCTTCTGGCGGGCATCGATAAGCTACGACTTCACCTTCAACACCCTGCTCGCCGACATGTATGGCTTTGCCAAGCCGATCAGATACTCCCACTTCCTCGCCTTGGCCACCTCTCTCAACTACCGGCGGCTCGCCCTTCAGGCAAGCTGCCTGGCCACATTCATCCACGACCGGCTCAAAGGGCAGGAATCGCCCAAAGACAAGCGGGTGCTGACCCCGGCAGTTTTCTTGTCGTTCTATCCGCTGAGGGGGAGCACCGACCTCTCCTTGCGCGCCTTCTACAAGAAATCCTTCCGCATGCCGACCTTCAACGACCTCTATTACGCCGACATGGGAAACTCCAAGCTCGAGCCCGAGCATGTGACGCAATATAACTTCGGCATCGTCTATGACCGCACCCGTGAGGGGCTTTTCCATCAGATCCGCATGACAGCCGATGTCTATTACAACCGTGTGAAAGACAAGATCGTGGCCTATCCCAAAGGCCAGCAGTTCCGCTGGACGATGCTCAACCTCGGCAAGGTCGACATCCGCGGCATCGACGCCACCGCTCTTCTCACCCTCTGTCCGATAAAAGAGCTCTTCCTCACACTGCGCTGCCAATATACGTTCCAGCGCGCCATCGACGTGACCAATCCCGCCGACAATTATTACAGAGACCAGATACCTTACATACCGCGCAACAGCGGTTCGGTGGTGGCCAATGCCGTCTGGCGCGGTTGGTCGCTGAATTACAGCTGGATATATGTCGGCGAACGCTACAACCAGCAGGAAAACATCCGCTACAACTATACCCAGCCTTGGTACACCTCCGACATCTCCATCTCGAAAGACATAAGGATAAAGCGCGTGAACATCAGGGCGATGCTCGAGGTCAACAACCTCCTCAGCCAGGATTATGATGTGATTCTTAACTATCCTATGCCCAAGCGGAATTTCAGGGTAACAATTTCAGCCGAAATCTAAACCTCTCTCCTCCATGAAACCAACTAAAAACTTGATTAATAAATATTCTTTCTTTCTAATTCTGTTGCTCCAGCTGGCCATCACGAGTTGTCGAGAAGACGAACTCGTGGTGCCCACGGAGTATGACATCATCACCGACGAGCCGTCGGCCTCATCAAAAATCCGGGGCTTCTACCTCGTGAATGAAGGGAACATGGGCTCCAACAAATGCACCCTCGATTACTTCGACTATTTCATCGGCCTTTATGCGCGCAATTTCTATGCCGAGCGCAATCCGAACGTGGTCAAGGAGCTCGGCGACGTCGGCAACGACATCGGAATCTACGGCTCGAAGCTCTATGTGGTGGTCAACTGCTCGCATAAAGTCGAGGTGATGGATGCTCGCACCGGCATCCGTCTCGGGCAGGTCGACATTCCCAACTGCCGTTATGTCCGTTTCCACCGGGGGAAAGCCTACGTGAGTTCATACGTCGGGCCGGTGCTGATCGACGCCGACGCACCGAAGGGTGCGGTCTATGAAGTCGACACCACCACGCTCGCCGTAACCCGGAAAGTCACCGTCGGGTATCAGCCCGAAGAGATGGAGGTGATCGACGACTATATGTATGTGGCCAATTCGGGCGGTTACCGCGCCCCCAACTACGACAACACCGTCTCCGTGATCCAGATGATAGATTTCAAGCAAGTGGAGCAAATTCCGGTGGGGATCAACCTTCACCGTCTCAAAAAAGACAAGTATAAAAAGATATGGGTCACGTCGCGAGGTGACTATCAGAGCCGTCCGTCGCGCCTCTATGTGCTGGAGAAGAAACCCGGCTACAACAAGATGGTGGTGAGCGACACGATCCCCATTGCCTGCTCCAACATGGCTATCAGAGGCGACTCCCTCTATTATTATGCCACCGAATGGAGCAACTACACCGGATCCAACACCATCAGCTACGGCATAATCGACATCCGCACCCGTCAGCGGGTGTCGGAAAACTTCATCACCGACGGCACCGAAAAGGAGATCACCATTCCTTACGGCATCGCGATCCATCCCGAGACAGGAGACATATTCGTGACCGACGCCAAGAATTACGTCTCGTCGGGCACACTCTACTGCTTCGACCGCCGGGGACGCAAAAAATGGAGCGTGCGCACAGGCGACATTCCCGCACATATCACATTTCTTGAAAGATGAAAAAGGCTATTTATCCCATACTCCTTCTTCCGGCGCTATATCTCGGAGGCTGCACGGCCGACACGCCGATGGTGAGCCTCGGCATAGACGACGTCTACTATGTGGAGCGGATGCGCAAGCTCCCCTTGTCGCCCGCATTCACAGGAGAAAGCTATTCATGGACACTTCTGCGGCCCGACGGACGAGATTCACTGCTCTCCACCGACCGCGACTATATATTCCTGGCGCGCGAAGAGGGTGAATACGACTTACGGTTCGACATCTCCGACCCCGCCACTCCCTATTCTTTCGATTTCCGGATCAATGTGATGCATGAAGAGGTGGAATATTCCCCCTACATATCGAAAGTGGCGGAATATTGCCCGGCGCCGGGACAGTTTGTCAACGAGATGCCGAAATATGAGGAGGGCGACACTTATGCCGACATCCTGAAGAAGACCGAAGAATGCATTTCGGGCACCAACGACGTGATGATCACTCTCGGAGCCTATGGCGGCTATGTCACATTCGCCTTCGACCACACGGTGATCAATGTTCCCGGTGAAAACGACTTCCGCATCTGGGGAAACTGCTTTTACGAACTGACCAATCCCGATGCGAAGGGAGGTTCGGCTGAGCCCGGCATAGTGATGGTTAGCTACGACCGGAACTGCAACGGGCTTCCCGACGACGAATGGTATGAACTGGCGGGAAGCGAATATGACAAGCCTGAAACCCTTCACGATTACACCATCCGCTATCACAGGCCCGACGATTCCCGGAAACCGGTGCCCGACGAATCCGGCTTTCTGACCGATCTGGAATATATCCCCTGGAGCGATTCGGAGGGTAAGGAGAGTTTCCTGCCCAAGAATAGCTTCCACAGCCAGAGCTATTGGCCGCAGTGGGCCGAGGGTGAGACTCTCGAGTTCACCGGGACGCTGCTCTCCCCCAACGCGGTGGATCTCAGCGGTGACGGCAGTTATTACGTGCTTTACAGCTACGATTGGGGATATGCCGACAACCATCCCAACGAATATGAAGACCTGAATTCATTCGACATCGGAAGGGCTGTCGACCGCGAGGGAAGACCGGTGAATCTGCCGGGGGCAGATTTCGTGCGTGTCTACACCGGGCTCAACCAGTATTGCGGCTGGCTTGGCGAGACATCGACAGAGATTTCGCGGGCGCAAGACCTCCACATCCCCGCCGACCCCATCCTTCCCGAAGATCCGGTAAAAATCAAAGATAGATAATCAGACTAAACCAACACAGATCAATATGAAACAAAAGTTACTGATATCGGCCGGCGTGGCCATAGCCTTCATTGCTGAGGCAGCGGGCGCGGTTGTGGAATTCGACAAAATCAAGCATTGGGCAGGGAGCGGCGACAAATGCGCCGCGCTGGTGATCCAGTTCAACGACGGCAAGAAGGATTGCGCCTACGTGTGGGGCTACCGATGGGACGGTTCGGCTTCGGGCGAGGATATGATGCGCACCGTGTGCGGAGCGAGCAAATCGCTGGCCGCCCTCGTGCAATACACAGGCTCGATGGGCTCGACCCTCAATGGCGTCGGCCTTTCCAAAGACCGGGAATTTCTGTCGTATCTCAACTATGATTTCGAACGCGCCGCCGTTGGGGGAGAGGTGAATTTCAACTATTTCGAGCCCAACACCGGCATGGGACAGACGGATGCGCCCGGCGACCGGACTCCCGAAATGGTGAAGGCCGCGATCGAGCTTGCAAAAACGAAAGGGATTATAGAGCATCCGCTCAATGCCCGCCGATACGGATATCCGGCCTATGACTACGATTACTGGCAGCTCGCGGAAGATAAGCGTGAAGAGCCGGGGATGCATTGGCAGTCAGGATGGTATGAGGGCTACTGGAGCTATTGGGTAGGAACGGAAGGAGAGGAACTCTCATATTCCGGGCTTGGGATGTCGTCGTCGCAACTCGGCGACCGCAGCGTCAACCTCTGGAATTACAGCCCCGACATGGCCGATTTCGGATCGGCTCCCGAACCATCTGCCAATTTAGATTATGAAATGGCTGAATTCGGAGAGGAGATGCACGCCGTGGAGCCGCACGTATATCCTGTGGAATTCGACAAAATTCAACAATGGATAGGGAGCGGCGAGAAATTCGCCGCCTTCGTGGTGAAATATAACGACGGGCAGCAGCCCGACAACTTAGTGATCGGCTATCGCTGGAGCGGCGGCTGGGACGACCGTGTCGGCGAAGCAGTGAAAATCGTGAATGGTTCCGACATTCTCACGAGCCGCGCCGACCGCGCTCAGGGGGGAGAATGGAGCGCATACGGAATATATCCCGACGAACCGGAGACCTTCCTGCTCAACGACCGTCTTTTCGTCTCTCCCCGCTCGGTTGTGGTCTATACCTTCACCCGCGAAGGGGCCGAACCCGACTGGCAGACCGAACCGTTGTCGTATGACTACGAGGCCGTGTCGGGAACGGTTCAACTTGAATATGAACAGGAAGCGGACTTCATGCTCTTCGACATGAACGGACGGCAGATCGCCGCGTTCCGGTCGGGCGCAGGCGAGGCGGCGGCCAAAGCGCGTGCGGCCGTTACCGCTCCCGGTATCTATATTATCAAAGGAACAAGCAATAACACAACACTAACCAAAAAGCTAATTGTGAAATGAAAAAACTTAGTATTGCGACTGCGGGTCTGATCCTGCTCGCTCTCGGAGCCGGAGCAGTGAAGGCCTCGAAGCAGCCCGACAGGAGAATCCCGCGGACAGTGCAGGGTATTGACTATCGGTCGACGCTTCCTGAATCAGCCAGAAAAATAATGGCTGCAAGCGACTATCCCGACGATCCGGGCGACCTGACGGTTCCCGACGGCGAGTTCACTTTCGACATGATCGAAAGCTGGACCGGAGAAGGAGCCAACCGTGCGGCCCTTGTGGTGCAGTGGAATGTCGACGGCGAACAGAACGCCCTCGTGTTCGGCTATCGCTGGGACGGCGTCGCCACCGGCTCCGACATGTTCCGGGCCGTCGTATCGGCCAATCCGCAGCTTTACGGACTGATACAATATACCAACGTCTCGTCGCCCACCGATCCGCTGGGCGGATACACCATCAATGGAATAGGCTGGGATGCAGACGGCGACGGTGACATCGCCCTCATCGACACAGGCAACGGCGATCAGGTCTACGAAGCCGCCGACGGCCTTTTCTATCATCCGCGAGGCTATGATCCCGACAAGGGGGGATCGTCGGATTATGATTACGACAACTGGAAAGCCCGCGACACCGACGACTTCTGGCAGGCCGGCTGGCTTAGCGACGGCTACTGGAGCTACTGGGTGAAAGGGGCCGATAGCGAAACGTTCGGCTATTCCTCCTGGGGCGCTTCGGGACGCGTGCTTGAAGACGGCTGCTGGGACGGCTGGAACTTTTCCCTCGGCTTCGGAAGCTACGACTGGCTCAATTTCAAAGCGGCTCCAAGCCCGATGCCCGCTGATGCAAAGACTCTCTTTAAGGTAGACGGCGTATATTATAAGCTCGTGAGCTATCTGAGCAAGACGGTTGAAGTGACTGCTCCTGTTGAGATGGAGGGAGAGACTCTCGGCGCCTATAACGGCGAGATTGAGATTCCCGCATCGTTTGTCGACGGGGAGACCACTTATACTGTTGTGGCAATCGGCGACGACGCCATGAAAGATAGCGGAGTGACGGGAGTCACGCTTCCCGACGGCGTCGCAAAGATCGGGAAGTCGGCCTTTGCCGGCTCGCAGCTCTCGCGCCTGTCGCGCCGCGGCTCCGACTCTTTAGTAATCTCCACGGGGACAGACCGCTTCGACAATATCACAAGCCTCGGCGAGGGGGCGTTTGCCGGATGCTCCGCTTTCGCCGACATTTTCTATCCCGTCAAGATTGAAAACCTTCCCGCCAATCTCTATTCCGGAACAGCCGTGAAAGAGATTGTAATTCCCGAGAATGTCAGAGAGATCGGCATCTCCGCTTTCTCCGGCTGCCCGCAGCTTGAAAGCCTTGTGGTTCCCGCCAATGTCAGGAAGCTCGGCGAATCGGCATTTGCCGACTGCGACCTGCTGACATCGGTCAAAGCCGAGAATACAGCTCCCGCCGAGGCATTCGACAATACGTTCAGCGCCACGGCCTGCGCCAACGCCACTCTGACAGTGCCGCAGGGCTACGAACCTGTATATCGCGAAGCCGCCGGTTGGTCGGGCTTTACGAAATATGCCTCATTCACGCTGCCGGTAAACGTCAACGACCGGTTCGTGATGAATGGCGTTTCGTATAAGGTTACGGCCCTCTCCGAAGAGAGCAAGGAAGTCATCGTCACCTATATGCCCTTTGAAGGAAAATTCAGCCGCGACAATGTGAAGAAGGCCAACGCGGCCTATAAGGGCGACGTGGTCGTTCCCGAAGTTGTCGGCTATCAGGGCATCGACCTCAAGGTTGTGGCTCTCGGCGACAGCGCCTTCTACAGCGCAAGCAATATCACCTCTCTCTCCCTCCCGAAGAGCATAAGCCGGATTCCGGAATCCACCTTCTATAGCTGCACCTCGCTCGAGAGCGTGGAGCTTCCCGAAGGATTGGAGCAGATTGGCTCCGCCGCATTCGAATATTGCCAGAAGCTGAAGATCGAGATTCCCGCCACCGTCACCAAAATCGGCGACTCCGCATTCAGCGGCTGCACAGCCCTGAAGAGCATGACGCTTCCCGCTGCCATCACGAAGCTCCCGATGAGCATTTTCCAGGGCTGCTCCGCTCTCGAAAGCGTGACTATGTCGGACAAAGTGACCGAAATCGGCAGCAACGCCTTCCGCAACTGCACGAATCTTAAAGAGTTCAAATTCCCGGAAGAGGGAGTGGAGAACGCCGTGACCGAACCGGCAGCTTTGGCAGAGAATGCAGCCGAAGGCGACGCGGCTCAGCCCGAAGGAATAATCGTCACTCCCTCGTCGTTGCAGACAATCGGCAACTACGCATTCCAAAGCTGCACATCGATGAAACAGATCAAGCTCAACGAAGGGTTGCAGAAAATCGGACAGAGCGCATTTGCCAAAAACTCCCGGCTCACCGACATCGAGCTTCCCTCCACAGTCACGACGCTCGGCGACCGCTGCTTCGAAGGTTGCGGATTGAGCAAGATCGTGATCCCGGCCTCGGTCACCTCTCTGGGATCCTATATGGGAAAGAGCTGCAACAACGACAATGTGACCTTCTATATCTGCGCCGCTACTCCCGCGACATGCGGAAGCTATACATTCGCAACCAAAAATTCTAAAACGTTTGCGCCATTGGTTGTTCCGACAGGATGCAAAGCAGCCTACGAGGCGTCCAACAACTGGAAGAAGTCGGCGATCAGCCAGCCTGAAATCACCGGCATCGCAGCAGGCGAGCCTGCAATGAGCCGCGCGAACAAGAAGGATGTGCTGACCGTTCCGTTCAGCTATCTTTACGACATAAAGAACCTTCCGGCACAGTTTGCCGCCGCGTGCGATGCTGTCGCGGCTGCCGCCGAAGGCACCACCTTCACGCTCTCCTATAAGCTCCCCGACGCAGAGACAGAAACTACGGCCACAGCCCTCTATTCCGACGGCAAACTCACTGTATCCGGCCTCTCCCTGCAGGGGAATCAGACCTATACGGGCCATATCGTGGCAAAATCGGGGGAGACGGAATATAGCTCCGCAGAGTTTGAATTTGCAAGTGCCGCCGCCTATGTCAGCGAGATTTCAATCGATGGCGTCGGCGGTGATGAAATAATCCTCAATCCGAAGCATATCAAGCTGATCACATGCACGGTGCTTCCCGAAGATGCGGAAAACAAGAAATATACCGTAACTCTCGAGGGGGCAGGAGAAACGAACGCCGATAGGATAGCGTCGACCTACAACGTCCGCCTCTGGGATGAAAACAATAAGAACGCCTCTTATCCCGAGCTTATAGCTCACCGCGCAGGGGAATGCAAGCTCGTGATAAAAGCTAATGACGGGGGTGGTTATGTGCGCGAATACAAAGTTAAAATCACAGACCCCGACCGCACTCCGCTTGCAGCCGACACCTATCTCGACGGCACGCTCTTCCTCAACGAAGAATGGTATGGCCATGCCAACGGCGGCGCCAACTATCTGACTAAAGAGGGGAAGATGATCTATCAGGCCTATGAGCGGGAGAATCCCGGCATGTCGTTCGGATGCACGTCGCAGTATGGCGCGATCTGGAACGACCGACTGATAGTAATTTCCAAGCAGGCAGCCGACGGAGGAGACCCGCTGCCCGGCGGAGGCCGCGTGGTTGTGGCCGATGCAAAGAGCCTGAAACGTCTCGGCAGCATCGACGAACTGAAAGTCGAAGGTGAAGACCGTTCGGGCGACGGCCGCTCCGTGGTCGGCGCCACAGCCGATGAAGTCTATGTCGGCACGCATCAGGGCATCTATGTGGTCGACATCAACAATTTCACGGTTGTCGGCAAGATCGGCAGCGCCGCCAGTGCGGAATCCGATCCCGACAATCTTTATGCAAGCCAGATCGGAGATATGGTTCATGCCGGCAAGTATGTGTTCGGCATCCGCCAGTCGAAGGGCGTTTTCGTAATCGATCCGGAGACTCGCGAGATGGTCAAGAGTGTCGAGGATGCAAACGTGCAGGGCATCACTCAGTCGGCCGACGGCATGGTGTGGGTTGCCACGTTGACCGCCGACAAAAAGGCGTCGCGTTTCGTATGCTATGATCCCGCCACTCTCGAGGAACTGGCCGACAAGAGCGTGACCATGCCCGAATCAATAGGAAAGGTTTCCTGCAGCTGGGGAGCATGGCGCACCACGCAGTTCTTCGGTTGCCGCTCGCGCAACGTGCTCTGGTTCTCAAGCGGAAGCAGCATCTCCAATGGCGGCAACGGTGACTTCTATTGCTGGGAGATCGGCTCCGATCCCGCAGAGATCAAGCCCTTCTTCTCGCTTAACAATCCGAAACTCGCCGCCCACACGCCCGGCATCAGGCAGGCCACTTACGGCACGTCGCGCTATGACGACCGCTCGGGCGAATTTATCGTGATGACCACCGAGTTCAAGGCTTCCGGCCATTACCGCTACAACTGGATCCACTTCGTGAATCCCGCTACAGGAAGCATCACCCGCTCCATAGAGCTCGAACCTTATTACTGGTTCCAGGCAATGCCGATCTTCCCCGACAAACATGCTCCTTCACTCGGCGAGGATTTCGCTACGGTCAATCTGATACGCAATGTGGATATGAGCGGCAACGTCACCTCGGCAGAACCGGTGGAACTCAATCTGTCGGAACTGGTTGAAGATGCCGACAACATCGGTTATAACCTCGACTTCGTTCTCCCGGATAATTATGTATCTTCGGCCGACGAAGCAGAATCGGAGAGCATGCGTGCGACGGCGAGTGCGTTTGTCGATGCCAAGCTCGACGGCGCGACCCTTACGCTCACGCCGCTCGAAACGGGCAAGGGAAATGTGGTTCTCAATGTCGGCTCCAACGGCCGCCACAGCGAATTGCTTCTTCCGGTGGAGGTTGTCACCGAATCGGGTGTCGACGGTCTTGACGCCGACGGCCGCCGAGTGATCGTGAAGGGTAACCACATCTATATCTACGGATTCGAGGGACGCGAATTTACCGTGGCCGGCATCGACGGCACGCTCTATACCCGCTTCACGGCCGACTCTCCCGAGTTTGTCGCCCGGTTTGACATCAAGGGAGGCGTTTACGTGCTTTCCGGAAATGGCGTATCCGTCAAATTCATTGTAAAATAAGTGGATAGCGTCATGAATCGTATCATGCTCAAGAGTTTTCTCGCAGTGGTTTCCGCCCTCGTGGGGGCGGAGGCCGCTGCCGGGGAAACCGACTATACTCAGGGAATCCTTATTGTCAACGAAGACTGGTATGGCCATCAGAATTCCACAGTCAATTTCCTCGTGCCCGATGATCCCGACGGCGATTACTGGCACTACCGGGTGATCCAGGAGGAGAATCCCGGCAAGGAGCTTGGCTGCACCAACCAGTATGGCGCCGTCTGGGGCGACCGTCTTTATCTGATAGCCAAGCAGGAGAAGGATCCCGGAGCCACGATAACCGGCGGCCGCATCACGGTTGCCGACGCGCGCACACTGAAAATTCTTCACCAGCAGAGCGAGATCGACCCGTCGGGAGCGCAATGCGACGGCCGCGGTTTCGTCGGCGTCGACGCCCACAAGGGGTATGTCTCCTCGAGCAACGGCATCTGGATTTTCGATCTCGACACGTATGAGATAAAGGGTCAGGTGGAAGGTTCGGCCAATCCCAATGCAGGAGGGGGCAACGACCGACCCAACACCGATCCGACCGGCTCGCTTTATCACGGCCAGTCGGGAACGATGGTGGCCGCCGCAGGCCGCATCTTCGCCGCCCATCAGCAATATGGACTGCTCGTGATCGACCCCGTTGCCGACAAGGTGACCGACGTCATATCCCTTTCGATTGTCAACGAAAAGGCGTCGATCGGTTCGGTAGTCAAGTCGAAAGACGGCTCGTTGTGGATCTCTGTGGCCAAAGACAACAGCGGCCGCGGGGCTGCGGAAAACGTGCTTGTAAAGGTAGACCCCGAGACGCTTGCCACCGAGATAGTGAATTGTCCCGCCGATATGTATGGCCCCTCAAATTCATGGTATGCCTGGACCCCCGATGCCTTCGTGGCGTCGGAATGCAGCAACACCCTTTTCTGGAAGGGTGGGAAGAACAGCTGGTTTTCCGGAACTTCCATCTATAAATATGACATCGACAAGGGGGAACAGACGCTTTTCGTCGACCTTGCGGCCGAAGGAGAGAACTGGAAGCTCTACGGTTGTTCGCTCGGAGTCGATCCCCGCAACGACGATGTCTATATGTCGCTCTATCACGAATTCGGCACTCCGACATATATCACCCGCCGCTATGATTCCAGCGGAAACAAGATCCGCGATTACGAGATGATCTCCAACTATTGGTTCCCCTCGAACATGATTTTCCGCTCCGGCGAGAGCGGGGTGACTGAGATGGAGGAGGAAACCGGCGGCGAGATCGACTTCTCGCTTCCATACGAGATCTATACCATCGACGGGCGGCGCGTGGGGAGCATCGGCCGCGGCATATATGTTTTGCGGCAGGGCCGACTGACCAAGAAAATTATTCGCTGACTTTCTCTGCTGCGGTTGAAACCTTAATCTTTAGACCGTCTTCCTTTTTCGCAATAGGAAGACGGTTTTGTATTATGGACATAACCGGTTGCTTTTTATTAGCAGATTGTTATCCCTTTCTACCAATGTGAAAGCGTCTCGTTTGCCGACATTTTTTTTTGATTTATTTTTGTGGTGCATAATTTTTCTCAACAGGAAAACTCTCCGAGACCTGACTATATCTCACTCAGAAATCGACGGCAGGGCAGCGATGCCCGCTCTTATTTAGCACAACACCATAATAAACTCATAAAAATGAAAATCAATAATCTATCCAAGACCTTCGCAGGCAAGCGTATGCTCGCCAAGGCGCTGGCTGTCCTTATGCTCCTTTGCGGGGCTGTGACGTCGGCCGGAGCAGCGGAAGGCTTCTACGTTTCGGGCCGCAAGCTCATGGACGCCAACGGAAAGGAGTTCATGATGAGAGGCTGCAATTATTCATGGGCATGGCAGCGCGGCCATGAGAACAGCGTGATTCCCGCCGCCAAAAGAATAGGCTGCAATGCCATCCGCATCCAGCTTTCGACCGGAAAGAAATGGCAGAAATGCTCCGATTCCGACCTCGAACGCCTCATCAAGCTCTGCATCGACAATAAGCTCGTGGTGATGTTCAACACCCACGACGAGACCGGATCAAACGAATATTCCGATCTGGAAAATGCCTGCAATTTCTGGATAGAGAAGAAGAATATCCTCAACAAATATCGCAAATACGTTCTGCTCAACATAAGCAACGAATGGTGTGGCGCCTGGAATTCCTATACCTGGTCGCAGGGCTACAAGAAAGCTATTCCGAAGCTCCGCAGCGCCGGCATCAAGAACACCTTGGTCGTGGACTGCGCCGGCTGGGGCCAGTATCCCCGCAGCATCTTCGACAAAGGAGAGGAAGTGGCAGCATGCGACACTGAGAAGAACACCATCTTCTCGATGCACTTCTATCAGGATGCAGCCGGAAGCGAGTCGAGCGTGGAGAGCAACATCAACAGCGCGATGAATCTCAGCGTGCCGGTGATCATTGGCGAGTTTTCCTATCAGCACAAAGGCAACACGATTGCATGGCAGAAGATCCTCGACATGACCAAGGAGAAAAAGATGGGCACGCTCATCTGGTCGTGGACCGGCAACGGCGACGGCGCTGAGGACTGCGACATGTTCAGCGGTTATGACGATTCCGGCTGGAAGACCAACGGCACCAACCTGGTGAAGGGTAAAAACGGTGTGAAAGATACATCTGTTGAATGCTCGATCTTCAGCAATGGTCAGGTAGATCCCGATCCTGTGGATCCCGAACCGGAGCCGGAACCGGGTGAGACAACCGCATCTACTGTATGGACAGGCAGCGAGGTGCTCGACAGCTGGAACAATATCGTGGTTATTCCCGCATCGGCGTTTGCCAAGGCGAAGGAGAGCGACAAGGTCCGCCTCACGTTTGCCGACTGCGGCGCGACGCCTCAGGTGCAGGTGGCTCTGCAGACGGTTGCCGCCTGGGACTGGGCGCAAATCGAGGATTGCGCCGACATCGTGGGCAACACGTATGTTTTGGATATATCGCGCGAGTCGCCGGTAGATGACACCATACTCGCCATGCTTCAGGCTCACGGCATGAGTCTGAAAGGACAGATGGCTACAGTGACGAAGGTGGAGATCCTTACTGCCGGAGGCGGCAGCCAGGGTGGAGGCGAAGAAACAAGCGTGATTCATACTGCCAACAGCGAGCTGACATGGAGCGATGAGATTCAGATTCCGGCATCGGCGTTCCGCAACGCAGCCGGTGGCGACACGCTCCGCTTCAATTTTACCGATTGTGGAGGTCATCCGCAGGTTCAGCTTGTAATCAAGGTCGGCGGTGAAAAATGGACGGAACTCGTGCAGTTTGCCGACATCAACGGCACGACCTACAGCTATGTCATCCCGAAAGACACCCGCGCCGATTACAGCGTGATCGAGACGCTCAAGAGCTATGGCATGATTTTGAAAGGTCAGCAGGCCACCTTCACCAAACTCGAACTGGTGAAGTCGGGCACATCGGCTGTGGAAAGCATCGAAGTTGCCGACGAGGCGATCGATTTCGATCTTCCTGTGGAAATCTATACCCTCGATGGCCGTCGCGTAGCCGAGTTTGAGCGTGGCATCTACATCGTGCGCCAGGGCAACAAGGTGATTAAAATTGCAAAATAAGCGGATTAGGCAAGATAGCAAGTAATACAAGGTAAATAATCGATTCCCTGCTTCTGAAGGGCGCATCGCAAGGTGCGCCCTTTTATTTGTTAAAATAAAATCCGATGGCGGGCGTAAATGTTAAAAGTGGTTAAATCGAAGAAAAATTTATATGTTGTTTAGCAGTGTTTGAAAAATATTTTCTAATTTTGCATTGAGTTTTTCATGGTATTAGATTTTAAGGTTAACGCAAGATTGGTTGTCGTGATGACAATCAATTTTTTTTGTCGTTATTTCGACCGTATGGGCTCGGAATAACGTTATCTATATAAACTGAGATATAACCCGAAATGAAAAATATGGAAACAGCTACCCCGCAGGCCGCCGAGGCCGGCGGTGAGCGAGACGATAAAGGATTCGACGTACGCAGCATCCAGACCGACGGCATAAGCGATGCGAAGGTGGATCCGGAGAGCGAGCCGAGTTCCGACGAGGTGGCTCCCGCCGGAGCGGAAGTATATGGCGACATGAAGCCTGAAATAGGTCCGCTGAGTCAGGATTACAATCCTGAGAAGCGCGACGGGAGTTTCCGGGCCAACGATGTGGCCGACCGCAGCTTTGCCGATCTCGGTGTGGAACCCCGATTCCTCAAAGCGATCGAAGAGATGGGTTTCGAGCATCCGATGCCCATTCAGGAGATGGTGATACCGCATCTGCTTTCGAAAGAGGGGGATGTGGTAGGACTGGCTCAGACCGGCACCGGAAAGACCGCCGCCTTCGGATTGCCGCTTCTTCAGCGCGTAGATATTGAAAACCGTAATCCCCAGGCACTCATCATCGCCCCGACGCGCGAGCTGTGCCTTCAGATAGCCGGCGACCTCGCAGATTTCTGCAAATATGTCGACGGCCTCAAGATCCTTCCCGTCTACGGCGGGTCGAGCATCGAAAGCCAGATACGCGCGCTGCGCAACGGCGTGCAGGTGATAGTGGCCACTCCGGGGCGCCTGATCGACCTTATCAAGCGGGGTGTCGTCAGGCTCGAAGATGTCCACACGGTGGTGCTCGACGAGGCCGACGAGATGCTCAACATGGGATTCCTCGACGATATCGACGAGATCCTCTCCCACGTTCCCGACGACAGGAAAATGCTGATGTTTTCCGCCACAATGCCCAAGGAGATCGCCGGAATCGCAAAGAAATATATGAAGTCCCCGGTGGAATTCGTGGCCGGCAACCGCAACGAGGGAACGAAAAACGTGCGCCACATCTATTACATGGTGAAGGCCCACGACAAATATCTGGCCCTGAAACGCATCGTCGACAACAGCCCGAACATCTACGGCATCGTGTTCTGCCGTACGAAACGCGAAACGCAGGAGATCGCCGACAAACTGATTGCCGACGGCTATAACGCAGATTGCCTCCACGGTGATCTATCGCAGGCGCAGCGCGACCTGGCGATGAAGAAATTCCGCGATCATGTCACGCAGTTGCTCGTGGCCACAGATGTGGCTGCCCGCGGCCTCGACGTCGACGATCTCAGCCATGTGATCAATTACGGCCTTCCCGACGATGCGGCGGTCTATACCCACAGGTCGGGGCGAACGGGGCGCGCCAACAAGACAGGCGTCTCCATCGCCATTATCCATGGTCGCGAGAAGGGGAAAATCCGCCAGATCGAGAAGGTGATCGGCCGCGAATTTGAATATCGCAAGGTGCCGACTCCCGACCATATCATAGAAAAACAGCTCTATAACCTCGCCGACCGTCTGGAGCGCGTGGAGGTCAACGAGCAGGAAATCTCCAAATATCTTCCCGGAGTGCGCAAGAAACTCGAATGGCTCTCTGAGGAAGACCTGCTGAAGCGCGTTCTCTCGCTTGAGTTCAACAGGCTCCTTTCCTATTATCAGAACATGCCCGACATAGATCTCGATGAAAAGGAGAAGGGCAAGAAGAAGGAAAGAGGAGAAAAAGGAGAGCGTGGAGAGAAAAGGAAAGAGGAGCGACGCGAGCCCGGCGACAAAGACCGCCGCGACGCCGAGAAGGGTTATACCCGCCTGATGGTGAACATCGGCAAAGGTTCGGGCTTCTTCCCCGGCAACCTGATGGAGCTTGTGAACCGCAATGTCAACGGGCCGAAACCCGAAATCGGACGCATCGACCTGATGCCCGGATATACACTCTTCGACGTCCGCTCCGACGATGCCCGGCGGGTGCTCGACGCGCTGCGCCATGCCGAATTTTTCGGCGAGAAAATCCGTGCGGAAGTGGCTGAGGCCGGACGCGACTATGCAGCGGAGACAGCTGATTTCACCCCCGGCGAACGACGCGGAATGCGTCGCGAGGCTTACAAAACGGGCCGCGACGACAAGAAGCGCAAGAAGGATAAGGGTGGAAAGTATGGCGCAAAAGCGAAGAAGGGGGACAAGAAAGCCGATAAGAAATCGAAACCGAAATACAACGGCAATTACGATATCTTCATAAAGAAAAAGAAATGAAAACCGCAATCTATATCAGATCGGCAGTATTGGCCGCAGCATTCCTTTCTGCGGCTGCGGAGGCCGGGGCAGTGGAACGTCTTGACACAGCCGGCTTCACAGCTTCGCGCGCTTTTATCTCGCTCGACGCCCCGGGCATCGAATTGCTCAACCGTTCGTCGCGTCTCGACCTGCTCGATTATATGGCGGCCGACACGCTTCAGACCGTCTATAACTCGCTCGACGGGGAGACGAAGCTGAGCCGTCCGCTCACGAGCGATTATCTGAAGGTGCAGCTCACTCCGGTGTCGACGATGACCTTCCGCATCCTTCCGGGAAAGAAAGAGAATGTGCTGGTGACGGTCTACACTCTCGGCGGAGGGTCTGACGCCGCCGACAGCGATGTCAGATTCTACGACCCGGCGATGACCGAGCTGAAGAGGAACAAGTATTTCAAACCCGCCCGCCTGGAGAACTTCCTCACGAAGGAGGGGAGGAATCATAAGGAGAAACAGTCGCTTCTCGATCTGATACCGTTCCCGACGGTGGAGTATCGTCTTTCGCCCGACAACACGTCGCTCACGGCGCGGCTCACGGTAGAGGGATATCTGACGCAGGAGGATTATGAGAAAGTGAAGCCATATCTCGTGCCTGAGATCGTCTATCTCTGGACCGGCAAGAATTACGAACTTAAAAAATAGGTCGGGCCATGACTATAGCAGAGGCTCAAAAAATGGTTGACGACTGGATAAAAGAGATCGGCAACGGCTACTTTTCCGAACTGACCAATATGGCAGTGCTGACCGAGGAGATCGGCGAGCTTGCGCGGGTGATCTCCCGCGCCTATGGCGATCAGCGTCCGAAGCCCGGCGAATTCCCTCGCGGAGCGAAGGCGGCCCTTTCCGAAGAGTTGGCCGATATCCTCTGGGTCACGATCTGCCTTGCCAATCAGACCGGTGTCGACCTGACCACCGCCTTAGAAGATTCATTCAAGAAAAAAACTAACCGAGACATAAACCGATTCAAATAATATAATCGAGGCGGCGCCCGCAGCGGGCGTCGCCTCGATTGGTTTTTGGAGCCTGTCGCTCAGACAGGGCTCAGATTATTTCAGTATAACTTTCACCGATGCTTTGTCGGCTTTCAGGATGTAGAGGCCGGGAGCGGGGGCGATGAACGACTTCACGCCGGCAGCCACGCATGTGCCGTCGACCGTGTAGACGTCGATCGGCGAGAGGGCGCTGACGCTCATGCCGCAGACCTTGAGCTCATATTCGGCGTCGATCTCAGCTACACCTGTCGGGACGTTTACAGCCACATCGGGACCGAGTGCTGTCTCGCCTTCATCGTAAACGGTGGAGATATTGAACGTGCGTGTCAGAGTGTCGTTTTCAGCCTCTCTTGCGCGGACGGAGAGAGGTTCGTCGCCTGCCTCCTCAACGGGGATCACAAACTCGGTTGCGGTTAGCATCGCGTCGTTGACACGTTTGCCGTTTTCATAGACATGGAAACCGAGAGCCGGCTCGAAGTTGGACTTGGCCTCGATTTTGTCGATATAGAGGGCGGCGCCATATTCGGTTGCCGGAGTGCAGTGGCGGATTGCGATATAACGGGCGTTGCCGGGAACCTCGAAGCTATATGAGTCGAAAGATGTCGAGCCCGGAACCGAAATCACCTTCGTGTCGACAAACGACTCGGGAGCGGGATCGGTCTCCTCAGTGGAGTAGGCCACAGCCATATTGCTGCCCGAAGCGGAGCGGGCGCTGACAGTAATGGTGAAAGATGCTGCGTCGAAAGCGTTGACGAAACCGGCGGGGGAAACGAGAAGGTCGTTGGATTTGTCGGTAGGGGCAGCACCGCTGTTGGTCTTCGGCGAGCAGACGATCATCAGGCGGCTTCCGTTCGATCCGGTCGGTGCCCAACTGCTGCTGCTGTCGAAAATCTGCCATACGGAGGTCGAAACGCTGTAATTCGAACCCATCATGCTGCTGTCAATGCCGTCGAGATCATAAACTTTCCAATTGTGGTAATCGGCCTCGACGGCTTCAGCGTCGGCGGTGGCTTCAACGGCATTGTGGCATCCCTTGAAATCCTCCATGGAGTCGGTGGGAACGAATCCCTCGCTGTCTGTGGGGCTTGTCCAGTTGAGTATGACGGCCTTCTGGGTTTCGCTGTAGTATCCGTTGATTTCCTTCACGCCATCCTTGGCGCTCGCGCTTACCTCGCATGCTGCCGAGGCTTCATTGTTGTCGGCCACGAGGTCGGCGGCATAGACAACCTTGAAGAGGATGTCGTGAACGCCCGTTTCGGCGGCCGTAAATTCGCGCGAATATTCAAAACTGCGGGATTCTCCCGAGGGGATGTCGACGCTTTCAAGCGTCGTTTCGAGCTGATTGTCGACATATACCTCCACCTGATAGTCGGCGGCTGCGACGGCTTTGCCGTTGTTGATGACCACTGCCGAATATCCTGCCTCCTTGCCGGCCATAACGGCATCGGCAACCTCACCGGCAGAGATCTGCAGGTCATAGGCGGGAGCATCGTAGATACGGATATTGTCGACCACGATGTCGTAGCCGTAAGCCGACAGAGAGGTGAGAGCCACACGATATTTGCTGCTTCCTTCCACCATTCCGGCGATAGGATAGGAATATTTCATCCATCCTGTAGTGGCATTCTCCACTGTCGTCTCCGAACCTTCAATCTTTTTCCATTCGCCGCCGTCGGCCTGAACCTCGACATAGAGTTTGTCATTCCCCGACGAACCATGGTTCATCCAGAACTCGAATGTAGGATTGGAACCCTCGGCGTTGAGGATTTCGGGAGAGGCGAGACGCGCGCTGTTGCCCGACGAAGAGGAGTAAGAATTGTAGATCACCAGACCTCCATCCTCATCCTGCGGCTGGGCATAGGGATGGGAGTCGCTTTTTTGTGCCTCCCAAACTTTCGAGCCGACGAGGGCCTGATTGCTCCAGTCGGAGGATAGAACGGCGCCTGCGAAGGAATCGGCGAAGGGGAGCGAAACGGGGCCGACGCCAAACTCGGTGGTTTCGACCGCCTCGCTGACCTTATCGCCCGACTTGGCGGAAACCTGATATTTCACCATCTGTCGCTTGTCGGCCGAATAGGTGTCGGTGAAAGTGGTGTAGGTGTTGTAATTCTTGTATTCCGAAGGGAACGAGGATGTTTCGTCGGTGATAAGGGCCGGTTCGCCATCGACCACGCGGTAGATGTCGTAGACGATTGCGGCAGAAGAGGGAATCGACGTTCCGTCGGTGTAACGCACCGGAGCTTTCCAATAAAGCTTGTAGCTGTTTCCGTCGCCGGGTTCGACGCTGAGGTCGGTCACGGCGTTGGGGCAGCGCGGCCCGACATAGACCGAAGGTGCGATAACCGGTTCGGAAGCCTCCTCGCCGTTATATACGATCACTTTATAGACCACGTCACCCTCCGGGCGACCATTGTCGCCCTCCACGTCTTTAAAAGTAACCTTGGCGCCGGGAGTCTGGTTGGCGAGGGTGCTGACGAGCACGTCGTTGCGATAGATCTCCACCTTCGAAACCGAGGCGAGCTGACCGCCGGTGATGCAAGCCGAAGGAAGGGTGAAGCTGACCGTCGCCTTGTAGCCGAGATCGGGATCGGGCACAACCGCCAGCCCCGTCACTGCGGCCGGAGTAGTGGCCGAGCCGCCCTCCTTGATAACGATATTGTCGATGGCTGCATTTCCTCCCGACACATGGAAGGTGAAATAATAGTCGCCGGTCTGATCCACGGTGAAATACTTTTTTACCTGCGCAGGAGCGTCGCCGCTATATTTGTTGATAAACGAGCCGGTGTCGCCGCTGTCGATAAAGGAAGACTTGTCCGGGTCAGGAGTCAGGCAGTAGCCGGCCTTGACTGTGCCGAGCGAGGATGAACTGTCACACCATAGGTCGTAAGATATGCAATAAACCTTTCCCTGCTCAAGGGAAACGGCCGTTTTGGTGGTCATGTAGTCATCGTAGGCGGTAGTGCTGTAATTATAGCATTGTGCGTAATAATAGGGCGTCGAACCGGTGGTATAGTAATTGTATTTCCACTGAGTACCGTCGGAATTGGCGTCGAATACTGCGAAAGTCTGGTCGAACTCCGTTTGTCCGGTCGCCTTGTCTTCACTGAAGCCATAGCTGAAGAGCGGTTCGGCTGCGGGGAGTGCCGCCGCCGAGAACGCCAGGATAGCCGAGGCGAGTGCGACTTTGTTGAGATGTCGTTTCATTTTTCTTTGTGTGTTAGACCCTGAACAGGGTGTTTATTTAACTAAAATCTTGAAAACGTGAGAGCCGGATTTCACGATATAGACTCCGGCGGGGATAGAGATTCTTCCGGCGGCATTGCCTGAAGAGGCGCAGAGGCGGCCCGATGCGTCGTAGATGCTGACAGGCGAAGAGAGGCCGCTGAAGCTTACGAATCCCTTTCCGGAGGCGACGCGGGGAGAGGCGGCGAGATTTCCGGAGATGCCGGAAGCCTCCTTCGTGCCGTGGATGGCGATGTTGTCGAGATGGATGTTGTAGCAACCTGTCGAGCGGCCACGGAAGGCCACGCGCACGCTCTTCGAGCGGGCATAGTCGTCGAGGCGGACGGTGTGCTGCTTCCAGCCGTTTGTCTCGGCGTAAAGCTTGACTTCCGAACCGGGAACCGTAACGAACTTGCCTCCCTCGCGCGAAACTTCGACAACCATTGTCTCGTTGACGTCAGACTGGACGTCGCTCCACTGGTCGTAGCCGTTGTAGTGGTAGATATAGAAGGTAAGCGTCGGATCTTCGAAGGTGGAGATGTCGATGCTCGGGGAGATAAGGCGCGCTTCCGTGCCGCGTGCCCATGTGTGGTAGCCGTCGAACGAGGCGACGCCGCCGTCGGCATCCTGGGCGGAGGTGTAGGGATCCTCGCCGCTCTTGGCGATCTTCCAGCCGCCGTCTTCACCGATCACGAATTCCATGGTCCAGGGATTGCAGGTGGCCTGGCCGCCGGCAAACGATTCTTCGAAAGGAATGGCGTAGAGATCGCCGATGATCACGGAATTCGACGACACTTCGGCGCTCTCGCCGGCGTCGGTGAGGGCTGTCACGGTGTAATAGAGCATTCCGCGCTCGGCCGATTCCCAGGTGTCGGTATAGCTTGTGCCGGTGGCTTCGTCGGTGACGAATTCGTAGTTGCCGTTGACATATCGGAGAATTCTATATTTGAGGAGGCCTTCGAGATTGCCGCCGTTCACGCCCTTTTCCGGAGCTTTCCAGCTGATCACTCGGTTGCCCTCCTCGCCGTCGAGACGGACGTCGGTCGGTTCGGTCGGTTCGTCGATGCCGGCGTAAGCGGAGGCGGATGCCGTGACGCTGGCGCCTTCGGAGTTGAAGACAGTCACTTTATAGGTGTAGTTGCCGTTGCGCAGGCCGCTGTCTTTCCATTCGAGAGCCTCGCCGGGGGCAGGATTGTCGAAAGTGTGGACAGGCTGCGAGCCCATGTTGCGCATCACTTCGATTTTCGAGATTGCCTGGAGGGGAGCGCCGCCGACAGTCTTCGTGGGGGCGTTGAAAGCGATCGTGATGTCGCCGACGCCGCCTGCTGCAGCAGTCGCCGTCAGGTTGCCGACGGCAGCGGGAAGGTTGACTGTGCCCTGCTCAACGACGCTGAAATCATCGGCATACGACATGAAGCCGCCGGCGCCGGTCTTGCTGCGGAGGGCGAAATAGAATGTGCCGTCACGGCCGGGCACGACTGTGGCGGTGAATGTTTTCGGATCTTGGGGAAGTCTTTCTGTGTCGAGGAGGAGCGTCATGTTGTCAAGGTTGGTGTCGGGGCCGAAATAGAGCATGATGTGCTCGTCGTATCCTTCGACCATCTGGTAACCGTCGAACGAAACCTGATAGCTCTTGTCGCCGCTCATCCTGATGCCGGGCGTCAGGATATAGTCGTCGATCTCACCCTCGATTGCCCAGGGATGGCGCAGGCGCTGGTTGTCTTCGTCGTAGTTCCAGACCTTCCCCTGGCTGAGCAGGTCGACCACTGTATAGGTGTCGAAATCGGCCTGCGTGTCGAAGCTGCAGTAATAGGGAGTCTTGAACGAACCGATCATCAGGCTGTTGGAGAGGGTTGTACCGCCCTCGCCGTCGGCCGAGCGGGCGGTCACCTTATAGCTGTATCTTGCCGGATCGGCGATGGTCTCCGAGAAAGTGGTTTCTGGGATTCCGGAGGCCACGACGACATTGTCGGGAAGGCGGGTCACATCGTAGCTGAAGGGGGTGCGCACGGGGCCTCCCTCGAGGCTCTCTTCGGGAGCTGTCCAGGTGAGGGTGGCGGTGTTGCCGGAAGCCACGAGCTTCAGGTTGGCCGGAGCGGCCGGCACGTCATATCCTGAGTAGAAGATCGTGGCGGCAGCCTGGCCGTCGCCTTTGGCCGACGAAGCGTAAGCTTTCACGAGGCGCAGGCCGCGTTCGAGCGGGAACTTCGGAGTCGTCAGCTTGGCGCCGGGAGCAGCAGTGGCGGTGAAAAGTTCCTCATTGTCGACTGTGAGAACGATGTCGAGGTCGCCCGAAAGGGGCTGCCCGTCGGTGGTCTTCTCAGGGGCGTTGAAGGTGAAGGAGAATGTCTGCGAGCCTTCAGCTTCCGGAACAGCCGTGAGGGCTATCGGGGCGTCGGGCACTCCGGGAGTGACATAATCGTTGACATAGAGTCCGAGAAGTTCCGGGTTGCCGGGGATGTCGCAGACTTTTACTGTCGAGGCAGTGGCCGGGTCAACCTCATAGAGGGCGGCGCGGGAGGTGAACATTCCCTCGGTGTGGAATTCCGCCCAGTAGAGCTTGCCGGTCTTTTTGTCGAATTCGATCGACTGCGTATAGGTGGAATAGTAATTGTCCATGATGCCGGTGTTGCCGACGAGGCTGAGCGATGCGTTCGCCTTGTTCACGCGGTAGAGGTTGGCCTCGGTGTCGATTCCGTAAAGCTGACCGGAGGCGTTGCATGCGAGCATGATCACATCCTTCTCGAGGTCGCCCACGCGGGTCGAGCTTCCGTCGGAGAGGTCGGTGGTGGATAGCTGGATATGGTCGGCGGTGGAATCGTAGGTGATGGAATAGACCGTAGCGGTGGTCGGATCGTAGGTGCGGTCGGTGGCCACATAGGAATAGTCGAGCGGATTCTCCACCATCTTGTCGAGATGCCAGGTCTGGGCGTCGTAGACATACCATCTGACGAAATTCAGATTGTAGCTTTCGTCATATTCGTAGTCGCAGCCGTAATATTTGCCGTCGACATAGACGGCGCTGCCGTTGAGCGACGGCGTTTCGGCGATCCTGTCGAATTGCGTGTCGGTCTCCGCGCGGAAAGAGTAGATCCCGTAGCCCGGGCTCTTCACGATGCAGTTGGCGATGAGTTCCGGGCGCCCGGCGGTCGAGACGCGCATCGGCACTCTCGACGGCTTCAGAGAGGCGGGGATGGTGAGGAGCCCTGTTTCCACGGGGCGGTAGGGGGAGAAGCGAAGCGGCCCTTCGGGACGCATCGTCTTCGGATTGACTTGCGGCGGGGCCGCGAGAGCCGTTGCCGTTGCTCCGGCGGCGAGCAATATCGTCAGAAGAGTAGTGGGTATGGATTGTCTCATAAGCTATGATTAAAAATTCAAGAAGTTATTTCGAGCAAAAATAACGAATTGTCGGGATAATTTCAAATTTATTGACAATTTGTGGTTGATGTGCGGCGAAAATTATGACAAAAATCAAATTTTTAGATAATATTGGCCTAAATCAATTAACAATCATTGTATATTTAGAAAAAAATTCTGAAATTTGCGTTGAGAGTGTCCGGCGCGGTTGATGTGCGAGTGGGACTGTCTGGCGCTCCGAATAGAGATTCAAACCACTGCAGAACAAAAATCCAATACAGAATAAACATGATGAAAATTCCACGATTAACACTGTCGGTGGCAGCCCTGGCCCTGGGAATAACGGCCGCGGGTCTGACCCACACGACACTGCGCCCGGCGAAAGAGGTTAAGAACCTCGCGTCGACCATGGATTCTTCAAAAATCCCGGCTCGCCTGAGCGCCACGTTTGAATCAAACCGTGAGAAAGCACTGCGCGGCCCGCGCCGCGTGCAGGAGCCGACGTTCGACCCGACGCTGCCCGTGATCTACGGAGCGGTGGTGTCGAGCTATGCCGACTGGTTCATAGTCAACGATCAGGAGCAGGTCGGCGTCTATGCCTTCCAGCCTGAGTCGCCGGTCAAATTCCAGCCTATCTGCCTTGACGCGAATCTGATGATTGTCGGCGGAGGCGCCTACGACGGCAAATACCTCTATTACCATCTCTGGGAGATGTATGCCGACGAAACGTCGGAGCTCGGCATCACGTTCCATAATTATTACTGCGTGGTCGACCCGGAGAAATGGGACATGGTGAAATATGTCGACTATTCCGACAATCAGAACAACATCGCCTACGACATGACGGTCGACCCGACCGACGGCACGCTCTATGCCATGCAGTGGGGTCCCTACGAGGATAAATATTGCGAGCTGGCCCGCGTCAACAAGATGACCGGCGAATCGGAGGGTATCGCCAAGGTGCCCCAGATGACGGTGCTCGCCTCGGATAATTTCGGCCGACTCTACAGTGTGGACTACAACGGCGACACATATTATGTCGACAAGAACACCGGCAAGTGCGTGAAGATCGGTAACTCGGGATGGGTTCCCGCCTACGTTCAGAGCGCCGCGGTCGACCCTGAGAGCAACACGATCTACTGGGCGGCCTACGGCGAGAACGGTTCCGGCCTCTACAAACTCAACACGATCAGCGGCCGCGCCGAGAAAGTCAGCGACATGCCGGGCTCGGAGGAGGTGACATCCCTCTTCTTCGACAGCCAGCGCAAAGGACTTGACGCTCCCGACGAGGTCAGCGACTATTATATGACATGGAGCGACGGCACTTCGACCCTGAAGGCGACGGCTCCTCAGAAGGCGTTCAACGGCTCGGCTCTGAGCGGCGACGTCACCATCGAGTTCTATATCGACGGCTCGCTCGCCTCTTCGGGCAAGTGCGCTCCCGGCGCCGAGATCACCCTTTCGGGCGCCGCTGCGGCCGGCGACCACACGGTGGTGATCGTAGCCTCCAACGCGGCCGGCAGAGGTCCGAAGACATACGTCTCGCAGCATGGCGGCGAGGATGTGCCGGGTCCGGTGGAGAACCTTCTCTTCACGCTCGACGGCAACAGGGCGTCGCTCACATGGAGCGCTCCCCGCATGGGCCTCAACGGCGGTACGGTCGATCCCGCTGAGATCACCTACACCGTGAAACGCTATCCCGGCGGCGAGGTCGTGGCTGAGAACATCAGCGAAACAACCTTCTCCGAGACTCTTCCCGACAACGTGACGGCTACATATTACTACACCGTGACCGGCACCAACAAGCTCGGCGAGGGTGCGACCGCGACTTCCAACACCAACCTGAAGGGAGCCTCGTTCACGATTCCCTACAGCAACGACTTCGAGACCGAAGAATCGACCGCAGGCTTCACGATCATCAACTCCGAGGAGGAGCGCGGATGGTATTGGTGGCACAACACGGCTCTGAACTACAAGGCGATGGCCAGCAGATACTCGAGAAAAGACGCCTCCGACAACTGGCTTATCCTCCCGGCCCTCGAATTCGAAGGCGGTAAGAAATACAAACTCACATTCGACTCCTGGGTATTCGACGACGAGTCGCCCGAGAAATTCGAGGTGAAGATGGGCAACGACGCCACTCCGGCGGCACAGACCGTGACGCTGATGTATCCCGCAACGGTGATGAACACCGACGTGAAGCATTACGAGCTGACATTCACTCCGGCCGAGAGCGGCAAGAAGAATGTCTCCTTCCATTGCCTGAGCCCGGTCAACGCCTACTATCTGATGATCGACAACATCGAGATCGCGGAATCGACAGGCGAGGATCCCGAGCCCGAACCGGAAGTGCTCACGCCGTTGGCTCCGACCGACATGAAGCTCAGCTATAGCGAGGATGATAAATCGCTATCGCTCAGCTGGGAAGCTCCTACAGGATCGAAAGAGGGTAAGGAACTCGATCCTTCAAAACTTTCCTATACGGTCTATCGTTCCGACGGCCTTATCGTGGCCAAGGATCTGCAGGCCACCAATTTTGTCGACACCGGACTCGCAACGGTAACCGCCCAGAGAATGGTTTACTATCAGGTAGTGCCCTATTACGCAGGCACTGAGGGCGAGCTCGCCATCGGCGATTTCGTGATCATCGGCGATGTCTACACCGACGGCCTTAAGGAATCCTTCTCGAGTCAGGGTCTCGACACTACTCCGTGGGTGCTCTCGCGCCTCACGAACCACACCACTTCACTCTGGTCGCTCAGCTCGCACTCCTCGAATCCCGACGCGACTCCTCAGGATGAGGACGGCGGTATGGCGACGTTCGTTTCGATGGACAAGGATTCAGGCCTGCGCGAACGCATGACGTCTGCCAAGGTCGATCTGAGCCAAATGCTCTATCCGACGCTCAAGTTCTGGGTTTACCAGACCACCGCAAGCTGCAGCGAGAAACTCGACATTCAGGTGACCCACAACGACAATGTCTTCACCACGATCGCAACCGTTCCTCTCCATGGCGACGCCACGGGATGGAAGGAGTTTGAGGTACGCATCCCGACTATCCACTGCAAGCCCGTCACGATGGTTGCCTTCGAGGGAACGACCGCAAGGGGCTTCAACATCAACCTCGACAACATAACGCTGGAAACGGGTGATCCCGTAGAGGGTCTTGATCTGGAGGCAGTCACTCTCGAAGTTCCCGACCTCATGCCCGACCAGGAGGGTGAGCTCAAGTTCTACGTGTCGAACAACGGTTCGGAGCCGGCAAGCAATTTCGAAGTGTCGCTGCTCGAGAGCGGTCACACGGTGATCAAGTCGACCTGCGACGAGACGCTTGCACCGGGCGAGGAGATGTATTTCATCTTCAAGGTTCATCCCGAGCAGTCCGACCTGAACGTCACTTTCCGTTTCAGCGCAAGAGTGAAAGCAGAGGGTGATGTCGACAGCAGCAACGACGAGACCGAGTGGGTAGACCGCACGGTAGGAGTCTCCGGCATCCTCGACATAGCGAAAGATCCCCTCTCAGCAACCGATATCTGCGAAGTCTACACTCTTGACGGCCGCAGCGTGGCCAAGGGAGTCATGGCATCGGAACTTTCCCGTCTCGACGCGGGAATCTACATCCTCCGCACGCCGAAGCGCACCATGAAGATGGTGATCAGATAACCCGATTTCCGGAGGCGCGCTCCGGTCGCGCCTCCGGAAAATCCCAACATAGAAAGAGTCCCGATTCGGAAACGGATCGGGACTCTCTATATCTGTATATGTCCGGCTATATCGGGATTCTGTGTCAGTCGGTGAAAATCTTGCTGTAGACGCGGTCGGTGGCGCCTTGCTTCTCCCGGATATATTCTCCGGCCCAGCGTCCGCGTTTTTCGCGTTCCTTCTCGTCGTAGACCAGCCTGTCGGCCCAGCGGTTGAAGCTCTCTTTGCTGTCGATGGGGAGGCCGCCGCCAAGGGTGGCCATTTCCTGCGCCTCGATAAATTTATGGTTGTTGGGCCCGTAGATCACCGGCACGTCATAGACGGCGGCTTCGTTTATATTATGGAGCCCGGCGCCGAAACCTCCGCCCACGTAGGCGATGTCACAATAAGCGTAGGCCGATGAGAGAAGGCCGAAGCAGTCGATCACGAGCACCTGCTTTCCGTCGCCGGCGGCAGGGTCGGCTTTCATTTCGCTTAGCAGAACCACGCCGTTGGAGAATCGCACTTTGAGTCGGGCGAGTCGGGCGGCGTCGAATTCATGGGGAGCGATCACCAGCTTCACGTCGGGGTGGGCATTGATCCAGTCGGTATAGACGGCCTCGTCTTCGGGCCAGCTGCTTCCGGCCATGATCACGGGCGGCCGGCTGTCGCTGTCGCGGCTGAGGAAACGGTCGAGTTCGGGAATCTTCTTGCTCTTTGCGCGGATGTCGGCCACGCGGTCGAAACGGGTGTCGCCGGTGACGTCGACATTGGTGACGCCGATTGACTCCAAAAGAGTTTTCGAGCGGGAATCCTGCACGAAGATGCGGGTGTACCATTTCAGCCAGAGGCCATACCATGCGCCGGAGCGTTTGAAAAATGCCTGATCGGGGCGGAAAGCGGCGCTTATCAGGAAAGTCGGAATCTGATGCTTGTAGAGCTCGTGGAGATAATTGCGCCAGATTTCATATTTCACGAAAATCGCTTTCTCGGGGCGCACGGTCTCAATGAAGCGTTTGACGCGATGGGGAGTGTCGAAGGGTAGATAGCATACGCAGTCGGCCTTGTCGTAATCCTTGCGCACCTCATAGCCCGAAGGGGAGAAGAAAGTGAGCAGAATCTTGTATTCAGGCTTTTCGCGTTTGATCTTTTCGATGAGCGGCCGTCCCTGTTCGAATTCTCCGAGCGAAGCGGCATGAATCCAGATCACGCGGTTTCCGGGCTTGATCTTCCCGCTGATGCGGTTCCACGTCTCGCGCTGCCCGTGGTCGAGTTTGCGGGCCTTTTCGTTTTTGAGCCCGGCGATGCGCACTCCAAACCTATACAGGGTAATCCCTGCCGAGTAGAGGGGAGCTTCAAGCATCTGCCGGCCCGCTTCCGAAGTGAACGACAAGACGTCGTGGGGTGTGATTAGCTTCATCCCGAATGGTGATGGTTATAAGGTTGCTGGTTCTGTCCTCGGGGCGGTTATTTAAGCGTGGCGATGGCGCGGCGGATCCTGCCGATCACCTCCTCTTTGGGCATCAGTTCGGTGATGTCGAACATGTGCGGGCCCCTGCAGGCGCCGACCACGGCGAGACGGAAAGCATTCATCACGTTGCCGAGATGATACTCCTTCGAGGCTATCCAGTCGAGCACGATTTTCTCGGCGTTGGCCGATGTCATGTCGTCGATTCCTTCAAGCACTCCGATGAGTTCCTCCATGATCCGGGGCGTATCCTCGCTCCAGCGTTTGCGCACGTCTTTCTCGGCATATTCCGTCGGAGCCGTGAAGAAGAAGTCGGCCTGTTCGAGAAGGTCGCCCACAAGGTTGGCGCGACCCTTGACCATGCCGATGGCGCGGGCCACATACTCTTTCGGGAAACCTTCTATGCCTTTGGCAGCGAGCATCGGCATCACCATTTCGGCGAGCTCCTCGTCTGACTTGCGCATGATATATTCGTGGTTGAACCAGAGTCCCTTCTTATAGTCGAACTTGGCTCCCGATTTGGAGCAGTGTTCGAAGCTGAACTTCGAGATAAGCGTGTCGATATCCATCAGCTCGCTGTCGTCGCCGGGGTTCCAGCCGAGGAGGGCGAGGAAGTTGACCACGGCTTCGGGGAGATACCCCTGCTCGCGATAGCCGGCGGAGATTGCGCCGCTCGCTGGATCTTTCCATTCAAGCGGGAAGACGGGGAAGCCGAGCTTGTCGCCGTCGCGCTTGGAGAGCTTGCCGTTGCCCACGGGCTTGAGAAGCAGGGGGAGATGCACGAACTGCGGCATTGTGTCCTGCCAGCCGAAGGCCTCGTAAAGGAGCACGTGGAGCGGAGCCGACGGGAGCCATTCCTCGCCGCGGATCACGTGCGACACCTCCATCAGATGGTCGTCGACGATGTTGGCGAGATGATATGTCGGAAGGTCGTCGGCGCTTTTATAGAGCACCTTGTCGTCGAGGATCGAGGAATTGATGGAGACTTCGCCGCGGATAAGGTCGTTGACCTTCACCTCGCGTCCCGGTTCGATCAGGAAGCGCACCACATACTGGTCGCCCCGGTCGATGCGCTCCTTCACCTCCTCGGGGGAGAGGGTGAGGGAATTGCACATGCGGCCGCGGGTCGAGGCGTCATACTGGAAATTGGGCGTCTCTTTGCGGGCGGCTTCGAGTTGCTCGGGAGTGTCGAACGCTATGTAGGCTTTGCCGGTGTCGAGAAGCTGCCGGGCATATTTGCGATAGATGTCGCGGCGCTCGCTCTGCTTGTAAGGTCCGTAGGCACCCCCTTCGCGCACACCTTCGTCGAATTTGATGCCGAGCCAGCCGAGGGCTTCGTTGATATATTCCTCGGCTCCCGGCACGAAGCGGTGGGAGTCGGTGTCTTCGATGCGGAGAATCATCTCTCCGCCGTGGCTGCGTGCGAATATATAGTTATAAAGAGCCGTGCGGACACCTCCGATATGGAGCGGGCCCGTGGGCGATGGTGCGAATCTTACTCTTACTTTTCGATCCATGGCTGAAAACGTCAAAATAATGCAAAATTAATGTTTGCGAAAACTCTGAGAGGCTCGGGAGTTTTCTCAAAAACTTTGCAAAGTTAATAAATTAGGGAGGATTATTAAAGAATAATCTGCCTAAAATATGGAATTTTGGCGTTTTTGGCGCATGCCCCCTCCTTAAAAATCAGCGGGTGAGAGCATTTCAGGATGTTTTCGGTTGAATTTGACAGTTTTATCCATTCGCATGGCTAAAAAGCTGTTGTAGCTGTCGCCGAAAGGAATGTTGGGACGATGTTCCCAGAGTCGGGTGAGCTCTTCCCCTTTCTCGAGCAGTTTTCGCGCGCCGGGACCGGCGTAGACGTCAAGGAATTTTTCCCAGATGTAGCCGACGGCTTCTTCAGAGGGATGGGCGAGGTCGGCGGCATAGAAGCGATAGTCGCGGAGGTCGTCGAGCAGGAGTTCGTAGGCAGGGAAATACTCCTTGCCGGCGACGGCGAGCTGAAGAGTGGCTTTCGACAGGGTGTTGTCGTGGAAATTGTCGCGCAGATGGCGCACGGGGCTGACAGTATACATGATTCTGACGGAGGGGCTGATTTTGGCTGCGGCCGCTTCTATGCGTGTGATTTCGCCGACAGTTTCAGCCACGGAAAGAGAGCGGCATTCGAATTTAGCCGCCGGTAATTTATGGCAGTTTCCGACAATCAGGTCGGGGTGCCCGGCTATGGCATAGACGCGGACAGTGCCGAGCGTCACGATCAGGGCCTGCGATTCGGCGATGTCATCGCGCAGCATGTCGGTGGCGGCGATACAACCGTCGAGGCAGAGGTCGAAATCTGCGTTGGCGAAGGAGGAGTCAAAAAGCATCGACACGAAGAGGTCGTCTTTGCGGGCGATGGAGGCGGCGAGTAGCGAATCGCGGGTCTCAGAATCCTCTTCCGCCGCTATCTCGAGAACGCGGCGGATCGAAGCCGGGTTGAAGAGCACACCGCAGGGGTTGACGCGGGCGTCCCATAGCGAACGTCGCATCCTCCTGCCGATATTCTCCGAAAAGCAGGATCCGAGCAGCGCCACGGGTTTCTCGGGATCGAGCGGCGAGGCCGAAGGGGGAAGGCTGAGTTCGGTGCGGAATTTCATCGTGTTCTGCTTTTGGTTTGGGCTTAGACTTTATGTCAGAAAAAGTCGTATTCGATCGAAGTGACTTGGAATTCAGTGCGGCGGTTCACCTGGTCGGCTGCCTCTTTGTCTTCTTCCGACAGGGTGTTGATGAATTCCTCGTTGAGCACTGTTCCCTCGGGGAATTGCGGATATTCTCGGTTGATGCGTTTGGTGACGGTCTTGGGCACAGTCTCGCCGTAGCCTTTCCAGGTGAGTCGGTCGGGAGATATTCCGGCGGCGATCAGATAGTCGACCACGCTCTTGGCGCGGCGGTCGGAGAGGCCGATGTTGTATTCCTCTGTTCCGACGCGGTCGGTGTGCGAACCCATTTCGATGGTGACGTTGGGGTTGTCGCGAAGCATCTGCGCCATTTCGTCGAGGGCTGCTTTAGATTCGGGACGGAGCGAAGCGCGGTCGAAGTCGTAGAAAATATTCTCCACCACCTGCGGCTTATAGATGGCGGCGAGGATGAAGTCGACCCCATAATCGGCATCCTCCTCCTCCATGTCGCTCTCAAACTCCTGCTTGACGTTGAGATAACCTTTGGCGCCGGCCTGCATCACATATTTCACGCCCCGTTCGAGCTTGAACTTGAAGGAGCCATCGTCTTTTGCCACCTCCTTCTGGTTGGAACCGTCGTCGCCGACGATGCGGATCACGGCATTGGGCACAGGCTCCTCGTCTTTGTCGAGCACATAGCCGGAGATCGTGACCTTAATTTCGGGGAGGATAAAGCTGTAGATATGGTCGTAACCTCTGGCGTCGCCGCGGTTTGAACTGAAGAACCCGGATTCCCCTTCGCCGAAAGTTATGCCGAAGTCATCGCCCTGGCTGTTGAGGGGCAGGCCGAGGTTGTTGACGCTCCAGCGGTCGCCTGTGGAGTTTAGCCGGGCGGTGAAAAGGTCGAGGCCTCCGAAGCCCGGGTGGCCGTCGGATGAGAAATACATCAGCGAGTCGGTGCGCATGTATGGGAACATTTCGTCGCCCGAGGTGTTGATCTGCGGGCCGAGGTTCTCGAGGCTTCCGGCGCGCTCCTTGAGGTTGATGCGCCAGATGTCTTTTCCTCCGAAGCCGCCTGGCATGTCGGAGGAAAAATAGAGATAAGTTCCGTCGGGAGAGACGGCGGGGTGGCCTACGGCGGAGAGGGTGTCGGCGGTGATTTCAAATTTCTGGGGTGCGCTCCAGGTGGCGTCGGAGCGGCGGGAGGTGTAGATCTCCACGCTGGTGTTGGCCGATTCGGAGCGGCGCGCCATGGTGAGATACATCGTCTGGCCGTCGGGGGAGAATGCCGTGATACCCTCATCGAAGTCGGAGTTGAGCTCTCCTTCGGCCGGTTCGGGACGTTTCCAGTTCCCTTTCTCGTCTTTTTCGGAATAAAATATGTCGCTTCGTTTGGTACCGGTGATCTCGGAGTGGTTGGTGCCGCGCGCTTTTTCAGTCGAAGATGTGAAATAGATGGTGTTGAGCGTCTTGTCGAGATACATCGGGGCGAAGTCGGCCCTTCTGGAATTGAAAAGCTTGGCCTGCGCCACTTTGTAGCGGCTCTTTTTCTCCTTTTTGGCCCTGATGGCCTGCTGGCAGCCCCTTATCCCCTCCTTGGCGAGCTGGTCGTCGGCGCGATAGTCGAGAAAAGTGGTGTAAGCTTCGATCGCCGGCTGATATTTCCCCTCCATCTGCAGCGAGCGGCCGAGATAGAAAAATGCCATTGAGTCGGGATATTCATAGCGGATCGCGTTCTGATAGGCCGCGGATGCGCGGGCTGCCATGTTGAGCTTGCGATAGCACGTGGCGAGCTGATAAGCCACCTCGCCGCGCAGCTCGCGGTCTTCGCGCGGGTTGAGCTTATTGTAGACGGCGCGGTAGATTTTGGAGGCGTCGAAATATTCGCCGCGGTCATAGGCGGCGTTGGCGTCGGCGAGCTTCGGGGTCTTGCAGCCGGCGAGCGGGAGCAGGAGCAGCAGAAGCGCCAACAAAAGAGCCGAAGCGTTAAATCCTTGATTTTTCATCATAGGTTTAACGCTCCGGCCGTTGCTCTTATTGTTCTGACGGCTGCCTTATCGGAAGCCGTCGGAAGATATGAATTGACTTCTGGGTCTTACTTTTTCACACGGCGTTTGGCACCGGTCATCTTCTCGAGGCCTTCGGCGATGTTGCCGAAGATTTCATCGACGATGCCTGAGCCGTTGACGGGGATGTAGTTCCCTTTTTCGGTGTAGTAGGCCTTGAGGGGATGGGTCTGGTCGTGATATACCTTCAGGCGGTTTTTGATTGTTTCGACGTTGTCGTCGGCGCGGCCTGTCTCCTGACCGCGTTTGATCATTCGCTCCACGAGTTCATCTTCGGGCACTTCGAGGCCTACGACGGCGTGAAGCTTCGTGCCGCGTTTCTCAAGGAGTTCCTTGAGGGCGTCGGCCTGGGCGATGGTGCGGGGGAAACCGTCGAACACCACTCCGGCTTTCCCTTTCGCCTCCTGCTCGAGGGTGTGGTCGAGGATGTCGATCATCAGGTCGTCGGGGATGAGCTGGCCTTTGGAGATATATTCGTTGGCTGTGCGGCCCAGCGGGGTGTCGCGTTTGATATGGTCGCGAAGGAGTTCGCCGGTAGAAATATGGTAGAGGCCATATTCGTCGATGAGTTTTGCGCTTTGGGTTCCTTTCCCGCTACCGGGAGCGCCAAATAAAACAATATTCAGCATGATTGGATGTAACTTTATTTTGGGTATATGAAAATTCGGTGTCCGGTAAGAATCATGACAAAAGCCTCCGGCCAGATCGGCGGAGGGTTTCGTCTGTCGGACCGGGCAGACCGGATCAGTCTTCGTCGATAACGTAGATGTCTTTGAGGTTGCGCACCTTTCCGTCGAGGTCGAGGCCATAGCCGATGATGAATTTCGGCGGAATGGAGAAAGCCACATAGTCGGGTTTGAAACCGGTTTTGGAGCTTTCCGGCTTATGGAGCAGGGTGGCGAATCGGATGGAGCGGGGATTCCTTTTCTTGAGTTCCGAGACCATCATGGAGGCTGTGAGGCCTGTGTCGACGATGTCTTCGATTATGACGACGTCCATTCCTTCGATGTCTTCGGTGAGGCCCATCACTTCCTTGACCTTTCCGGTGGAGGAGGTGCCTTCATAGCTCGTATAGCGCACGAAGTTGATGTGGGCGTCGTTGTTGCCGACTTCGCGGATGAGGTCGGCGGCGAAGATAAATGCGCCGTTAAGCACGCAGAGGAAAATCGGATTTTTCCCTTTCAGGTCGTTGCGAAGCTCCTCGGCGACGCGTTTCACTTCTTGGGCAATTTTATCGCGCGTGATATAGGGCACGAAAGTCAAGCCGTCGACAGTCACTTTATTTTCCATAAAAATCGAAAGTTTTGATTCAGGATGCTGCTTTCCGTTATTTTAGGCAAAATTACAAAAATTCAACCAATCATCAAAAAATAAATTTTACCTATCGGTGACGCATAAGATATTTATTGAAGAAAGTCTCCTTTTCACAAATATATGTGGTATAGATAAGTCTGTGTAGAAAAGGTTCGAGCTCGGGGGAAGGTGAATTTAAAGGCGCGTCGAAATCTTTTGACGAGAGCATACCTTCATAATAGTGGTTTCGTGGGGATCTACCCTCTATGACGACTTCCTTGACTTCATAATAAGAACGTCGGCAATAATTTATGATTGGTGATAACGCCCCAATGGAGAGAACAATGGCGAAACATACATTGCGCGGAGTGTGCCAATTTTTAACATTGACGGCTGCTTTTGTCACGGTAAAGAGCATGAAAACCGCCAGTCCGGTGGGAATCCTCCAGCCGAAATCCACACGATCTGTCAGAGTGAAAAAGGGAGCTGCGCAAGAAATTGCAAGGAGGGCCCAGAAGAGACAGTTCTTTTTTACACTGCGCCAAATAAAGGGGAGGTAGACGGCGATGCAGGTCAGAATAAACAGAACGCAGCATTTGACCATGAAAATAATATTGTCAGACCAGACTATCGGATTGACGTCAGCTCCCACAGGACTGCCCATATAGAAAGATGCTATCAGCATGCAAATCATGATTCCCAGTATATTGGGAAATGAAAGAGACTGCCTGAAATGCATCAATCCCCAGACAATGCATATTGGCAGAATGCCGAAAGCAGGAATCGGAGCGAAAATCATCAAAAGTGAAAACGTGAAGATGTAAGATTTGAAGCAACGACGTTGGTAGTAAAGGAGAATGATTCCCAAAAAGGCGGCGATCCCTTGATTGTAGATCATGATCAGGATTGCGTGCATCGTATTTAGGACAAAGAAGTTGTCGGTGTCCGACGTGTACAGGAAAAAGTCTTTGAGAGAGTAATCGCCGATGTTATGATGCCATATAAAGTGGGTCTCGACCACTTCCCAGCCGGCGAAGAAAAAGAGGAGCAAAAGAGCGAGCCATCTGCGTCGGCCTCGGCAGTAACTGAAGAGGAAAGCGGTGATAAGCCATAATCCCCAGACCGCATAAGCTAATTGAACCATCTCGCCGACAAATATGGAGTGTCCGCAAATTTTCGCAATCCCGGCGGCGGGAAGCCAGAACCCGAAATAATAAACCAATGTTCTCTGGTTTCCATCAATTGGGGAATACTCAGTGGGCCAGGGGAGTTTGACGAGGTCGTAGAAAATGGCGTTGCGTCCGAAGGCGTCAGTGTAGTTTTGAGCATATAGGCCGCCGATGCCGCAATAGATAGAGACGAGAAGAATTACGAGAATAATCCACCAGATGTTGCGGTCGAAGCGCAAGGAGGCCGCGAACCCGCGAGATTTATACAGCTGAGAGTCGGATTTCTCCCGGAAAATCTTAGCAAGAATCAGAATTATTGCCGTTATGGCAGGCACTGATATCCAGGGAATAACCCAGAATGCGAGGAATATCAGAAGCGGAAGCGCAAGCCAGACGTATGCCTGGATCACGATTGACTTCATGGTAATCGATTTTTCCATATTATTATTGATTGCGGTCTGCATCATTATGCTTCGATGTGTTGTTGTGATTATACCTGATTGCGGCGTCCGGTCGTCGCATAATGTATTTATAGAAAAAACCGTTGCGGGTCGACATAAAATTGTTGAACCATTGATTGTAATCGGGATCGGCAAGATGGCCGTTGAGCCAGTCTACGCGCGGAGAGCGCCCTTTGATGATAACCTCCGTCACTTCAAGATAACCTCTGTAAAAATAAATTCCTGCTGTTGTGAGTGAGCAGAGGCAGAGAGTCACAGCGAAGCAGGCGTTGCGGGGCGCGGTCCACCGTCTTATGCCCACAACCTTTTTTGCAATTTTCGCCATCAAATAAACCGAAAGGCCTGTCGGAGCTCTCCATCCAAGGTCGCCGAGGCCGTGGAGCGACATGAGTGGAGCCGCCAGCGAAATGGCGAGCAGCAGCCAAAACACCCAGTCGCGCTTCACGCTTTTCCATAGGAAAGGAAGGTATATTGCTACGGAAAAGGTGACCCAAAATGCACCTTTTTCGGCAATAATGGCTATTTGGTCGCCTTCGGTGGCGTAAGTGCGCATGGAACCTTGATTGTTGGCCATGAAATAGGCTGCAAAGAGAAAGCAAAGTAGAATTCCTAAAATATTGGCTGCAGAGAGGGTGTTGCGGAAATTGCGGATGCCCCACACCGCGCAAACCGGGAAAATTCCTACGCACTGAAGAGGCGAGAAGAACATCACCAGTGCGAACGTCAGAAAGAAATAGCGGAAGGAGTTGCGCTGATAATAGAGCAGCATGCAGCCTAAGAAGGCCGGTATCGCCTGATTGTAGATTTGGCCCAGTGCCACTGCGATGTTCGGAAGCGCATAGTAGGTTGTGGCGTTGTCATGGTTGCCTCCGATGAATGAGATGATATCAGGGTAATTCCGATATGTGAAAATGGCGCCGGCCACATAGTCGAATGCGGCGAACATGAGAATCACTAAAAGAGCCAGCAGCCTGCGCCTTTCGCCGACATAACTGAAGATGAAGGCTATGAATAGAAATAGTCCGGTCCAGGCGTAAAAGATAGTGACTGACTCGGCTACAAGCATATTGCCGCCGAAAATTTTTGCCACGGCAGCGGCAGGGAGCCAGAATCCCATGTAATAGCTAAGGAAGCATGGGTTGCCGTCGATTGGGGGATAGATTATAGGCCAGTCGCGGTTGGTCACTTCGTATAGCATTGCGTTGCGGAATACTTGATCGTTATATTCCTGTGTCATCAGTCCTCCGATTCCCATGTATATCACAAGAAAGAGTAGGGTCGCACCGGTAAAGACCAGTGTTGGGTCAAGTTTCAGAGCTGGTGAAAAATCTTGAGCAGGCAGGGATATGGCAGATGTTTTTTTTCTTTTTGTCTGCGGATGAAGGCGGATGCTCCCACGTATATGATCATTAAAGCCAGCAGGGCGTTGACAGTGAGGTTCACCCAGAAGATCAGAAACAGTATGACCGGAATCGCGAGCCAGACGTAGGCCAGCGTCACGATCCATTTCATGGGAATAAGTTTTGATTCAGTTGTGACAGTCATGCTCATGGCAAATCATGTTTATTAACCGGATGGCGCATCAGATGGCGCGAGAAGAAGCCGTCGCCGGTGGCAATGAAGTTGTTGTAGAACACATTCTCTTCGGGATTGGCGAGTTTGCCCTGGCCACGGTCGCGCATGGCTTTTGCACCTCCGATGATGCAGTCGGCCACAGCATGGTAAGCGATAAAGTAATAAATGCCGGCCGGCGCGAAAGATGCCAGGAACAACGTGACGGCAAATAGTTTTCCTCTGACTGTTTTCCAGCTTCTGACCCGGCATGCTGCGTCAGTGACGAGGAGTAAAAGATAGATTGAGAGGGGAGTAGCGGCGCGAAGACCAAAATCCTGGGCTTGTCCCATCTGGAGGAAGGGGGCGAAAAAGGCGAAGGCAACCAGGGTCCAGAAGGGGACGTTGCGTTTCACTTGCGGCCAGATGAAGGGAAGGAATATGCCGAGACCGAGACAAAGCCAGACAATTCCGCTTTCGAGAACCGCGGGCCCCAGTCCGTCGGAGATGTGCCACAGAATGGTTCCTGCGTTCCTGTTCTGCATGAAATATAGCGCGGGCACTATGCAAAGCCCCATTGAGGCGAAGTTTTGCCAAGAGGACGATTCTTTCAGGTTGCCGAGCATGTGCGGAATAAGGATCACTGCCAGACCCACGCAAGGGAGCGGCGCGATAAAAAAGAGAAGGGAAAAGGGAAGGAGAAGGAACTGCGGTTTTTGCCAGTGGAACCTTACGAGCAGGCAGCCGATCAGGGCGGGGATTCCCTGGTTGAAGACTTGGGCGGTCAGTATGCTTAGATTTGCGGTGCCGTGATAGATGGTGGAATCATAGTTGATACCCGATATGAGGAAAGTGTTGAGAGAGACGCGTTGCTGATCGGTGGCGTATATTAGCGATGTGAAAAGGTCCCAGCCGCCGAAAAATAGGAAAATGAGCAGAATCAGATAGCGCGGCCGTCCTCCGGTGAAGCTTATTATCAACGAGATGGCGATGAAAAGGCCCCATGCCGTATAAAGGACGAGGAAGAAGTTGCCGGGCATCACGTATCCGCTGAAAAGTTTGCCCATTACCGCTGCAGGGAGCCAATAGCCTATGTAGTAGCAGAGCATTCTTGGCTCGCCGTCGGCAAGCGGAGGATAAGTCACGGGCCACGGGCGTTTTACGAGGTCGAAAAATACGGCCGAACGGAAATGATGGTCGGAAGTGGCCTGCCAGAAAAAACCTCCGACTCCACAATAAATCGTGTATATAAGCAGTAGTGTGGCTATGATTATGAGCTTGCGGTTGACCTTGACGTCGGCAAAATGGGAAGATGTGAAAAAAGAGGAATCTTTTCTGCGCCGCAGCATATACCCGAAGGTGAAGAGAAGAAGAGCGAGAGAGGGGAGCGCGACATACCATCTCAGCCAGGCCGCGAAGAATACTAACAGCGGAAGCGCAAGCCAGATATAGGCCTGCGTGACAATAGACCGGATGGAAAGAATCTTGCTCATAACAGGAATGCAAAATTACAAAAAAATGGCGCGAAAGTCTAATATAAGATGGAAATTGCTTAATTTTGTGATATGAAGTTGTCAGATAATAAAACGGGGAGAATTGACTGGAAGTATATGCTTCTGCTTGCCGGAATATGCGTGGCGTTGCAGTTGCCGCCGCTCTTTTTCGGCGTGGAATTATGCGATTCCGGTTTTTATCTCGCCTCGTATGCCAATATTTTCACTCATCCGGAAGCTGTGGAATATGGCTTCATGCATTATCTCACCGACGTGGTCGGCGGCGCGTTGATGCTGCTCTTCCCCGGTATGTTCGGGATGCGGCTCGTCGGCTTGATTGTCAACACGCTGACGGCGCTGACCGTTGCGTCGCTTTTCCCCGATCGGCGCATGCGCCCGATCGTTGTGGCGGCAATAGTAGTGATTCTCGCTGAGCAGCTCGACATGCCGCTCACTTTTTCTTACGATCAGCTGTCGGCCCTTCTCACCTGCGTAGGCCTCCGGTTGATGCTCAAAGGATTGTCCCCTCTGTTGCCTGACGACGGAAGAACGTCATATACCGCTCGCCCCGGTCATTGCGACCGGATGATAATCGCCTCCGGAATAGTGCTCGGCATCAACGTCTTTTCAAGGATGCCGAATCTCCTCGGCATTCTCTATATTCTCATAATTCCGTTGCTGGCATGGCAAGGATGCCGGGGAATGCGCCGCCGGGGGCTTCAGCTTTCGATGCTGATGTTAGGGTATCTCGGAGGATGGCTTACCGGAATCCTCGCCGTTTTCCTGCTGATGCTGCTTCTCGGGCATAACACCATTTTCTTTCATCATCTTGCTGATCTGATGAACATGGTCACATCGCAATCGGCTGAAGTGAGTCACGGCCCGGTCAATCTGATAACCGTCCAGCTGAGGGCATATATGAATATGTTCCGCTGCGGCATAGCGATAGCCGGAGTGCTTGCTCTGGCAGCGATAACGGGCCGGCTGGTAAAAAGCCGTTCGCTGCGGCGGGCTCTCAATGTGGTGTGGGTGGCAGCGGCAGTAGTTGTCGTGGTGAAATATGCCTTCCGGTCGGGAAGCTCGACCTTCACCTATTTTCTCGGGGCTCTTTTCATTATCGGCTGTGTCGGGGCAATCTGGCGTTCAACACCGCGCATCAGGGCGACGGCAGTCGCCGGTCTGGCCGTGATCCTGATCTTTCCGCTCGGGAGCGACGGCGCTATTATCAACAACGGCACGCAGGCAATGTGGCTTGCCTCGGTTCCGGCGTTTCTTTTTTACACCCGATTTTTGCATAAATTCGCGGGAGCCACACTCCCGGCGTCGCGCAATCTCGTGACAGCCATTGCTCTTCTGATCGGAGCTGCGGCATTTGGCCGAGCTGCTTCCGAAGGGGTTTATTTCGACAGCACGCCTCTGTGGGAATGCCGCGGTGCTGTTGGCGTCGACGGGGGCCGTGGCGTCTACACCTCGCCTCAGAGGGCTCGTGCTCTCGGTGAGATGGTGGCTGAGGTCGACTCGGTGGCCCGGGAAGGAGAGCCTGTGTTCATCTCCGGAATGGCGCCGATGCTCCATTACCTCACCGGCACGCTTCCCGCTATCGGCAACCAGAGCCCCGAACTTTTGTCGGCCGATCAGCTGCGCCTGCAACTCAGCCGAAAGTTGCGCAAGGCTCCGGTGCTCGTTATGAGGTTGGCGGCTCCGGCAGGCGATTTCAGCCGACCGGGCGACGACCAGATGCATGGCCGAGGGGAATTTTCCAACTACTTCCATAATGAAAAGAAGACCGGAGCGATTCTGTCGACGCTCGCCGAACTCGGATACGCGCCTGTCGACACGATGCGCTATATGATAGTATATCGGCCGGAATCGGGAGAAAGGAGCCTGCCATGTTATTGAAACTCGACAAATTGCTGAAGCGTCCGCGGAAGGATGTGGTGGTGGCGGGCTGGTTTCTGCTCGTTTCGCTGCTCCTTGTCGGGGCGATATGGTGGGCCTATCGGGAATATATCACCACGCCCCCCTATGTTGACCCCGAACGCTTCCCCGTGAAAGGGATCGACGTGTCGGCCCACAACGGGATGATGAACCTCGACGCCGCGGCTGACGACGGTATAGAATTCATCTTCATTAAGGCATCGGAAGGAGAGAACTTCCGCGATGAAAACTTTGTGCTCAACTATCAGAAGGCACGTCATGCCGGAATGAAAGTCGGAGCCTATCATTTCTTCCGCTTCGATGTCGACGGAGTGAAGCAGGCCGTCAATCTCATGCGGTCGGTAGGGGCGCGCCCGCTCGAACTTGGCATGGTGATCGACGTCGAGGCCGAAGGGAATCCCGAAGGTTACACTCCCGAAGAGGTGGCCGAGAATCTCCAGAAGATGGTCGACTATCTCAACCTGAAGGGGAGACGCGTGATGTTCTATTCCAACAGAGCCGGCTATGAGAAATATCTTTTCCGCAATTTCAGAGGTTTCCCTCTCTGGATATGCAGTTTCACCGACGACAATTCCGCCAACAACGACTGGACCTTCTGGCAATATTATCACCACGGGAAAGTAGCCGGCATCCGGGGCGAGGTAGACCTCAACGTGTTTCACGGCTCGAGGGCTGAATGGGAGCGCGTGCTTGCCGAGAAACCGACGAGGTAAGCACCGTCAGAAACTGGGAGATGATATGCCGGGGCGCCATCCTTATCCGTTACACTAAAAAGGGAAAAACTCCGTTATCTTATCGAATAACGTTATTTTACGGAATAGATATCCGCATACGCGGCACGCACCGGCCTCCGCGCCGGCGTGGCGCAGAAACATAATCGTCAATGACATCATTCATAACAAGGTTAAGATATTGGTTTACAGGTCTGCTTGGAGTGTCGGCCATCACGGCCTCGGCTCTTCCGACGGATCATTACCCTGAGGCATCGGTATTGTCGACGGGGCGCTGGATGAGCGTGTCGGTGACAAAGTCGGGCATGCATCTGATCACCGACGCCGATCTCCGCGCCATGGGCTTTTCCGACCCCTCGAAGGTCCATGTCTACGGCATGGGGGGCCGCATGCTTCCGGAAGGGCTCACCGAACGCATCCCCAACGACCTTCCGCTCCTGCCGTCGGTGCGCACAGCGAAAGGGATCCTGTTTTTTGCCGCCGACCATTTCACCTGGTCGGCATCGAGCGGATCGAGCGTGCCCTATCAGCATGTGATCAACCCCTATTGCGAGAAGAGCCTCTATTTTGTGAGCGACCGCGAAATCGCTGCTGAAGATATGCCCCAGGCTCTCACCACCGGGACTACTGTCAGGACCGCAACCACCTTCACGGAGCGCATCGTGCATGAACGCGAACTGCAGCACCCCGGCGAAAGCGGACGCAATCTGCTCGGCGAGGATTTCCGCTCCACTAAATCGCAGAAATTCTCATTCGATCTCCCCGACAATGTCGACGGGAATGCATTTTTTGTGACAAGTTTCGGCGCAAAGACCACCAACGGCCAGTCGTCGCTGATATTCACGGCCAACGGCACCAGGCTCCCCTCGACGGCGAGCGACCGCATCTCCTCGGTGTCGAACGCCGACAGTTACTGCGTGATGGGCCTCACCTCCAAGAGTGTGGAGGATGCCGGCGACCATCTTGATCTTACAATCGACTATTCTTATTCCGGAGCGCTTTTCACGGCGCGCCTCGACTATATCGAAGTCTTCTACGAGCGCTCGCTCGCCCTGCGCAACGGCCAGCTCTATTTCTACGGCAATTTCGACAGTCCGACTTCAATGGTTGTCTCCGGCTGCTCCTCTGCAACGCAGATCTGGGACGTGACCGACCACACGGCGCCGACGCTCGTGAGCCATCAGCTTTCGGGCGACAAAGCCACATTCAACAATCCGGGCGACGGATATCGCGAATATGTGGCCTTCAATCCCGACCAGATCACCGGCACAGCCACCCGCGGCAGCCTCCTTGCCAACCAGAACATCCACGGCATGGAGGAGCCCGACATGCTCATCATCACCGAGACAGATTATATGGAGGGCTCCAAGCGGATAGCGAAGCTTCACGAAGAGGTCGACGGATTCAAGGTGGCGATCCTCACTCCGCAGCAGATCTACAACGAATTTTCGGGCGGTACGGCCGACGTGTCGGCTTTTCGCCAGCTGCTGAAGATGTGGCGCGACCGCGAGTCGGAGCGCCAGATATCCTACTGTCTGATCATGGGCAAGCCGACATTCGATCCCAAGGGGGTGTCGCTGGAGGTCAAGAACCTGAGCTACACTCCGGTACCGATATGGCAGTCACCCACGGGATTGTCGGAAACCTCCTCATATTCCAACGACGACTTCATCGGCATGCTCGACGACGTCGATCCCGGCCGCATGAACCTCGCCTCGGCAAAATGCACTATTCCAATAGGCCGCATTCCGGTCACGACGGCTTCGGAGGCGCTCGACGTAGCCACCAAGATCGAGAATTATGTGAAGAATCCCGAGTATGGCGAATGGCGAAACAAAGTGATGCTTATCGCCGACGACAACGACAACGCCGTGCATTTCACGCAGTCGGAGAAGGTCTACAACAATCTTCTCAACGCCGGCAACGGTTCGAATTTCCTTTATGACCGCCTCTATCTCGACAGCTACAAGCTCGAGCAGACGAGTGTGGGTCCGGCTTATCCGAAGGCCACGGAGCGAATGCTCCAGAACTACAACGACGGAGTGATCTTCACCAACTATATCGGTCATGCCTCTCCGACAGGCTGGGGCCACGAGCATCTCTGGCAGTGGAACGACATCGTCAACATGTCAAACCGCAACCTGACGTTCATGTATGCCGCCACCTGCGGTTTCTCCTTCTGGGACGCGCCTGAAGAGAGCGGCGCCGAGCACCTTATCCTCAATCCTGAAGGAGGAGTGATCGGCATGATGGCTGCCACGCGAACCGTCTACATCTCGCAGAACGGAACGCTCAACGACCGCACTACCCGCCATTACTTCGAGCGCGACGCCGAAGGAAAAGCCAAACGCCTCGGCGACGTCTATATCGAGGGAAAGAACGACACCGGCAACGACACCAACAAGCTTCGTTACGCCTTCATCGGCGATCCCGCCCTCAGAGTCCTTTCGCCCGATTACAGCGCTGAAATAACTACGATCGACGGCGTATCGGTGCTCCCCGGAGCGGTGGTATATCCCGAGGTGAAGGCGCTCGGCACTCCCAAAGTGGAAGGTCGGATTCTCAACCCCGACGGTTCGCTTGCCTCCGACTTCAACGGCACGGCCAATCTCCTTCTCTACGACGCCGAGCGAGTGATCACCACCTACGGCAACGGCGACAACGGCAAGTCGGTGACCTACAACGACCGCAAGACGCGGCTCACATCGCTCAACGTCAAGGTGGTCGACGGTCTTTTCTCCGGCACTCTCACCCTGCCGCCCGAAATAGAGAACAACTATTCGCCGGCGCGTATCACGGTCTATGCATGGGATGGTAAGGGGCGCGAGGCCAACGGAGCCTGCGACCGTCTTTATGTCTATGGCTTCAACGAAGATGCGGCCGCCGACGAGGAGGGTCCGGTTGTGGATTATATCTATCTCAACAACCCGAATTTCGAGAACGGCGGCCTTGTCAACTCCTCGCCGGTGTTTTTCGCCAAAGTGCAGGATCCGTCGGGCATCAATCTTTCCGACACAGGCATCGGCCACAAGATGTCGGTGATCGTCGATGGCAAGCAGATTTTTGACAATGTGAGCGCTTACTACACGTCTGATCCGGAGACCGAGGGGGGAGGCACCATAACCTACCCGATGACCGGACTGACGGCCGGGAAGCATACGCTGGTGTTCACCGTGTGGGACAACGCCAACAACGTTACCAAGCAGAGCCTCGACTTCAATGTCGGTGCGGCAGTCGACCCGGTGATCTACGATCTTTCGACCGACGTCAATCCCGCCTCGACGAGCGTGGTGTTCCGCCTCGAAATCGATCGTCCGAACACCAAGATGAACTGCAACATAGCGGTCTATGACCTCAACGGCCGCAAGATCTGGGAAAACGACCAGGCTGCCAAGAGCGACATAAACAGCACCATGACTGCCCGCTGGGATCTTTGCGACAAGTCGGGTGCGAGAGTGCCGAGAGGAATATATCTCTACCGCGCCACAGTCGAGAGCCCCGAGGGAACTTACACGTCAAAGACCAAGAAACTCGCAGTGACCGGACAATGAGCCGGACGGAAGAATAATATGAGTTCAGAAAACCAGATAATATTGCCCGAACCGACGCTGCGCCGGTTGCCGTGGTATCTTGCATACGTAGAGATTCTTCAGCGCCAGAAGGTTGAGCACGTTTCATCTACGCGCATATCGCGCTCGTTGAGCGTCGACGCCTCCCAGATAGCTAAAGACCTGTCGTTTCTCAACGTGAAAGGGCGCACGCGCATCGGCTATGAGGTCGACGCGCTCGTGGAGGCTCTCCGCGATTTCCTCGGATTCTCATGCCAGCACCGCGCCTACGTGTTTGGCTGCGGCTCGCTCGGAATGGCGCTCATCCGCGACTCCGGCCTCTCGAAATATGGCCTTGAGATTGTGGCCGGATTCGATGTCAGTCCCGCAGTGGTCGGGGCGAAAGATAGCCGCGTGCCGATTCATCACATCGACAATCTGAGCGAGGTGATGGAGCAGGATCCGGCGAGCATCGCCATCCTCACTGTTCCCGCCGAGGCCGCCCAGGAGTCGGCCGACATAGCAATCGGAGCCGGAATAAAGGCAATCTGGAACTTTACCCCCTACAGGGTGAAGGTGGCCGAAGGAATAGTTATGGCCAACACCTCGATCTATGCGCACTTAGCGTTGATTTTCAACCGTCTGAACTCGCTATGAAAATATTTGCGGCCTTTGGCAATTATGATACGGGAAGCAGGGAGGAATCTCCTTTCGCACTCGCGGAGTCTCCCTTATGGTATGAAATTCCCGACTCGGCGATTTCGCGGAGCGGCAATCCCTTTTTCGTTCCATCCGAAACCGACAGCTATGTCGCTTTTCCATCGGCGGCCTATCGCATCTGCAAGCTCGGCAAGAGCGTCGCTCCGCGGTTCGCGCCGAGATATTACGACGAGGCCGCGATTGGATTTTCGGTGGTTAACGTCACCCTGCTTGAGGCTTTGAGAAAGAGGGGGATGCCCTGGACCCGGGCGGTGGCTTACGACAGAAGTTGCCTGCTTGGCAATTTCATGCCCATATCTGCGTTTAGAAATTATGCGGCCTTCTCCGCAGAAAGCGGCGACAGCCGACTCGAATATCAACTTGACAAAATCACGACCGGTATTGATCAGATTGTAGCGCTCGTCAGCTGCGACAATACGATCAAGACCGGCGACATTATCCTTGGCGCCCTCTCTCCCTGCGGCATCCCGATGATCCGGGGCTCGCGACTCCGGGCAGGCGCCGATGACTTAACAATTTTTGACATTAACGTGAAATGAAAAGATTTCTCACCCTGCTCGCAACCGCCGTGTGCCTCAGCGCCTCTTCGGCCTTTGGAGCTCAGAACTCTTATTACAATTATGTTTTTGCTGAAAATTCACTTCTTTCCACAGGGAAATGGGTGAAAATCACCGTCGGCGAATCGGGAATATATGAAATCGACGATGCCACGCTCTCTGCAATGGGTTTCTCGAATCCGGAGGCTGTCAGCGTGGTCGGGTCAGGTGGTCTGATGATGAACCGCGACTTCACCACCAACCGCTTCGAACGCCTTTATGAGGATAATCCTCCGCAGGTGCCGGTGATCCACAGCAACGGCAAGCTCTTTTTCTATGCTCAGGGTCCCGAACAGCTGGAATATAATGTAGACAAAGTAAGATTTGTCAGGAGCGACCTGAACATATATACCGATAAAGGTTATTATTTCCTGACTGATGCCCTTTCTCCCCTCACAATGTCGAAGAGCACCGTGACAGCGTCGGAAACCGCCGCTCAGCGCACCGACCTCACGAGCTATGCATATCATGAGAAGGACCTTTGCCAGAACAATACTTCCACAGGACAGACTTTCTGGGGAGAAGACCTGCTGGCCGCTTCCCGCTATGAATGGCCGCTCGAACTTAAATTCATCGACACTTCTGGCTATGCCAAGCTTGAGGTCGGCGCCTATCTGGCAGCCGGCGGCAGCGACAGCAATATCCGGTTTGGCAACGGAAGCGCGAATTACGACTATATTTACCGCAACAACAACTCGCCGGGCTTCAGTTCGTCGACGAGCTATGCTTTCGGCCAGATTCCTGCCGAAGGAAAGGTGAAGGTAGTGATCGAACCGATCAATCTCAAGGTGCGCGATTTCGCAGCCGTGGATTATTGGATCCTGAACTATTTCAGGAAGTTCAACGCTGAAATGACATCTGACTTCGTGCAGGAGACAGTGGCTATATGGAAAAGCAATTCCGTGGCTGCGGGCGCCGACGGCTATATCGCTGTGCCTGAGGGCGCGAAAGTGCTCGAGATCACCGACTGCAGTGCGCCTGTCGAACTCAATGTGGAGGATGGTAAGGCATATTTCGCCAACGGCCATCAAACCCATACGTTTATTACTTTCGACCCGGCAAAGCCTCAGAAGCAGATCGGAGCGGATTATAAAGTCGTTGAAAACAGCAATCTTCATGCCCTCAAAGGGCAAGGTATTGACTTTGCCATAGTCACCGTGCCGGAATATCTGAAGCAGGCCGAGCAGATCGCCGAGCTTCACCGCAAGAACGACGGTATGAACGTGGTGGTCGTGACAGCCTCGCAGCTTTACGACGAGTTCTCCCACGGCAAGCCCGACCCGATGGCTTACCGCGCCTTTGCCAAAATGCTTTATCAGAAGCAGGACCGCCCCTTGCAGAACATGCTTCTCTTCGGCCCGATATATGCCGACGTGCGCAATGTGCTCGGCACAGAGCGTCCCGATTTCATGATCGCATATCAGCAGCCCGGCGTGATTCTTACCGATGCCGCATCGCCCGACCTCGACTATTACGGAGCATGCACAGACTATATTGCCAACAATTTTGCTCTTTCCAACAAAAATGTGGAAATCGGCATAGGTAATATCGGCGTCAGGTCGCAGCGTGAGGCCGATCTGGCCGTCAGCAAGATCCGCGACTATATGGATGAAAATTCCTTTGAATGGCTTGCCAACGAGACACTGTCGATAGGGTGTCCGGGCGACGGACGTCTGCACGACGATATGGCAGACCAGGCAAGGATGCTTTTGGTGCAGGCCCAGTCGCGCACCGCAGGTTGCCGCCCGATGCACTATACCCTCATCAACGACGAATATGATGATATAGCTGAGGCTTCGAAGACCTATTTCGACGAGCTCGACCTTGGCAAGATTTTCAATGTATATTATGGTCACTCCGGTCCGGCGGCTTACGGCGGATCACAGGATTTTGCCACGCCGACAATGCTGCGCAACATGACCAACCGCAATCTCGGCTTCCTTTTCCTGGCGGGTTGCGACCTTTCCTATCCCGACCGTGGCTGGCGCGGCATCGGCGAGACCGGCGTGATCGACTCTCCGCGCGCTTTTATCGGCACGATTATGGCGGCGCGCACAGTGCAGTCGAACTGGAACCTCGATTTCAGCAAGAGCTTCATGCGCTTCCTCTATTATCAGAACGGCAGCTCCGTTTCGCCCAAACCCAGAACCGAACCGACAACTGTCGGCCAGGTTTTCTGCCGCGCCAAGAGCAACGTCAACAATCCTTCGGAACTCAATTATCTCCTTATCGGCGACCCGGCGCTCCGTGTGCCCGTGGCCACGAGAAAAATTGAGGTGACTCTTGGCGAGGCAAAGAAATGCAAGCCCGGCGACCTGCTTACGCTCAACTGCAAGGTGCTCGCGGCCGATAAAAGTCTCGACGCCTCCTACAATGGCAAGGCTGTCGTCAAGATGGCTCTTCCCCTCGATTCAATCGATATCAAATATAGCGACGGCTCCCCCTTCTATATCGACTTCCGCAGCGTTCATGCCACATCGGTAGAGGCCGATGTGAAAAACGGTGAATTCAAGGTGCAGATTCCTGTTCCGGCAGATTTCGAGAAGTATATGGATTCTACCGAACCGGCTGAGGGTGGCAAGATGGTCCGTCTCTATGTGAGCGCCTTCAGCCGCGAGAAATTCCTCTCGTCGGCGGGTTATGCCGAACTTCCTTTGGCAGCCGCAGACTCTGAAGCCGATCCTGCTGCGGAACGCGACGAGATTCTGCCCGGCCTCGAGTTTGCATACGACAACGACAGGGGCATCGTAAGCCTGACGGCCACCGACAATGTCGGCCTTGTGCCCGGCGTAGGCAAAAACAAGGGCGTATACCTCGAAATCGACGGCAAACCGGTGAAACTCGACGGTCTTGACGATCATGGTAGCGCGGTGTCGGTCTACAATGCGAGCATCCCGGCAATCAATCTTGCCAACGGAAGCCACAAGGTGAAGGGATATGCCCGCGATCTCGCCGGGAATGTCTCGGAAGAGGTGGAATTCACGTTCACCAAGAACGATATCGCCAAGCTTGTTCTCAGCGCCGACTCTCATCTCGCCATTGAGGGAATCAGCCTGAAACTTGCCGGGAAAGCTCCGGAGGGGCTGACGGTGGTTGTTATCGGTGCCGACGGGGAACGCGTGAAGAGTGTGCCGGCAGATTCCGACATCTATATCGCCACCGACGATCTGGAGGTCGGGACATATCGCGCCGCTGTGGTCCATGAATCGGAACTCGGATCGAAATATTACAGCAACTGGGTGGAATTCAGCGTAATCGACTGATGTTCCTTACCTTTCAAGAATAGAAATATAGGCTCAATAGAATGAAGCTAATGAATATGAAGCACATAATTTCCTGTTGTCTGCTCGCCGGGATGGCTTCTGCAGCTTTCGCCGACGACGACATCAAGGACAATGAGTTCAACCCTGTCAACACCGGTGTGACGACACTGAGCATCGCGCCCGACGCCCGAGGCAGCTCGATGGGTAACCTCGGCGCCGCCACCGATCCGGATATGAACTCGCAATACTGGAACCCGTCGAAATATGCCTTCGCATATTCCACCGGCGGCCTGTCGTTAAGCTACACCCCCTGGTTGCGCAAAATCGTCAACGATATCTTCCTGGCCAATCTATCCGGCTACTGGAAACTCGGCAGCGGCGACAATCAGGCCATATCGGCTTCGTTCCGCTATTTCTCGCTCGGCGAGGTGAACACGAGCGGATATGACGATGTCGGCTCGAACGTGCAGACAATCAATCCCTATGAATTTGCTTTCGACGTCGGCTATTCCCGCAAGCTTTCGGAGAAATTCTCGATGGGAGTCGTGCTCCGTTATATCCTTTCCGACCTGTCGTTTACCGACACGAGCTCGGGCGAGCAGAACAAGGCGGCCAATGCCTTCTCCGTCGACCTCGCCGGATATTTCACCACGTTCCCGATGATCGGCCGCAACGAGTGCCAGTTCTCCTGGGGCTTCAATATCTCCAATGTCGGTACGAAAGTCAGCTACGACGGCGGAACCAACAACTTCTTCCTGCCGACGAATTTAAAGTTGGGAGCCAATTTCATGTTCCCTCTGGCCGATTATCACACTTTGGCGTTCGGACTTGACCTCAACAAGCTTCTCGTGCCGACCAAACCGCGTCAGAAAGATTATGACATGGAGACGGCTGAAGGACAGGCTGAATATGACGAGGCGTTCGACAAATGGAACGAAATGTCGCCGATCACCGGTATCTTCAAGAGCTTCAACGACGCCCCCGGCGGTTTCAAGGAGGAGCTTCAGGAGATTGCATGGTCGTTTGGCGCCGAATACAATTACAACCAGCAGTTTATGGTTCGCGCCGGCTATAACTACGAGCACCCCAACAAGGGCGGCCGAAGTTATTTCGCTTTCGGAGCCGGTTTTTCGCTGAATGTGGTTCAGCTCGACGCCTCCTATATGCTGGCCACGGCCCAGAGCTCGCCGCTCGACCAGACGCTGCGTTTCACGCTGACGTTCGATATGGATGGCCTGCGCGACCTTCTCGGCAAGCGCCGTAAATAATAATAAACCCGGAGAATACGCTATGGGATGCATGTTCAGAGTGGGTCAAGGGTATGATGTTCACAGGCTTGTGGAAGGGCGCGAACTCGTGCTCGGAGGCGTGAAGATCGGGCATACGCTCGGACTTTTGGGCCATAGCGACGCCGACGTGGCGATCCATGCCCTCTGCGATGCTTTGCTCGGGGCGGCTGCGATGCGCGACATCGGGTATCATTTCCCCGACACGGCCGGCGAATTCGAAAACATCGACAGCCGCATCCTTCTGCGCAAAGTCTGCGCGATGCTGCGCGGCGCCGGCTGGGAAATCTCCAATGTTGATCTGACCATCTGCGCCCAGCGGCCGAAACTCTCTCCCCATATTCCCGAGATGATAAGCCGCCTTGCAGAAACGATGGGAGTGGCTGAGGATCAGGTTTCCGTGAAGGCCACCACCACCGAGCGCCTCGGTTTCGAAGGGCGCGAGGAGGGTATATCGGCAATGGCTGTGGCGCTGATTTATAAGAACGGCGCGGAAGAAAGCTGAAGATGCTGATTTACCATATAATAGCGCTTTTGGCTCTGGCCTTCTCGGCTGTAGTGGGATTCCGGCGCGGAGTGGCCCGTCGGGTGCCGGTGATAATCGGACTGGCTCTCGGCCTGGTATGCGCCAGAATTTTCATGCTTCCTTTTTCCGAAATGTTGCGCGAGGTCTATCCGGGCCGCTGCGGCAGCGTTTCGGAGAATTATTTTTATACCACCCTTGCTGCGGGATTCGTGTTTGCGGCGGTATATCTTGTCTTTACGGCCGTCACCTACTTTATCGGCAAGGTGCTCGGACGGCTCCCTCACAGCATCCTCGACAACATCTTCGGAGCCGTGCTCGGCATTTTCCGGATGCTTATCTTTCTGTCGTTTGCCTATAATCTTATCCTTGCCATTCATCCCGACAGCATGTTGCGCTGCGTGAAGTCGGACGACGGCAACATAGTGGAGGGTGTTCTGCTTGTCGCTCCGGCGCTTACCGGCTCGGAATCGGCCGAGGAATTCGCCCACGAAGTCCAGCTGCAGGAAGCCCGTAAGATATCGGCCAACCAGTCCGCGCGAGACGTGCGAGAAGACGCGCGAGACGGAATAAAGTGTTGAAGATTCAGTGAAATTTTGTTAACTTTGCAGGTTGAAACGCCTCTTCGGGTGTTTCAACTGAAGAATCATACCAAGAAATAACAGCATCCACAGCATATTATGTTAAAAGTCAGCGATCTGCATGCCGAAATCAACGGCCGTGAAATATTGCGCGGCATCAATCTCGAAGTGAATCCGGGCGAGGTCCACGCCATAATGGGTCCGAACGGATCGGGCAAGTCCACTCTGTCGATGGTTCTCGCGGGAAATCCGGCCTATACCGTAACGGGCGGGAAGGTGGAATTCTGCGGCAAAGACCTTCTTTCGCTTCCTCCGGAAATAAGGAGCCACGAGGGACTTTTCCTCGGATTCCAGTATCCGGTTGAAATTCCGGGAGTCTCGATGGTCAACTTCATGCGCGCCGCCATCAACGCCAAGAGGGAATATTTCCATCAGCCGCCGCTGACGGCCACCGAGTTCCTGAAGATGATGCGCGAGAAGAGGGCAGTGGTCGAACTCGACAACAAGCTCGCATCGCGTTCGGTCAACGAAGGATTCTCCGGCGGCGAGAAGAAACGCAACGAGATTTTCCAGATGGCTGTGCTCGAGCCGAAGCTGTCTATTCTCGACGAGACCGATTCCGGACTCGACATCGACGCCCTGCGCATTGTGGCCGGTGGCGTCAACAAGCTGAAAACTGAGAAAAACGCCACCATAGTCATCACCCACTATCAGCGCCTGCTCGACTATATCAAGCCTGATTTCGTGCATATCCTCTACAAAGGACGCATTGTCCGCACGGGAGGCCCCGATCTGGCCCTCGAACTCGAGGAGCGCGGCTACGACTGGATCAAAGAGGAGGTTGACGCCGCCGACCGCGCGGCTCTGGAAGCTAACGGCAAATGATTATGGAGGAGCTGAAACAATATCTTGACCTTTACCGCAACCACCGCGACCTGATATGCGGCGGCAGCGCGGCTCCGCTCAACGCTCTGCGCGAACGGGCCCTCGAGGTGCTGGAGCGTAAAGGCCTTCCCAAAAAGGGAAGCGAGGATTTCGAGAACATCGACCTCGCCGCGATTATCTCGCCCGATTTCGGACTGAATCTCGACCGCCTGAACATCGACGTGAATCCCGCCGTTACTTTCCGCTGCGATGTGCCGGTGCTTTCGTCGGAACCATTTCTGAGCGTCAACGACACGTTTGCCGTAGCTGAGACGGGCCGCCGCCTCGATCTTCCCGATGGCGTGGAAGTCGGGAGCCTTCGCAAATGGGCTCTCGAAAATCCGGAGGAAGTGTCCCGCTATTACGGCCGCCTGGCCGATATCGAGAATCCTCTGGTGGCGCTCGACACCCTTTTTGCACAAGACGGCATGTATCTGCGCGTGAACCGTGGAGTCCGCATCAAGCAGCCTCTGCAGCTGGTCAACATCCTCTCCAACGGAATGCCGCTGATGGCAGTGCGCCGTCTGCTTGTGATTGTGGAAGAGGATGCCGAAGTGCAGCTTATTGCTTGCGACCACACGCAGATCGACGATATTCAGTTCCTCGCGCTGCAGACCATCGAGATGTTTGCCGGCCGCAACTCGCGTCTCGGCTATTACGACCTCGAGGAGTCGACGGCGAAGACCTCGCGGCTCTCGACCCTCTGGCTCCGTCAGGAGGAGGGGAGCGACGTCACGATCAACTCGATGACGCTCTATAACGGCACCACCCGCAACGAGTTCTACAGCCGCTTTGCCGGCGAGCATGCCTCGCTGCGTCTCTCGGGCATGGGCATCGAGGATGAAGACCGCACCCTCTCGACTTATTCGAGGATAAGCCATGACTCGCCGCGCTGCCACAGCAACGAGCTTTTCAAATATACGGTCGACGACCGTTCCACGGCCGCTTTCTCGGGCAAGATCTACGTGGCCGAGGGATCGGTGCAGACGGAGGCTTATCAGGCCAACCGCAATCTCGTGAGCGGAAACGAGGCTCGGATCTATACCAAGCCTGTGCTCGAGATCTACAACGACGACGTGAAGTGCAGTCATGGGGCGGCCATCGGCCAGCTCGACGAGATGCAGCTGTTTTACATGCGGACGCGCGGACTTTCCGAGGCGACCGCCCGCCTTATGCTCCGTCAGGCCTTTATGGCCGACGTGATCGACTCCATCGCAGTGCCGGCGCTGCGCGACAGGCTTCACATCCTTGTGGAACGCCGCTATGCCGGAGCCTCCTCGGCCTGCGCCTCATGCCGCAACTGCGACAACCTAAAATAAGCCCCAATGCTGACACATGATGAAATAGAGGAAATCCGCTGCGAATTTCCGATTCTTAAGCGGAAAGTCCACGAGAAATATCCGCTCGTTTATCTCGACAACGCCGCCACGTCGGAAACTCCCCGCGAGGTGGTGGAGGCTGTGGTCGGGATGTATGAGAAGCGGAAGGCGAACGTGCATCGCGGCGTCCACGCGCTCTCTCAGGAGGCCACCGACATGCAGGAGCGCACCAGGCGCCGCGTGGCGGAATATGTCAACGCCCCGTCGCCCGAGGAGATTATCTTCACCCGGGGCACGACCGAAGCTATCAATCTCGTGGCCTCTTCATTCGGCGAATTGCTCAGCGAGGGGGACGAGGTGATCCTGACCGTGATGGAGCATCATGCCAACATCGTGCCCTGGCAACTGCTTCAGAACCGCAAGGGGATCGTGATCCGCGTGGTGGATATCGACGACCGCGGTGTGCTCGACATCGATCAATACCGCTCGCTTTTCAACGACCGTACTCGGCTGGCCGCTTTCTGCCATGTGAGCAACGTGCTGGGCACGATCAATCCGGTTCGCGAAATGGTTGAAATCGCCCGCAGCCATGGGGTGCCGACGCTCATCGACGGTGCGCAGGGTGCTCCTCATCTGAAAGTCGACGTGCAGGATCTCGGTTGTGATTTTTATGCCTTCTCGTCGCATAAGATGTATGGCCCGGCTGGCGTGGGCGTGCTTTACGGACGTCGCGAGCTGCTGGAAAAGATGCCTCCCTATCAGGGTGGCGGCGAGATGATCAAGCATGTCTCGTTTTCGGGAACGACTTTCGCCGATCTTCCTTTCAAGTTTGAGGCCGGTACCCCCGATTTTGTCGACATAGCGGCTTTCGACAAGGCCTTCGATTTTATTTCGCGAATTGGAATTGAGAATATCGCGTCCCATGAGGAGGAGCTGATGCGTTACACCACCGAGCAGCTTCTCGAGATTCCCGGCATGAAGATCTATGGCGAGGCTCCCCGTAAGTCGGGAGTAATAAGTTTCAATGTCGGCGACATCCACAACTACGACCTCGGATTGCTACTCGACCGTCTCGGCATAGCCACGCGCACAGGCCATCACTGCGCCCAGCCGCTCATGGAACGTCTCGGAGTGCCGGGTACGGTTCGCGCCTCCTTCGCCGTCTACAACACCATGGAGGAATGCGACGCCTTCCTCGCCGCCCTCCGCCGCGTCCTCGCCATGTTCTGAAACGTAGCCTGTAAGTCATAAAAAGCATCTGCCTGCGGAGGTTTGCTCCGGTGGCAGATGCTTTTTTTGCGTTTGTTGGGGAGGGTTACTTGCGGTTGGACTCCTTCTTTCCTTTGGTTTTATCTTCGTCGGCGAAGCGGTTGGGGAATTCAAAGTGCTTGCGCGGATGGGTCATGGCCCAGACCACAAGGAAGATTCCCAGCGCGATGAAGGGAAGGCTCAGCGCCTGGCCCATGTTCATGCCGCAACGGGCAATCATGTCGATTTCCCAGGGCTCTTGCACGTTTTTCACATATTCGATGAGGAAACGGGGCAGGAAAATGCCGATGAAGAAGACTCCCGTGAGAAGCCAGGGGCGTTCCTGAAGATTTTTCTTCCAGTACATCCACATCAGCACCACGAAAAGGATCAGATAGCAGCCTGCCTCGTAAATCTGCGTAGGATGGGAGGGAAGCGTGTCGCCGTTGCGGAGGAAAACGAATCCCCAGGGAAGGTCGGTGACCGAGCCGTAGATCTCGCTGTTCATCAGGTTGCCGAGGCGGATCAGACACCCCACGAGGGCTATCGCCACGACAATCTTGTCGAACACCCACGAGGCCGGTTTCTTCGTCACGCACCGGGAGAAAATGAAGAGGGCGATGATGATGGCGATGGTGCCGCCATGGCTCGCCAGTCCGCCTTCCCATATCTTCAGGATGTCGGCGGGATGCTGCGAATAGTAGTCCCAGTCGTAGAAGAAGACATGTCCGAGGCGGGCGCCAACGATCGTGGCCACCACCACATAACAGAGGAGAACGCCGAGCCATTGCTCGGGCGCTCCCTCATGTTTGAACATCTTCGAAACGATCGAATATCCCACGATAAAGCCGATGGCGAAAGCCAGGCCATACCATCTCACCTGCAGCGGGCCAAGGGAGAAGAATATCGGATCGGCGTTCCAATAAATGAAATCGAGCATTATTTGGAAACGATTGCTGCGGTGTCTTCGGCGATCATGAGCTCCTCGTCGGTGGGGATCACGACAACCTTCACTTTGGAATCCTTGCCCGAGATAACGACTTCCTCGCCGCGCGTCTTGTTGGCCTCTGCGTCGAAAGTCACGCCGAGATAGCCGAGGTGACGGCAGAGATACTCGCGGGTGCCGGTCTGGTTCTCGCCGACGCCGCCGGTGAAGACGATCACGTCGACGCCGTCGAGCACGGCTGCGTAGGCGCCGATATATTTCAGGATGCGGTATTCATACATGTCCATGGCGAGGCGGGCGCGTTCGTTGCCCTCCTTGATACCGTTCTCGATGTCGCGCATGTCGTTGCTGATGCCCGAGATGCCGAGCACGCCGCTCTGCTTGTTGATCACCTTGGCGAGGCCGTCGGCGTCAAGGCCTGTGCGCTGCATCAGATAGACGAGCGCTCCCGGGTCGACGTCGCCAACGCGCGTGCCCATCATCAGACCCTCGGTAGGGGTAAGACCCATCGAAGTGTCGATGCTCTTGCCGTCTTTGATGGCGGTGATCGAGCCGCCGTTGCCGATGTGGCAGGTTATCATGCGGAGATTGTCGAGGGGGAGGCCGAGGAATTCGGCGGCGCGGCGCGACACGTAGCGATGGCTTGTGCCGTGGAAGCCGTAGCGGCGGATGCCGTATTTCTCATAATCCTCGTAGGGGAGGGCATACATATATGCCTTGGCCGGCATGGTCTGATGGAAAGCCGTGTCGAACACAGCCACCTGGGGCACGCCGGGGAGCAGGTCGAGCACAGCCTCGATGCCGGTGATGTTGGCCGGATTGTGGAGAGGAGCCACGGGGTAGCATTCCTTCACCTTCTCGATTACTTCGGGAGTGATCAGCACCGACTTGTTGAAATATTCCATGCCGTGCACCACGCGATGGCCCACAGCCTCGATCTCGTCAAGGCTCTTGATGACGCCCTTCTCCGGGTCGGTGAGCACCTTGAACACCTGGCGGATAGCCTCCTTGTGGTCGGGCATGCTGACGGTGATCGTCTCCTTGGTGCCGTCGGGCTTCTTGAATTTGAGGAAAGAATCGGGAAGACCGATTTTTTCAACGCCGCCCTCGGCGAGCACATTTTTCGTCTCGCTGTCGATGAGCTTGTATTTTACGCTTGAAGATCCGTTGTTGAGAACTAAGATTTTCATTTTGTTGAGTCTCTTGAAAGTTAGAAGGTTGAATTAAAGATTTTTGTCGCCGATGGCCTGGTTGCAGGTCACGATGATTGTGTTTACGATATCGTCGACCGTAGCACCGCGCGAGAGGTCGTTGACCGGAGCGGCGAGACCCTGGAGGATCGGGCCGACGGCGCCTGCGCCGGCGAGACGCTGCACGAGCTTATAGGCGATGTTGCCGACCTCGAGCGAGGGGAAGATGAGCGTGTTGGCATGGCCGGCCACGGGGCTGCCGGGAGCCTTCATGTTGCCGACTGCTGCCACGATCGAGGCGTCGGCCTGGAGCTCGCCGTCGATCTTGAGCTGGGGATCCATCTGGTGGGAGAGTTCGGTGGCGCGGATCACTTTGTCAACGCGCTCGTGGGAAGCCGAACCCTTGGTGGAGAAGCTTGTCATGGCCACAACAGGATCGAGGCCGGCGATGTCTTTGGTGGTCTTTGCGGTGGCCACTGCGATCTGGGCGAGTTCCTCGGCTGTGGGATCAGGCACCACGGCGCAGTCGGCGAAGATAAGCATGTGGTCTTCACCGAAGGGAACGTTCTCGGGGAGAAGCATGATGAAGGCGCCGCTCACCACTGAGATGCCGGGCTTTGTCTTGAGCACCTGGAAGGCGGCGCGGAGCACGTGGCTCGTGGGGCTGAGGGCGCCGGCTACCATGGCGTCGGCGTCACCGCGCTTGATCATGAGGCAGCCAAGGTAAAGCGGGTTCTTCACCTGCTCGCGGGCCTGCTCGATGGTCATTCCCTTTTTCTCGCGGAGTTTCTTGAGAAGTTCGGCATATACTTCGGTGAACGCCTCGTCGTCGGGGCTTACGATATGCGCTTTTTCGATGTGCTGGAGACCTAATTCGAAGGCTTTTTTCAGCACTTCATCCTTGTGGCCGATGAAAGTGACGTCGGCTATTTTCTGTTCAATTACCCGGTTGGCAGCCTGAAGCGTGCGGGGTTCGAGCGATTCGGGCAGAACGAGCCTTTGCGGATGCTGTTGTGCTTTCTTGGTGAGACGTTCAAAGAGTGTCATTTCTTTTCTTTTTATAAGGTTGGTTTTTATGTCGTAATTTCTATTCCCGGCCGGTCGGAATATTCCTCGCCGGGAGTATCCTGTTGTCGGGATTTGGCGTTTCTTAACCTACAAAATTACAAAAAATTTTATTCTCTCGCCAAATATTTCTAACTTTACAGCCGCAAAAGTTGCCCACAAGGGGCGAGATAGTCAGCATGAGAGTAGTAAAACGCCTGTATCTCTTTATCTTAAAGAGCTTCCTGCCGTTGTTCGCGATGACATTTTTCATCGTGCTTTTCATCGTGCTCATGCAGTTCCTGTGGCGCTATATCGACGATCTGGTCGGGAAGGGATTGTCGTTTGGCGTGCTGGGCGAACTTTTTTTCTATGCCGCCGTCTCGATGGTGCCTATGGCTTTGCCGCTGGCCATACTGTTGGCCTCGCTGATGACATTCGGCAATCTCGGCGAGAAGTCGGAGCTTACGGCCATCAAGGCCTCGGGCGTGTCGCTGGTGAAGACGATGAGTCCGCTGATAGTGCTGGTTTCGCTGATTGCCGTGGGGGCTTTCTTTTTCCAGAACGACGTTTTGCCCCGGGCGCAGGTGAAGATGTGGACGCTCCTTTTCTCGGCGCGGCAGAAAAGCCCCGAGCTGGAAATCCCCGAGGGGGTGTTCTATGACCAGATTCCCGGCTACAATCTCTATGTGAAGTCGAAAAATCCCGCCACCGGAATGCTTCACGACGTGATGATCTACGACGTGTCGCATGGTGGCGACAACTCCACGATCCTGCTTGCCGACTCGGCGCGTCTGGCCTTCACTAAAGACATGCGCTATCTTTATCTGCATCTCTATCAGGGCGAGCAGTTTGAAAACCTCCGGGAGCAGAAGACCACCGACCGCAACGTTCCTTTCCGACGCGAGTCTTTCTTCGACAAGGAAGTGCTGATCCCCTTCGACGCCAATTTCACGCGGCTCGACGAGCAGGGAATGCGCAACCAGTATGTGGGGAAAAACATGTCGGAACTGCGCCAGACGATCGATTCGCTTACGCTCCGCATCGACTCGATAGGGAAGGCGAATGTGGATGGTTTTGGGGAGAAAGTCTTTCCGGTGCTGATGGGGGAGAGGCATGGAGGCATGTCGGCCGGGCCGCCGTCGTTCGGCAGTCGCGATCCCTTTGCCGCTGCCACAGAAGTTCCCGCCGATCCCTTCGCCAAGGAGAGTAAAAAAGATAAGAAGGATAAAAAGGAGAAGAAAGAGAGGACCGATGTGGCTCCGCTCGATCTCGATTCGCTGATAAAGGCGCTCGAGCCGTCGCGCCGCGACGGTGTCTATGCCAACGCGACCAACATCTGCCGCATGAGGGCGTCGGAACTGGAATTCCGCGCCATGCAGATCGGCGACGAGAAGAAGCGCCTGCGCCGCCACCGCATCGAGCTGATCAAGAAGTTCACGCTTTCGGTGGCCTGTATCATCATGCTCTTCATCGGTGCACCGCTCGGCGCCATTATCCGCAAAGGGGGACTCGGCGCACCGCTCGTGATCTCGGTGCTCCTCTTCCTTGTCTACTATATCATCGACAACACAGGCTATAAGATGGCCCGGGAGGGTTATTGGGATGCGTGGGCCGGAATGTGGTTGTCGACGTTTATCTTGCTGCCGCTCGGCATCTTCGTGACCTATAAGGCGATGAACGACTCGGCGGTGTTCAATCCCGACCTTTACAAGAACTGGATCCGTCTGCGGCTTGGTTTGCCGGAGTCGCGTCATGTGCCAGTGAAGGAGGTGATTATCAACGATGTCAATGTCGACAAGGCTATCGAAATGCTCGGCGAGGCCTCTTCGATGGCCGACTCCTGGCTGCGCGTCCACAAGCAGCGTCCCGGTTACGCAGATTTCTGGCGCAAGGGTTATGATCCGGCGCCGATCAATGAGCTCGGAGAGCTTCTTGACCGGATATGCGACTATCTGTCGGACAGCAAGGATCTGAAGGTTAACGCCTTGCTCAATAAGCTTCCGGTGATGCGTTCGTTATGGATCATGCAGCCGGTTCCCGGTGCCGACGTGAAGATCAGGAAAGGGTTGATGTGGTTTGCACCGGTCGGACTGCCTATCTATCTGTTGTCGTTGCCCTACGACCGCCGCGTATGGCGTCAGATGCGCGCAGTCTCCGAGGTCGCCTCCAAGATGATCGCCCTCTTAGACCCCTCAAAAATCGGCGTCCCTACGACCCCGAAATTCTAAGGAGCAGGGTCTAAGGAACAGCCTTATGCGAGGAAGGGTAAAGCTGCAAGTGTTAACGAGAGTAAAAACTTGTTAAAATCCTAAACATTATTATCCCGCGGGGTGTTTCTATTGCAGTTAGAAGATAGATTTTTGTTCATTAAGTTAAAAGGACGAAAACCCCGTCCGGAAATAAGGTTACTCGCGAGAGCAGCCTTTTTTTATGTTGCGAATATGTTAAATATGGCTGCAAAGGGATGGAAAATCTTAATTTTTCATAAATCGCCGCAAGAAAGGCAATAAAATTACGAAAAAATTGATTACATTTGTGATGAAATCGGTCGGCAATATGTTTCGGCTTTGCCGGCGCCGGTTTCGGCTATGTAGTGGAATTTATTCCCATAGCTTTACGTTAGAGCTTATAACCCACGGCTTTACATTAGAGCTTATGACCCGAACGACAATCTTCCGCGAGATTGGCTCCTTGATCTTTAAGCAGTCGCGAGAAACATATCAGAGCGCTGCAGCGAAGACATTACTGACCCGAACTTATAGAAACATTTTCCATATTTTTTAATTAACCAATACGAATCATGTACAAATTCTCAGTATGGCTCGCGATGGTCGCAGTCTCCCTCTCGGGCGGCATGACCATGGCAGCCGCGAACCCTTCGAAGGTTCAGCCTGCGAAGGGTGTGGTGCGTGTCAAGTTGCAGCAGGAAGTAGCTCGCAAAGTGGGCCAAAAGCCCATGATGAAAAAGAAAGGGAGCTCGCTTCAGACCGGGGTCACGGCGCTCGACGCCTCCCTGGGGCAGATTCAGGTGACCGGCATCCGGCCGATGTTGCCTCCGAACTCCCCCTACGCTGCCCGGCACGCCAAGTATGGTCTCGACCGCTGGTATGTCGTCACGTTCGATGAGGGCGTGTCGTCGGAGACAGCCCGCAAGAAGCTGGCTCTCACCCCCGGCGTTGAGATTTCAGAGACCGTGACGCCCATGGTGCTCAAGGAGGGCGACGGCGGATTCCGCAAGGCGGCCGCCGCTCCGCGCACCGAAGCGTATTATCCCTTCAACGACCCGCGGCTGCCGCAGCAGTGGCATTACCAGAACTTCGGCACGATCGGAGGAAGCATCGCCGGGTCGGACATCAACCTCTTCAACGCCTGGAAGAAGCAGACCGGCACGCCCGACGTAGTGGTGGCCATCATCGACGGCGGTGTCGACTACAAGCATGAAGACCTCAGCGCCAACATGCATGTCAACCTCGCCGAGCTCAACGGCACTCCCGGTGTCGACGATGACGGCAACGGCTATGTCGACGACATCTACGGCTATAACTTCTGCACCAATTCCGGTGAGATCTATCCCCACAACCACGGCACGCACGTGGCCGGAACGGTTGCCGCCGTCAACAACAACGGCATCGGCGTGGCCGGCGTGGCCGGAGGCAACGGCCTCGCCAACTCCGGAGTGAGGATGATGTCGTGTCAGGTGTTTGATTCGCGCAATGGCGCCGGCGACGGTGACTTTGCCGCAGCTCTCGTATATGCCGCCGACAACGGCGCCTCCATCGCCCAGTGCAGCTGGGGTTGGGACGCCTCGGGCTATTACGAGCAGGCTGTGCTCGACGCCATCGACTATTTCACCAACGAGGCCGGCACCTCCAAGATGAAGGGAGGCCTCTGCATCTTCGCCACCGGAAACAATGGCGAAGGGGGCGACTATTACCCCGCCTGCTATGAGCCGGCAGTGGCGGTCGCCGCAATGACCAACGACTTCAAGCCCGCCTCCTACTCCAACTATGGTTCCTATGTCGACGTGCTCGCCCCCGGCGGTCTGCTCGACTACGGAGAAACCGGCGGAGTCCTCTCCACCCTTCCCAACAACAGCTACGGTTTCAACGAAGGAACATCGATGGCCACGCCCCACGTGTCGGGTATCGCCGCCCTGATCCTTTCGCAGTATGGCTCGCCGACTTTTGTCAACGAGAGCCTCCGCACGCAGCTCGTCACCTCGGTCAACGACTTCTACGGCATCGAGGGTAACGAACGTTATGAAGGCAACTACGGCTCCGGATATATCGACGCCGACAAGGCCCTCACCATGGGCGACGGCGCAGCTCCTTCGCCGGTCGACGACTTCACGCTCGACGCCGCCCAGGATTATGTCTCGGTGTCGTGGACGATTCCCGCTTCTGGCGACAACAACGTCCACCATCACCTCGTCTACTATTCCGCTTCGCCCTTCACAGCGGATGATTTGTCGAACGTCTCCTCGGTGATAGCCGACACCAAATTCCTCAGCTCGGGCGACAGCTTCACCCAGGAAATCACCGGCCTCAAGCCGATGACCACCTATTATATCGCCGTGCAGGCAGTCAACCGCTGGGGCAACGCAGCGCCGCTGTCGCCTGTGAAGAGCGTCACGACCAACGCCGGCCCGGAAATGACCGTCGACGCCACGTCGCTCTCCATGAGCTCCACGGCTGCCGAGCCGGTGGCCAAGGCCTCATTCAATATCGGCAACACCGCCGATGGTCTGCTCAAATGGAGCGCTGACAAGTCGACCGTGTCGGTATCGCCGCAGTCTCTGGCGCGTCCCAACATCGGCAACGTCGCTCCCTTCAAGGGCAAGATTGAGGGTAAATCGCTCGCTACCTATGCGCGCGTACCGGCCGACTACAAGGCATCCGATTTCCCCCTCAACATCAAATATTACGACTACATCCAGGCCTATATCGGCGACACCGACCGCACGCTCCCCAACTCGATGGCGCAGTGGTTCTACGTCGATCCCGAGCAATATCCCGACGGCTTCAACCTCACGCAGATCGTGATCGACGGCGCCTACGGCACCAACCCCGTGGTGCAGGTCTACAAGGGGGACGTTACCATCTCGTCGGCCACGCTGATCCAGACAGTGGATTATCAGTATTTCGCCTACGGCTATCCGATGAACCTCCAGGAGCAGATCTATTTCCGTCCCGGAGAATCCTTCTGGATCGCGGTCCACTTCGACGGCAACCAGGAGGGGTATCCCCTCGGCATGGCCCACTCCGTAGTGGAAAACGCCTCGAGTTATTCCTACATGAGCACCGACAAAGGCCGCACATGGAGCCTGCTCGAGAACGCTCTTAAGGGGAGCAAATGGGAATCGATGGCCAAGGAACTCACCTGGGGCATCATCGCCCGCTCGGCCAACCCCGACTGGAGCGACATGCTCGAGCTCACTCCCAAATCGGGCACCGTCCGCAAGGGAGAGATGCAGACAGTGGAGGTAAGCGCCGACGGCTCCAAGCTCGTCAACGGCTCCTACAACTTCAACATCAGGCTGCAGAACAACCAGAGCGACAACAACGAGGTCAAGATTCCGGTGAGCTACTCCGTAAAGGGTAACGAGCCCTCCGTGGTGATGCCCAAGATCGTCGACTTCGGTTCGCTGCTCGTCGGCCAGACGAAGACGATGACCGTCGAGGCCTTCAACGAAGGCTATGGCAGCTTCCGCGGCTCGCAGTGGGATCCCGGTCTCTACAACGGCAACATCACCGTGTCGAATGAAAACTTCCGCGGTCCTGAGAACGGCATATCCTCCGGTTTCCCGGCCCGCACGAGCACATCGTTCGACGTGACCTTCGCTCCGACATCGGGCGGCAGCCACACCGGCAACGTCATCTTCACCGATGCCGACGGCCGCGAGGTGCGCCTCGTGGTGCAGGGTTCGGCGACCGAGCCCTCCAAGCTCACGCTTGATCCCGCCACCGTCGACGCCGGCACGCTCAATGTCGGCGACGAACCCTCCATAGTGAAGTTTAAGGTAGGCAACGCAGGAAAATATCCTCTCGAATATGTCTTCCCGAAATTCTCGTCGGAGACCGTCAGCGGCCAGACCGCCAAGAACCACAAGTTCGGCTATACGGTGGCCTCGACTCTCGAAGGCTACAGCGAGTTTGCTTACGACGGCAATCCGGCGCTTATCGGCGCAACTCCCGTGCAGTCGAAATTCTCCGACGACGTCTATGTGTCGGATCCGATAGCGCTCGGCTTCGCCTTCCCCTACTACGGGAAGAACTACGAGCAGGTCTATATCACCAGCTTCGGCGGACTGATGTTCGCTCCCAACACCGACGCCATGGTTGATCCGCTGACCCCCGATTCCTACGGAGTGGCAGGCACCGGTCTGATCTCCGCCTACGGCCGACAGCTGATGATGAACTCCAATTCGCGTGTGGAGTATGCGAAGCAGGACGGCAAGTTTGTGGTGAAGTTCGAAAACGTCCTCGCCACCGTCTACGACAAGGAGTACACTCCGATCAGCTTCCATCTCACCCTCGCCGCCAACGGCGACATCGAGATCTTCTACGACGACTATGATCCCTCGATCGTGTTCCAGGAGGGCTCGACGCTCTTCTGCGGCATCAACGACCCGGAGGTGACCGACGAGATCACTCTCACCAGCGCCGACATGGCCGACTACTGGGGCACCGATGAACCCACCGCCGACAACACCCGCTTCCGCCTCTTCGGCAGCGGCACGGCAGTGAAGTTCGAGGCTCCCAAGGCCAACTTCATCCTCTCGCTCAACAGCCCCGCCGGTATTGTAAACCCGGGAGAGAGCGTTGAGATCTCCGCCACCGTTCAGGCCAACTCCGGCATGGATGCCGGCCAGACCTTCAACAACCTCGCCATCATCACCAATGATCCGGCTCCCGAGCATTCGGCAGTGCGCATCAACGCGGTGATCGACGGCGCAGGCCTCGTGCCCGGTGTGGCTCTCGACAGCTACGACCTTGACGCCGGCGACGTGTTCCGCACTTCGGTTGTAAAACTCCCCGTAACCGTCAAGAACACCGGCCACCGCGACCTCGAAGTGACAGCGGCATCTCTCGCAGGCACCGAGATGACCCTCGATGCGACGCTTCCCTTCACCTTGAAACCGGGTCTGGCAAAAGACCTCGTCGTGACCGTTCCGACCTCGAAGGAGGGAGCAGTTTCCGACGTGCTTACCGTCACCACCTCGGCCGGCGAAGTGAAGGCCAACATCCGTGCAAATGTAATCGGAGTGCCCACTGCCGACATCGCTCCCGAGCAGATCGAGGAGACTGTCGAGAGCGGCGCGGAACTCATGAAGGAAATCACCGTCACCAACAACGGCAACGAGACCCTTCTCTACTCCGTGATCCCCGATCCGATCGCCAGAATGACTCTTCCCGAGAACTCCAAGGCCAAGACAAGCTACAACTACACCTTCTCGGGCGACGACTCCTCCGTGAAGTATGACTGGGTAGACATCGAGACCAACGGCCTCGGCGAGCAGCACACGCTCAGCGACTACATGCTCCACGACTATGTCGAGGTGGAACTTCCCTTCGACTTCCCGTTCTACGGCAAGACCTATCGCAAGATGTATGTCTACAACACCGGCTTCGTATCGTTCACCAAGCGCAACGACGACAAGATATGGCCCGAGCCTCCCGCCGACTTCCCCGGCGGATCGGTCTATACCAACATCATCGCCCCCTACTGGGGTCTCCACTCGATGGACCAGACGAAGACCGCCGGAACCTTCCATTACGTCACCGACGACCGCGCCGTGGTATCCTTCATGGAATACGGCAACTCGATGAACTATGGTGTAGACTTCCAGCTCATCCTCGAGAAAGACGGCACGTTCAAGTTCCAGTATAAGGGTAACGACGAGAACGCTGTGCTGTTCAATCTCTTCGGACTCGCCGGCATTGCCGACCAGGGTGGCGAGAACTTCGTGAAGCTTCCGGAGCGCATGGTGACATTCGACCAGGCAGTGTCGTTCTATCCTGTGGTTCAGTCGCCTGTGGAGCCGGGTCAGAGCGAGACCATCCGTCTCGACTTCGACACGCGCCGCATGGCCGGCGTCTACGAGACCGCCATCAATGTCAACACCAACGTGCCCGGCAAGGAGAAGATCGAGATCCCCGTCTCGATGACCCTCACCGGAGAAGCTAAGCCCGCATGGCCGGCCGACGTCACGGTGGAGAACGTGCTCGGATACCAGAGCACCGACTATAGCAATCCTCTCGTGCAGATGGGCGCCATGTACGACGCACCCTTCAAGGTCGCAAACGAAGGCACAGCCTACTTCAATATCGACATGATCAGCGTGGGTGGTCCGACGATATACGACGAATGGCTCGACATGGAAATGCCCGTGTTCATGCTCTTCGTCAACGGTCCGGAATATGACTGGGAAGGCAACCCGACGGGTAAGAATGTATGGCAGCAGTATCAGGCGGGCTTCCCGCTCTCAGTGGGCTCCCAGCCGCTTGAATTCTCCGTGCCGATGCTCCCCAACGAGTATGCCTATACGCCCGGCGAATATGACGTGCCCGTCACATTCTCCTACACCACCGAGCAGGGCGACTTCGAGAAGACAGTCAACGTGAAGTTTGTTGTCACTCCCGCTCCCGCGATGGCTCTCGACAAAGAGGAGATCATCGTGAAAGCTCCCGACAACGAGAACGTGATCAACGAAAGCGTCAGCATCTCCAACGCCGGAGAATACACGCTGAAATATTCGCTTCGTCTCGACCCGACAGGCGTGGGCGAGGAGGCTCCCGACACCGGTGGCGGCGGCATCGACCCGATGAGCAAGGTAGCGAAGAAAGTTCCTGCAATCGGCGCGGCCGACATGGCCCTCGCCGAGGGCAAGCTGAACGTGAAGCGTCGCGCCGCAAGCGCATTCGATGTTCCGTCCGACTTCGACTTCCTCAACTCGCTCTACTATCCGGCTGTACCAGGCACTTCGTCGGTCTACAACTACGGATCGAACTCGACCTACGACACCTTCAAGGAGGCCGTAAGCTTCAAGGCTCCGGCCGGGGGCTTCAACATCTCGCATATCTACATCCCCGTGAATATCGAGACGGAGAAGAACTATAACGTAGACTTCCAGATCATCCAGGGTTCCGACCCGGCCGGCGAGAACGTGCTCGGCACCGCATCGCTTCTGATCGAAAGCCAGAAGAATCCCAACGAGGGCAAGTTCTTCGTGGTGCCCCTTGACAAGAGCACCTACATCAACCCCGACGAGGAATTCACCGTGGTGGTTTCCTATCCGGCTGGTGTTGACGCTCCGGGCTACGTTGTGGCCAAGGAGGAGGCTGTTGTCAGCGGCCGTTATCAGGCCTATATGGAGGATTATGGCTGGTATGACGTCGGCGAGCTCTTCAAAGACCAGTACGGTTCGCTCGGCTGGATCCTGACCTGTCTCGAGACGGAGGCCGGCTCCCCCTGGATCACTCTTCTCACTCCCGAGGGCGACGCTACTGTCGAACCCGGCGAGTCGACCGAGATCAAGGTGGCTGTAAATCCCGCCACTGCCCGCATGGAGAAGAACAACAAGGCGATGCTCGTGATCAAGAGCAACGACCCGAACGCTCCTTTAGTGAACCTCCCGGTTATTCTCGACTGCAACGGCAAACCGGTGATTGACGCTCCTGCCGGCACCGTCTTCGCCCGCGAGGGAGAGACCACCGAAGTGAATATCATCGTCACCGAACCCGACGGCGAGGACTTCACCGTGGCCATTGACGACGCCGACGGCTATGCGGCCATCGCAAGCGTGGTGGCTTCGGAAGCAGATGCTGCCGCTCAGATCACAGCCAATGAAGACGGAAGCTACACCGTGGCCAATGTCTCCGGCGCAGTGGCAGTCAACGTGGCTCTGACCGCTGACTTCGGCAACGCTTCGAAGGGTCACTCCTTCGAGATCGAGGCTACGGATGCCAAGGGTTACACAGGCAAGGCCCGCGTGCTTTACGACATAGAGCATGTGAACCGCGCCCCCGAGGCCAACGCAGAGACCGTAGTTGAGATAGCTCCCGGACAGGCTTCCGGCGTGATCGACTTCGCATCGATGTTTACCGATCCCGACGGCGACGAGATGACGTTTGCCTTCGAGATGGCGGCCAACGGCGTGGCCGACGCCTTCACCACCGACTATGGCGTGATTTTCGCGGCCAAGAGCGTAGGCGAGGCAACGGCGACCGTCAAGGCCACCGACGCGGCCGGCGACTCGGCCGACGGCAAGATCAAGGTGACAGTCAAGGAGACGTCGGGCATCGACGGCGTCGACGCCGAGAACGGCGACCTGCGCGTCAACCCGAATCCTGTCAGCGACACGGCCAACGTGATCTGCGGATTCAGCGCCTCGAAAGCCGAGTTTGCCATCTATTCCACAAACGGACAGATCATCGACCGCAAGGAAGCGTCTGTTTCGGCAGGCGAGACCGTAACGCTCGACATGACGTCGGCATCGGCCGGAGTCTATCTGCTCACCGTGAAATACGACGGCCGGCTCCTGACCCGCTCGATCCTGAAAAAATAACCGTTCTATCCATAAGAAAGAACCAATCGATCCATAAAAAAGAACCCCACTCTTCGCCGCCGGAAGGCGCGAAGATCAACAGAAAAAGGGAGAGCCGCGGCTCTCCCTTTTTCTGTTGAATACTCATTGCGCCATCGCGATTCAGTTGTTCGGAAATTCCGAACAATTGCTTCTGATGGGGAACTTGAGCAAGTGTCAACCTGTCGGAATTTCCGACAGGTTCGCGTGGATGTTAGGATACCGAACGGCTGAAGGCGTGGCATGGGCCGTTTTTTTGCTTGCTTTTTTGGGGAAAATTTGGTAACTTTGCGCGTTAAAAGTCAATTATCGGTTCCTGCGACGGGCGGCTTATGCGGCCGAGCGGCGCAAGTGCCTAAGCTTAAGCTATATAGTATATACTATGTTTAGAGATAAGACATGCGGCGAGCTTCGTCTTGCCGATGTGGACAGCCGCGTCAAGCTGGCCGGCTGGGTGCAGAGAGTGCGCAAAATGGGGGGTATGACTTTCGTGGATGTCCGCGACCGTTACGGCATCACGCAGGTCGTTTTCAGCAACGAGATCGACAAGGACCTTGCCGAGGCCGGTAATCATCTGGGCCGCGAGTTTGTGGTGCAGGTGCAGGGCCGCGTGGCTGAACGCAGCAGCAAGAACCCCAATATGCCCACCGGCGACATCGAGGTGATCGCAAGCGAGCTGAAAGTGTTGAACCGCAGCGAAATCCCGCCCTTCACCATTGAAGACAACACCGACGGCGGCGACGACCTCCGCATGAAATATCGCTATCTCGACCTGCGCCGTCCCTGCGTGCGCAAGAATCTCGAACTCCGCCACCGCATGGCCTTCGAGATCCGCCGCTATCTCGATTCGCAGGGCTTCCTGGAGGTCGAGACCCCGATCTTAGTAAAATCCACTCCCGAAGGCGCCCGCGATTTCGTGGTGCCCTCGCGCATGAACCCGGGCGAGTTCTACGCCCTTCCCCAGAGCCCGCAGCTCTTCAAACAGCTGCTGATGGTCTCCGGATTCGACCGCTATTTCCAGATCGCCAAGTGCTTCCGCGACGAAGACCTCCGCGCCGACCGTCAGCCGGAGTTCACGCAGATCGACTGCGAGATGAGCTTCGTGGAGCAGGAAGATGTGATCCAGATGTTTGAAGGCTTAGTGAAACATATCTTCAAATATGTGAAGAACATCGACTTCACCGAACCCTTCCCGCGCATCACATGGGCCGACGCCATGGCCCGCTACGGCAGCGACAAGCCCGATATCCGCTTCGGCATGGAGTTCGTGGAGCTCACCGACCTGGCCAAGGGCCACGGTTTCCCGGTGGCCGACGAGGCCGAGCTTACGGTCGGCATCTGCGTGCCCGGCGCCGCATCCTACACCCGCAAGCAGCTCGACGCCCTCACGGAATTCGTGCGTCGTCCGCAGACAGGCGCCAAGGGACTCGTATGGGTCAAGTTTGAAAAAGACGGCTCTGTCAAGAGCAGCGTGAATAAATTCTACGACGAGGCCACGCTCCGCAGCTGGGGCGAACGCATGGGCGCCAAACCGGGCGACCTGCTTCTCGTCATGTCGGGACAGGCCATGAAGGTGCGCAAGCAGCTCTGCGACCTGCGCCTCGAGATGGGCGACCAGCTCGGTCTCCGCGACAAGAGCGTCTTCGCTCCCCTCTGGGTGGTCGACTTCCCACTCTTCGAATGGGACGACGAGACGCAGCGCTATTACGCGATGCATCATCCCTTCACCTCGCCCAATCCCGAAGATATCCCCCTGCTTCACAGCGACACCGGCAAGGTCCGCGCCACGGCCTACGATATCGTGGTCAACGGCACGGAGCTCGGCGGCGGTTCGATCCGTATCCACGACGCCAAGCTTCAGGACACGATGTTCGAGCTCCTCGGCTTCACTCCCGAACGCGCCCATGAGCAGTTCGGCTTCCTGATGAGCGCATTCCAGTATGGCGCGCCCCCTCACGGAGGTCTTGCCCTCGGCTTCGACCGCTTCGTCTCGATCCTCGCCGAACTCGACACGATCCGCGACGTCATCGCCTTCCCGAAAAACAACTCGGGCCGCGACGTGATGAACGAATCGCCGTCGCCCATCGACCAGGCGCAGCTCGACGAGCTCAATCTCAAAATCGATCTTAAAGACTAAATGAAAGTCCGCGACATAGCCGAAACCATCGAGGCGTTCGCGCCGCTGCCGCTGCAGGAAGACTACGACAACGCCGGCCTGCAGGTGGGGCGTCGCGACATGAACGTCACGGCGGTGCTTCTCTGCCTTGACGTCACTCCCGAAGTGCTCGAGGAGGCCACGCGCCGCAACTGCAACATGATCGTGTCGCACCATCCGCTGATCTTCCGCGGACTTAAGAGCCTCACGGGCGACGACACAGTGCAGCAGGTGGCGATCGAGGCCCTTCGCCGCGACGTGGCGATCTATTCGGCCCATACCAACCTCGACTCCACCTGGAACGGCGTGAGCCACGAGATGGCCCATAAGCTGGGGCTGACCGACGTCAGAGTGCTCCACCCGGCGGAATGCCCCGGCGACTGCGGAGACGGCCAGCCGATGTACGGCCTCGGAGTGGTGGGAGACACCGAGCCGACCCCGGCTCTGGAATTCCTCCGCAAGGTGAAGGAGAAATTCGGCGTGAAATGCCTGCGCTATTCGGAAGAGTCGCCGAAACTCGTGGTGAAACGCGTGGCCCTCTGCGGAGGCTCGGGCGCATCATTCGTGAAAGACGCCGTGAAAGCCGGAGCCGACATCTTCGTCACCGGCGACGTGAAATATCACGACTTCACCACTTGGGCCCGCGACATCATCCTCGCCGACATCGGGCATTACGAAAGCGAATGCTGCTCGGCGAGCATATTCTCCCGGGTGCTCAGAGAAAGATTCCCCTCGTTGGTGGTCTACTTCTCAGAGTCGCAGAAAAACCCGATCGGTTTCATTTAAGGGACTGCGCTCCCGCGAAAGATCCCTATCCCGCTAAAGATACCGACCCCGCGAATTAAAAAAAACTTTCCGGTCAAACCGGACTAAAAATAAAGATTACAACCATTATGGCAGAAAAGAAATTAGACAAGGAACGCTCGGTGGAAGACCGCCTCAAGGCCCTTTACAAACTTCAGACGCTCCTTTCTGAAATCGACCGAATCAAAATCCTGCGCGGCGAGCTTCCCTTCGAGGTGAAAGACCGCGAAGACGAGATCGAACGACTGAAAACCCGCATATCGAAGCATAAGGACGAAATCGCCGACCTCAAGGATCTCATCAATAAGAAGACTGCCGACATCGCCGACCGCCGCCAGAAAATCGCGCGCTATGACGAGCAGATCAACAATGTCCGCAACAACCGCGAGTTCGCTTTCCTCGAGAAGGAGAAGGAATTCGAGAGCCTCGAAGTGGAGCTGGCCGAGAAGAACATCCGCGACGCCCGCGCCAAGATCGACGAGAAGGCTCAGGACATCGAGCACGACAGCGTTGAGCTCGACGACAGCAACCATATCCTGGAGCAGAAGAAGAAAGAGCTCGCAGAGATCATCTCCGAAACCCGCGAGCAGGAGGAAAGCATCCTGGCCGACGCCAAGAAGCTCGAGCCGCTGATCGATCCCTACACTCTTGCCGCTTTCAAGCGCATCCGCAAGAACGCCCGCAACGGCCTGGGCATCGTCACCGTGCAGCGCGACGCCTGCGGCGGCTGCTTCAACAGAATCCCGCCCCAGCGCCAGCTCGAGATCAAGATGCACAAGAAAGTGATCGTCTGCGAATATTGCGGCCGCATCATGATCGACGGCCCTCTGGCCGGCATCAAGGAGGAATCGGCTCCGGCTCCCGAGAAGAAAACCACGCGCCGCGTGAAGAAGGCTTAACCGTAACCAATCAATTGCCGGAGGCAGAGAATGTATTACGTCAGAAAAACGCTTGAAATCAGCGCCGCCCACAGACTGGAGCTGAGCTACGAGAGCAAGTGCTCCACGCTGCATGGCCACAACTGGATCATCACCGTGGAGTGCCGCTCGCGCGAACTCAACGCCGACGGGATGGTGGTTGACTTCACGAAAGTGAAGCGCGACATTATGGAGACGCTCGACCATAAGGTGATCAACGACGTGCTTCCTTTCAATCCGACCGCCGAGAACATCGCCCGCTGGGTGGTGGACTCCGTGCCCTGCTGCTTCCGCTGCACCGTGCAGGAGAGCGAGGGGAACATCGCCGCCTATGAGAAAGATTAACGAGATTTTCTATTCACTTCAGGGCGAGGGGCATCACGAGGGGTATCCTTCGGTGTTCATCCGCTTCAGCGGCTGCAACCTCAGCTGCCCTTTCTGCGACACTAAGCATGAGAAGGGGATCTTCATGGACGATGACGCCATAATCCACGCCGTGAAGCTCTACAAAGCCGACTGGATTGTGATGACCGGCGGCGAGCCCGCCCTCTCGATCGACGCCGATTTCATCCATCTGCTCCGCAGGGCCACAGGGAAGAAGATCGCCATCGAGACCAACGGCACCGTGCCGCTTCCCGACGGCATCGACTGGATCACATGCTCGCCGAAGACCGGCATCTGCCGCCCCGGCGGACTCAAGCCGGGCGAGGAGCCGTCGAATCCCGATTTCGCCAACGTGGTGATCCCTTACGCCAACGAGATCAAGGTAGTGGACGTGGGGCAGGATCTCGATCCTTATTTCTCGCTCAAATGCAAGGGGGAGGACACGATCATGTATCTGCAGCCCTGCTATGTGCCCGACGAGGAGGAGTTTGCGAAAAACAGGCTGCGCACCGTGCGCCGCGTGCTCGCCGATCCCCGCTGGACGCTCAGCGTGCAGCTCCACCGTTTCCTCGGCATCCCCTGACAGCAACCGGAAGCCGCGTAGCCGCGGATTCCCCGAATTTTTACTATGAGAACAGATAAAGAACTTGAGGGAGTGACGCTGCTCGGAAACCAGGGCACCGTATATCCCAACGATTATAATCCGGCGCTCCTCGAGACGTTTGCCAACAAGCATCCCGAGAACGAATATATAGTTCGCTTCGACTGCCCGGAGTTTACAACATTATGTCCGAAAACCGGCCAGCCGGATTTCGGACATATCTATATCAACTATATTCCGCGCGAGAAGATGGTGGAGAGCAAGAGCCTGAAGCTCTATCTCTTCTCCTTCCGCAACCATGGCGACTTCCACGAGGATTGCGTGAACATCATCATGAAAGACCTGCGGGCCCTAATGGATCCGCGCTATATCGAGGTCTGCGGCAAATTCATGCCCCGCGGCGGCATAAGCATCAATCCCTTCGCCAACTGGGGCGACGAGGAGCACGAGGCTCTTGCCCGCCACCGTCGCGAACAGGAACTGGCCAACTACTAAATGAATCAGGTTAACCTTCCAAGGTTAACCTGTTTTGTTTGCCGGGTTGTCATTCGGCCGCGTAGCTTCGCACCGTGGGACTCTCTACGTCGACGCCATATTCGGCGGCGAAACGGAGAATCGCCTTGGCAAGCTTCGGTTTCAGCTCTTCCGGGCAGTATCTGAAATAAGCCTCGGCGGCGCGCACGTGGGCGGCGTCGGGCATCGGGTATTCGCGGCGCTCGGGAAGTCCGTAGAGGTTGTCGGGAAGTTCGCGGCGCTCTTCTGTGTCTAATCTATCATCCATAGCATTTATATTAAGATCTTTAAGATATAACATTGTTCGCTGCATAAAGTTTAGCACTCACGCTTTAGCCTCTATTGTTGCCCTTTGTTAAGATAGGTGGGAACTACATTGGAACTATAATTGGAACTATAATTTGCATTGCATTTGGAAATTTTAAATATTTTTGATAATTTTGCATTCCAGCAAGCAATACCAATGTAATAGTGTCAATAAATGACATTTAACTTAGCTTTATCATAATCCTTAAAATCGCCATATAAAGGCTTATTTATTAACAAACATAATGAAAACATTTCAACATTGTCTCATGGTGTTGTCATTGGTTGCTGTGCCCTCAATCGTCAGCAGGGCAGAGTCTATCTCGTCTTCACCATCACCCGCGGTGACTAACAAGGCTCTGGAAATCAAGATTCAGAGCGACACCGATCTCGGGAACACTGTGTACTGTTACACTTGGTGCAAAAGTATAAACGGCACTGAAAAATCTCCCTGGACCTGGGATGCCGTCAATACTTCCAAATTCCAGATGACCGGCTCCGGAGGGACCTACACCTTCAAGATCGCCGATATCCAAACCTTCTATGGTCTTACCGACTCAGAACTCGCGGGTCTGACCGAACTGGGCTTCATCGCCAAGAATGCGGCGGGAGGCCAAACCGGAGACCTGTCCATTCAGGTGATACAGGGACGTACCGACGCATATTCCGGAGGAGAGGGCACCGAGGAGAATCCATTTATCCTCAAGACAACCGAGGATCTTCTGGAACTTGCATCCACTTCCATGGACTGGGCAGAAGACGTGTATCTGCGTCTTGATTCAGATATTGACGGATCATCGCTCAAAACTCCCATCGGCTCAAAAGGGGCTCCCTTCCGGGGACATTTCGACGGTGGCGGTCATACTATCTCCAATATCGACCTCTCGAACAGCGCTTTTGGTGAAGCCACAGGCCTCTTCGGCGGCTTAAAGAACGGAGAGATAAAGAATCTCGGCGTGCTCAACGCCAATGTCAGCGGCATGACCTATACAGGAGTGCTTGTCGGATATGCCACGTCGGGAAGCATCAGATGCTGCTATACCTCCGGCACCGTCTCCGCCTCCTCCATTTGCGCCGGCGGTCTGGTTGGCGACAACGCGGGGGCGGTGATTTCCGACTGTTACAGCGGCACTAAAGTCACCAGCTCCAGCGACAACGCCGTAGGAGGCCTGGTAGGCAAGAATGCCGGCGTAATCCAGCGCACGTATGCTACCGGCATTGTGAAAGGCCTGGATTATGTGGGCGGTATCGTGGGGGCTAATTATGGAAACGTCCGCCAGTCGGTCGCCATCAATAGCGCCCTCGAGTCAAGCTTTGACTATAATGCAAAGTTCGGTGGCAACAGCAACTCGCGCAATGTCGTTCAAGACAACTATTCATGGAGCGCCATTCCCCTGACAGGCAGCCAGAACAGCTTCGGTTACCATGCAACCCAGAAGAAATCAGATGTGCTGGGTCAGTATGATTTTTTCAAGTCGCTTGCCGGCTGGGACTTCGAAGAAGTTTGGGAATGGAAAAACGAGAACAACAAGAGCTATCCTGCCCTCCGGAAACTCTCGGGGCAGACCAACCTCCTTCCCGAGGCGTTCATGCAGACAACAGGCGTTATTGATGTTTTGAGTCCCGAACTTATGATCAGTGTCGGGCCGAATCCTGTATCGACCATCCTTTATATCAGGAGCACAGAGGCCATTGCATCGTGCCGGGTGGTTTCTTTAAGCGGAGCCCTTATCGCCGATGTAGCCTCCAACGGAGCCGCCGAGCTTGAAATCGACATGGCGGCAGTAGCCCCGGGACTGTATGTGATCAGTGTCATCACTGCCGACGGCCATAAGTCAGTAAGTAAGATCATAAAGAACTAACGTCTATCATGAATCTCAAACATAACAGAATAAAGGGCATGGGAGCAATATGCGCGGCCATGCTTATCGCCGGCGCGTCAGCCTATGCCGGAGACGCCACATTAAATCGCCTTGAAATCAAACTCGACGGCAACAACATACTTTCGACCTTCAACAAGAATACATTCGAATATTCACTTGAGTTAGGGGAGGATGCCGCCACAATGGCCACCTTCTCGGCAGCTCCCTCCGATAAGGAGTCGACCATCGACATCAACGTCAACGGAGTGAATTACTATAACAACTCTGTCGGCTCTTTGAAGGGGGGCGAGAATGTGATCAAATATGTGGTGAAAAATGGTTCCGACTCCAAGGTCTATACCATCAAGATCAAAACTCCGATGGTTGCCCGTCGGGAGTATTTCACCTGGAAGAACGCAAATATCTATTTCGTTCTGACCGACCGTTTCTACAATGGAGACACCTCCAACGACAACTCATACCACCGCAAGCGCCAGTCGGGAAATAACGATGTCGCCACCTTCCACGGAGGCGACATCAAGGGCCTCACGCAGAAGCTCGATTATCTTGACAAACTTGGTGTCAATGCAATATGGATTACCGCTCCCTATGAGCAGATGCACGGATGGACCGGCGGCAAAAACGACGCCTTCCCCCATTATGCTTTCCACGGCTATTATGCCCTTGACTGGACCTACATGGATAAGAACATGGGCACCATAGCCGACATGAAGAACTTCGTGACCGAGGCTCACAAGCGCGGCATACGAGTGGTGATGGATATCGTGCTGAACCATACCGGCTACAGCACGCTCGACGACTGTGTGGATTATGATTTCGGCAATTTCAACGGCACTCCCACAGCCGGATGGGTGCCTTCCGGGCAGCCCTATTCGATGTGGTCGGAGAGCAATCCCATATCGTTCAATGCGGGCAGCCAGGGCAAGTGGGGGAACTGGTGGAACGGCTGGGTACGCGCTTTCGGCGACCAGAGCTGGGCTTCGCAAGCCGGTTTCGCCGCCGCCGGCGGTGACGACAAGACCATGTCGCTGGCCGGTCTTCCCGACGTCGTGACCGAGAAGACCTCTTCCGTAAACATTCCACCCTTCCTCCAGAAGAAATGGGCGAGCGAGAATGGGGGCGACTGGGACAATTACCGTCTGCCCAATCTCGAAGACTGGCGCCAGAGCGGCAAGGGCGCTCCTGCCGACTACATCATCAACTGGCTGGCCGGATGGGTGGAGTATTTCGGCATCGACGGTTTCCGCTGCGATACCGCCAAGCATGTCGAACTCTCGCGCTGGAACCAGCTGAAGCAGGCCTGCCAGGCAGCTCTAAAGGCATGGCGCTCGAGCGACCGTGCCGACGAATATGCAAAGTCGTGGACAGATGACTTCTGGATGACCGGCGAATGCTTCGGCTGGCAGCACGGCGACACCGGATATTTCACTTCCGGCGGATTCGACTCCATGATCAACTTCGCTTTCAACAGTGCGGAGGGGAGTCAGGGACGCACTCCAACCACCGATGACTGGAATTACTACGCCAATTTCTGCAACGGCAGCGAGGGCCGTCAGGTGCTCAACTACGTTTCGAGCCATGACACCGGCCTGCACCGTCCCGGCGACCAGAAGAAGGTGGCTACAATGCTCCTCCTCTGCCCCGGCGGCGCACAGATCTACTACGGCGACGAGACTTCCCGCGGCTATATGAGTTGCGTCGACGCCTCGATGTCAACACGTTCGGACTTCAACTGGGAGGCTGTCGACAACGAAGACAACAAGCATTGGCAGACAATAGGCCAGTTCCGCCGCCGCAATCCCGCCGTGGGAGCCGGCACGCAGACCGAACTTGGCAGCGATACCTACGCCCGCAAATTCTCGGCCAACGATTTCTCGAACGCCGTGGTAATCAAGCTTAACACCACCCCCGGCCAGACATACTCGGTCAGCGTGGGAGACGCCTTCAAGGACGGCCAGCGTGTGATGGACGGCTACAACACCAAAACTGTTGCTGCCGTTTCAGGCGGTAAGGTCAGCATGAAGGCATCCGGCCCCGTGCTCCTTATCGAGGAATTCGGCTCTATTGGCGGCCAGGGCGGCGGCGCATTCGTCGATCCGGGAGAGACCAAGCCTGAGGTCACCGCATCGCCTAACGGAGGCAGCTTCGTCGACGAGGTTACCGTGGCTCTCAGCGTGAACCCGATTGGCACTCCCATTCACTATTCCGTTGACGGCGAAGCATCGGCTAATTCGCCCATTTATACTTCCGGCCTTACGTTTAATCAGACCACAACTCTTTCGGTGTTTGCATCTAACTCCGCCGGAAGCACAACTCAGGAGTTCAAGTTTACGAAGGTGGAGCCTCCCGTCCCGGGCCGGGCTGTCGTTTCGGCTAAACCGGGCAACGGCACAACATTCCAGGATGAACTGACGATCACCCTCTCGGTCAACCCGGCAGGAGTGCCCATCCGCTACTCCACAACCGGCACGGCGGATGCCACTTCCACCCTCTATACCGAGCCAATTACAATTTTCGACAGCACCACACTCTCTGTATATACCAACAACGAGGGCGTAGAGAATGTGCAGACATTCACCTTCACCAAGACCGACGTGCCTCCCACGCCCAAGGTTTACGTGCTGCTCAAGAACAACTCCAACTGGAGCAATCCTACTGTATGGGCATGGGTCGATGGCAATACCAACTGCACCGTCAAGGGTTCCTGGCCCGGCGACGCCATGACAAAGGATGGCGATTATTGGCGTTGGGATCTTCCGGAGGGAAAAGCCACTCCGTTGAAGATTATTTTCTCCGATAACGGCAGCAACAAGACCGGGGATCTTGACTTCTCCAACGGCAGCGTCTACGACTGCAGCGGCAAAATAGTCGAAGGAGGCGATCAGCCTTTCTAGGGCGAGAAAATCCCCATCTGGTTCGACAACTCCGCATCCAACTGGAGCAAGGTAATGGTCCATTACTTCGGCGGCTCGGAGACTTCTACCTGGCCCGGCAAAGAGATGACGGCCACGAGGCAGAACCTCTACCGATTTGAAGTGCCAGCCGGCACTACCGGCCTGGTCTTCAACAATGGCAGCGGTGTCAAGAGCGGTGACCTAACCTGCGTCAAGAACCACTTATATGACGTCAATGGAGATAAAGGCGAGTTGACTGAAGATAGGTAAAAATAGTCAAAAGATATAAAAGCCCGGCTCAGGCGAGCCGGGCTTTTATATCTTTATATCGCTCTGGCGATATTTCAGGCGATATATGACTCGAGGGCGCGGAATCCGTTTCCTTTCGGATTGATCGTAATTCCGGAGGCGGAGGCGGGCACAAGGAGCGTTTCGCCGCCGCGCAGGGTCATGGTCTGACTGCCGCAGGCTATTTCCGCCTCCCCTTTGACGGCTATCAAGATCACGAACGTGTCGCATTCGGAGTAGTCGCGCATCACTTCGGAATCTATCTCAAGCACATTGGTGGAGAAGAAGGGGGTGCGCACGAGGTTGACCGGTATGTCGGGGTGCTCCGTATATTCGACCGGATCGCCGTCGGTGTCGTTGAAATTGATGGCATCCTTGGCAAGTTCGGTGTGGAGCTGGCGTTCGTTGCCGTTCTTGTCTTTGCGGTGATAGTCGTAGATGCGGTAGGTCACGTCGCTTGTCTGCTGGATTTCGGCCACAAACGATCCGGCTCCGATGGCATGGACGCGTCCGGCCGGGATAAAGAAGGTGTCGCCCGGACGGATGTCGACGAAATTGAGCACCTCCTCGATGCGGCCGCTCTCCACGAGCCCCTCATAGTCGGCGGGATCGATCGGATTCTTGAAGCCGTTGGCGAGGCGGGCCTCCTTGTCGGCGTCGATCACATACCACATCTCGGTCTTGCCGTTGGCTTCCCCGCGTCGCTGAGCGAGCGCGTCGTCGGGATGCACCTGCACGGAGAGGTCGGCCGCCGCGTCGATGAATTTTATGAGCAGCGGGAAGCGGTTGCCGAAACGCTTGTAGTTGCGCTCTCCAAGAAGAGATTTGCCATATTTCTCAAGGAGCTGCGAAAGCGACAGCCCTTTGTCGGGACCGTCGGCCACAATTGATTCCGAACCGGGCACTCCGCTGATCTCCCAGCTTTCGCCGATCTGAGCCTGGTCGGTTACCGTGTGTTTGAAAGGGGCGATTTTTTCTCCTCCCCAGATGGTTGACTTAAAAATTGGATCGAATTTCCACATATTTACAAATTGTTGAGTTTGCAGATGGTGTAGGGTCGTTATAAGTCAATAAGGGTATAAATCGGAAAAGAGTGAGCGTCTGAGGGAATCAGGCGTCGTAAACGGTCGGGTCGGGCACACCGGCTGCGGCGAAGGCCTCCTTGCGTTCGGTGCAGGTGCCGCAGAGGCCGCAATGGTGCTCGCCCCCTTTGTAGCAGCTGTAGGTGAGGGAATAGTCCACTCCGAGCCGGGCTCCGATGCGGGCGATGTCACCTTTGGTGATGTTGGTGTATGGGGCGATGATGGAGATTCCGTCGTAGGTTCCCTCGGTCATTGCCCGGCTCATGGCGTCGATGAATCCGCTGCGGCAGTCGGGATAGATGGCGTGGTCGCCGCCGTGGTTGGCGATCATCACATGATGCAGGCCGCGGCTTTCGGCCAGGCCGCAGGCCACGCTGAGCATTATGCCGTTGCGGAAAGGCACGACTGTGCTTTTCATATTCTCGTCGGCATAATGCCCTTCTGGAATATCCTCGCCCCCCACGAGAAGCGAGCTTTTGAAATATTCGCCGATAAAGGCGAGGGGGATCACGATATGCTCGATGCCGAGAATCTCGCACTGGCGCCGGGCGCATTCGATTTCGCGGGCGTTATGTTTCGAACCGTAGTCGAAGGTGACGGCGAGGGCGATCTCCTCTTTCCTGTCATGGAGGAGCGTCACGGAGTCCATGCCGCCCGAGAGCACTATTACTGAATCTTTCATTTATTTCTGTCTGTTGGCAATTTTGCAATTATAACGGAGAGGAAACGTCCGGGGTTTGTTTTCCGGCGAGCATTCTGATGGCGAAATTGAGAATTGCGTCGCGTCCGGCGGCGAGTTCTTCGTCGGAGCAGTGCACTTCGCATCCGGGCGACGGTGAAATGCCGTCTTCGATGCTCACACCCCGGGCATCTGTCATCGGGGAGGCGGAGAAACGGATTCCCCAGCCGTTGGGAAGCTCGGAGGAGAAGGGGAGGCCTCCGCCGCCACCGGTGCGCGCCCCTACGATCTTCACTTGAGGAAGCTCTTTCATCACGGCCACGAAGTCGTTGGCGGCGGAGAAGGAACTGCGGTTGGTCAGCACGGCGATCGGTTTGGTGTAGCTCACGCGCTTCGGCGAACAAGGCTCATATTCCACGGCGTAAGGTTCGGAGAAATCGTCATGCCCCGGGCCGGTCTTGTGGCTGATGTAGCCTCCGATGCGCTTGCTGTCGATGAAACGGCTCACGAGCGTGGAGATGTTGGTGAGGTCGCCGCCGCCGTTGTCGCGCACGTCGATGATCAGTCCGCGAGTCTTGGAGAGGACGGAGAGCACATAGTCGAGGCCCGTTTCGCTCACTGTGGCGGTGAAGGAGGGATAGCGCATGTAGCCGATCGAGTCGGGCATGAAGATCACATACTGGATGCCGGAGGTCTGCAGACCTCCGAATTTCAGGTAATATTGCTGGAGGGTGCGCTCGTTGAAATCCTGGGGATAGTCGCTCCACCATTTCTTATAGTAGGAGGTGTTGAAAGAGGAGACGAGGTTCACATGGCCGTCGCGGAGGGTGTCGAGCATGTCGGCGAGGAGGAAGAAGAGGTCTCCCTGGTTCATGTCGGGGGTGACTTTCTTGCGGTTTTCGGCGCAGACTTTGTCCCAGTCGATATCTTTCTCTGCGAAGAAGCAATACCGGGTGTCGATGATGTCGGCCAGGGCGTCGAAGTTTGCGTAAGGGTCGTCTTTGGGGGCGGTGGCATAGTCGGGCAGATCCACGCATGCCGAGACTCCGCAGAGAATCATCGCGGTCGTGACGGCCGTGAGCAGCAGGTCGCGGAGTGAACGGCGACGGCGGGGATGCGGATTAGTGTTGTCGGTGGTCATGTCAATAGAATCTGTTTTCCTGTTTTTTCTGTTTCAGCCCGAGTCCGCCGGGGATCACTCCGATCACGAAGGCGTTGCGCAGGGTCTGGGTCTTGAGCCGGTTGGCGCGGAATGTGCTGACGTCGAACCGATATCCTATCTGCATGGCAGTGCGGCCGAAATCGAGCTTCAGGCTGAGCAGGTTGTTGAGGGCGAAGGCGTTGCCGGGATGCCCGAAGTGGGCGAGCCGGGAGTCGTTGCCGAGATAGATTTCATAATAGCTTTCGCCATATTCCTGGCAGAAGAATCCCGACATCAGCGGCATGCGGATTTCGTCGGAAACAACCATCGGGAGGCGTCCGATCCTGAATGTATAGGAGGCGAACCCGGAGAGCCCGATACCGGCGCGGGCTATGGCCTGCACGGGGTTGTTGCCGTTGCGGGTGGAATAGAGCGCTCCGCCGAATATTTCCGCGAAACCTCCGGCACCGGCCTGCCAGCGGGGAGAGATGCGGGTGCGCCAGCCGAGTCCCCAGCCGAAGCCGGCCTGAAGGCCATAGATGGAGGCGTTGCGGGCCGGGTTGTGGGTGTTCTGGAAATCGACGATGGCGTCGAAACGCATGGTCATCGCCTGCGGGGCATGGCTGAAGGCTTTTGTCCAGCTCCCCGTAATGGCGAAATCGGAGCCTTTGTAACGGAGCGGGGAGAGATAGGTTGCCGTGACGAAGGAGCCTCCGAGCTCTACGTTGTAGACGCCGGTGACCGGGCGGGGAAGGTCGGCGATGGAATCGCATTCGCTTTCGCCATAGGCCGGGATCGCGGCCGCTGTCATGAGGATGGCGGCCATCAGCAGCGCGGCTTCGCGGGCGGCGCTTCGCAGGCGCTTCAATATGGTTGCTGTCTTAATCATCGAAATCGAAAAGGCCCGGGGCCGATACAGGGGGATTGGCAGAAGTCGGTTTTTTAGGTTCAGGGGCTTCTCCGACTTCGTCGTCGGCACCGTTAACTGCCTCAGGTTCTTGTTCGGACTCGGCTTCCGGTCCTTGCTCAGGCTCTTGATCTGGTTCGGGTTCTTCTGCTTCTTCCTCTTCCGGCTCGGGGGAGGGGAGCTCTTCAACCCGGTCGAGGGTGAAGGTGGTGAGGCGTTTTCCTTTGGCCTTGAAGCTCTTCTCGGCGATGAATTCTTCGGCGTCGATCTCTACCTGCGGGCGCTCGGCGTCGTCGCCTCCGAAGGTGAGGAGCAGCTTGGGCCGGCGGGTATCGGTCAGAAGGATGAGGTCGCCGCCCTTTTCGCTGCCCAAGAAGCGCTGCGGACGGGCGGAAGCCTCGAAGCGGAAGCGTTTCAGATAGGGGAAGCCGAGGGCGTTGTCGAAGAGGACGAGTGTCCAGACCTTCTGCGGATCGAATTTCTCGATGATGAGAATGTTGTCGTCGTAATGGTTGGTGTCGGAATAGGAGGAGGTGAAATATTCGCCGTCGCGGGTGATCACGAGCACCTTGTCGTCGCCCTGGAACACACCGAGGCTTCGGCCTCGGCCGTCGTAGTTGAGGCGGATCACGTCGGGGTCGAACCAGACCTCGCGTCCTCCGAGGGTGCTTGTTCCCTTGCGTTCCAGCGATACGCTCTTGATCTTGTATTTGGTCACGAGGTTGCCGAGCGAATCCTTCCCCTTGATGGCGAGCGTGGAGAAGTCGATGGTGATTTCTGTGTTGCGCGGTCGGCGCCCGGTGCCGTTCGGTTCGTCGACGAGTGTCACCCTGACGGTCTCCGCCTCGCCGTTGGGGTTGGCGGTGAGCCATTCGATGCGGCTCCCTTTCGCCTTCTTGGTGAGGTCGTAATCCTTGTCGCGGGTGAGGCCGGTGATATGGCAGCGCTTCATGTAGGAGTTGCCGCCGAGACCGTTGCGGTAGATGATGTTGTAGGTGGTGCGTTCGTCGCGTTTCTTATAGACGCTGATGTGGATCACCTTCTTGCCGATATATAGCTTGTCGGCCACTCGCACGATCTTATAGGTTCCGTCGCGATAGATCACGAGGATGTCGTCGAGGTCGGAGCAGTTGAAGAGGAACTCATTGTCTTTTAGAGCGGTGCCTATAAACCCGCCTTCTGCGTCATAGTAGAGCCGGCGGTTGGCTTCGGCCACTTTCGTAGCCTCGATGGAGTCGAAGCTGCGGAGGGTGGTGAGGCGCGGATGGGCGGCGCCATATTTCTCCTTGAGATGGAGATACCAGCGCTCGGTGGTTTCGTCGATATGCTCGATGTCGTAGGTCATTCGCTCGATGTCGGCGTCGAGTCGGGCAATTTTCTCGTCGGCCTTCGCGGCGTTGAACTTCAAGATGCGCCCCATCTTGATTTCCCAGAGGCGGATGAGGTCTTCGTCGTTGATAGGGCGGTAGAAACTCGGTTTCCAGGGATCGAAGAGGGTGTCGAGGCGGCGGATTGCCGACTCCATGTCGGGAGCCTCCTCCACCTGCTTGTCTTTATACATCCGCTCTTCGATGAATAATCTTTCGAGCGAGGCGAAGAGCCGGGTCTCGCGGGTTTCCCCGAGGGCTATGTCGAGCTCGCGGCGCAGGGCTTCGCGGGTGCGGTTCACGGAGTCCTGCATCAGCTCGGTGACGCTGAGGAATTCCGGCTTGTTGTCGCGGATCACGCAGCAGTTGGGGGAGATGGAGACCTCGCAGTCGGTGAAGGCGTAGAGGGCGTCGATGGTCTTGTCGGAGGATGATCCGGGGAGGAGATGCACTATGATGCGGGCCTCTTTGGAGGTGTTGTCGTCGACATGGCGGATCTTGATCTTCCCCTTCTCCATGGCGGTGAGGATCGACTGGATGAGGGTTGAGGTGGTCTTGCCGAAGGGGAGCTCGGTGATCACGAGGGTCTTGTTGTCGAGTTTCTCGATCTTGGCTCGGACGCGCACGGAGCCGCCGCGCCGGCCGTCGTTATATTTCGAGGCGTCGAGCAGTCCGCCGGTCTGGAAGTCGGGGAGGAGGCGGAACTCGCGGCCGTGGAGGCAGTCGATGGCTGCGTCGAGAATCTCGTTGAAGTTGTGGGGAAGAATTTTCGAGGAGAGACCGACGGCGATGCCCTCCACACCCTGGGCGAGGAGGAGGGGAAATTTCACGGGAAGGGTTACGGGTTCGTCCTTGCGGCCGTCGTAGCTCTTGGTCCACTGGGTGATTTTCGGGGAGTAAACGGTCTCGATGGCGAATTCGGATAGACGGGCCTCGATATAACGGGGGGCTGCCGCCGAGTCGCCTGTCAGGATGTTTCCCCAGTTTCCCTGGGTGTCGATGAGAAGCTCCTTCTGGCCGAGCTGCACGAGGGCGTCGCCGATCGAGGCGTCGCCGTGGGGGTGGAACTGCATGGTGTTGCCCACGATGTTGGCCACCTTGTTGAAACGGCCGTCGTCGAGATTTTTCATGGAGTGGAGAATACGCCGCTGCACGGGCTTGAGGCCGTCTTCGATATGCGGCACGGCTCGCTCCAGAATCACGTATGAAGCATATTCAAGAAACCAGTCGCGATACATTCCCGCGAGCACGGTTCTTCTGTCGGTAATCTCCATTTATAGATTTATAGCGGAAGGTTGTATTGTTAGCCGGGGGCAGAGCAAGCTCCGCCCCCGGGGATGATGTGGTTTAATTGCCGTTTTAGAAGATGGGGAAAGTAGTGGTGCTTGTCACGAATTTCTGTTCGAACTGCTCGTCGCTCATGGTGAGCATGAGGATTCCCTGGATAAAGGTGATCAGACCCCAGGCTCCGCATGTCACGAGGGAGATCAGGATCGTCAGGATTCCGGCAGTGGTCTTTCCGCAGAGGAAATACTGGATGCCGAGCGTTCCGAAGATGATCGCCATGATTCCGCAGAGCACGCGCTTCGAGTCAGACTGTCCGGCTGCGGGAGCCTTGCGCGCCTGGAGAAGCTGCATTAGTTCGGGGTGGGTGTAGAGGGGCTGCCAGGGGCCGCCGTCGGCGCTCACCGGTGTGTTCGGATCAATGTTGTAGGCCATTACTTGGTCGGCGCTCATCGGACCGATCGACTGATTGTTGATGTTCAGATAATACTGCATGATGTGTTTTGATTAAATGAATGAGACAAAGCGGGCACATCGGCGCGTCGGCTTTGATGCTTAATGTGCAAAAATACGAAAAATCTGCTTTTTATGCAAATTTAGGGAGCCGATTGGATATTTTCCGGCTGAAAATTGGGGAGATTAGCGAGTTTATTTGTAATTTTGCAGTTCTGACAACATCATAATCAATATATGAACGAATTAGCTACCAAGTACGACCCTTCAGAGGTTGAAGACAAGTGGTATGCCTATTGGATGGAGCACGGTCTCTTCCATTCGGAGCCTGACGACCGGGAGCCCTATACTATAGTGATACCGCCGCCCAATGTGACGGGAGTTCTCCACATGGGTCACATGCTCAACAACACGATTCAGGACATTCTGGTGCGCCGGGCGCGCATGACGGGCAAGAACGCCTGCTGGGTGCCGGGCACCGACCACGCGGCCATCTCGACCGAGGCCAAGGTCGTGGCCAAGCTCGCCAAGGAGGGCATCGACAAGCATTCCCTCTCTCGCGAGGAGTTTCTGCGCCATGCCTGGGACTGGACCGAGAAATATGGCGGCATCATCCTGAGCCAGCTGCGCAAGCTCGGCGCTTCGTGCGACTGGGAACGCACCGCCTTCACCATGGACGAGACGCGCTCCAAGAGCGTGATCCGCGTTTTCAACGACCTCTACAACAAGGGGCTGATCTATCGCGGCGTGCGCATGGTCAACTGGGACCCGCAGGCTATGACCGCCCTCAGCGACGAGGAGGTGATATATAAAGAGGAACACAGCCATCTCTTCCATCTCCGCTATTATGTGGAGGGTGAAGACCGCTATATCGTGGTGGCCACTACGCGTCCGGAGACAATCTTGGGCGATACGGCCGTCTGCGTCAACCCCAACGACGAGCGCTATTCCTGGCTGAAAGGGAAGCGCGTGATCGTGCCGATGGTGGGCCGCTCGGTGCCTATCATCATGGATGAATATGTCGACATGGAATTCGGCACGGGCTGCCTCAAGGTCACCCCGGCCCATGACGTCAACGACTATATGCTCGGAGACAAATACAATCTCCCTTCGATCGACATCTTCAACGACAACGGCACTATCTCGGAAGCCGGCGGAATGTATGTCGGCCTCGACCGCTTCGAGGTGCGCGACAAGATCATGGAGGATCTCAAGGCCCGCGACCTCGTGGAGAAGGTGGAGGATTACGTAAACAAGGTGGGCCATTCGGAGCGCACCGACGCCGTGATCGAACCGAAGCTCTCGATGCAGTGGTTTGTTAAGATGGAGTCGCTGGCCCGTCCGGCCCTGAAGGCTGTGGAAGATGACGAGATCAAATATGTTCCGGCGAAGTTCAAGAACGTCTACCGCCACTGGATGTCGACGATCAAAGACTGGTGCATCTCGCGCCAGCTCTGGTGGGGCCATCAGATTCCGGCCTGGTTCCTCCCCTCGGGCGGATTCGTTGTGGCCGAGAACGAGGCTCAGGCGCTCGAGAAGGCTATCGAGAAGACGGGCGACGCTTCGCTGACGCTCGCCGACCTGAAGCGCGACCCCGACTGCCTCGACACCTGGTTCTCCTCCTGGCTCTGGCCGATCTCGCTTTTCAACGGCATCCTCGACCCCGACAACAAGGAATTCAAATATTATTATCCGACGAGCGACCTTGTGACGGCTCCCGACATCATCTTCTTCTGGGTGGCCCGCATGATCATGGCCGGCTACGAGTTCACGGGGAAGAAACCTTTCGGGAATGTCTATTTCACGGGCATCGTGCGCGACAAGCTCGGCCGCAAGATGTCGAAGTCGCTGGGCAATTCGCCCGATCCTCTGGAACTTATCGACAAATTCGGCGCCGACGGCGTGCGCATGGGCATCATGCTTGCCGCTCCGGCCGGCCACGATATAATGTATGACGATTCGCTCTGCGAGCAGGGCCGCAATTTCTGCAACAAGATCTGGAATTCCTTCCGATTGCTGAAGGGGTGGGCCGTCGACGAGAGCATCGCTCAGCCGGAGAGCTCGCGCCTGGCTGTGGAATGGTTCCGCTCGCGTCTGTCGGTCTGCATGGCTGAGATGGACGACCTGATGGGCAAGTTCCGCATCTCGGAGGCGCTGATGGCTGTCTACCGTCTTTTCTGGGACGAGTTCTCGGCCTGGTATCTCGAGATGATCAAGCCGGCCTACGGCGCGCCGATCGACGGGGAGACCTATCGCGCGACGCTCGATTTCTTCGACACCCTTCTGCGTCTGCTCCATCCCTTCATGCCTTTCATCACCGAGGAACTCTGGCAGCATCTCGCCGAGCGCAAGCCGGGCGAGAGCATCATGACGGCCCAGCTGCCGAAGTCCGACGAGCCCGACGAGGCGCTCCTCTCGGCGTTCGAGCATCTGAAGGAGGTTGTGGCCGGCATCCGCACGGTGCGCAAGCAGAAGCAGCTGCCGCAGCGTGAGCCTCTCGAACTCGACGTGAAGGGCCCGCACGATCCGAAGCTCGACAGCATCTTGGTGAAGATGGGCAATCTGTCGGAGATCAAGAGCGTGGAGGAGAAGAATCCCGCGGCATCGGCCTTTATCGTCGGCGCTACGGAATATAGCGTGCCTCTGGCCGACAAGATCAACGTTGAGGAGGAAGTTGCCCGTCTGCGCATGGATTTCGACTATTACACCCGTTTCCTTGCCGGCGTGGAGAAGAAGCTCTCCAACGAACGCTTTGTGGCCAACGCTCCCGAAGCCGTGGTGGCTGTGGAGCGTAAGAAGCAGAGCGATGCCAACGAGAAGCTTGCCGCCATTCGCGCGTCGCTTGCCGCGCTCGGCGTCGACGCCTGAAAAGGGAAGACGAACAAGGGCAGCAATCAAGCATAAGACGAAATTATAAATAAAAAATTCGGGGCGTTCCGATCGGAGCGCCCCGAATTTTTTATTTATCTAAGCTCTAAAGCTCTAAAGCCTAAAACCTAAAACCTAATCTTCCGGTGGTTGTGGATGTAGATCTGGCCGCGCTGCGGACGGTCCACGCGGATGCCGCTGAGAGTATACCAGGCGTCGTCGCCGGCCTCTTCGGCAGCTTCGATTTCCTCCACGCCGGTGTTGAGCCCTCCGTTGAAGACGTCGAAGGAGTCGCCGACATTAGGATTGACTGCAAGCACCTCGGCGCCGTTGAGGTAAACACCGTTGGCCATGAGGGGACGCGATTCGACAACGCGCTTGAACTGGATCGGGCTGGCCTCGGCGGCGGCTTCGCGGCGCGGGCGGACAGCGTCGTATGAACGGGCTGCGAGGTCGAGCACATAATGCTCGCTGGTGAGCTGGGTGTAGTCGCTGTGCTGATAGTTGGAGTGCCAGTTCCCCTCTTCAAGCCAGGTGTAGTGATAAGATTTGGCTTTCTCGAGGTCGCTTCCGCTGCGGGTGTCGTTGTTGGTCTGATAGTCGCCGCAGAGCAGATTGTCGGCGGGAGCGGCATAGTTGGCATCCATCGGGAGCGGGATCAGACGGTTCTCGCGGGGATCGGTGCTATTGCATTTCAAGAGCACGGCCGTCTCTTTCGGCACTACCGTGTTGCCGTTGTCAGATACGGTCTCGATCGGTTTGACCACGAAGTCGGTGCCGTCGGCGCTCTTCGCGATGTAGAAGGCTTTCGTGCCGTCGATGCATTCGTAGGGGAAGGCGGTGTACATGGTGGTCCAGAATCCCTCTTCATATTGCATCTCGGTGCCGGAGAGGTAACCTCCGCAGAAGCAGTAGGTGTTGTCGTCGGGTTTGGCGCCGAAGAAGAACTGATCGGCGTGGGCGAGGTCGATCGGCTCGAACTCGAAGGATGATCTGACGTCTTCGCCGCCGTTGTGGACCACGCCGCCATACCATTCGTCGCCGTCAAAGCGGGCAATATATTTCGTAGTCATTGCCGTACCTCTCATGGCGATGCTGCCGGCGTAAGAGCCGTTGCTCATCCAAAGATGGTTTCCGTAGCCGCTCATGTAGTTTCCGGCGGTAAGGTTCTGCGATTTGAGGTTTGCGCCCAACTGCACGAGGATGCCTTTAAAATGGTTGAAATCGCCAAACGACTCGACTTTGGAAATGTCGGTATATTTTTCGCTGTCGAAATATTCGTCGGAATCGAGCCACCAGATTGTGGCGGGGTCGCTTTCGGAGAAGGGAACGAGGTTGCCTTCCGAGTAGGGAGCGGCGTCTTCGGCTGCTTTATAGCCTGCGAGCACCATGTCGGCGGTCATGTAGTAATCGTCGGTGAGGAGGTTGCCGCTGCTGAGGCTTACGTTGCCGACGGCCTTGAGATATTCGGTGTAGTCCTGGCGGGAGGATTTGATGCGGTAGTAGCCCGCCCCCTTGAATGTCGGCACGAAGTCGAAGTGGGCGGTGAGATCCTGCTTGCCGCTGACAGTGAAGGTGTATTCCGGCTGGTCGGAAATGATGTTGCCGTTCTGGTCGGTCCAGTTGCGGAATACGAAGTGATTGTTGCGGGCCGGATTACCCTCTTTGTCGGTGAGTCCGCTGATTACCGGGGCTTTGGCCGAGACGGTGATCTCGCGGCCTGCCACTACATACTCCTTCGATTTTGCAATCTCGGGAGCCACACCGTTGAACTCCGAGGAGTTGTAACCGACGGTGATCTGGTTCTCCTGATAGTTGGCGCTGAAGGTGGCGCTTGGCTTCTGCGAGAGGATGTTGCCGTTGACGGTAACTGCCACCCCTTTCATCTCAGTGGAGATCTGCTGATTGGCGGCGTCGCTCCAGTTGGAGAATGCGTAGTCGGCGTTGGTTGGGGCGGTGAAGAGATAGATTGTCTTCGATGTCTCGCCCGGGGTGGCTGTCCAGTCGAGGGTGAAAGTGCTTCCGGCACTCTTGTAAGCTTCGGCGGCGGGTTCGTCGGCTGAAAGCGATGCGAAGACGTTGGCGAAGTTGTCGGGATAGCCGGCAAGCGTCACGTCGGCATAATAGTGGGCTGTTTTCGGCGAGAAGATAGCCGTCCAGTTATATGTGTCGGGGTTGGCGTCTTTACCGTTGATTGATACGGCCACCTTTTCGATGCTCGTGCTTATCTGATTGCCCGAGGCGTCGTTCCAACCCTCGAAGTTATAATCTGGGTTGGCCACTTTGGCGAAGAGGTAGACGGTCTTTGCCGTGTCGCCTGTCTTGGCCGACCAGGCGATGGGGAAGGAGGAACCGGCCGGCTGGAAATCGGCGTCGGAAGGAGTGGCGTAGCTGAGGGAGGCGTAGAACGACAGCACGCCGTCGGGCTGGTCGGCAGGGTCGGTAGAAGCTGCGTTAAGCACGATATTGGCGCTATAGTCGGTAGTAACCTTCTGGAAGTTGGCCGTAAAGGTATATTTAGGATAATTCAGAGCGGTCCCGCCCTGACCTCTTACGGTAACAGCTGTTTTTGTATATCTGTTGTTATCGTAAAATTCGGTTGATCCTATTTTCCAATTGTCGTTGTTGCCACCGGTTCTGGTGACATTGACGAACTCATAAGATCCGTAGGCGTCGTCAATCAGTTTCGTGTAAACATAAACAGTGCCACTAACGTTGGCGCTCCAAGAGTCTCCGGTAGCCATATTACCGTTCATGCTGGAAGCGGAGAAGTTGATGGATGCCGGATCGAGATTGTCGGTAGTGACATACACTTGCGCCACGGATGACGGGTTGGTATTAGCCGTCACGTTGGCATAGTGCTGATAAGCAGCTGCGGAGTTGGCGCAAAGCAGCAGTGTGCCCGCGGTCAAAGCCGTTTTCAAAATGCTTTTGTTCATATTGTTGTTTTGTTGTTTTGTTGTTTTGTCTGCTATGAGCGCCAAAGGCGTATCGTGTTTATCGCCAAAGATGTTTTGTATTCATGAGATGAGCGCCAAAGCGTTCCATGTCTGTGAGGAGAGTGGTAGTCAATCGTCAACGCCGCGTTGCCTGTCGGCTGCGCGGTCGAAATGCAAAAAGTTGAACTTGAAAATTCCGGTGTTACAAAGCCTTGGAATTTTGGATAGAACCTTTAGCAAATTTTCCGCAAAGTTAACGCATATTCTCAAATTGACCAAGAAAAAAGTGGGATAGAGTCCCTATCCGCCATAAAATAAGTGAAATAGTCAAAAAAACTTCTTCGCCCCACCGCTTTTAGGCGGAGCACCCGACCCCGCTAACGCGTTCCGCCGGCTCATAGAAGACACACGTGGATTGCTTGCTGTCGGATATGAAAGTCCGGTATGCCACGCTGGCTGCCAACCCCGAGGGGGTTGCATCTCGGTAACCCCGGGTTAGCGAACCAAAGGCATGAACCCCAAGGGGGGTGCCCTACTCCTACGGGGTTGCCCTATAAGCACTTAGAGCTGATATTCCCTACAAACTAAAATCTAAAATCTACAAACTACAAACTACAAACTACAATCTACAATCTAAGATCTGCAATCTACCCCCAGAAGAGGTAGGCGACTACGACGGCGGCTACGGCGCCGGTCAGGTCGGCGAGCAGGGCGTAGCCGGCGGCGTAGCGGGTCTTGGAGACGCCGACCGAGCCGAAGTAGACTGCAAGGATATAGAAGGTGGTGTCGGTCGAGCCGCGCACGCAGGCGGCGAGTTTGCTGACGAAGGCGTCGGCTCCGTTGGCGTGCATCACGTCGAGCATCATGGCGCATGACCCCGATCCGCTCAGAGGTTTCATGAGCATGGTGGGCAACGCGCCGACCCATTGTGTATCGAATCCGAGCCAGCCTAGAAAGGCTTCGACCCATCCGGTGAAGACGTCGAGCGCCCCGGAAGCCCTGAACATGCCGATCGCCACCAGTATGGCCACCAGATAAGGGATAATCATCACGGCCGTCTTGAATCCCTCCTTAGCTCCTTCGATGAAGACGTTGTAGACGTTGAGCTTCTTGCGAACTCCGGCCGCAAGGAAGGCGATTATCACGCAGAAAAGAAGGAAATTGGCGGCAAACGTGCTGTAAAGCTGCACCTTGTCGGCGGGGAGCGAGGAGAAGAACCAGGTTACGAGCGCCACCACCCCGGCGATCGCGCCGAGCCACGTCCAGATCACCCTGTCCATGCGGATGCGCTGCTTCAGGCAGAGGGCTATCAGCCCCACCAGAGTGGCTATCGCAGTCGCTATGAGGATCGGCAGGAAGATGTCGGTGGGGTTGGACGCCCCTCCCTGGGCGCGATACATCATGATGCTGATCGGAATCAGACAGAGTCCCGAGCTGTTGAGCACGAGAAACATGATCATCGCGTCGGTGGCGGTGTCTTTCCTGTCGTTGAGCCTCTGCATCTCCTGCATGGCGCGAAGTCCCATCGGCGTGGCGGCGTTGTCGAGCCCGAGCATGTTGGCGGAGATGTTCATGAAGATCGCCCCCATCGCCGGGTCGCCCTTGGGTATGCCGGGGAAGAGCCGCGAGAAGAAGGGAGAAATGAGTCGTCCGAAAAACTCGATCACTCCGCCGCGCTCACCCACCTTCATGATTCCCATCCAGAGCGTGAGCACGCCGGTCAGCCCCAGCGAGATCTCGAAAGCGAACGCCGCCTGCGAGAAGGAGGCGTTCATTATCTCGGTCCATACGCCGAGCTCTCCGGTAAAGATGGTGGTGCCCAGGGCCATAAGGAATGCTATGGCGAAGAAGGCTATCCAGATCCAGTTGAGAACCATGATTCAGGCGGGAGTTAGCTGCTCGTCGGAGGGAGTCGGAGCGGTTAGCGATCAATAGAATTTGCGGATGCCCATGATGTGGCGCACGTCGGCGAGGGTCTTGGCGGCAGTCTCGCGGGCACGTTCGGCGCCCTGCTTCACGACGCGGCCGAGATATTCCTCGTTGCTGCGGATGTCGAGGATGCGCTCGCGGATCGGGAGCGTCACCTTGAGGATATCCTCGGCAAGCTGCTTCTTGAGGTCGCCGTAGCGGATGGAACAGTCGGCGTAAGCGTTCCTGAAATGCTCGAGGGTGTCGGGAGTCGACACGAGTTCCATGAGGGTGAAGAGATTGCGTATCGGCTCGCTCACCTCCTGATTGGGCACCTTCGGCCCCTCGTCGGTCACGGCGCGCATCACTTTCTTGCGGAGCGTCTTCTCATCGTCGATCAGATATATGCAGTTCCCCTCGCTCTTGCCCATTTTACCCGAGCCGTCGAGGCCGGGAACTTTCACGGCGTGGCCTCCGAAGTTGAAGTTGACCGGCTCGCCGAAATATTCGGTCTTGTAGAAGGAGTTGAAACGGCGTGCGAAACGGCGTGTTAGCTCGAGGTGCTGCTCCTGGTCCTTGCCCACGGGCACGAGGTCGGCATGGTGGATGAGGATGTCGACGGCCATAAGCGTCGGGTAGGTGAGGAGGCCGGCGTTGACGCGCTGGTTGGTCTGGTTGCCGATGATGTCTTTCTCGATCTCGTCGGAATCGGAGTTGATGCCGAGAGCCTTGCGGGCCTTGTCTTTGAAAGAGGCGGTGCGCATGAGCTCACCGATGCCGACGTGCATGTTCATCAGCAGATACATCTCCGAGATCTCGGGGATGTCGCTCTGCACGTAGATCACGTTCTTGTCGGGATCGAGTCCGGCGGCGAGATATTCGGCCAGGATGTCTTTCACGTTCTCGTGGAGCATCTTGGGGTCGGGATGAGTGGTGAGCGCGTGGAGGTCGGCCACGAAATAACGGCAATCGTAGTCGTCTTGCATGCGCACGAATTTATTGAGGGCACCGTAATAGTTGCCCAAATGGAGGTTGCCCGTGGCGCGGATGCCGCTGAGCACTATCTTTTTCTTGCCGTCGCCGGCGGAGGGAGTCTGGGTTGCGGATTCGTTCATATCTTGTTTATGCTTTGTTATCGGTTGGCGAGTTGAGAGTCTCAGCTGCAAAATTAGCTAAAATTCCGCAAAGCGTGTATAATTAATCACCGCAGTGGCGGAATTTTTATTAATTTTGCAGCCAAATAACATGACGATGAAGAAATATCTGATAATTCCGGCCATATTGCTTTCAATCGGGAGCGTTCAGAGCGCCGGCATGACACCGGCCCCGCAGGCTCATCAGCAGACTCATGCGCAGGCCCACGCCGCGGAGCAGAAAGATGAGCGCCCAGTGGTGAAAAAAGTGCTGTTTATCGGCGATTCGATGACGGGCTGGCTTTCCGAGCGCCTCGGGGCCTACGCCAAGGAGAACGGTTTCGAGGTTGCAACAGTGGTATGGGACGGGAGCACGATCCGCAAATGGGGGTCGGCCGCCGGACTGAAGAGGATAATGCGCCAGCAGGATCCCGACGCCATCTTCGTGAGCCTCGGCATGAACGAGCTTTTCGAGAAGAAGCCGGAGGTGGCGCTTAAAAGCGGCCTCGACAAGATAAAGAGCGCCGCCGGCGACACGCCGCTGATCTGGGTCGGTCCGCCGTCGTGGCCCGGCCATAAGGAGGGGAAGGTGATCTGCGACTGGCTCTCCGAGCAGCTCGGCGAGGGACATTTCTTCAACTCTCTGCAGCTCAGCATTCCGCGCCAGAGCCGTTCGAACCCTCACCCCACTCGCGAGGGAATGATCAAATGGATGGACGAAGTGGTGGAATGGGTGCAGAAGGATGGCGCCGTGGCGTTTCCCGGCGTGAAGAAGCCGTCAGGCTCGCCTATGACCCGCGGCAAAGTCTTCATCTACAAGCGGATGAAGGAGAAGCTTTAGGGTTTAGGTTTAAAGTTTAAGGTTTAAGGTTTAAAGTTTAAAGTTTAAAGTTTAAGGGTTTAGGGTTTAGGCTTCTTTTAGAAGTCGTAGCCTACTGAGAAGACCCAGCCTTTTGTTACGCCTCCGAAGGTGCGCTTGTAGCTTCCGACGCTCTGCTCTTTCCAGGCGTCGAGGCATCCGGCCATGTAGTGGGCGCCGACATACCAGTGGTCGATAATCTGCAGGCCCGTTCCGATTTTGAATCCGAAGTCGAACGATGCGGGCGAGGTGGTGAAGATGGGCGAGAAATCAAGCGGTCCGTCTGACACCACCTTCTTGTTTTTCATGCTTTTGCCGAGGAGGAATGAGAAGTATGGACCGACCTCCACGTTCCAGCGCACGTCGTCGGTGACGTTGAAGCGCACCAGGGCGAGCACGGGGATCACCAGATTCTCGGTGGATCGCGATCCGGCCTGAGCCACGGTGTAGGCCTGACCCTCTTCGGCTCCGATGAGGGTGTAGCTGCCGGTGCGGTGTTCGAAGAAGGCTCCGGGTTGGATGGCGATGTAGTCGCGGATGTTGAGCGTGGCGACGGCGCCGAGGTCGAAGCCGCAGCCCCAGTTCTCATGATGGTATGCTCCGGGATAGGCTTTGTCGCCTATGGTGCGGTTGGAGGTGTTGACGGCGGCGCGGACACCGATGCTGAGCAGACGGTCGCATTTTTCAGTTGAGAAAAAATCGGCGGCATGGCAGCCGGCGGCAACAGTCGCGCCGAGCAGGAGGGAGGCGAGTAATCTTTTGATCATGATAGAGTTGTAATTAGAACGTTTGCCGGCAGGGAGAGAGGCGGAGATGCTCCGCCGCTTGCCGCTGCAAATTTAAGGAAAAAATTTGTGGAAAGTAGAACTTTTTGATTAATTTTGCCGGAAAATCAGAGTAACCTACCAAACAGAGATGACTAAGTCAACCTATTCCAAACTGATGACCTCGGCCAAGGATTATGCCATGATTCTGCTCGGCCTTTTCATCTATGCCATCGGATTCTGCGCGTTCATCTTGCCCCACCATGTTGTGGTCGGCGGCATGGCCGGTCTCGGCACGCTGGTCTATTTCGCGACAAACAAGCTGATTCCCGTGGCCGTGACCATGTATGGCGTCAACATTATCCTGGTGACGTGCGGCTACAAGATGCTCGGACGCAGTTTTACGATCCGCACGATTTTCGGGGCGACGGCAGCCTCGCTGTGGGTCGGAATGCTCGAGGAATATTTCATCTCCCATCCGCCGCTTCTGACCGACGCCGCAATGAGCATCGTGCTCGGCGGCATACTGATGGGCATCGGCATCGGCACCACATATATCCATAACGGCACCTCGGGCGGCTCGGATATCATCGCCGCCATGGTGACGAAGGTTTCCAACGCCAGCGTGGGCCGCATCCTGATGACCGTCGACATGACCATCGTGGCCCTGACGCTCTTCCTCCCATTCGAAGGGGACTTCGAGGCCCGAGTGCAGGCATGTCTCCCCAGGATTATCTACGGTTGGGTCTGCATCTTCATCTATAGCTATATCACCGACGTGATCATCAACACCAACCGGCAGGCCACGCAGTTTATCATCTTCTCCACGAAATGGAAAGAGATCGCCGACCATGTCAACCGGGAGGCCCATCGCGGAGTGACGGTGCTCGACGGCATGGGATGGTATTCGAAACATGAGGTGAAGATCCTGATGGTGTGGTGTCGCAAGATAGAATCTGTCACGATTTTCCGCATCATCAAGAGCATCGACGAGCAGGCGTTTATCACCCAGGGCAACGTCAACGGCGTCTATGGCAAGGGCTTCGACCCGATCAAAGGGAAAAAGAAGAAAAAGAAAGACTCGCGCTTCACGGCCGACCAGCCGGCTCCTATGACTCCCGACAGCGTGACGCCGACGAGCGCCGTGCGCCGCTCTCAGAGCGAGGAATAATCCGAATTATAAATATCAATGACACGGTCGGCGAGTTCGCCGGCCGTTGCTTTTGAAATATCGAGGCGCAAGATCTCCGGATCGCGCTTATACCACGTGAGTTGCTTCTTGGCATAGACTCGCGTGTTTTTTTTGATGCGCTCTATAGCCACCGCGCGCTCCATCTTCCCCTCGAACATGTCGAACATCTCCTTCAGCCCGACCGTATTGAGCGAGTTGAGCCCTTTGAGTGGCCAGACTGTCCGGGCCTCCTCTTCGAGGCCGTCGGCGACCATGCGGTCCACCCGGAGGTTGATGCGGCTGAAGAGGAGCTCGCGGGGGGCGTCGAGGCATATCTTCAGAATGCGGAAGGGGCGCCGGCGCCGCTTTCCGGTGCGCATCGAGGTGTAGGTCCGTCCGGCGGTGCGGATGATCTCCACGGCGTGAAACACCCGCTTCATGTTGCGACGGTCGACTATCTCATAATATTCGGGGTCGAGACGCTCGAGCTCGGCGAGGAGCCACTCGTCGCCGAGGCGGAGATGCTCGTCGCGCAGCTGCTCGCGCAGGGCGTCGGGGACAGTGGGGAGGTCGTCGATGCCGTGGCAGAGGGCGTCGACATACATCATCGAGCCTCCGCACACTACGGCCGTGCCCGTGCGCTCCAGCAGCCCCGAGGCAATGCGCAGGGCGTCGGCCTCGAAGTCAGCGGCGCTGTAGCGGGCCTCGAGCGGAAGCATGTCGACCAGATGATGGGTCACCGCCGCGCGCTCTTCGGGCGTCGGCATGGCCGTGACGATCGGGATGCCGCGGTAGATCTGCCGCGAGTCGGCGGAGATGATCTCCGTGCCGAGCCGGCGGGCCACTTCGACGGCAAGGGCCGACTTCCCGGAGGCAGTCGGCCCTGTGATGACTATGATTGTGCCGTTATCTTTCACTCTATTTTGTGACAAGTTTCAGCTTATTTCGCTTTGGAGCCGACTATGCGGCAGATGTTGATCACCACCTCGGTGGCTTTCTCCATCGACTGCACGGGCACATATTCGTAGCGGCCGTGGAAGTTCTCGCCGCCAGCGAAGATGTTGGGGCAGGGGAGACCCTTGAACGAGAGCTGGGCGCCGTCTGTGCCGCCGCGGATCGGCTGCACTTTCGGCTCTACGCCGGCGTCGCGCATGGCCTGCTCGGCGATGTCGATGATCTCGATCACGGGCTCGATCTTCTCGCGCATGTTGTAATACTGGTCTTTGATCTCGACAGTGCAGCAGCCGGGATATTCCATGTTGGTCTTGCGGACGAGATGCTCGATCTCGCGCTTGCGGCTTTCGAAGCGTTCGCGGTTGTGGTCGCGAATGATATAGGTGAGCACGGTCTGCTCCACAGTTCCCTCGATGCCGACCAGATGGTAGAAGCCCTCGTAGCCTTCGGTGTGCTCGGGAGTCTCCCAGCGGGGGAGCATGGCGATGAAGTTGTTGGCCACGCGGATGGAATTGATCATCTTGTGCTTGGCGTAGCCGGGATGGACGTTGCGCCCCTTGATGGTCACTTTGGCTCCGGCGGCGTTGAAGTTCTCGTATTCGAGTTCGCCGACAGCTCCGCCATCCATAGTGTAGGCGAAGTCGCAGCCGAATTTCTTTACATCGAATTTGTGGGCGCCCAGACCGATCTCTTCATCGGGATTGAAGCCGATGCGCACCTTGCCGTGTTTCACTTCGGGATGGCGCTGCAGCCATGCCACAGCGGTGATTATTTCGGCGATGCCGGCCTTGTCGTCGGCGCCGAGAAGGGTGGTGCCGTCGGTCACGATCAGGTCGAGGCCGATATAGTTGAGGAGCTCGGGAAACTCGTCGGGAGAGAGCATCACGCCTTCGGCTTCGTTGAGCGTAATGGTCTTGCCGTCGTAGTTTTTAACGATGCGGGGATTGACGTGGCGTCCTGACATGTCGGGCGATGTGTCCATGTGGGCGATGAAGCCGACCACAGGCACGTCGGCGTCGATATTGGCCGGAAGGGTGGCGAAGAGATAGCCGTTGTCGTCGAGGGAGACGTCTTCAAGACCCATGCCGAGAAGCACTGCCTTCAGATATTTGGCGAATTCCATCTGCCCGGGCGAGGAGGGGGTCATATTGGTCAGTTCGTCGCTCTGCGTGTCATATTTCACGAAGTCGAGGAAACGTTCGGTTACTGTCATAAATTTATCAGGTTATAGGTTTTGGGCGTTAGGTTTTAGGTTATAGTTCTTAGAGCTTAGATCTTAGATTTTAGAGCTTCGATTTCAGTTCTTAGAGCTTCGATTCCAAATATAAAAAAATTGTGGGAAGAGGGGCTGCTGCCCTTCTTCCTACAAATTTAATAAATGTTTATGAATTATCCAAAAGTTGCCACTTGTCCGGCCACTTGTCCGGCTGCTACCATATCAGTCGGATGGGCATGAACTTATAGACTGAATCGTCGGTCGGAGCCATGCCTCCGGAGCCGTTGGCGAAGCGCATCTGCGAGAAATTGGTGGATCTGCCGTAGACGTTCAGATAGAGATACCAGTATCCGAATTCGGGACTGAGCGCGGGGTCGAAGCCCTGGTTGCCCGAAAGGAGAGTCGATGTCCAGATGTTGGCGTGTGTCTCATATTTCGGCGAGTCGACGCTCGAGGATTTCTCGCGGGAAATCTTGAAGTAGGCTCCGATGGCTCCTTCGTTACCCTTGAATCCGGCGTAGGTCGTGATGTAGGGGAGGTTGGAGTCGGCTCCGAGGTTGCGGCCGACGCCGAACTCCACGCCGGCGTTGATGTTGGTGGTGGCCCACCCGATGATGTTAGTTTTGACTGCCGCCTTCTGCGCTGAGGCACTGAGCGATGCCGTCAGAACTGTCGCCGCGGCGATAGCCAGCCGTCGAATATTCATATTCCTTTCAGTTGAATTGTTGTCTTCGGATAGGTAGTCAGAACCGGTTACAATAATATCAAATCAAACATACGCGCAAGAGTGCGCTCCCATCGCAGGAACCGCATGTCGGCGATTTGTCTCAATTGTCTCACTTTCGGCGATTAAAGCTAAGTAGTCGTCTGAATTGCAGAGAATAAGGATTAATTACATCGTGAAGTGATAATTATTAAGGTAACGCAATTCCAAATCTTGCGCAAAGACAATTCTTTTTTGAGAGTTTCGCAATTTTTGCCCTATTTTTTGTAAATTTGCATTCCGTCGGATTGGGACGGGGTACAAAATTGTATAATTATGATTAAAAAAATATTGGCATTTCTGGCAATTGCCGCCGTGGGAGTCGTCGGCATCATTGCAAGCCGGGACGATGACGGGGCGAACGCGGCCGAGTCGGAAACCGGGTCGGAAGTCCGGGCGGATGAGGCGGCCGATTTCCCGGGCGCACCGGCCGGAGTCTCGGCCGGTAGCAGACATTACTCCGACCTCGACCGGGTGAAGACGCCCGGCGGATTGCCGTCGCAGGAAAAAAGTTACACCGGTTTCCGCCTGAGTTTCAACAGCGACAACCATACGCCCAACTGGGTGGCGTGGGAGCTGCTGGGCACGGAGACCGACGGCGCCTCCTCGCGCGGCGGCCGGAAATTCTTTGCCGACGAAGAACTCGACGGCTGCCCCGACACGCGCGATTACACCCGCTCGGGTTTCGACCGCGGACACATGTGTCCCGCAGCCGACCAGAAATGGAGCGCGCAGGCAATGGAGGATTGTTTCGTGATGGCCAACATCTGCCCGCAAGACCATTCCCTCAATTCCGGAGCGTGGAACTCTCTCGAGCAGCGCGAACGCGCATGGGCTCTCCGCGATTCGGCCATTGTGATTGTGGCCGGACCGATCTATCAGAAGAGCGACACCCAAAGAATCGGATCGACAGGCGTGAGGGTGCCTTCCGCCTTTTTCAAGGTGATAGCCGCTCCTTATGCCGCCGAGCCCCGAGGGATCGCTTTCGTATATCCCAACATGACTTCGCCCGGAAACATGGAGCAGTATGCGATGACAATCGACGATGTGGAGAAACTCACCGGTTTCGACTTCTTCTATAACCTTCCCGACGATGTGGAGGAGAAGGTGGAATCGGCAGCCTCTTTCCGCGAATGGAATAAAAAGAGATGAAAAACATGGATAGCATCGATACTATTTGCGCGGTCTCCACGCCCGCCGGAGAAGGGGGACTGGCCGTGATCAGGCTCTCCGGTCCCCGCGCTTTTGAAATAGCCGACAAGGCATGGCGCGGCCGCAAGCTTTCCGAGGCACCGAGCCACACCGCTCACTTCGGCACAATCACTGCCGACGCTTCGGGTACGCCCCTCGACGAGGCGGTGGCCACTCTGTTCCGCGCCCCCGCCTCCTTTACCGGCGAGGACACCGTGGAGTTTTCATGCCACGGTTCGCGGTGGATCCAGCGCGAGGTGATGTCGCGCCTTGTGAGCCTCGGTGCACGTCCCGCCGGCGCTGGCGAGTTCTCGCAGAGGGCCTTCCTCAACGGCCGCATCGACCTTGCGCAGGCCGAGGGTATCGCCGATCTGATCGCAGCTTCGTCGCGCGCGGCCCATCGTCTCGCCATGCGCCAGGTGAAAGGGAGTTTTTCGCGCAAACTCGAAGACCTCCGCTCGCGCCTCGTGGAGCTCGCCTCCCTTCTCGAGCTCGAGCTCGACTTCTCGGAGGAGGACGTGGAGTTTGCCGACCGCGCCAAACTCGTGGCGCTTGCCGGGGAGACGATAGCGCTCGTGGAACGCCTCGCCGACTCCTATCGGGCGGGAGAGGCCTTCAAGTCGGGAGTGCCGGTGGTGATTGCCGGACGCCCCAACGCCGGCAAGTCGACGCTGCTCAACCGTCTGCTGCGCGACGACCGCGCCATTGTGAGCGACATTCCCGGCACCACCCGCGACATAATCGAAGACACCCGCGAGATCGGCGGCGTGCTTTTCCGTTTTTACGACACGGCTGGACTACGCGACACGTCCGACCGCGTGGAACAGCTCGGCATCGAACGCGCCGAAGCCGCCCTCGCCAAAGCTGCCATCGTGCTCTGGCTGGCCGACCCCACGCAGCCGGGCTATGAAGCCGACCTGCGGGAAATTTCCCGGCGCAAGGGGGACTACCCCGACACCTGCCACCTGCTGCTGATAAACAAAGCCGACCTGGCCGGAGATGGCGAATTAGCTGAGGTAGCTCAGGGGGTTGATTTAGCTGCTGATTTAGCTAAGGTAGCCGGGGAAGCTGAGGGCGCTTCCGGGCTGAGAGTATTGCGGATATCGGCGAAAGAGGGGGAGGGGATAGAAGCTCTCGAAGCCGCCATGGTAGAAATGGCCACGCAGGAGCATGATCCCGAAAGCGAACTGATCGTCACCAACGCCAGGCATGCCGAAGCCCTGCGGGCCGGAGCGGAAGCATTGCGCAGGGCCCGGGAAGGGATGGAGAGCGGATTGTCGGCCGACTTCATAGCGCAAGACATCCGCGAAGCGCTTCATCACCTCGGCACGGTCACCGGCGCCGTAACCACCGACACCCTCCTCCACCAGATCTTCGCCCGCTTTTGCATCGGCAAATGACGTAATTGTCACAATCCGTCACAATCCGTCACAATCCATTAGTATAGCGTGCTTTACGGCACGCTTTTTTAATGCTGGAAAAACCGGGGCGGCGTGACCCCCGAGGCCGAGGCCGCTTGACCACGGGCGCCGAAATAAGACAGACCCCCAATAAACAAAATAAAAATGACCCCTGTCGGAATAGTTGCCGGCAGGGGATTTTTATGTAAATTTGATTCCCGTCCTGGCCGATGGGTTAAAATCAAATTTACAATGACAAAATTTAGTACATGACAAAAATTGAAATTATGCTGTTAAACATCTAAATTTCAG